>PKYQ01000030.1 GCA_003133685.1 Acidimicrobiaceae bacterium
CACGGGAACCCGAGGAGTCCCTAAAATGAGGCCTACTCGGACGTAGCAGTTCGCAATCTTCTTGGCGAGTTTCAAGAACGGACTGTTCTCTACAGGCTCGCAAACGCCAAGAAACCTGAAACGCGCTCCAAGCGCATCGACCAATTTGTCGAGATGTTGGCCCGAGGTGAGACCATCCACCCCCAAGTTTCACCCGAGTAGTTCACTGCTCGCAGGGTGCCCTCATCCGCCCACTTCGACAAGAACCGGCACGGTTTAGCCGAGCCTCCAGTGAGTGGTAGCAGACTCGTTGCGTCGGGCCTCCGTCGCCGACAATCTCCGACCGCGTGAAGTCGACTTCACTGTAGAGAAAGGCGCAGGTCAGGGTCCGCGTAGCCTCGCGTATGTTCACAAGATCGATGCCGAAGGATTGACTCCATGTCACATGTACGCCGATTCGACCATGTTGGTATCACCGTTGCGGACCTCAACAAGGTGTCAACGTTTTTCGTCGGGCTAGGTTTCAAGGTCGAGGGCACGCGAATGTTCATAGAGGGCGAATTCCTCGACACGGTCATCGGCATCCCTGGCTCCCGCACTGAGATCATCATGCTTCGGCCGCCCGACGGAGGTACCCGGCTAGAGCTCTCGAGTTTCGTCCACCCCGCTCATGAGCCCGGATCGCCCGCCGCGATGGCCAACGAGCTTGGGCTGCGCAACGTTGCCTTCGAGGTCGGCGACCTCCAGGCGGCCGTCGACGAGTTGGCCGCGGGCGGCTACGGGCTGGTCGGGGACATCGCCCAATATGAGCACAAATGGCGAATGGCTTACGTGCGTGGTCCGGAGGGGATCATCGTGTCCTTGGCTGAGCAGATTGGCTGACCTGTCTTCAACCGCGCGAACTTCGCGCGTGACGTCCGCCCCCGGCGAGTTACATCCGCGACCTTGGCCGAGAGTTGGCGCAGCGGCGCGGTGAAGGAGTTTGAGCGCCGGAGTGCGGCGTTCGTATCAGCAGGACCTGTTGGGGCGTAAGTTCCTTTCGTGAGGCAATGAGCAAGATGTAAGTGGGGGCCATCGTGAACGATGATTCAATCAACTTCAAAAAGTTGGCGCATCACGTCGCCGACAGGTCCGGGATGCCGGAAGTCGTCGATCGCGCCACCTTCCAGGCCAAGCTGGAAAATTTGCGGGTTCGAGAGAAGGCACACACCCGAGAAGGCGACGCCAATATCAAAACGCACTTCCCAGATACCCGGATACTTCTCTCGCATGGTTCCAGACACGAATACAAGAGTATTAGAGACTGGAGGAATTGAGGGATATTTGAGGGATGTTGGCACTTTCGAGTGATGCCATTCGAGAGAAACAACCCTCAAAATTATTTCTTATCAGGAACTCTACTTTGTGCGCCGGCCGGGACTTGAACCCGGAACCTGTTGATTAAGAGTCAAATGCTCTGCCAATTGAGCTACCGGCGCGAGATGAGTCTAACCACTGACCGGAGCCCAACGGATTAGTTGTGCTGTATTGCCTTCACTTCGAGAAACTCCTCGAAGCCGTAAAGTCCGCGTTCGCGCCCGAAGCCCGACTGCTTGTAGCCACCGAAGGGTGCTAACGGGTTGAACGCACCGCCGTTGATCGCCAACTGGCCGGTGCGAATCTTTCGCGCCACCTCGAACGCCTTTTCGTCGGTTCCGGCCCACACGCCGCCGGCCAATCCGTACGTCGAGTCATTCGCAATGGCGATGGCTTCTTCCTCGGTGTCGAAGGGGATGATGGAGAGCACGGGACCGAAGATCTCCTCTTGGGCGATCGTCATGTCCGTTCGCACGTCCGAGAAGATCGTTGGCTGTACGTAGAAGCCCTTCTCCAGCCCCTCCGGGGGAGTGGTGCCGCCGGTGATCAGTCGCGCCCCTTCGTCGATGCCCTTGTTGATGTAGTCACGCACGCGCTGTTGTTGAACGGCGCTGACCAGTGGTCCGAGCAGGCTGGAACCCGTGATGGGATCCGACGGTGCGAAGCCGGCTGACGTCGCCACGGCGATGTCCTCGATCTCGGCCAACTTCGAACGCGGCACGACCATTCGAGTCAGTGCCGAGCACGTCTGACCGGAGTTGAGGTAGCACTGGAAGACGCCGTCGGCAACGGCCGCGGGGATGTCGGCGTCCTCGAGGATCACGTTGGCCGACTTTCCTCCGAGTTCGAGTGACACCCGCTTCACCATCTCGGCGGCCAACTGCATCACGCGCTTTCCGGCGCGCGTTGATCCGGTGAATGAGACCATGTCGGTCTCCGGGTGCACCACGATCGCTTCGCCGACGACGGGACCAATTCCCGTGATGAGATTGAAGACGCCCTTGGGCAGTCCGACCTCGTCGATGATGTCGGCGAGTATGAACGCATTGATGGGTGCGACCTCGCTCGGCTTCAACACGACCGTGCAGCCGGCGGCCAACGCCGCCGCGACCTTGAGCGAGATTTGGTAGAGCGGGTAGTTCCAGGGCGTGATCGCCGCCACGACACCCACGGGCTCTCGAACGTACGTCGAGTTGCCCGACTCCTCTTCCCATTCGAACTCGGCGGCTCGGGTGGCGTTCTCCGCGAAGGCCATCGTCGGGAGTCCAACTTGGATTCCCTTGGTCAGCATCAGCGGCATGCCGACTTCGTTGGCGATAACCAATGCGATTTCGTCGTCGCGCTCGGCCAATTTCTCTGAGATGCGCTTCAGGAACTCGCCCCGTTCTTTCGGGCTCGTGTTCGACCACGCGGTGAACGCCGCGGCCGCCGCTTCAACCGCGCTGTTGGCCTCTTCGACGGTGCCGGCGGGCACGGTCGCGAAGAGCTCGCCGGTGCCCGACGTTGTCACCTCCAACGTTTGAGAAGACGTGGCCTTTACCCACTCGCCGTTGATGTAGAACGAGTCACGAACGATCGTCATTGGTCTCTCCAGTCGAACCTCGCACGAGGTTGCCTAGGCGAAATCTACTCGTCAGTACTGGAACAGGCGACAGAAAAAACCCCCGACTCCCGTGGACGAACCGGGGGAATCGGGTGTTACGTGGGGTGAGCGACGGGGATCGAACCCGCGACCTCCAGGACCACAACCTGGCGCTCTAACCAACTGAGCTACGCCCACCAAGTGGAACCAGTATTGCACAGGGCTCTTCACGTGAGCCAAGAAGCCGTAGGGCGTTCAGTACGCTTACCGGTAGGCCCCTGTAGCTCAACTGGATAGAGCAGACGGTTTCTACCCGTCAGGTTGCGGGTTCGACTCCTGCCGGGGGCACCACTTCGTCGAACACGACGTCCCTTACGAAACATTTCTCATGCGCCATCGTTCCTTGGAACGACAGGCCCGCACTTCATTGGCACCACCCCAACCTGGATTGGAAATGATGAAGCGACGACGCGTCAACGGCCGCCGATCGACCATTCGTCGATGGTCGGCCGTTGCGGTCGCACTGCAGCAGCGGACTTAGTGCGAAATGGTGTAACTGTAAGGAATCGCGGCGAGCTCGCAGCTACAGGTCTTCGAGCACGGCGCGTTCACGTTGGTCGCTGGTGACTACGGCATCGGTATCGGCCAATCCTCGGCTGACCTTATATATCAGTCCAAATATATCAGTCCAACGTCCGAACGACTGCGGAGCCGATCAAACCCCTCGAGCGTGAGCGGGGATCGACTGCGCGAATGTGAATAGGTTTTCGGGATCGTATTTGCTCTTGATAGAGACCAACCTCGGAAGGTTCGAACCGTAGTAAGCATTCGGCCAGTTCGTGAGCGTCGGATCGATGTAGTTCTGGTAGGCGCCCGAGGTCGGATCGAACACGTTGGCCCCGAGCCACGTCAGCCACTGCGCGCCCGCCGCTATTACCGACGGTGACGTGTAACTCGACCACGAGTACGTCGCTTGAATGCAGGCCAGTTTGTCGCGGTGGACGAAGGCCGTCGCGTCGCTCGCCACTCGATTGATCGCTCCGCCGTAGGAGTCGAAGGCGAGTCCGCCGCCGACCGTCGGGGCGTGCGCGTGGAGATTCTCGACCGCGTCGATGAGCGTCGCTACGGACGCGTCGTTCATGGGCGCGTTCACGTAGCTCGATTTGGCGGAGTAGGCCTCGCGACCGAGTCGGCCGGCTGGATTCTGCGTCGTCAGATGACACGCGGCGATCGAGAGGCCCGAGCAGCCGGCTTCGATCTCCATGGCGCTCAGATAGCTGTTGGAACCGCTGAAGGAGTAAGTCGGCGCGGTGCCGATCATCGATTGCAGCGGTGCGAGCACGCTCGCGAGCTCACTCGGCGAGCCGCAGTACACGCCGGCAATTTGGGGCAGGTACCCGTAGGTCCCTTGGGAGAGCAACTGACAGTTCGACCAGAGTTCATCCGGCGCGCCATTGATCCAAAGTCCCCACGCGCTCAACATGGTGGACGCGGCCGCCCACGGGTACTGCAAGGTAAACAAGGTCATCTCGGGCATCGGGTGCACGTTGAACTCGAATGACGTCACGATCCCGAAGTTTCCGCCGCCGCCGCCTTGACTGGCCCATAGCAAATCACTGTTGGCGCTCGCGTCGGCGGTCACGATTTGGCCGTCCGCCGTGACGATGTTGAGCGATCGAATGCTGTCGGTCGTGAGACCGAACTTGCGGCCGAAGACGCCGATTCCGCCACCGAGCGCGAGTCCGGCGATGCCGACGCTCGGGCACGAGCCGCCGGGGAGCAACCGGTTGGTGTTGCCGATCACGTTGTAGACGTCGATCAACCTGGCGCCCGCACCAACGCGCGCCGTGTTGGCCGCCGTGTCAACGCTGATACTCGCCATACGACTGACGTCGATTACCAAGCCATCGCTGTTGGAGTAGCCGCCATAACTGTGACCACCCGAACGCCCGGCGATTGCAATATCGTGCGACGTCGCGAAGTCGATGCACCTCGCGACGTCATCCGACGTGGCGCAGTAGGCAATGGCGCGGGGATGGAGGTTGACGAACTTCGAGTTGTAGAGCTGACGGTCGATGGCGTAGCGGGGATTGGATGCCAGGACCAGGGAACCGGCGAGCGACGCACCAAGTTGCGACCACGACGCTGCAGTCGCGGGGCCCGACGTCGTGGTGGTTGTCGGGGTCGTCGACGAGGTCGTCGTTGTCGTCGGCGAATGTCGGTCCTCGAGGTAGACCGCCCCCCGCGATTGCCGCTCCGGCAATCGCGCCCACGCCGAGGGTTCGTGTGAGGAACGAGCGTCGATTGTGAGGAGAGGAGTTCTTAAATGACTCGTGTCGAAAGGTCGCAGGGTTCGACTCGCTCATGGTTCAATTGTGACACCGGGGTTTTCGTGAGTAAGACAGCGTCGAGCGACCTCCGCGTCGAGCGCACTCAACCCGTCCCAAAGCTCGCCGGCTGGATCCCACCAAATGAAGTTGTTCAACTCGTCGTTGACGACCAAGTTCGGGGCACTGCGAAGGTCGACGGCAAACACAGCCCGCGCGACCAGCGAAACCCGTTCGGCCCGAAGGCGGCCAAGACCGTACCTTTGGTCTATGCCATTTCGTCGGGGCGCCGGGATTCGAACCCGGGACCTCCTGGTCCCAAACCAGGCGCGCTAACCAAGCTGCGCTACGCCCCGTGCCCTCCATCGTTACACATCCGTTGAAATAGTCATTCACGCCGCCGCCGCTTCGTAGTCTGAGATCAGGACCAGTGGAGGCGGACGTGGCCTACGAGTGGATCATCGATGCGCTGGATACGACGTGGGGTTCGATCGACCGACTAGTACGGCCGCAGCCACCTGAGAGCTATGACGCGCTCACGCCATGCCCCGGCTGGAGCATGAAGGACGTCCTCAGCCACTTGGTCGGATTCGAGAAGATGCTGCACGGCGAACCCGTACCCGCGCACCGCGGCGAGTGGCCGCACTACGTTCACAATCCCATTGGTGAGTTCAACGAAGCCTTCGTGCAGGCGAATCGCGACCGACCGGGTATCGACGTACTCGACGATTTGCGCGGCCAGTGCGCGCGTTCAATCGCTGCGTTACGCGCGCTCGACGATGCAGGGTGGGAGAAGGTCGGCTGGAGCCCGGAGGGGGAGCGTCCGTACCATCGTTTCCAAGAGACGCGCGTCGTCGATAGCTGGATCCATCTCCAAGACATCCGCGACGCGCTCTTGCAACCCGAGGACGATCACGGACCCGGAGAAGAGATCGTCGTGAATCGTTTCGAGTCCACGCTGCCCTTCATCGTAGGCAAACGCATGAAATCACCCGACAGCACGCTGGTGCGCGTCAACTTGAGTGGTCGTCTCGCGCGGTCGGTGTTGATTGGCGTGGTTGACGGGCGCGCGCTCGCACTCAGCGACAGCGCGGACACGCCCACGCTCGAAATCACGACGCCAGTCGCACTCTTTTGGCGTCGCGCCGCCGGGCGAATCAGCGCGGTGGCGTTTCTGGCGGCCTCGGCGACGGACGTCCGAGGGGACCACGTGATGGCGAGCGCCTTCGCCGACGCGCTCGTCACCATGATTTAAAGCGTTTGCAGTCGCTCCGGTAGGATGGTCTCTCCTATGCGCGCCACGACAACCCTTTTAGAGAACAACCGAATCATGCTGACCGTCGAAATCGACGACGCCGAGATGGACGAAGCGATGGACTCGGCCGCGAAGACCCTGTCCAAGCAGGTGTCGGTGAAGGGATTTCGCAAGGGAAAGGTCCCCAAGAACGTCCTGATCGCCAACATCGGCGGGACTTCAGTCCTGCGCTCCGAAGCGATTCGCGAGTCCCTGCCAGACTTTTACGCTCGCGCGGTCGCCGATTCGCTCATCGACCCGATCGGTCAACCCGATATCAATATCACCGCCGGCGAAGAAGATGGTCAGCTCACCTTCGAGGCCGAGGTCGAAGTGCGACCGGAGATCTCAATCAAGGGCCAACGCGAACTGCGCGTCACGATTCCTTCACCCGTCGTGACCGATGGTGAAGTCGACGCCCAGATCAATCGTTACCTCGAGACCGACGCCGTGCTCAACCCGGTCGACCGGCCGATAGTGACCGGTGACCTGGTGACGATGGACGTGCACGTTCAACAGATCGCCACGGACGCCGAACCGCTCGATATGACTGACTTCATGTACACCGTCGGCACCGGTTCGATCGCTGAGGGTATCGACGAACTGATCCTCGGGCTCAAGGCCGGCGAAGATCTCAAGATGAACGCGCCGGTCGGCGAGGGCGTTATCGCGACCTATGAATTGAAGCTGAAGCAAGTTCAAGAGAGGGTGCTACCCCCGTTGAGCGACGAGTGGGTCACCGAGAACTCCGAGTGGACGAGCGCCGAAGAGATGCGCGAAGCGATCCTCGTGCAGATGCGTCGGCGCAAGATCGTCGAAGCGCAAATGTCACAGCGTGACGCAGCGCTGATCGCGTTGAGCGAACTCGTCGCCGAAGACGCCGCTCCCGAGGTGTTGATCAACGCGGAGACCAACGAACGTCTGCACGACCTGGGCGAGCGACTCGGGGCGCAGAAACTCACATTGGAGATGTTCTTACAGGTGACGAATCAGACACCCGAGGACCTGCTCGCGACGTTGCGCCAGGACGCCGTGCGCGCGGTGCGCGTCGACCTTGCCATGCGCGCGTTGGTCGCGGCCGAACACCTCGAAGCGTCGCCGGAGGAGATCGACGAAGAACTCGAGCGCACCGCGCAGTCCATGGGCGTATCGGCGGACTTGCTGCGCGACAACCTTCGCGACTCCGGGCGCGTCGTCAGCTTCACCGCCGAGGTCTCCAAGATGAAGGCGTCGAAGTGGTTGAGCGAGAACGTGGTCTACGTGGACCCCGAGGGAGTCGAGATCGATAACGCGATGCTGCGCGCCGACCAGTCCGTTGACGACGGCGAGACCGAATCCGAATCGACCGAAACCGACGACGACACCGCCGAGGTAATCGACGCCGACGCCTAAGGTAGTCGGGTGAACGATTACTTCAAAGCCCAGAACTACCTCGTCCCCACGGTCGTCGAATCGTCGAACCGGGGCGAGCGCGCCTACGACCTCTACAGTCGACTACTGCGCGAACGCATCATCTTCCTCGGCACGCCCATCGACGACACGATCGCCAACTTGATCAGCGCGCAGATGCTGTTTCTTGAGTCCGAGGATCCCGACAAGGACATCAGCCTCTACATCAACTCACCGGGCGGCGACATCACGGGTCTGCTCGCGGTCTACGACACCATGAAGTACATCAAGCCGGCCGTCTCGACGTTCTGCTTTGGTCAGGCCGCCTCGGCCGCCGCCGTGTTGCTCGGCGCCGGAGCCAAGGGTAAGCGTTTCGCGTTGCCGCACGCGCGGGTGTTGCTGCACCAACCGTGGGGCGGCGTCGGAGGGCAGGCGTCGGACATTGAGATCCAGGCCCGCGAGATCTTGCGCATGAAGGACATGTTGAACGACATGCTCGCCCAAGACACCGGCCAGTCGGTCGAACGCATTACCAAAGACACTGACCGCGACTTCATCATGAGCGCCGCCGAAGCCGTGGAATATGGACTGATTGACGAAGTACTAACGGCGCGACCGTAGGTACCAAGATTTGACGTTTGCGCCTCGTAGGATGGTCGCGGCGGAGGTCATGTCGGAGGAAATCAGTGGCGAAGTTTGGTGAAAGCAACGACCTTATTAAGTGCAGTTTCTGCGCGAAGGGTCAAAAGCAGGTAAAGAAGCTCATCGCGGGACCCAGCGTGTACATCTGCGATGAGTGCATCGACCTGTGCAACGACATCATCGCCGACGAATTTGGTGACCGTCCCGAGTTCGTCCTTGACGACCTTCCGACGCCACGGGAGATCTCAGCCTTCCTCGACGAGTTCGTCATCGGTCAGGTCGAAGCCAAGAAGATCCTCGCCGTCGCGGTCTACAACCACTACAAGCGCATTCAAACCGGACCTCTGCACGACGACGACGTGGAAGTCGCCAAATCCAACGTGCTGCTCTTGGGTCCGACCGGTTGTGGCAAGACGTTCCTCGCGCAGACGTTGGCTCGGATGCTCAACGTGCCCTTCGCGATCGCCGACGCCACCGCGCTCACCGAGGCCGGCTACGTCGGTGAGGATGTCGAGAACATTCTCCTGAAGCTCCTGTCGGCCGCCGACTTTGACGTGAAGCGCGCCGAGCGCGGCATCATTTACATCGATGAGATCGACAAGATCGCGCGAAAGGCCGAAAACCCGTCGATCACTCGAGACGTGTCCGGTGAGGGTGTCCAGCAAGCGCTGTTGAAGATCCTCGAAGGCACGATTGCGAGCGTGCCGCCCCAGGGTGGACGTAAGCATCCACACCAAGAGTTCATCAACATCGACACGGCGAACATCTTGTTCGTGGTCGGCGGCGCCTTCGCCGGGCTCGAGGAGATCATCGAACGTCGTCTCGGCACGAAGTCAATGGGCTTCAACCAGCCCGTCGAATCCAAGCGCAAGGGTGACATCGAACTTTTTCGTCACGCGCTGCCCGAAGACTTGGTCAAGTTCGGTCTCATCCCCGAGTTCATCGGACGCCTGCCGATCGTGAGCGCCGTTCAACAGCTCGACCGCGATATGTTGATTCGCGTTTTGACCGAACCGAAGAACTCGCTCGTCAAGCAGTTCCAACAGGTCCTCGCGATGGACGGCGTCGAGTTGGTCATCGACGAGGGCGCGCTCGAAGCGATCGCCGACCTCGCCCTCGAGCGCGGCACCGGCGCGCGCGGACTGCGCTCGATTCTCGAAGCCGTCTTGTTGGAGGCGATGTTCGATGTGCCCGGGCGCACCGACGTTCTGCGCTGCGTTGTCACCGCCGACTCGGTGCGCGACAAGCTCGCCCCCGAATACGAATTGCGAAAGGCGACGCGCACCCGTCGCGCGAGTTAACGCGTGCGCTTTAGGACGTACGTCGAAGCGTTGACGTGGCTGGAGTCGCACGTCGACTACGAACTTGTCGCGCCGAATCGACGAGAGATTCCGACCCTTCAACCGATCGTCGACACCCTGGCCATGCTGGCCGAACCGCAGCACGATTACCCCACGATCCACGTCACCGGCACGAACGGCAAGGGCACGACGACGACGTTGATCGCAGCGTTGCTGGTGGCGACCGGACTTCGGGTGGGAACCTTCACGAGTCCGGACCTGCACGCCGTCAACGAACGAATCGCCGTGAACTCCGAGCCCATTGACGACGAGGAGTTCATCGCCCTCCTCCAACGCCTGGCCGACGTCGAATCGGTGAGTGGGATAGCCCTCACTCGTTTCGAACTCTTGACCGCGGCAGCGTTCCTGCACTTCTCGGACGAGGGGGTCGACGTTGCGGTCGTCGAGGTAGGCATGGGCGGCACGTGGGACTCGACGAACGTGATCAACGGTGACGTTACGGTGCTCACCAACGTCGATCTCGACCACACCGCGGTGCTGGGCACGACGATCGCGGAGATCGCGAGCGACAAGGTCGGCATCTTTCGTGCCGACGCCATCGCCGTCGTCGCCACGACCAACGCCATCGTGGTCGAGATCGCACAACGCCGGGCCGACGAGCTGGGCGCCGAGCTCTGGCTCCTCGGTGATTCATTCACACTGGAGCAGAACGAATTGGCCCTCGGCGGGCGAGTAATCACCTTGCGAACCCCCTTCACGCGCTACGAGGAAATTCTCGTTTCACTGCACGGCATCCACCAGGGTGTGAACGCCGCGACCGCCATCGTCGCGGCCGAGGCCTTCCTCGGTCGAGCGCTCGGTGAAGAGGCGGTGAGCTTGACGCTGGCCAACGCCCGAATGCCCGGGCGCATGGAACTCATTTCGCGCAAGCCCATGATCGTCGTGGACGGTGCGCACAATCCCGCCGGCGTGAAGGCGCTTGTCGCCACACTCGATGGCGCGTTTCACGTCGCGGGGGAGCGGCGCTGTGTGCTGGGGATGCTGAGCGGTCGCAACATTGACGACATGGTCGAACCACTCGTCGCCCTTGGGTTCACCGAATTTCACTGTTGTGCCCCGCGCTCACCGCGAGCGGTCCCGGCGAGCGACGTCGCGAACGCGGTGCGTCGTCACGGCGGTGTCGCGTATGAGCATCCGAGTGCCACGTCGGCCTTGGCGCACGCGCGCGAGCGCTCGACCGACGAGGATCTGATTGTCGTCGCGGGCAGTCTGTACCTCGTCGCCGAGGTCCGCGGCGAGGTGATGCGGGTGCGTTCTCGTCACTTGACCTAGCGGCTGTTAGATTGCTTCGTCGTGGATAGAACGCTCTTCATAGTGAAGCCTGACGGTGTCGCGCGCGGCCTCATCGGCGAAATCATCGGGCGCCTCGAAGACAAAGAGTTGCGCATCGTCGCGGCCGAGTTGCGAACCATTGACCAACCGACGGCCGAGCGCCACTACGGTGAACACCAAGGTCGGCCCTACTACGACAAGCTCGTCGAATTCATCACGCAGGGTCCCGCGCTGGTGCTCATCGTTGAGGGCCCAGAGGACACGTGGCAGGTCGTGCGAGGTCTCATGGGAGCAACGAATTCGAAGGACGCCGCACCAGGAACGATTCGCGGTGACCTCGCGATTGGACTGCGAGAGAATCTCGTGCACGGTTCCGACTCGGCGGCGTCAGCACAACGTGAGATTGAAATTTTCTTTCCTTATCCGGGCTAACATCTGGTTTTTTTGAACCCCCTGGACTCCCTGAACTCCCTGAAGGGGCTGCTGAAGGATTGCTTGTCACCTTCACAAGGGGAACGTCAGCAGCCCCAAGTCACGGACGCGAGCTGTTTATGTCCGGGACTCAATTTTCCCTTACGGGACAGGTTTTTTTTCGGAGAACTGCGTGTTTCATTGCACGAGATGTGGTTGATGAATACATCTAGTGGCCATAAGTGCGTCCAGTGTCCTAGCCTTGTAGGTGAAAAGGGCGTCGTCGTCACTACTTAAAGGGTCTTTATGGTTGATAGTCGTTTCTCGCTTTTGGGCCGTGATATGGCGGTCGACCTCGGAACTGCGAACACCTTGGTGTACGTGCGGGGCCGCGGCATCGTCTTGAACGAGCCTTCGGTGGTCGCGGTTGACGTAAAGGATGGTAAGCCCCTCGCGGTCGGCGCCGAGGCCAAGCGGATGATCGGTCGTACTCCGAGCAACATCCAGGCCATCCGCCCTCTGAAAGACGGCGTCATCGCGGACTTCGAAATCTGCGAGAAGATGCTCCGCTATTTCATTCACCGCGTCCACCAACGCCGCTTCGCGAAACCGCGAATGGTCATCTGCGTGCCGTCGGGTATCACCGGCGTCGAGCAGCGCGCCGTCATGGAAGCCGCCGAGTTCGCCGGCGCGCGCAAGGCCTACATCATCGAAGAGCCGATGGCCGCCGCGATCGGCGCCGGTCTACCGATTCACGAACCGACCGGCAACATGGTCGTCGATATTGGCGGCGGTACCACCGAGGTCGCCGTCATCTCGCTGGGCGGCATTGTGACGAGTCAGTCGATCCGCGTCGGTGGTGATGAACTCGACGAGGCGTTGATCGCCTACGTGAAGAAAGAGTTCCAGTTAGCCCTCGGTGAGCGAACTGCCGAAGAGATCAAGATTCAACTCGGCTCGGCCTACCCGCTCGAAGAGGAGTTGCGCGCCGAGATTCGTGGTCGTGACCTCGTGACGGGACTGCCCAAGACGGTCATCATCTCGACCGAACAGATTCGCAAGGCCATGGAAGAACCGGTGCAGGCGATTGTGGACGCGGTGAAGGTCACGCTCGACCGCACGCCGCCGGAACTCTCGTCGGACCTCATGGAACAGGGCATCGTCCTGACCGGTGGCGGCGCGTTGCTCGCGGGCATCGCGGCGCGACTTGAGTACGAGACGAACATGCCCATCATCGTGGCGAACGACCCACTCAACTGCGTGGCGTTAGGAAGCGGCATGTGCCTCGAAGAACTCGACGTCTTCGCGCGCATGTTGAAGACCAGTCCTACGCGCTAACCCGTGGCCACGGATCGGACGAGGCGTCGTACGTGGACGATCGGCGCCACCGTCTCGATACTCCTGGTCGTGCTCTACCTCAGCGGCGGTGTCGTGTCAGGACTCCGCACGGCGGCGAACTTCGTCACCTCTCCGTTCAGCTGGAGCGTCAATGAGATCGCGCGCCCGATTGGCCATATGTTCGCCGGCGCGATCAACTACAGCGACGTCGTCTCTCAGAATCAAAAGCTGCGTTACGAACTCGGGAAGGCTGAACTCAAAGCCAACGAAGCGTGGTCCGAGAATCGACAGCTCGAGCAACTGAGCCTCCAGCTCGACGTGCCCTTCGTCGGGTCGTTGCCCACGGTCACCGGCCAGGTGACCGCTCTCTCACCGACGAATTTCGCCGCGACGGTCAATATCTCGAAGGGCCTCGATAGCGGCGTCATGGCGGGAATGCCGGTCGTCGCCAACGGGGGGCTGGTCGGCATCGTCACCGCAACGACCCCGCACGGCGCCACGGTTCGCCTGATCACCGACGTGAATTCACTCATCGGAGCGACCTTCGGATCGGGCAAGACGTCGATCGTCGTGAGCGGACAGGGTGTCAATAACGGCCTCGGCGCGACGGCCGTGCCGCTCACGTCCTCGGTGCGCGCGGGCACGGTCTTATCGACCAACGGTCTGGACGGCGGGCTGTATCCGCCGGGCCTACCGGTCGCCAAGGTCTCGAAGGTGACGCTGACGCCCGGAGCGGCGACCTACAATCTCTCGCTGCATCCGTTGGCCGACCTGCGCAACCTCGTCTACCTCGACGTGGTGCTCTGGGAGCCGTCGACGTGATTCGTGCGCTGATCCCGGTCACGGTGGTCACCATGTTTATCATCGGCGTGCAACTGTCGGTCTTTTCGACGTGGCGCATCGCCGGCGTCGTCTTCATGTTGGTGTGGCTCTGGCCCTTCGCGCTCGGCCTCGCCGGATTCACGACGCTCTCGATCTGGGCGGCCGCCGTGGGTGGCGTGTTCTTCGACACACACGCCACCACTCCCTTCGGACTAACCGCGATGGTGGGCGTCGTGCTCGCCTACGGCGCGTCACGACTCGGCAAGGAGGGCGTCGGCGATCTCGACTCCGCGGCCTGGTGGGTGACGCCGATCCTGGCGGCCGGCGCGGGCCTCGCGGCGCCGGTCATTTACACCGCCGGCGGCGCCGGCGTCTTGAACTTCTCGTTGTGGCACGGCAGTCTCGTGAATTCGATGGTCGTGAACGCCGTCGCGTTCTTCGTGTTGGCGAGGCCGGTCTCGCGACTCGCGCGCATGGTCGGTCGCGTCGGCGTTCGGGCCCACCGATGAAGGGTTCGTGGCGCGATCGCCCCTCGGGGTCTTTTTTCTCGCGGCTGTGGCGCCCGTGGAGTTCACTGCACCCGTTTCGAGGCAAGGGCCGCTCGATCAACGAGCCCAAATCGGTCGGTATTCGCGACCTCGTCGCCGCACCCGGCGACGTCAAGCTGCGACCCGAACGTCGCTGGTACGTGATTGGCGGATTCTTCTTTCTCCTGTTTCTGTTGCTCGTCGGACGGCTCTACATGCTGCAGATCAAGGACCACAAGCAGTCCGTCGCACAGGTCGACGCACTGTCGCTTCACGTGGCGACGATCCCGGCGTCGCGGGGTCTGATACTCGATCGCAATGGCGCGCCCTTGGTCAACAACGTGACGACAGTGGAGATCCGATTGTCGCGCGCCGAGGCGACCTTGAATCCGTCGATCGAAGGCACGCTCGCGTCTCTCACTGGACTGAAGGTCGGTCAAATTGCCAGTGACCTCGCCAATCAGGCCTACAGCCCGTACCAGCCGGCGCCGATCCTTGCCAACGCGCCCGCCAACATTGTTCAGTTCATCAAGCTGCACGCCACGGAATTTCCCGGCGTGTCCGTGTTGGATGTCTCGCAGCGTTCGTATTCACTCGGGGGCAACGTTGGATCCCAGGTGCTCGGCTACGTCGGTCCGATCACTGGAAACGAGATCAAGGCGCACCCGGGAGCCGGCTACCAGACCGACTCGACGATCGGTCAAACCGGTATCGAGGCCTTCTACGAGCAGTACCTGCGTGGTCACGACGGCACCACCACGATTGAGGTGAACAATGTGGGCAGCGTCATCGGCACCCTAAAGACGACGCAACCGAGAGTTGGCGACTCGGTCGTTCTCAATATCGACGGCGGACTGCAAAAAGCCCTCGACGGAATTCTAAAGGCGGACATCTTGCACGATCGAACGGTGCCGGACCCGCGTTCGGGAGTGTTGCCCAAGGCAATCAACGGTGCGGCGGTCGTAATGGACGTCAACAACGGCGCCTTGCTCGCGATGTCGAGTTACCCGTCTTACAACCTGTCGTCGTTCGTGAACGGGCTCTCCAACTCCCAGTTCCGCAATCTATTGAGTGTGGGCGCGTTCAACAACTACGCGATCCAGGGTCTCTACACGCCCGGCAGCACCTTCAAGTTGATCACGGCGACCGCAGAGATGCAGACCGGCGTTTTGTCGCCCAGCGTGAATATCGACGACACCGGTCAGTTCAAGGTGCCGGGCTGTCGAACGAATCCCAAGGGCTGCGTCTTCCACGACGACGAGACGACGGGCCTCGGCGAGGTCAACCTACCCCTCGCGCTCACCGAGTCATCGGACTACTACTTCTACAATTTGGGCTATCTCTTCTGGTCCCAGCAGACCAAGTATGGTCAAACGCCGATCCAGAACGTCGCCCACAACTACGGACTGGATCAGTACACCGACATTGACCTGCCCGACGAAGTGCAAGGACGCGTCGACTCTCCCGAAGTGCGAAAGGAACTCCACGCCGCGGCGCCCAAGGCGTTCCCCTTCGTGAGTTGGTACACGGGCGACAACATTGAGATGGCCTTCGGACAGGGCACGACGGCGCTCACGCCGCTCGCCCTCGCCAACGCCTACGCCACGTTCGCCAACGGCGGCACGCGTTACGCGCCCGAAGTCGCGGCCGCGATCGTCAACGCGCACGGCCAGACCGTCCTTCGCTACGGCCCGCGCGTCTTGGGCCACGTCAGTCTTCCGCCACGAGTGCGCGACCCGATCCTCCAGGGTCTCGAGGGCGTCGTCATGAGTCCCGCGGGGACGGCCTACGCGCCGTTCCACGACAACATCAATTTCTCGCTCACCAAGTTCCCGATCGCGGGTAAGACCGGTACCGCGAGCAACGGTGGACTGAACATCGAACCGAACTCGTGGTTCGTCGGCTTTGGGCCGACCACGCACCCGAAGTACGTCGTGCTGTGCGTAATCGAAGAGGGTGGCTACGGCGCCGACGCGGCCGCCCCGGTCGTCGCCCGAACGTTCAACTATCTCGTCGCCCACCCGATCGGCCCGGTCAAGTTGAAGCGCCAGCTGACCACGCCGCCTTCGACGACCACGACTAAGCCCTCCACGACCACGACCACGACCACGACCACGCCCTCCACGACCACGACCGCGCCCTCCACGAGCTCGAGTTCGACCACGACGACGACGGTGAAATAGGTCAAATCGCCGGTTACGGTGTCGCGGCGAGTAACCTGATGACGTTGGGCGTTTCTGTGCAAAATGTGCAGTGCGCGAATAGAACGCAGCAGTTGCGCGGTGCAGTTGTACTCCGCTCCTGCAAGCATTGAGGACTACACGTGGTACACGGCAGTGAAGTGACCCTATTTCTAACCTGGATCGTCGCTCTCTTGTTGACCCGTAACGCCACAACTACCAACACCGACGTCGCCCGATCCTTCTGGCGCGTATCCACCCCCGTTAGCGCGGCGCTCTGCGCCCCCCTACCTCAGAACTCAAGGAGTACCCGTCGTGAGCGACGAAACCAACACTCAACCCACATCATCGTCTAGCCCCCGCGTGGGCGACACTCGTCCGGCACCACAGATTGGCGACACTCGACCAGGCTCTGGCCCGTCGTCGAACGCACAAGCACCCGCGCGCCAGGGCCAAGGACAGGGCCAAGGGCAAGGACAGGGCGGTGGCAATCGACGTCGCCGTGGCGGCCGTGGTCGAGGCGGCGGCGGTCAAGGTGGCCAGCCACGGAATCCGAATCGTCCCTTTGACTCACCCGTAGAAGCGTCGGCGCCGGAGGCGGCCGGCGACGAAAGCGCGGCCGGTCGCGGCAAGAACAAGCGTCGTCGCGGTGGCGAACGTCGCACGCGCGCCCAGGGTCGATATCTCATGTGCGTGCACACGTCCAAGGAGGCCACGCACATCGCGACCCTCGAGGGCCGCACCATGGTCGAGTACACCGTCGCCAAGGCGGCCGACGAGACGAACCAGATCGACGGCAACATCTACCTCGGACGAATCCAGAACGTCCTGCCGGGCATGGAACTGGCCTTCGTCGACATCGGCATTCCGAAGAACGCGGTGCTCTATCGTGGCGACATCTCCTTTGACATGGATGACGTTGAAGGCGCGTCGTCGAACGACAAGCGCATCGAACAGATGATCAGGTCGGGACAGACAGTCATCTGTCAGGTTACGAAGAACGCCATCGGCGCCAAGGGCGCGCGTCTCACGCAAGAGGTCTCACTGCCGGGCCGCTTCGCCGTGCTCGTGCCCAACTCCAGCACGATCGGAATCTCCAAGCGTCTGCCCGACGGCGAGCGCCGACGGCTTCGCAAGATCATCGATGACGTCAAGCCCGAGCGTCACGGCATCATCATCCGCACGGCCGCCGAAGGCGTGACCGCGGACGACCTCGCGCGCGACGTCAGCTCGCTGGCCGAGAAGTGGGCGGCGATCGAAGCCGAGGTCGCGAAGTCCAATCAGCCGCGTCTCGTCTATCGCGACCTCGACCTCGCGGTTCGGGTGTTGCGCGAAGAGCTCAACGACGACTACCGCGGCGTGTTGATCGACGATCGAGTGCTGTTTGAGAAGGTTCGCGAATACGTCCTCGCGGTCAATCCCGAGTTGGCCGACCGCATTGAGTACTACGACCGCTCCACCGAGGAACTTCCGCTCTTCGAGCGTTACTTCGTCCATGAGCAACTCCACCGAGCGCTCGACCGCAAGGTCTTCCTGCCCTCGGGAGGATCGTTGATCATTGAGCGCACCGAGGCCCTCACGGTCATCGACGTCAACACCGGCAAGAACGTTGGGACGACGAATCTCGAAGAGACGGTCTTTCGCAACAACCTAGAAGCGGCCGAAGAGGTGGCGAAACAGCTGCGACTTCGCGACATCGGCGGCATCATCGTCATCGACTTCATCGACATGGAGTCCAAGGGCAATCGCGAGGCGGTCGCCTCGGCGCTGCGCCAGGCGCTTTCTCGCGACAAGACCCGCACTCAGGTCTTTGACATCGGCGAACTTGGCCTCATCGAGATGACGCGAAAGCGCGTCAACGAAGGGCTCCTCGAGTCCGTGTCGAGCATCTGTACGGTCTGTGACGGGCGTGGCTTCGTCGTCGAGACCGGTCTCTAGGGCGCGAGCAGTTGGCGCAATCGGCTACTATTGAATCCCTATGTACGCCGTTATCCGTGTAGGCACATCTCAAGAGCGCGTCACCGAGGGCCAAGTCGTCCGCGTTGACCTGCGCCCGGAAGAGAATGGTGCTGAAATCCAGTTCGAGCCCGTCCTTTTGGTCGACGGCGACTCCGTCGTCGCCGGGCCAGCCCTGAAGGGCGCGTCCGTGACCGGCACGATCCTCGGCGAGGAGAAGGGTCCGAAGATCCGGGCCCTCACCTACAAGGCGAAGTCGATCCAGCGCAAGCGCTGGGGTCACCGCCAGCACTACACGAGCGTCGAGATCACCAAGATCTCGCCAAAGGCCTAGGAGAAACCGATGTCCAAGACCAAAGGCGGCGGTTCCACCAGGAACGGCCGCGACTCCAATGCCCAGCGCCTGGGCGTGAAGACGTTTGACGGCACCGCTGTGAAGTCGGGAAGCATCATCATGCGCCAGCGCGGAACCCAGTTCCACCCCGGTCGCAATGTCGGTATCGGCAAAGATGACACCCTGTTCGCGCTCGCTGAAGGAACCGTGAAATTCGGCTACCGAGGCGGCCGAAAACTGGTTGACGTACTCGTCGGCTGAGTTTTCCTCCTAAAACAAGAAACCCCCGGGCCTCGCCCGGGGGTTTCTTGTTTGTATCGAGAACTACGCGCCTTTAACTGCCTTTTTGAAGGTCGAGCCAATGGAAACCTTTGGAGCATTTGAAGCCTTCACCTGAATGGCTTCGCCAGTCTGGGGATTACGAGCCGTGCGGGCCTTGCGAGCCACACGCTCGAAGGAAAGGAAGCCCGACAGAACAATCTTCTCACCCTTCGAAACATTTGAAACCACTACGTCTTCTAGGGCCTTGAGGACCTCAGCTACCGTGTTCTTTGTTGCGCCGCTTTCGGCAACAATCGCATCTACTAACTCGGCCTTGTTCACCGGTCGACTCCTTACTCTTCGTTGAATCGGACTGGGAGTGTTCCCAGCAACCGGAGCCATCTTTACGCAAAACGAGGGAAATATTGGGATTTCTCATAAGATTTCGCCGTTTCCGGCCAAATCGAAAACGTAAAATCACTGGTCAACGCCAGTTTCCAAAATTTATCCGTTATGGAATCGTAACCTTCCCACCGTTCTCGAACTGCCGAAAGTCGCCAAATCACTATAAACCAAGCGGATTTCACCTCTCGCGCGACGAATCGCTTTCGCAGCAATTTCATCTCGTTCGAGGTGGAAATAGGTTGACGACGTGACGACCTCGTCTGCGGACCGTGGCTGCGCTGGTGTGCGAGTGAATCGAATGCGTCAATGTGCGAAACCTCCGTGATGCTGCGCTGACACGCCGATCCAAACCATTGAGTTGCTCGTCGCACGAGTGCGCTTGACCATGGAAACGATGGACCTCGCAGTAATGGCGGAGTCGCCCCAACTGGAAGTCAGAACAGCGCCGCTAATTCGTCCACGTAGTTAGTGCATCAAGCGGCAAATGAGTTTTTAAGGCCGGGTCGTAGGATGAAGGTGTGTCTACCTTCGTCGATTTCGCACAATTGCACGCCAAAGCGGGTGACGGCGGGGCCGGCTGCGTCAGTTTTCGCCGGGAGGCGCACGTCGCCAAGGGCGGACCCGACGGCGGCGACGGCGGCAAGGGCGGCGACGTCTGGATCGTCGCTGACCATAATCAGGCCTCGCTCTTAGGATTTCGCGACCATCCCTTTCGACGAGCCACCGATGGTCAACACGGCACGTCCAAACGGCAGCACGGCTCACGGGGCAAGGATCAGGTGGTCATCGTGCCGGTCGGGACAATGGTCTACAGCCGCGAGGGCGGGCTCCTCGTTGACCTGAACGGACCAGGGGACCGTTGGCTCGCCGCCGAGGGCGGACTCGGTGGTCAGGGCAATAATCGGTTTCTCTCCAACAACCGACGCGCGCCGGCCTTCGCCGAACAGGGTGAGAACGGCCAGGAGAACTGGTTCAACCTCGAACTGAAGTTGCAGGCCGACGTCGCCCTGATCGGTTTTCCCAACGTCGGGAAGTCCACGTTGATCGCGCGCGTTTCGGCGGCACGACCCAAGATCGCGGACTATCCCTTCACGACACTCGTGCCGAATCTTGGCGTGGTGCGCGTCGGCGAACGCAGCGGACGTCCGAGCGACGCAACGGAGTTCGTGATGGCGGACATTCCCGGACTGATCGAGGGCGCGGCCGAAGGCCGTGGCCTCGGCCACGACTTTCTGCGTCACGTGGAACGTGCGCGTGTGCTCTGCGTGTTGCTCGACCTCTCGGAGTTCGCGCCGATGGCGCCGCAGGATCAACTCGATATCTTGTTGCGCGAACTCGGTGACTACCAGGCCGACCTATTGGAACGACCGAGAGTGGTCGTGGGCTCGAAGGGTGACGCCGCGGCCTATGAGATGCCCGACGTCCTTACAATCTCGTCGATCACTGGCGAGGGGATCGATCAGTTGGTCGGCCAACTCGCCGGACTCGTCGTGCAAGTCCGGCGAGAAGAGGTCGAACGAATCGAACACGAGGTCGTGGTCCACAAGCCGCTCCCCGATGAGATCACCGTCGAGCGAGTCAGCGCGACTGAATGGGTCGTTGCCGGGAGGCCAGCGGTTCGCGCCGTGCGGTTCCAAGACCTCACCGATGACGAAGCCTTGGCCGAGATCGTGCGACGCTTGCGCACCCTCGGTGTCGATCGGATGTTGACGCGCGCCGGCGTTCGTGACGGCGACGTCGTGAACATCGGGCCACTGTCGTTTGAATGGTGGCGCGACGCAGTGAGCGCCGGGCTCGACCGCGGCGACCATCACCGCGCGTCGCGGCGCGAGCGATTGGCGCGTCACGGACGTCTTGACTTGGGAGACAGCGATGGCGACTCGTAGCCTCGTCGTCAAGATCGGCACGACCTCCGTGACCGACAACACCGGCGGTGTTGCGCAAGAGGCTCTCGAACAGGTCGCTCGCGACGTCGTTGAACTGCGCGCGAGAGGCTGGACCATCGTCGTCGTGACCTCTGGCGCCATCACCGCCGGATGGTCCGAAGTTGGGCGGGGACGGCCCCGACCTTCGGACAGCGTGTCGTTGCAGGCTGTCTCGGCCGTCGGCCAACCGCTCTTGATGCACGCGTGGCGTGACGCCTTCGCCAAGGTCGGCACAAGCGTCGGCCAGGTCCTGCTCGCACCGCTGGATTTCTCCCACCGCGGGCAATACCTCCATGCGCGCGGGACGCTTGAAGCGCTGCAGGCCCTCAACGTCGTGCCGATCGTGAATGAGAATGACGCCGTGGCCGATGAGGAAATCCGTTTCGGCGACAACGACCGGTTGGCGGCGTTGGTGGCGAATCTGGTCGGGGCGTCGCACCTCGTGCTCTTGACTGACACCGCCGGACTCTTAACCGCCGATCCGCGACTGGACCCGACGGCGACGTTGATCGAAGAGGTGACGGCGTTCGATACCGAACTGGTTGACGTCGCGGGCGCCAGTCGCTCCGGCGTGGGCAGCGGCGGTATGGCCTCAAAGCTCGCGGCTGCGCGCATGGCGACGTGGTCGGGCATCACCACAGTGATCGCGCCGGCTCACGCGGAGCACGCCTTGTTGCACTCCGTCACCGATTCACCGGGAATCGGCACGACGTTTCATCCACGACCGGAACGCCTGTCGGCACGCAAGTCGTGGATCGCCTTCGCCGTCGCCAGTCGTGGCGCATTGCATATCAATCAGGGCGCCTTGCAGGCGCTCGAACACCATGGTCGAAGCTTGCTTCGCGTCGGCGTGGAGTCACACGTGGGAAATTTTGTCGAGGGCGACGCGGTCGAGATTAAAGGTCCGGAAGGTCAGGTCGTGGCCAAGGGCCTCGTGCGCGTGAGTGCCGAGTCGTTTCACGAGAGCGACGACGTGGTCGTGCATCGCGACGATCTGGTCCTCCTTCGTCGCTCTTAATGTCACCCGTTACGATTGCTCCATGTCAATAGGTGCGCTGAGGGCGCAGGGCCGCGCGGTCCGAGATGCCGCCACGGTCTTGGGTCAGGCCTCCAACGAGCAGCGTTGCGCCGTGCTCTTGCACGTGGCCGACCGGCTTCAAGAGACCAGCGAGGAGCTGCTGGCGATCAACGCGACGGACGTCGCGGCCTACCACGAGTCCGGCGCCGGCGTCGATCGGCTCACCTTGACGAGTGCACGAATTGACGCAATGGCCGACGCCCTGCGCGAGATCGCCGGGAACGCGGATCCACTCTCCGAACGTGTTGACCAGAGCGTGCGTCCGAATGGACTGCGCATCGAACGATTGCGCGTTCCTCTCGGCGTCATCGGCGTCGTCTACGAGAACCGACCGAACGTCACGAGCGACGTGGCGGGGCTCTGCGTGCGCAGTGGCAACGCGGCCTATCTGCGCGGGTCGTCCACGGCTTTCGCCACGAATCAGTTCATCGTGTCGCTCTGGCACGACGCCCTCGAGAAAGAGGGTCTGCCCGCGGCCGGCGTGTCGCTCGTGCAGGATTCGTCCCACGAGACGGCCACCGCGTTCATGCAGATGACCGACGTGTTGGACTGTCTGATCCCGCGCGGCGGGCCCAGTCTGATCGCGGCGATGCGCGAACACGCCCGCGTGCCCTACGTGCTTGACGGCGACGGCAACTGTCACGTCTTCGTCGACGAGACAGCGGACCTCGAAAATGCGGTGGCCATCGTACGAAACGCGAAGACCTCGCGCCCGGGCGTGTGTAACGCCGCTGAGACGGTGTTGGTTCACCAAGCAGTCGCCGCGGAGTTCTTATCGGCGCTGTCGTCGGCCATGCCCGAGGTGGAACTGCGCGCCGACGACGCGGCACGGCGGTACCTGAGCGACGCGACGCCGGCGAGCGAAGAGGACTACGAACGCGAGTTCCTCGACCTGATCCTCGCGGTCAAAGTCGTCGCCTCGTTGGACGAGGCGATTGCCCACGTCGCGCGCTACGGCACGGGCCACAGCGAGGCGATCCTCACCCAAGACCGCGCCAACGCCGAGGCGTGGGTGAAGCGTGTCGACGCCGCCGCCGTGCTGGTGAACGCCTCGACGAGATTCGTCGACGGTGGGGAGTTGGGACTGGGCGCGGAGGTCGGAATTTCGACCCAGAAGTTGCACGCGCGCGGTCCGATGGGATTACGAGAACTGACCTGTCTCAAGTGGGTCGTACGAGGAGAAGGACAGATTCGATGACTGCACTGGACCCGCGCGAAGAACTCGCCAAACGCCTCGGGCTCGATGAGATACCGCCGGTGCGCTTCGACTCCACCAAGGACGTACTGAAGCGACTGGCGGACCACGACTATCTCAGTGACGACGCGATCGCCTCGGTCTGTTTCCTCGCCGATCGTCTCGCCAAGCCGGTCCTCGTGGAGGGCCCGGCCGGTACGGGAAAGACCGCGCTCGCGCGCGCCGTCGCGGACGCGGTCGGTGCACGACTCATCCGTCTCCAGTGCTACGAGGGACTGGATGATTCGAAGGCGCTCTACGAGTGGAACTACCGCAAGCAACTCTTGCGGATCCAGGCCGGTCGGCCCGAGGGCGACGGTACCGAAGACTGGGAACAACTGGAAGAGGATATCTTCGGTGAAGAGTTCCTGCTCACTCGGCCGCTGTTGGAAGCGATCACCGCGACCGACCCGGTCGTTCTGCTGATCGACGAAGTTGATCGCGTGGAACTCGAAACCGAGGCACTGCTACTCGAGATACTTTCTGAGTACCAGGTGTCGATTCCCGAGTTGGGCACGGTGCGGGCCAAACAGATTCCGATGGTCTTTCTCACGTCGAACAACACGCGCGAACTCTCCGAAGCCCTCAAGCGGCGCTGTCTCTATCTCTACATCGGCTATCCGAGTGTGGAGCGCGAACGCGACATCATCCTCTCACGCGTGCCGGGCATCACGACCACGTTGGCCGAACAGATCGCCCAGGTCGTGAGGTCGCTGCGCACGCTCGATTTGAAGAAGGCGC
The DNA here is from genome assembly GCA_003133685.1 of Acidimicrobiaceae bacterium. Classification (GTDB taxonomy): domain Bacteria; phylum Actinomycetota; class Acidimicrobiia; order Acidimicrobiales; family RAAP-2; genus RAAP-2. Next base: position 24,415 of record PKYQ01000030.1, read on the forward strand.
CCTCGGTCGCCGAAACCCTTGATTGGGCGCGCACGCTCGTCGTCCTTGGTCGCTCCGAGATCGGTGATGAGGATGCGGCCGAGACGCTGCACATCTTGTTGAAGTACCAGACCGACATCGAACGCGCCACGAAAGAGCTCCTCGGTCGGTCCAAGACCGGTGCTTAATCTTCTGGGCGACTTCATCGGCGAGCTTCGCGCCGCGGGAATTCCAATCTCCATGAGCGAACACGTCGACTCGGCGAAGGCAATGGAGGTCATCGACCTCTCGGACCGCTCGTTGGTGAAGAACTCGCTGGCTGCGACGTTGGTGAAAGACGGCGACCACATGCCGGTCTTCAATACCGCCTTCGAGGTCTTCTTCTCGACGCGTTCGTGGGACGCCGCGTCAGAGTTCATGGACGACGTCGACACCGATGAAATGCAACGCGAAGGAGCGGCCGGGGCGACGGGACCGGGACAGTCGCGCGGCGAAGGTGGCGGCGCGTCGAGCTCACTGAGCGCTCAAGAACTCGCCGAACTGCTCTTTCGCGCGTTGCGTGACGGCGACCGCGAGGCACTTCGACTCGCGGCCGACGAATCGGTCACGCGATACGCGGGTATGGAGCCGGGTCGTCCGGTGGGCGGGACCTATTACTTGTATCGGACATTGCGCAATCTTGATCTCGAGAACTTGGAACAGCGACTGACCCAGGGTTCGAGTGACGACGACCAGTTGGCGCAACGTCTCGCTCGTGAAGAGGCCCGTGCACGCATCGAGGTGTTGAAGGCCGAGATCGAACGAGTGATTCGAGAACGTCTCGTCGAGGACCGCGGATCCGAGGCGCTCGCTAAGTCCGTGCGCAAGCCGTTGCCCGAGGACCTTGACGTCATGCACGCGAATCGCGACGAGATGGCGCAGCTCGAACGCGCGCTTCGACCGCTGAGTCGCAAGTTGGCGGTTCGCCTCGCACGCCGACGTCGACGTCGTCGTCGCGGTCCGGTCGACCTTCGCCACACCGTGCGTCGCAGCCTTTCAACGGGCGGCGTGCCGATCGATCTCCGTTTCAAGCCGCCCCACCCGGCCAAGCCCGAGATTTTCGTCATCGCCGACATCTCGGGATCGGTGGCGTCCTTCGCGCGCTTCACGCTCCATTTAGTACACGCCATCAGCTCGCAGTTCTCCAAAGTTCGCAGCTTCGTGTTCGTCGACGGCCTCGACGAGGTGACGCAACTGTTCGAGGGCGTCGACGACCCGGCCGAGACGGTCGCCCGGATCAACGTCGAAGCCGACGTCATCGCCTTCGACGGCCACTCCGACTACGGCCGGGCGTTGTTGAGTTTTCACGACCGCTTCGCCAAGGACGTCACGCGACGTTCGACAATCCTGATCCTCGGGGACGCGCGCAATAACTATCACCAGGCCCACGCCGAAGTGATCGCCGACCTTAAGTACCGCGCGAAAGCGGTGTACTGGTTGAACCCCGAGCCGACGGCCTATTGGAACAGCGGCGACTCGATCGTGAACCAGTACGCGCCCTACTGCGAGAAGGTCATCGAGTGTCGCACGCTGCGCCAGTTGGAGCAGTTCGTGGGAGAGCTGGCGTGAGCGATTCCGAAGACCAGCGACTACCGCCCGCCGGGTTTCGCCAACGAGGACCGAAACCAACGGGTACGCGGTTGCTGTTGATCCGTCACGGGGAGAGCTACGCGAACGCCAACGGCCTCGCCGGTGGTCCGATCGGTGACGGGGGATTGACGCCACTGGGAAAGCGCCAAGCGCAGGCGCTCGTCGACCGATTGACGTTGAGCGCCGAGTTGTCCACGGCCACGGCGTTCTACACCTCGGCCCTGCCGCGCGCGATCGAGACCGGGGAGGTTCTTCGCGCGGCGCTGCCGAAGAACCTCGAGCCGATCGTGGACGCCTCGTTGAACGAGATCAGCGTGGGCGACGGCGACGGACTGCCTTGGGCCGAGTACGTCGAACGTTACGGCGCACCGAATTGGGACCTGGAACCCGGCGCGTTGACGGCCCCCGGCGGTGAGTCCCTCCTCGGTTTCCACGAGCGCTGCCGCGCCGCGATCGAACGACTCGTCGCGCGCCACCCCGAAGAGCTGGTCGTCGTCGTGTGCCACGGCGGCTTCATCGAGCAGGCCATGAAGATCTACCAGGGCGTCGGGCCCGAAGTGCGACTGCGCCCGCGAATCGAGAACTGTTCGATGACCGAGATCGAATTTCGTGAAGCCTGGCGCCGACTGCTGCGTTACAACGACCGCGCGCCGTTACCGGCGGAGTAGCGCTGTAAGAACTCCGCGACGTGGAAGGCCATGTCGAGGCTTTGGGTCGCGTTGAGTCGTGGGTCACAGATCGAGGTGTAGTTCAGTTCGAGGTCACCTTCATTGAGGCGTGACCCGCCGCCGAGACACTCGGTGACGTTGTCACCCGTCAGCTCGACGTGCAGTCCACCGGGCCAGATGCCGAGGCTCGAGAGCGCTTCGAAGAACTTCGAGGTCTCGGAGAGCACGTCGTCGAAACGGCGCGTCTTTTGTCCACCGGAGGCGACGAAGGTGTTGCCGTGCATCGGGTCACAGGCCCACACGACCTCGCGGCCCTCGGCCCGTAGTGACTCGACGAGCGGCGGAAGTTTCTCCTCGACGAGTTTGTCGCCCATGCGCGAGATCAACGTCAGTCGTCCCGCGCGGTTCTCGGGATTGAGCACGTCGACGAGACGCAGTAGTTCGTCGGCGCCCATCGTTGGCCCGACCTTCAAGCCGAGCGGGTTCGAGACGCCGCGCAAGAACTCCACGTGTGCGCCGTCGATCTGGCGTGTTCGGTCACCGATCCAGAGCATGTGAGCCGAACAGTCGTACCAGTCACCCGTGAGTGAGTCGCGACGCGTGAGGGCCTGTTCGTAGGGGAGTATGAGGGCTTCGTGACTCGTGTAGAAGTCGACGCCCTGTAGTGCACCGTCGTCGTGAAGGTCGATGCCGCAGGCCTTCATGAACTGCAGAGCTCGTTCGATCTCGTCGGCGACGACTTCGTAGCGCTTGCCCTCGAGGGAGTTGGCGACGAACTCCTGATTCCACGCGTGCACGCGCGAGAGCGCCGCGAAGCCGCCCGTGGTGAAGGCGCGGAGCAGGTTGAGGGTCGCGACGCTCTGGTGGTAGGCCGCTAACAGGCGCTCGGGATCCGGTCGACGCGCCGATTCCTCAAAGGCCTCGCCGTTGACGATGTGGCCGCGAAAGGCCAGCAAACGCTGGCCGTCGCGCTCTTCGAACTCGTCGGTGCGGGGCTTGGCGAACTGTCCGGCGATGCGCCCGACCTTGATGACTGGTACGCCGGCGGCGTAGGTGAGCGCGACCGCCATCTGGAGAATCACTTTGAGCTTGTCGCGGATCGAGTCGGCCGAACCTTCGTCGAAGGACTCCGCGCAGTCCCCGGCCTGTAGAAGGAATGACTTGCCGTGCGCGACGAGTTCGAGGTGATCGAGGAGTCGGCGGGCCTCGCCCGCGAAGACCAACGGGGGCTTCCGCGCGAGGTCCGCTTCAACGCGTGCGAGATGCGCCTCGTCGGGCCACGCCACAGCCTGGGCGGCGGCGTGCGCTCGCCACGTGCTCGGACTCCAGTCGTGCGTGGACTTCGCCATCCATCAATTGTAGAGGTTGTTGGAAGCGCCCTTCCATCGGTGTCTAGTGTTGGCGCGTGAACGTTCGGCGAATTGGTCTCTTCGGTGGGACCTTCGACCCGCCCCATTTCGGACACGTGGCCGCACTGCGCGCCGCCGCCGCGAGCGGACGTTACGACCTCATCGAAGTCACCGTCGCGGGCGATCCGTACGTGAAGAGCCTCGACGGTGGCGTGCGCGACGCCGCGCTTCGCCTGGCGATGGCGAGAGCCGCCTTTGACGACCTCGACCTCGTGGAAGTGTCGGACCGCGAGATTCTTCGCGACGGCCACTCATACACCATCGACACCGTACGTGAACTGCTCGCTGAATGCGACCAAGTCGATCTCATCGTCGGTGCCGATCTGGCCCAACAACTCAACGGCTGGCACAAAGCTGTTGAACTGCGTGCGTTGGCTCGCGTCGGCGTGGTGCCACGACCCGGCGCGACGACCATTGTGCCTGATGGTTGGGACAGTTACGAGATTCCCATGGACCCCGTCGATCTCTCGAGTTCCTACGTGCGAGGACTCGAACCCACGTCCACGAACCTTCGCCTTTTTCTTCCCGAGCGCGTAATTCCGCTCTACCAGAGCGCTCGAGGCTAACGTCAAGGGAATGGCAGTTCGACTCTTCGACGTGACCGACCCACAGCCCGCGAGGCTCCGGGGTCTGGAAGCGGTGCCGAAGAGTCGAAGAGAAGTCCGTCGCTTGAAGCACCGATACGCAGTCATTGGAGTGGCGTCACTCGCGGTTCCCTTCGTTGCTGCGCTGTTCGTGCTCGGGGTGTCGCGCTGAGTGACTTGATAACGAGCGGCGAGACTTCTCGTGGCCCCCACTCGAGTTTCGTCGCGGCGCTCATCAATGCCGCGGTGATGGCGGCCGAAGACAAGCTCGGCCGCGATACGGTCGTCCTCGATCTGCGCGAGTTGGTCGACTCCTTTGACGCCCTCGTCGTTGCCTCCGGTCGCAACGATCGACAGGTGCGCGCCATCGCCGAAGAGGTCGAGCGGCTCGTCGAGATCGCACTCGACCTCAAGCCCCTTCGTGTCGAAGGTTTCGCCGGGGCCGAATGGATTGCTCTCGATTACGGTGACGTCATAGTGCACGTCTTTGACGAGGCCGCGCGCGAGTACTACGACCTCGAGCACCTCTGGAACGCCGCGCCGGCATTTCGCCCGGCGGCCATCGCCTAACTGTTCAAGAGGCGTTGAAAGTCCTGGGGGGTCACCAGGTTCGCTTCGTGACCACCTGGTATCGGTGAGTTCTGTGCCACGCCGGCGACGATGATTTGGACGCCTCGTACTTCAATGCCCAACGTCAGACCCACGTCGCGGGCGGTCAGCACCAATTGGCCGACGGCGAGTACTTCCTGGCTGCGGGGCATTTTGGAGAGCGTGGAGGCGAGATCGATGTACCCGATGCCGCTGCGAAAACTCGCCGAGAGGATGATCAGGTTCGCCGGCAACGCCGAGGTGTAGCCGTTGAATGATTCGATCCTCGTGGGGCCGATGATGATCTGGCGTAATACCGACTCCAGCACCGGGGGCGCAGGCACGATGCGACTCGACGCCGAGAGGTGACCGGTGGCGTCCACGATGTACACCGGTTGGGAAATGAAGCGGACCCGTCCGTTCTTCGTACCCGGGATGGTCTTGCCGAGCAGCCCGAATGGGACCTTTTTGGGCCCGATCACTTGTGGCGAGGACGCGGTCGGGACGATCGTGCAGCCGGCCAGCGCGAGGGCGCCGAGCAACAGACAAATCAGCGCGCGCGCGCGTCTCACGCCTGCTCGCTTTGAACGATCGGGAGCAGAATCTGAAAACGTGCACCGCCCTCAGGACTCTCCGAGACGGTGATCGTCCCGCCGAAGGCGCGCACGTGATCGCGCACCAACGCGAGCCCGAGCCCGGTCCCTCGCGCGATGCCTCGATCGTGGGCTGCGCGACCGCGGAAGAATCGCTCGAAGACCTGTTCGTGTTCTTCGCGCGGGACGCCAGATCCGGCGTCGTCGACGTTGACGGCAAGGTGCGATCCCTGCACGTCGATTCGCAGCGCGACCGCGCCTTCGGCGTAGCGATGCGCGTTGTCGATCAAGTTCGTGATGACACGCTCGAAACGACGTCGGTCGACCAGTACGAGGGGATCGCCCACGTCATCGGCGATCTCGACTGGCGGCTCGTCGATTCCGTGACGTCGAGCGGCCGAGCGCACCGACTGGCGCACAAGTTCAATCGCCGACACTGTCTCCATGTCGAGCGGCACGGCGCCGGCGTCGCTGCGCGACATTTCGAGCAGGTCCTCCACCAGTGACTGGAAAATCGAGAGGTCGGCGATCAACAGGTCCAGGCTCTCGCGGCCCGCCGAAGAGAGGTCCGCTCGGTGCTGCTGTAGAACCGAGGCCGTCGTGGCCAGGGTCGTAAGCGGTGAGCGCAGTTCATGACTCACGTCACTCGCGAATCTCGCGTCGCGCTCGAGTCGCTGGACGAGCTGACTCACCATCTGGTTGAAGGACTCCGTCAATTGCTGGACTTCGCGGTCGGCGCGGTTCACTTGCAGACGAGTCGTGAGGGCGCCCTCGGCGATCAAGGCGGCTGCGAAGGAGACTTCCTCGAGCGGACGAACCGTTCGTCGAGTGACCCAGACGCCTCCGCTGATACCGACGAGTGACGTGAAGAGTGCACCGAGTCCGAGCACGAGCGCCAGTAACTGCAACGTATGTTCCAGGTTGTGGAGCTGAAAGACTTCGAAAACTTGTGTTTCGACCGAGGGAATCGGTACGCCGACGACAAAAAGGATTTTTCCCCTCGCGTCGAGGGTCTGCTCGGTGGCGTGACCGGCCCCCACGATCTTGATCGTGGCGAGTTTCACGTCGAGGGTGGAGGCTCGATTCGATCGCGCGAGCCATTGACCGTGCGTTTGGACCAACACGTTCGACGAGGTGGCCTGTTGAATTGAGTTCAACAGATCGGACAGCTCGGTGGGCGTGGAATACAACGTGCTGCGTACGAGCGCGGCGTTCACGTAGCTCTGTTGAAGGTCGGTCTCCTGCTGGTTTTCGATCAACAGTCGCTTGACACCCAGGTAGGTGAGCGACGCAAAGAGCGAACTGAGGATGAAGGCGCCCAGCCCGAAGGTCACGAGGAGGCGAAGTCGAAGACTCCGACGTCGCATTAGATGACCAGCTTGTACCCGGTGCCGCGGACCGTCATGAGGAAGAGTGGGTTGGCCGGATCGGGCTCAATCTTCATCCGTAGTCGTCGGATATGGACATCCACGAGACGACTGTCCCCGAAGTAGTCATAGCCCCATACCCGTTCAAGGAGTTCCTCGCGCGACAGCGGCTTACCGTTGTTAGAGGCCAGGTCGGTCAAGAGGCGGAACTCCGTTGACGTCAAGTGCAACTCCGAGCCGTCCGGCTGGCGCACGACGCCATCGTCGGGAATGACGTGCAGGAGGCCGAGTTGAAAGGCGCCAGTGCTCTTTTCCGGCCGACGGCGAAGGTGCGCGCGCACGCGCGCGAGCAACTCTTCGGGCACGAAGGGTTTCGTGACATAGTCGTCGGCGCCCGATTCGAGCCCGAGCACGACGTCGGCGGTGTCGTCGCGCGCCGAAACGATGACGATCGGCAGGTCGCTCGCGCTGCGCAACGCCTGGCACGTCTCGAAGCCCGACATGCCGGGCAACATGATGTCGACGATCGCCATGTCCGAGGCCATGCGATTAAACAGGGCGATGCCGACCTCGCCGGTGGGGGCGTCGTCGACCACGAAGCCCTCGCCTTCGAACATCAATCGAAGTGCGCTACGGATGTGGTCGTCGTCTTCGACAATCAGGATTCGCGACACTCGTTCCCCCTCGGATTCCTCGTCCACCTTGCGAGGTCATCAAGTATTCCATAGGTCGTCACTATCCTTATATCGTGTCACTTCAACGCAACGGTGCTCGGGCCACGGTGCAGTGGCACCTGCGGGACTACGCCGTGACGCTTCGCGCGACGGACCGGGCCGAGGCGACCCAGACGGCCTATCTCAGTGACCTCGACGCCTTCATCGATTGGGCCGTCGAACGAGATCTCCATCGACCCACCGACATAACGATGCGAGTGTTGCGCGACTACTTGACGTTCATGACCGAGCGCGGTGATGAACGAACGTCGATCATCCGCCGACGCGCCTCGTTGCGGGGCTACTTCTCCTGGATGGTCCAGCGCGGGCACTTGGAAGAAAGTCCCGCCGCGCGTCTTTCGGCGCCGCGACCGAATCATCGACTCCCCAAGATCGTCGTGCGCGAACAGCTCGACACCTTGCTCGACGACGATTGGGGTGATGACGCGTGGGCGACCTTGGACCGTGCCGTGTGCGAGGTCCTTTACGGCGCGGGGCTGCGCGTCAGTGAATTGTGCGGCCTGAACATCGCGTCCGTCGACTTTCGCCAGGGACTGCTGCGCGTGCTGGGCAAGGGTCGCAAAGAGCGCATCGTGCCGCTCCATCGTCGCGGTCTCGATGCGGTGCAGCTCTGGATCGCGGACGCTCGTGAGGACGTGATGCGGGCCAACTCACCGCCCGAGGCGTTGTTCTTTAATCGCCGGAGCAATCGACTGGGTCCGCGCGACGTGCGCCGCATCCTGGACAACCGGATTACGCGCGGTCACGTCTACCCGCACGCCCTCCGTCACACGTACGCGACCCATTTGCTCGAAGGCGGCGCGGACCTACGCGTGGTCCAAGAGTTGCTCGGTCACGAGAGCCTTACGACCACGCAGATCTATACCCACGTCTCGAAGTCCCGGCTCCAGAAGGTCCACCACGACACGCACCCGAGGGGATAGTTGACCTCGAGCGGTTAGGATGGACCGGCTCTCCCGCAGTGGGTGAGTTGACGATATATCCCCGTGGTTTCGTACGGTCGCCTTCGGGTGCACCCCGGGGATCGAGTAACCGAACGGAAGGAAAAATAACGTGGCACTAGTCACCCTGCAAGAACTACTGGACTCCGGAGTTCACTTCGGACACCAGACCCGTCGTTGGAATCCCAAAATGCGCCGGTTCATCCTCGGCGAGCGCAACGGCATTTACCTGATCGACCTGCGCAAGACCCTGCTGGGCATCGAGACGAGCTACGCCTACGTGCGCGATTTGGTCGCCGACGGGGGAGTGATCCTCTTCGTAGGTACCAAGAAGCAGACCCAGGGTCCCATCGAGGACTACGCCAAGGCCTGCGGCATGCCCTTCGTGAACCAGCGATGGCTGGGCGGCATGCTCACCAACTTCGCCACGGTCGCCGGACGCGTGAAGCGCATGGTGGAGCTGCGTTCGATGCAGCGCGCCGGTGACTTCGACAACATGCCCAAGCGTGAAGCACTTCGCCACAGCCGCGAACTCGAGAAGCTGGACCGCAACCTCTCGGGTATCGCGAACCTCGACCGCGTCCCCGACGCCATCTTCGTGATCGATACGAAGAAGGAGCACATCGCCGTGACCGAGGCCCGCAAGCTCGGCCTGCCCGTCGTCGCGGTGGTTGACACCAACTGTGACCCCGACGTGATCGACTACGTGATTCCCGGCAACGACGACGCCATCCGCTCCGGCGCGCTGCTCTGTCGTTTAATGGCCGACGCCGTCACCGAAGGTCGCTACATCCGACAGAACCGTCCGGTCATCTCGAAGCAGTCCTCAGCCCCGGCCAATCGCGCCGCACTGATCGAAGAGCCGGCCAGCACGCAAGGTTCCGCGGCGCCCGAGACGCCCGACGAAGTACTGGCCGACGTGGCGCCTGAAGTCGCGCCCGATGACGCACCGGAGTTGGTGGAAGTAAGCACGACCGTCCCGGCTCCCGAGGCAGCGTTGCCGGTGGGCGAAGCCGAGGCAGCGTTGCCGGTGGGCGAACCCGAGGCAGCGTTGCCGGTGGGCGAAGAGGAGCCGACGATCGAGCCGACGATCGAGTCCGACGAGTCAACGACTAACGCTTAAATTTCTTTAACAGAGAATCAAAGAGGAGATCAAAGTGGCTTTCACCGCGAAAGATGTGCAAACGCTGCGCCAGGCGACGGGCGTCGGGATCCTCGACGCCAAAAAGGCCCTCGAAGCTTGCGACGGCAACATGGAAGAAGCGAAGAAGTGGCTCCGCGTCCAGGGCAAGGCGTCGGCCGCGAAGCGCGCCGACCGTGAAGCCGGCGAAGGTGCCGTCGCCGTCGTGCGAAACGGCAACGTCGCGGCGATGGTCGAGATGCGTTGCGAGACCGACTTCGTCGCGAAGTCCGAGGAGTTCGTCTCGCTCGTCGACGAGATCGCGGCTCGGGTCTGCGCCGAAGGAACCGACGCCGTCTCGCAGTTTGACGACCAGATCGAGAAGTTGCTGACGACCCTGAAGGAGAACATCTCGATCGGCCGGGTCTATCGACTCGAGGCCGGCGAGGGCGAAGTCGTCGATACCTACATCCATCAACAAGCGGGACGCGGCGTCAACGGCGTCGTCATCGTAGTGAAGGGTGCCTCCGAAGAGGTCGCCCACGAGATCGCGGTGCACGCCGCCTTCACAAAGCCCCTGTACCTGAATCGTGAGGACGTGCCGCAGTCCGAGATCGACGCCGAGCGCAAGACCGTTGAGGAGATCTCTCGTAACGAAGGCAAGCCCGAAGCGGCATTGCCCAAGATCATCGAAGGTCGCATGAACGGCTGGTTCAAGGACCGCGTGCTCGTCGAACAGAGCTACGTGAAGGACGAGAAGCACACCGTCGCCCAGTTCTTGGGCAGCGCGTCGATCACGGCGTTCGCCCAAGTGGTCATCGGCGGATAGGTCATCACCGTGCGCCGCGTGGTCCTGAAGCTGTCGGGCGAGGCCCTCGCCTCGGCCGCGAGCGACGAGACCATCGACGCCTCGACCGTTGACTTCCTCGCCTCGGAGATCGCCCATGCGATGGAGCGTGGCAACCTGGAGTTGGCGGTCGTGGTCGGCGGCGGCAACATCTGGCGCGGCGCGACGGGCGCGATGGCCGGAATGAACCGCGCCAACTCGGACCTCATGGGCATGCTGGGCACCGTCATCAACGCGCTGGCGCTTCAGGACGCCATCGAGACCCACGGACGACCGACGCGCGTGCTCTCGGCGATCGGCATGGACCAGGTGGCCGAGCCCTACATCCGCCGGCGCGCCGTGCGACACCTCGAAAAGGGTCGTGTCGTAATCTTCGCGGCCGGAATGGGTAATCCCTATTTCACCACCGACACGCCCGCCGCCCAACGCGCGGCCGAGATCGAAGCCGACATTGTCTTGAAGGGCACGCACGGCGGAGTCGACGGCGTCTACTCCGAGGATCCTCGCGTCAATCCCGCGGCGACGAAGTTCGAAGAGCTTTCCTTCGACGACGTCATCTCGCGAGACCTTCGAGTCATGGATATGACGGCCATCACGTTCTGCAAGGACAATCATCTGCCCATACGGGTTTTCGACCTGATGGCTGAGGGAAACTTGGGTCGCGCGCTCGACGGTCAGGCCGTCGGTACGCTGGTGAGGTAATGGAAAACGAACTCGTCGAAATGGTGATGCAGGACACTCGTGAACGTATGGCGAAGGTGATCGAGCACGCCAAGGCCGAGTTCGCCACCGTTCGCACCGGCCGCGCGTCATCGGCATTGATCGAGAACTTGATGGTCGAGTACTACGGCACGGACACCGCCTTGAAGCAACTCGCGAACTTCTCGGTGCCCGAGCCGCGTCTGCTCGTCGTCTCGCCCTTTGACAAGGGCGCCATGGCCTCGATCGAAAAGGCAATCTCGAACGCCGATCTCGGACTAAATCCTTCGAACGATGGCGTCGTCATTCGCCTCACGTTCCCGTCACTCACTGAAGAGCGTCGCAAGAGTTTCGTCAAGATCGTCCATACGAAGGCCGAGGAGGGTCGCGTGGCGCTGCGCGGATGCCGACGCCACGCCCGCCAAGAGCTCGAAGCTCTGGAAAAGGACAAGAGCATCTCCAGTGACGACCTCGAGCACTACGAGAATATTCTTGACAAGATGACTCAAGAAGAAGTGGCCGTCGTGGACGCGCTACTCGCTCACAAGGAGCAGGAACTACTTGAAGTCTGACGACGACGACGGCACGCTCTTTGACGAGCCCACGGGTGAGATGCCCGTCGTGAGTTCGACCGACTCTCGGGTGACGATCACCGGCGCCGAGATCGCCGCCGACGCGGCCGACGAGACGATGATCATCGACCCGACCACGTTGTTGCCGCACTGGACTGACGCGCCGACCGGGCAAGTGCCGATCGTCGTGGCGCGAGAAGCGGCCGACAGCGACGACCCCTGGTCGGCGATTCCCGCGCCGGCGTGGCGTGAGGGAGAGGCCGACTGGGTCGCCCACGAGGACCAGTTCGATACGGCCATCCTCGCCGGGGAGCAGCGCGAGGACACGGCTCGACCGTGGGAGTTCGCCGAACCCGAGCCAACCCACGTCGAAGAGGTCGTGACCGAGGCGCCGCGTCCCGAGCCGGACCGCGTCCCGCGCACGCGCCGCTCCATCTCGGCCAATCCACTGGCCGGTCGGGCCGTTCGCCAGAGCAACGATCGCAACTTCTCTCGATCGCTCGCCACCGGCGTCGTGCTCGCGGCCGTCGTCGCCGGCGTCTTCTTGCTCGGTGCTGTGCCGGTCGCGGTCATGGTGCTCGTCGTCTTGGGCCTCGCCGGGGCCGAGGCCTACGCCGGCTTTCGTTCGGCCGGCGCGCACCCCGCCACGGTGCTCGGCATCGTCGCGATACTCACGCTCGGCGTCGCCGTCTACAACAAGGGACTTACCTCGGTCGGCGCTGTCAGTGTCCTGTTGTGCATCTTTGGATTCATCTGGTACCTCAACGCGGACCGGACGGTCGACGTGCTCGACGGATTGGGCGCGACGATCTTCGTCTACGTCTGGATCGGGGTCATCGGTTCCTACGCGCTGCTCTTCGTCGCGCCGCGCAACTTTGTCGGCGGCCACGGACTCTCGTATCTCTTCGGCGCGATGGTGTTAACGGTCGCCAACGACTCCGGCGCCTTCATCGTCGGACGACAGTTCGGCAAGCGCCCGCTCAACAAGTTGCTCTCGCCGAACAAGTCCGTGGAGGGCACCGCGGGCGGCACGGTCCTGACGCTGGTCGTGGGTGCGTTACTTCTGCCGCTCATGAGCGTCTGGACTCGAAAGGCCGGCCTCGAAGCGGCCGTCGCGATCTCGATCGTGGCCCCGATCGGTGACTTGTTCGAATCGATGGTGAAGCGAACGATCGGCGTGAAGGACCTCGGCCGGCTTTTACCGGGACACGGTGGACTGCTTGATCGCATCGACGGACTGTTGTTCGCTCTGCCCACGATGTACTACCTCTGCCACATTCTCAAACTGGGCTGATGATGCCGACAGTGCGGCGCAGCGTCGCGCTCCTCGGCGCCACCGGATCGATCGGAACGCAGACGCTTGACGTCTTGCGTCGCGAGCCGGAGATGTTCGAACTCGTCGCGCTCTCGGGTGCAGAACAGCTCCACGAACTCGCCGCCATCGTGAACGAGTTCCACGTCACGCGCGTCGGTGTGATCAGCGATGGGCATCGTGACACGCTCGCCGCGCTCGTCGGCGCGAACGTCGACATCGTGGTCGGTGACGAAGGGTTGTCGGCGCTCGCGGCCAGCGCGGACATCATCGTGAACGCGGTCCTCGGATTCGCCGGCCTGCCGGTCACGCTCTCGGCCCTGAAGTCCGGGAAGCGACTGGCGCTGGCGAACAAGGAGTCGCTCATCGCCGCGGCGCCGTTGGTGGCCAAGGTCCGCTCGACCCCGGGCGCAACGTTGTTGCCGGTCGACTCCGAACACTGCGCGATCCACCAGTGCCTCGCGAGTTCCCCGGGCGAAGCGGGATACCCGGACGTGCGACGATTACTCCTCACCGCCTCGGGCGGCCCGTTTCGAGGTTGGTCACTCGACCAGCTGCGCGGCGCCACCAAGGCTGACGCCTTGAATCACCCGACGTGGTCGATGGGGTCCAAGATCACGATCGACTCCTCGACGCTCATGAACAAGGGACTCGAAGTGCTCGAGGCCTCCGCCCTCTTCGGCATCAACGTCGAACGAGTCGAGGTCGTCGTACACCCGCAGTCGATCGTGCATTCGATGGTGGAGTACGTCGACGGCTCGATACTCGCGCAACTCTCGCGTCCCGACATGCGTCTGCCAATCGCGTACTGCCTCGGATTGCCGGAGCGCTTGGATCACGGATGGGGCGCGATCGATTTCACCAAAGGGTTGGAGTTGACGTTCGAAGCGCCCGACCCCAAGGCCTTTCCCGCGATCGCCCTCGCGTACGAAGCCTCCCGGCTCGGGGGAGCGGCGCCCGCGTGGTTGAGCGCGGCCAACGAAGTCGCCGTCGCGGCGTTCTTGGCCGACGAGATCAGCTGGTGCGACATCGTCGACGTCGTTGCGCGCGTGATGGACGGGTACGTCGCCGATCCGCTGGATTCCGTACAGGACCTGGTCGCCAATGATGCGACCGCGCGGGCGCGGGCCCGCGGTATTCTCGAGCAATAGTCATGGATTCGAACCTCGAGACCCGTCGGTCCCTGATCACCCTCCTTGTCGGCGTCGTTGCCTTCGTGGCGCTGCTCACGTGGTGGGTCGGCTGGGCCCTGCCGCTCGTCATCTTCGCGGTGATCTTCATCGTGATGGCCCACGAGTTCGGTCACTTCATCACGGCCAAACGTGCGGGCATGAAGGTCACTGACTTCTTCGTCGGCTTCGGGCCGGTGCTCTGGTCGACCACCATCGGCGAAACCCGCTACGGCGTGCGCGCGATTCTCGCCGGGGGCTACGTAAAGGTCCCGGGCATGACGTGGACCGAGACGATTCCCGAGGACGAGGAAAAACGAACGTACCGTTCGGCGTCGTACCCGAGGAAGGCCCTGTTCGCTTCGGCCGGTTCGCTGATGCACCTCGTCATGGCCCTGCTTTTGGCGTGGGCGGCACTCACTTTCGTCGGACTCCCCTCGAATAGCCACGTCGGCGTGGGCGACTTCACAAAATGGCAGGGCCATAAGGAGAACGCCGCGCAACTCGCCGGACTGAAAGTGGGGGACCAGATCGTCGCCATCAACCGCACCGCGATCACGAGCGATGAACAGTTGATCAGCGTCGTGAGTCACGACTCGGGAAAGCGCCTCACGATACTCATCCAGAGGGCCGGCCGTGATCTCACCGTGCACGCCACACCCGTATACGGCCCGAGCGTCGAGGTCGACGGCAAGCCCTTGGCGAAGCACGGCTATCTCGGCGTGGGAATCGAGAACCTCCCGGGCCGTGACTCCTGGTACGCCGCGATCCCTGGATCGGTCACCGAGGTCGGATCACTTTTGGGAACCGCGGTGCACGCGATCGTGCACGTCTTCTCTCCGGGTGAGTTTTCGAGTCTCTTCCACCAGGTCGCGTCGCCCGCCGCGGCGACCAACCCCACGAATCAGGCGACGCGGCCGGAGTCCATCGTGGGGGTCGTACGCATCGCGGTCCAGAGCACGCAGACCGGACCCGGGGACCTGCTGCTGATTCTGATGGCCGTGAACATCTTCGTGGGCGTGCTCAACATGTTGCCGATGTTGCCACTGGACGGTGGCTACGTCGCGATCGCGACGTATGAACGGCTGCGTTCCAAACGCGGGCTGCGCTATCACGCCGACGTCAACAAGATGGCGCCCGTCATCTACGCCTTCATGAGCGTGCTCCTCGTGCTGTTTGCCTGCACGCTCTTTCTCGACATCGCCCACCCGATCGCCAATCCCTTCCATTAACGCTTCAACGCGCGCCCGAACCGGCAGACTGGACAGGTGGATGTCACCGCCAGCCCCCTCAGTCCCCGTCGAAAGACCCGTCAGATCGCCGTCGGTTCGGTAAAGGTCGGGGGCGACGCGCCCATTTCCGTCCAGTCCATGACGACCACGAAAACGGCCGACGTCGAAGGGACGCTCCAGCAGATCTACGCCCTCGCGGCCGAGGGCGCCGACATCGTGCGCTGCACGTGTAACGAAGTCGCGGCCGCCGAAGGGCTCGCCCAGATCGTTCCGCGTTCGCCGGTGCCGATCGTGGCCGACATCCACTTCCACGTCGAGATGGCCCTCGCGGCCCTCGAAGCCGGCGTCCAGGGACTGCGTCTCAATCCCGGCAACCTGCGCAAGCCCGAGGAGATAAAGCTCGTCGCCTCCGAGGCGCGCGACCGCGGCGTGCCGATTCGCATCGGCGTGAACGCCGGCAGCCTGCACCCCGACATCTACGAACGCTTCGGTGGCGCGACGCCCGAAGCCCTCGTCGAGTCGGCGCGACTGGAACTGGCCTACTTCGAAGAGGTCGGCTTTGACGACGTGAAGATCTCGGTGAAGGCGTCGTCGGTCGCGACCATGATCGCGGCGTACCGTTTGGCCTCCGAGACCTTCGATCACCCGCTGCACCTCGGCGTGACCGAAGCTGGCCCGTTGCCGGGTGGACTCTTGAAGGGCACCGCCGGCATCGCGACATTGTTGGCTGAGGGCATCGGTGACACCCTTCGCTATTCGCTCACGGCCGATCCGGTCGAAGAGGCGCGCGCCGGTCGCACGCTGCTCGAGGTCCTCGGCCTGCGCGAACGAAAGGGACTGGACCTGATCGCCTGTCCCAGTTGCGGTCGCGCCGAGGTCGACGTCATCAAGGTCGCGAACGAGGCGCAGACGGCATTACAGGCGTTGAACGTCCCGATTCAAGTCGCGGTCATGGGCTGTGTCGTCAACGGTCCCGGCGAAGCGCGACACGCGGACTTGGGAATCGCCGCCGGTAAGAAGCGCGGCCACCTCTTCATCAAGGGCAAGATCGTGCGCGTCGTCAAAGAGGACGAGATGGTCGAAGCGCTCGTCGAAGAGGCGAAGATGATCATGGCCGAAGGGGTCGAAGCACGACTGGCCGCGCGCGACGAGGGCGCCGAAGCCGAGGCCGAAGCCGACCGCGCGATGCTGCTCGACGACCGTGGTGCCGACGCGAATCACGCGAGTGAACGCATCGAGAAGATCCGTCGACGCGCCGAGGGCTAAAACGTCGTTTGGCTAGGCTGTCGCCACGAATCAAAGGAGAATCGTGGCCCAGAGTGTTCTGACCCCCCAGAGCGAAGACTTCCCCCGTTGGTATCAAGACGTCGTGGCCAAGGGCGAAATGGCCGATAACGGGCCGGTGCGCGGCACGATGGTGATCCGTCCCTACGGGTGGTCGATCTGGGAGCGCATGCAGTCCGAGATGGACGCGCGGATCAAGGAGACCGGGGCGCAGAACGCCTACTTCCCGCTCTTCATCCCCCTGAGCTACTTCCAGCGCGAGGCCGAGCACGTCGAGGGATTCAGCCCCGAACTGGCCGTCGTCACGCACGCCGGGGGTGAGGAACTGGCGGAACCCATCGTGATTCGTCCGACCTCGGAGACCGTGATCGGCGAGTTCATGGCCAAGTGGATCCAGAGCTACCGCGACCTGCCGCTCTTGCTCAACCAGTGGAGCAACGTCGTTCGTTGGGAACTTCGTCCGCGATTGTTTTTACGCTCCTCGGAGTTCTTGTGGCAGGAAGGTCACACCGCGCACGCGACCTACGCAGACGCCAACGCCTTCGCCACGAAGATCCACCTCGAGGTCTACAACGACTTCTTGGAGAACGTCCTCGCCGCCCCGACGTACCTCGGCATCAAGCCGGCGAGTGAACGATTCGCCGGCGCCATCAATTCGATGACCGCCGAGGGCATGATGCGCGACGGCAAGGCGTTGCAAATGGCGACCAGCCACGAACTCGGTCAGAATTTCGCTCGGGCCTTTGACATCTTCTTCCAGAGCGAAGAGGGACAGGCCGAACTGTGCTTCACGAGTTCCTGGGGCGCCTCCACGCGCATGGTGGGCGGACTCATCATGCTCCACGGCGACGACGACGGACTCGTCGTACCTCCGAGGTTGGCGCCGATTCAAGTGGTCGTCATCGCCGTGCGCGACGAACCGGACGTGAACGACGCCTGCCAACGAGTCGCGGCGTCACTGAAGTCGGCCGGCGTTCGAGTGCAGATCGACCGCGGTCGCGGCAGCTTTGGACGTCGCGTCACCGACTGGGAGATCAAGGGCGTGCCGCTGCGCGTCGAAGTCGGTCCCCGTGATCTAAAGGATGGTTTGGTGACCCTCGTGCGTCGCGACAACGGAGCGAAGACGCCGCTTTCGTTCGACGCGGTCGCTGCGATGGCCCCCGCGCTCCTGGAAGAGATTCAGCGCGACATATTCGACGGCGCCAAAGTGCGATTGGCCGACGCGACCCATGACGTCACCACCATCGCCGAAGCCATCGAAGCGGCCGAGACGGGGTTCGCTCGACTCGACTGGTCCGCGGTCGGTGACTCCGGTGAAGCGGCGTTGAAAGTGGAGGCGATCACGGTGCGCTGCCTCCAGCGTCGAGACGGTTCGATGCCACTCAATGACACCGAAGATGACCTGGTGTGCATCGTCGCCAAGTCGTACTGAACAACCCAGTTGAACCATTGAGCCTTCGAAGAGACGATCGGGTTTGTTCCGACATTTCGGCGAGAAATCCGCGACACGGGCTGCATGCAACACCGCCGCTTTTCGGGAGCTTTGGCACTGACTAGATAAGAATTTTCGATGAATTTTGGCGCCTCTGCGAACGGATTCCGATTGTCATCAGGGGTGAAAAATGCTACAATTACTGCCTACAGTCCGCTCAGGACGTATGGACTCGTTTAAGCGCGGGCCTCGGGCCCGCGCTTTTTCTTTGTCCGGACGTCCGAACGGCATACGGAGAGGAGACGGTCGTGGACTTAGAGACACCGCTGCGCTCCCTCCTATCCGATCTCGGACTTGACCTCTACGACCTGGAAATGGTCAAGGGGACCCTCAACGTGGTCGTGACCAAGTCGGGCGGGGTGGACCTCGAGGCCCTCACCAAGGCGAATCGCCAGATCTCGGAGTGGCTGGACGTGAACGACCCGATCGCCGGACGCTACACGCTGGACGTCTCGAGCCCCGGGCTGGAGCGCAAACTGCGAACGCCGGCGCACTTTATTTCGACCATCGGCGAAGTCGTGACGCTGCGTGAACGTCGTAGCGACGCTCCGACGCGCCGACTCGAAGGAACCGTACTCGCGGCCGACGAGACGTCGGTCACGCTCGAAGACGCCGAACAAGGTCGTGTCGTTGTGTTGATCGACTCCATTGAACGGGCGCGCACCGTCTTTAAGTGGGGCGCTGAGGCGAAGCCCTCGCCCTCACGGGCCAAGTCAGATGCTTCATCGACGAGGAAGGGAGGGTAGGCATGGCGAACTTTGAATTCCTAGAAGCGTTGGGACAGATTGCACGTGACCAGAACATCGACGAAGGGGAGTTGCTGATCGCACTCGCCAACGCACTCCTCGCCGCCTACAAGCGCCGTCCGGACTCCGCCGAGGACGCCGAAGTGGAGATCAATCCCGAGACCGGTGAGATCAAGGTGTGGGGACTCGAGCTCGACCTCGAAGGCAACGTCACGCGCGAGTGGGACGCCACACCCGAAGACTTCGGACGCATCGCGGCCCAAACGGCCAAGCAGGTCTTGATGCAGCTGATTCGAGACATTCAGCGTCGCCAGATGTACGAAGAGTTCGCGAACCGCGAAGGCGACATCGTCTCGGGCACGGTGCAACAGAACGACAACCGCTACACGCTGCTGGACCTCGGCCGCGTTGAGGCGCTCTTGCCCCAGGCCGAGCAGATCGCCTTCGAGCGTTACGAACACGGCGCGCGCGTCAAGGTGTACATCGTCGAAGTACGAAAGACCAACAAGGGCCCCCAGATCGTGGTGAGTCGCACGCACCCGGCGCTCGTCGCCAAGCTCTTCGAGATCGAAGTCCCCGAGATCGCCAACGGTATCGTCGAGATCAAGGCGCTGGCGCGCGAACCCGGTCACCGCAGCAAGATCGCGGTGGCGTCGAACGATCACATGATCGACCCCGTGGGCGCCTGTGTTGGCGCGCGCGGCAGTCGGGTTCGCAACATTACGAACGAACTGCGCTCAGAGCGCATCGACGTCGTGCCCTACAGCGACGACCCCATTGAGTTCATTCAGGCGGCGCTGCAGCCGGCGCGCGTGCGCGAGGTGCGACTCGACGAGACCGAGGGCATCGCCACGGTCATCGTTCACGACCAGCAGCTCTCGCTCGCCATCGGCAAAGAGGGGCAGAACGCCCGACTGGCGGCCCGTCTGACCGGTTGGCGCATTGACATCCGTTCGGAGAACGAAGGGGTCGAACCAGAGGTGGTCGAAGAGGTCTGGACCGCCGGTGACGTCGTCGTGGATGAGACCATCGTGGTCGTGCCCGGCGAAGACGGCGAGAGCGCGGCGATCGTGATCGACGACGTCACCGACGCCGAGGGTCACGTCGAAGAGGTCGTCGTCGTCGAAGAGATCGAACTCGAAGTGCAAGTTGGCGATGGGGCCGACGAGACGGAAGCCGGAGCGGTCGTGGAGGACGAGGCATAGCGCCGTTACGCACGTGCGTGGTCTGTCGAAGGACCCGTGACGACGCCGAGATGAATCGAGCCGGGCGTTCCGACGGCACGTGGTATCTCGGTCGAGGACCGGGCCGCGGACTCTGGTGGTGCGACGAAGAGTGTTCGAAAGGACTGCGCGTGGGACACCTCGTTCGGGCCCTTAAGTCGGGTGCGAGCGAGAGTGACCTCGAAGCCCTGCGGGCTTTAGAAGCGGGTCGCGGACTGCATTAGCGGTGATTGTGGAAGAATAGATAACTGTGCCCGCGGAAGCGGGTACGAGAAGCAAGGGAAGGTTTTGGCCCAGAAGAAGATCCGTGTGCACGAGCTCTCCAAAGAGCTCGGTCTCACGAGCAAAGAGTTACTCACGCTCGCCCAAACACTCGGCATAGGTGCCTCGAGCCCCTCTGCGTCGATTGAGGACGCCCAGGCCGACCGGATTCGACGCCGCGCCGACGCCGACGGACTGCGTCGCGAGGTCCAGCCCGACGAGGCCGCGAAGGCGGCCAAGGCGACCAAGGCCACGGGCACGAAGAAGGCGGCCGCGGTCGTGGCCGAACCCGAGGTCGTCCAAGCACCACCGGCGCGCGTCAGTCGCGTCACGAAACCAGTCGAACCAAGTGCGGCGACGCCCGAGACGCCCGCGCAAGAGACGCCCTCGGTACCGGCGGTCGCCGAACCAAAAGTCGTTCGCAGTCGTGCGCCGATCGTGAAGCCGGTGCCCACGCGCATCGCTTCACCGAGCGGGCCGACGACCATTCGTCCGACGCAACGTTCGGTCTCGGGTGAAGCCGGTGAGGGCGGTTCCCCGTCTACCCGACCTCCACTCAGTTCAACCGGACGACCGATCCCTCCGCCCCCGGGGCGACCGATGAGTGCGACCGGCCGACCGATTCCGCCACCGCCCGGTGCGCGCCGTCCGATGGGCGCGCCGAGTGGGCGACCATCCGGTCCCGGCGGTCCGCGACCGATGAGCCCGCGTCCCAATCCCGCGTCACGGCCCGGCGGCCCGACGTCACGGCCCGGCGGCGCCGGTGGAGGATTCCCGGGACAACGTCCCGGTGCCCCCGCGAGTGGTGCCCCGGGTGGACCGAACCGTGGCGGCCCGCCCAGTCGCGGTACCGGTGGACCTCGAGGATCCCAACGCAAGGCCACACGACGTCGCCGTCGCAACGTTGAAGAGCTCGAGCCGACCCAGATGACGACGTGGCAGCCGAGCAATCTGCCCGTTCCCGACGGTGAGGTCATCATCGAGCGGGGCTCGACCGCGAAGGACGTCGGTCCGAAGCTCAATCGCAGTGCCGCGGACATCATGCGCTTTTTGTTCCTGCAAGGTGAGATCGTCACG
The DNA here is from genome assembly GCA_003133685.1 of Acidimicrobiaceae bacterium. Classification (GTDB taxonomy): domain Bacteria; phylum Actinomycetota; class Acidimicrobiia; order Acidimicrobiales; family RAAP-2; genus RAAP-2. The sequence goes on from PKYQ01000030.1 coordinate 45,941, forward strand.
GCCGTGCAGAGCCTGAGCGACGACATGATCGAGCTCTACGCGGCCGAAGTCGGCGCCAGCGTGCACATGGTCGATCCCGGTGAGCAACAAGAGGCGGCGTTGCTCGCGAAGTTCTTCGAGGAAGACGATCAGGACGACGTGATCCCCGCCGCGCCGCGCCCGCCCGTGGTGACCGTCATGGGTCACGTCGACCACGGCAAGACGCTGTTGCTCGACAAGATCCGCCAGACCGACGTGGTCGCTGGTGAAGCCGGCGGTATCACCCAACACATCGGTGCCTACAAAGTGCAGTGGAAGGGCAAGGCGATCGCCTTCATCGACACGCCCGGTCACGAAGCCTTCACCGCGATGCGCGCCCGAGGCGCCAAGGTCACCGACATCATCATCCTCGTGGTCGCGGCCGACGACGGCGTCATGCCCCAAACGGTCGAGGCGATCAATCACGCCAAGGCCGCCGACGTGCCGCTTATCGTGGCCGTCAACAAGATGGACAAGGCCGACGCCAATCCCGACCGTGTGCTTCAACAGATCAGCGAGTACGGTCTCGTCCCCGAAAAGTGGGGCGGCGACACCATCTGCGTCGAGATCTCGGCCCTGCAGGGCACTGGTATCGACGAACTGCTCGAACAGGTCCTCCTCGTGGCCGAAGTCGCCGAACTCTCGGCGCGTCCGAGCGGACGCGCCGTGGGCACCGTGCTCGAAGCCAACCTCGAAGTCGGTCGCGGTCCGGTCGCCACGGTCATGGTCCAAAAGGGACTGCTCGCGGTCGGTGACCCCGTCGTCGCCGGCGCCGCCTACGGCAAGGTGAAGGCGCTCATCAACGACCAGGGCAAGCAGATCAAGTCGGCCGGTCCTTCGACGCCGGTGCAGATCCTCGGTTTCAGTGAACCGCCGTTCGCCGGCGACGAGATGCGCGTCGCGCACGACCTCGCGCACGCGAGGTCCCTCGCCGAAGCCCGCGCCCACCGCGCGCGACTTATCGGACACCAGCCCGTCGCCTCGACGAGCGGTGCGCGATTGGAAGACCTCTTCGAACAGATCCAGCGCGGCGAGACCGCGACGCTCAACATCGTCTTGAAGGCCGACGTCCAGGGTTCGCTCGAAGCCTGCACCGAGTCACTGCGCAAACTCGAACGCGACGACGTGAAGCTCGTGATCGTGCACCGCGGTGTCGGCGGTATCACCGAGAACGACGTGCAACTCGCCAACGCCTCCAACGCGACGATCATCGGTTTCAACGTTCGACCGGATAAGCGCAGTCGCGACCTGGCGGAGAACGAGGGCGTGCAGATCCGTACCTACGAGATCATCTACAAGTTGATCGAGGAGATTGAGTCGGCCATGCTCGGCCTTCTCTCGCCGGTGTACGAGGAGATTGTCACGGGCGAAGCCGAAGTACGCGAGGTCTTTCGCGTGCCCAAGATCGGCGCCATTGCCGGTTGCTTCGTCCGCGACGGCGTCATCACCCGCGGATCGAAAGTTCGCTTCCTTCGTGAGGGGACGATCATCTGGAAAGGTTCGATTACGTCGTTGCGTCGCTTCAAGGACGACGCGCGCGAAGTGGCGTCCGGCTTCGAGTGCGGTATCGGGCTCTCCGACTACCAAGACCTCAAGGCCGGCGACATCATCGAGACTTTCGAAGAGCGCGAGATTCCCAGAACGGCCTAACGCATGGCCCGTTCATCAGGATCACATCATCCCTACCCACGTTCGGCGCGGGTCAACCAGATCTTGCGCGAAGTCATCTCAGATGAACTGACGCGGATCTCGGACATCGATGACCGCATCGGCATCGTGACGGTGACGGGCGTCGAGACCACACAGGACCTGCGCCAAGCCATGGTGTTCTTCGACTCGTTGACGCCCGAGACGAGGATCGTGCTCGAAGAGCGACGAGCGCAAATCCAATCAGCGGTCAACGTGCAGACTCGCTTCAAGCGCACGCCGAAACTCTCCTTCATGGCCGATCCCGCCGTGGCCAGTGGCGAGGCCGTCGAAGAGATCATCCGCCGTCAAAACCATGACGACGAGTAACGGCTTGCTCCTCGTCGACAAGCCGCAAGGACTCACGAGCCACGACGTCGTGGCGCGAGTGCGTCGAATCCTCCACGAGAAGAAAGTGGGCCACGCGGGCACGCTCGATCCGATGGCGACCGGGCTCCTGGTGCTCGCCGTGGGACCGTCCACGCGTCTCTTGCGATTCGCTCAGTCCGAGACCAAGCGCTACAGCGGTGCCGTGAAGTTCGGCGTCGCGACCAATTCACTCGACGCCGACGGTGTCGTCGTTGACAAGCAACCCGTTCCCGCCATGACGCGCGAACTCGTCGACGCCGCGACCTCCGCGATGCTCGGATCACAGCGACAGACGCCGCCGATGGTTTCGGCGATCAAGATCGACGGCCAACGCCTCCACCAACTCGCCCGTCGCGGCGTCGAGGTCGAACGAACTTCGCGCGAGATCTCGGTCGCCACGTTCACCCTCACGCCGAGCGACGATGACACGGTGTGGCGTTTCGACGTCGTGTGTTCCGTGGGGACCTACGTGCGCGTGCTCTTGAGCGACTTGGCGGTCACACTCGGCACCGTGGGTCACCTCGTCGAACTCCGGAGACTCGCCAGCGGCTCGCACACCGTGGAAAACGCAGTGACCTTGGATGAACTCGCCGACAGTGTCGTCGAGGGCAATGAGGTGCTCGCCCCTCCGGCGGCGTTCGTTACCGCTCTGGAACACGTGACGCTGAGCGACGAACAGACGCGCGCCATGCGAATGGGCCAGCGCGTCACGCTCGAGGAGAAGTATCAAGGCGATGAGATCGCCGCGATGGACTCCTTCGACGATCTCGTCGGCATCCTTCAGCGGCGCAACGAATCGTGGAAACCTGCGTTGGTGTTGGCGTCTCGCGATGATTCGGCGCGCGGGTAGTTTGCTCACATGATTGTCGTACGTGACGCTGAGACGTCAAAGCTGTCGTCGCGCGAGTCGGTAATGGCCATCGGCGTCTTCGACGGCCTGCACTTGGGCCATCAAGCCGTCATCGACATGTTGTTACGCCTCGACGCCGATCGAGCCAAGGACGTGTTGTCGACCATCGTCACGTTCGATCCGCATCCCGCGCAGGTTCTCGCGCCCGAACGTGCGCCGCGACTACTCGGAACGCTCGAGCAACGACTCGAAGGGTTCGAAGCGCTGGGGATCGAACAGGTTCGTGTCGTCACGTTTGACCGACACCTCGCGAGTGAGTCGGCGTCGGATTTCATTGCGCGCGTGTTGGTCGGTGAGTTGCACGCGTGCGAGATCGTCGTGGGCGAGGACTTTCGTTTCGGCCACGACCGAGCCGGCGACGTCGCGCTGCTCAGTGCGCAGGGGCAGCGTTTCGGGTTTGAGGTCCTCGAGGCACCGTCCTTCGGCGAGCCGCGATGGAGTTCGAGCGCCGCGCGAGAGGCCCTCGAACGGGGCGACGTTGACGCGGCGACCGCGACGCTCGGTCGTCCCTTCGTGCTTCGCGGGCGCGTGGAGCACGGTGACGCGCGAGGGGGAGGACTCGGCTTCGCGACCGCGAACGTCGCGACCGAGCCCATGCAGTTAGTGCCGCTCGAAGGAATCTATGCCGGCGCGGCGAGAACGCTTGATCGTCAGTGGCGTCCCGCGGCGATATCGATCGGCACGCGCCCTCAGTTCTACGAAAACGGCCCGCTCCTCGTCGAAGTCCACCTGCCCGGTTACGAAGCAGACCTCTACGACGCCTCGCTCGACGTGGCCTTTTTGTCACGCCTTAGGGGTGAAGAGGTCTTTTCGGACGTGGGCGCATTGGTGGCCCAGATCGGACGCGACGTGCAACAAACCGTGGAGATATTCAAGAAATTCTCAACGTTCACCTCGGCACTGCTAGAATAGATGTTCGGTCAGCGACGCTGACTATGTGGGTCGTCACGTTGGCGACTTGCTACGAGACATCCGACTCATAAGGCAAATAAAACGTTATGGCTGAGAAGCAGCAGATCATCAAGGACTACCAGGCGCACGCGACAGACACGGGTTCCCCCGAAGTCCAGGTGGCGATTCTGACGGACCGGATCGCCCACCTCACCGAGCACCTCAAGGTCCACAAGGGTGATCATCACACCCGTCGTGGTCTCATGAAGCTCATCGGCCAACGTCGCCGTCTGCTCGATTACGTGCAGCGCGGAAATGTCGAGCGCTACCGCGCTTTGATCGGCCGTCTCGGCATTCGTCGCTAGCCGTACGGTACGTTGACGCCGTCAACGTGCTCAACACATCCGATTCCTCGGAGGCCAGTGGAGAACAGTCGCGATTCGCGAAGGTTGCCCACTGGGATCCGGGCGGAGTGTTGCTAACCAAATAGGAGCAATACCAATGACTGACGCAATCCGCGTAAGTAGCCCCATAACGGGCACCGAAAAGACTTTGAGCTTTGAAGCGGGCCACCTGGCCCAACTGGCCGACGGAGCCGTCGTGGCTCGCATCGGCGACACCATGTTGCTGGCGACCGTCGCCGCGGCCAAGAGCGTGCGAGAAGGCATCGACTTCTTCCCACTCACCGTCGACATCGAAGAGCGCGCCTACGCCGCCGGCAAGATTCCCGGCGCCTTCTTCCGTCGCGAGGGCAAGCCCTCCGACCAGGCGGTCCTCACTTGTCGTCTCATCGACCGACCGCTGCGACCTTCGTTCCCGAAGGGCTTTCGCAACGAGATCCAGGTCGTCGGCACGATCTTCAGCGCCGACCAGGAGAACCCGTACGACGTCTTGGCCATCAACGCCGCCTCGGCCGCGTTGATGATCTCGGGCATCCCCTTCGAGGGACCGATTGGCGCCGTGCGTATGGCCTACACCACCGATGGTGAGTGGGCGCCGCACCCGACGTACCAAGAGGGCGACGCCGCGACCTTCGAACTCGTCGTCGCCGGACGCGCATTGAGCGACTCCGCTGACGCCGACGTGGCGATCATGATGGTCGAAGCGGGCGGCACCGAAGGTTCCTTCGAGAAGTACGCCGACGGCGCGCCGAAGGTCTCCGAAGAGGTGCTCTCGGCCGGACTCGAGGCGTCCAAGCTGTGGATCCGCGAGTCGATCAACCTCCAGCGCGAACTGGTGAAGAACTTCGTCGCCGCACGCGGGCCGATCACGCCGATGGAGTACCAGACGGTCGCCGACTACCAAGACGACGTCTACGAGAGCGTCGAGGCCATGGGTGCCACGTCGCTGTCCGAAGCGAACAAGCTGACGACCAAGGCCGCGCGCAACGAGGCCCTCGCCGCCGCCACGGCCTCGATCATCGAGCACCTGAAGGACGAGTTCCCGAACCGTCTGAGCGAGATCAAGGCGGCCGTCCGTTCGGTCACCAAGAAGATCGTGCGACGGCGCATCGTCGACGAGGGCGTGCGTATCGACGGACGAACCGTCACCGACATCCGTCCGCTCTCGGCCGAGATCGACCTCTTCCCGATGACGCACGGCTCGGCCATGTTCCAGCGCGGCGAGACCCAGGTGGTCAACGTGACGACGCTCGGCATGCCCCGCATGCGCCAGCAGCTCGACACGATCGGTCCGGACGAGTTTCGCCGCTACATGCACCACTACAACTTCCCGCCCTATTCGGTCGGAGAGACGGGCCGCGTCGGCATGCCCAAGCGCCGCGAGATCGGCCACGGCATGCTGGCCGAGCGTGCATTGATCCCCGTACTGCCGAGCGAAGAGGACTTCGCCTACACGCTGCGCGTGGTCTCGGACGTCCTGCAGTCCAACGGCTCGACGTCAATGGCGTCGGTCTGTGGCTCGACGCTTTCGCTCATGGCGGCCGGCGTGCCGATCAAGGCACCCGTCGCGGGTATCGCGATGGGTCTCGTCTACGACGACGGTAAGTACGTCACGTTGACCGACATTCTCGGAGCCGAGGACGCCTTCGGCGACATGGACTTCAAGGTCGCCGGCACCGCCGACGCCGTGACCGCGTTGCAGCTCGACACGAAGATCGACGGCCTCCCGGCCGAGGTCCTGTCGAACGCGCTGGACCAGGCCAAGACGGCGCGGTTGTTGATCTTGAACGTGCTCACCAACACCATTCCCGAGCCTCGGGCTCAGGTCGCTGAAGTGGCGCCGAAGATCGTGTCGCTGCAGATTCCGATCGACAAGATCGGTGAAGTCATCGGCCCCAAGGGCAAGGTCATCAACACCTTGCAGCAAGAGACCGGTGCGGACATCGCGGTCGACGACGACGGCGTCGTCGGCACGGTTACCATCGGTGCCAAGGACGGTCGCGCCGTGGAAGAGGCTCGTCGACGCATCGCGATGATCCTCGATCCGCCGACGCCGGAAGTCGGAGCGACCTATCAGGGCCGCGTCGTCAACATCGCCAAGTTCGGTGCCTTCGTGAGCATCATGCCCGGACGTGACGGCCTCTTGCACATCTCAAAGATGGCACCGCTCAACGGCGGCAAGCGCATCGGTCAGGTGGAGGACGTCCTCGAACTCGGTCAGGCGATCGAAGTCAAGGTCGACGACATTGACCCGCAGGGCAAGGTCTCGCTCTCACTGGTCGGCGACTTCCCGGAGTCCGAGGAGGGCGACGCTCGTCCTCCTCGCCGTGACGCCGATCGTGGTGATCGTGGCGATCGAGGCAGTCGTGACCGTGAGCGTGGTCCTCGCGACCGTGCGCCGCGCGACAACGCCCCGGCGTCGCGCCCGACCGCGTCGTCTTCGTCCTTCGAGGCGGCCTTCGAGGCCGAGCTCGCGGACGAGATCGGCGACCTGGGCCCCGGCGGCCCGGCCTTCGTCGATGGCGACGCGTCGCGTCGTAGTCCTCGACCACGTCGCCGTTAGTCGTTCGAAGCCCGTGTTGTTCGGTCCCCGTGACCGTGCACCACGGGCTTCGTGCTTTTTCGTAGCGTGGAGCCAATGAGTCTGATCGGCCCCACGCATTCCAAGAGGTGGTGGCGACCTCTCTCCCCGGGAGATCGGCGGGCGTTCATCGCGATGTTCGCGGTGCCGACACTGCTCTTCGTCATCCCGGCGCTGCTGGGTCATCCGGCGATCGACGGCGACAACCTGATCCAAAATTTCCCGCTGCGCGTCCTCAGTGGCCAACAGATCGCCTCGGGCCACCTCCCGCTCTTCAACCCGTTGGCCGATTCCGGGACTCCGTTGCTCGGGGGACTGAATGCCGGGGCGCTCTATCCGTTGACGGTGATCTTCGCCTTCGTGCCGCCAATCGCCGCGTGGCTCATCAACTGCATCGCCGTCTACGTGATCGCCGCGACCGGCATGTTCGCACTGCTGCGTTGGCACGGGATGCGCACGCTGTCGTCTTTCGCCGCCGCGATGAGTTTCGCCTACTCCGGCGCCATGGTCGGACAGCTCGTCCACTTGGGCGTCGTCCAGGGCTTCGCCTTCATCCCCTGGGCCACGTTGATCCTGGTCTCGCTCTCTCGTCGGCTCTCCCTGGAGCCGACGACCACCACGTGGCGCCACTACGCGCGAGTGTCCAAACCCTGGATCTGGGGCTACGCGCTCGTATGGGGACTGACCTTTCTTACTGGGGAGCCCCGCGGCATCGCCGAGATCGAACTGTTGACGTTGATCATCGGTCCGTCGGTGTTGCTGATTTCCAGTTCGTACTGGATTCAAACGTGGCGGGGACGCGTCGCCTACGTCGTCGCCCTCGCGGCGGGCCTCGCGTGGGGGTGCGCCATTGGTCTGGTGCAGCTCCTGCCGGGTTGGTCGTTCATCGGCTTCTCGCAACGTTCGTCGATCAGTTACAGCTTCTTCGGCGCCGGTTCGTTGGTGGTGCGCTGGACGTCGCTACTCTTCGTGCCCGACATCTTTGGCGGGAACGGATCGGGTGGTCAGCCGAATTATTTCGCGCATTACAACCTGCCCGAGGTGACCGGCTACGTCGGACTGCTCGCGCTCATTGCGACGTTCGCGTTCATCTCTAAGTTGACGCGCCGCGGGTGGAAGGGCGAGGACCGTGACTACGTCCTGTACTTCGTGATCCTGGTCGTCGGACTCTTCGCGACGTGGGGCTCGTACACGCCACTCGGTCACCTGTTTCGCGACATTCCCTTGTACGGCAGTACGCGCTTGCAGAGTCGCAACATCATCCTCGTGGACTTCGCGATGACCGCGCTACTCGGATGGTGGCTCCATCGCCTCGAGACGCGTCGTACGGCGTTGGCCGGACTCGAGGGTCGTGCGAAATGGTTCACGCTCGCGCCAGCCTTCGCGGTCATCGCGCTCTGCGTCGGACTGTTCCTCTGGGGCGCTCGAATCGTCTCGTACCTCGGGGTCTTTCCCCAACAAGAGGACCTCGCGCAGGACATGCACCTCTCGTACGGGCTCCACCTCGTGATCGCGGTCGTCACCGTGCTGGCGCTGTTGCGCTGGCGATCATCGAAGAACCTCATGAGAGTCGTCATGGGCGTCGTGGTGGCCGACGTCCTCGTGTTCCTGATCTTTAGCACCGCGGGACTTATTGGCGGTTCGGGGCTCACGGAACCAACGAGGGCGAACGCGTTGGCCCTCTTCGGCAACAACGGGCGAACCGCGCTCGTGGACCAGGGCGGCGCCCATCAACATCAGTTCCAAGCGCTCGGTGTGCCGAACATGAACGTCTTCACGAAGTTGCCCAGCGTCCAGGGATACGGGTCGCTCATCTCGACGATCTACGACGACTCAACGGGCACTCATCCGCAGGCGGCGCTCGATCCCTGTCGACTCGCTGACGGGACGTTCACGCAACTGCGACTCTCGGCAATCGCGGTCTCGTACGCGCAGTTGAGTCACAACGTGATCGTGCCGATGCCACCGGCGCCGAACTGTCGCATGGCGCCGCCCTCAGCCACGACGAAGCGCTACTTTGGTCAGTTGTTGCGCGTCGCGAAAGTGAATCTCCACGGACGCGGTGGCCGCATGGTGTCGTCGGGCACGGTGTACTTGAGCCTGATCGATGCGAAGGGCCGTCCGTTCGGTTCGGTATTCCACGAGCCCGGCGCGAGCGATATGACCTTCAGCGTGAACGGGCGAACGTCCGAGGCGGCCGGATTCGAACTGACCGCAACAAAGGCCGTGTCGATTGGTGATGCCGAAGTCACACAGGTCAGTCCACTCAAGATCACTTACGATTTGAATTCGCCGATGCAAGAGGCGCTGGACAGCTCTTATTGGCAACTCAGCGATACCGTCGGAACGTTCTCGGTGTTCAAGGCTTTGACGGTGAAATCGAGCGTCTGGTTGACGTCGCCTTCGAGTGGCACCATTTCTCATCTGGATGACGCCGCCTATGGCGACACGTGGGTCACCGTGCACGCGACGTCACCGGTCACGCTGGTCCGTTCAATGGCGTATCTCCCCGGATGGCGAGCGACGGCACTTAACACGACGTCGGGCAAGAGTGAAGCGCTCAAGGTATCGCGCAATGGTCTCATCCAGCAGGTGTCCGTGCCGATCGGCGATTGGAACATCCACTTCCATTACCACGCGCCCTACATCGAGGTGAGTCTGGCCGCGTCGATCGTGGGCAGCGTATTGATCATCGGCGTGGGCGTGTACCTCGTCGTCGACGAACGCCGACGACGCGAGGATAAGGTGCGGTCGTGAAAGCTCTCGCGATCAATGGTGGGGCCGGACGTATGGGACAGATTCTTGCCGGCGGTCTCGGTTCGCTCGGCCAATTCTCCATCAGCGCTCTCATTGACGCGCGCGAGCCGAGTGAACTTTTCGGCGCCGCCTACGCCTCGTCGTTCGACGGCGTGGACGCTGGCTCAATCGACGTTGTCGTCGACTTCTCGTCGCCCGAAGGCGTGGTGGCCTCGGCGGCGTGGTGCGCGGCCCACGGCAAAGGCCTCGTCATCGGCACGACGGGCCTGTCGGACGAACAGCGTCAATCAGTCGAAGAGGCCGCGACCAAAGTCGGAGTGTTGATCGCGGCGAACTACTCCGTCGGGGCCGTGCTCTCCGAAAAGTTTGCCGCGATGGCGGCGCCGTATTTCGATCGGGTCGAGATTATCGAGTTGCATCACGACAAGAAAGTCGACGCTCCGTCTGGTACGTCGATCGCCGCGGCGAAGGGAATCGCGACAGCGCGCGCCGCGGCCGGATTGCCCGAGATGATCGATCCAACCATTCGCCACACGGTCGCCGGCGCACGAGGTGCCGACACAGTCGGCGGCATCAAGATTCACTCCGTGCGCCTACCGGGCCTCGTCGCTCACCAAGAGATCCTTTTCGGCGGACCGGGCGAGGGCTTGACCATACGACACGACTCATTCGATCGTTTGAGTTTCGTCCAAGGCGTGGCGCTCGCCGCTGACGCCATCGACGCGACGCCGCGACTCATCGACGGGATTGAATCGCTGATTTGAGAGTTGTCAGTGCGGTCGAGACGTCAAGTTCGTGACGTTGCATTTCATTGCGACGCAAAGCCCCGTTGGACTGACGCCACGTCGCGGCCTCTTCGTCAATGACTGGTAACTTCGAAGTATGACGACACCTCGTTTTGGTCGCGTTCTCACCGCCATGGTGACGCCATTTCGAGCGGACGGCGCAATCGATTTTGACGTCGCGATAGAACTCGCGACCTATTTGGTCGCCGAAGGGATCGACGGATTGGTCGTCGCCGGTTCGACCGGCGAAGGATCTTCACTGTCGGACAAGGAGAAACTCGAACTGTTCGCCTGTGTCGCGGGCGCCGTTGAAGTACCCGTCCTGGCCGGTTCGACCTTTGCCGACACCGCTCGTTCGGTGGAACTCACTCGTCAGGTCCTCGACACCGGTGTCACGGGCGTGCTGGCGACGACGCCGGCCTACGCGCGTCCGAGTCAAAAGGGCATCGCCGCCCACTTCGCCGCCATCGCCAATTCGACGGAACTCCCGATCATGCTCTACGACATCCCTTCGCGCACGGGCCGAAAGATCGCGTCGACGACGACGATTGATCTCGTCTCGTCGCATTCGAACATCGTTGCCATAAAAGATGCGTCGGGCGACTTCGTGAGTGCCGCCCACTACAAGTCCGTTCTCGGTGACGACATCGACCTCTACAGCGGCGACGACTCGGTGGTGCTGCCGTTCATGGGTGTCGGGGCGGTCGGCCTCGTGTCGGTCGCGGCGCATTGGGCCGCTCGCGAGTTCGTGCAGATGGTCGAGAGCGCCGAACGAGGTGACTGGGTCCGGGCGAGAGCGTTCAATGAACGACTGGCCACGAGTTACGTCTTCGAATCCAGCGATTTGTATCCGAACCCGATGCCCGCGAAGGCGGCGATGCGTTATCTCGGAATTGATGTCGGCCAGTGCCGACTGCCGCACTCTGAGGGTGACGACACTCTCGACGCGGACGCGGCCAAGATCGTGGCCGCACTCCAGGCATCACGTGGCTAAGGACACCGTTCGCGTCACCTTCCTCGGCGGTCTCGGCGAGATCGGGCGCAACTGCGCCGCGATCGAGCAGGACGGGCGCATTGTGGTCGTCGACGCCGGGTTGATGTTCCCCGAGCCGACGATGTACGGCGTCGACCTGATCCTGCCGGACTTTCGATGGTTGATCGAACGGCGCGACCGCGTCGACGCCATCGTCTTGACCCACGGTCACGAAGATCACACGGGCGCGCTGCGCTACCTCGTGAAGGACATCAACGTCCCCATCTACGGATCGGCGTTGACGCTCGGCTTCGCCCGCCACCGCTTGACCGAGGCCAAAGTCGCCAAGGACCTCACGTTCATCGAAGTGAAAGACGGCGAGAAACGCAAGATCGGACCGTTCGAGGTCGAGTTCATTCCCGTCACCCACTCGGTGCCGAGCGCCCACGCGCTCGCCTTTCGCACGAACGCCGGCATCGTCGTGCACTCGGGCGACTTCAAACTCGACCTCACGCCGATTGACGGACGGCGAACCGATATCTCGCGTCTCGCCGCTCTCGGCGACGAGGGCGTCGCGTTGTTGCTCGCGGACTCGACGAATGCCGAAGAGCCCGGTTTCACCGCGTCGGAGCGCTCGGTTGGGGGAGCACTGCGTCGTCTTTTCCTTGAGCGACCGCAACGCCGTATGGTCGTGGCCTGCTTCGCCAGCCATATCCACCGCGTCCAGCAGATCATTGACGTCGCGTTAGAACAGCACCGCAAGATCGCGCTGATGGGTCGCTCGATGGAGTCGAACGTCAAATTGGCGCGCAAACTGAATCTGCTGCACGTCGACGCCGCCGACCTGATCGATATCGAGAACATCGATCGCTACGCCCCGGGCGAGGTCTGTGTCATCTGCACCGGCAGCCAGGGCGAGCCGCTCGCCGCTCTCTCGAAGCTCTCACGCGGCGATGCCCGGTTCTTGAAGGTCGGCGCTGACGACACCGTCATACTCAGTTCGCACCCCATTCCGGGTAACGAGTGGACGGTCGGACGAGTGATCGACGATCTGCACCGCGCCGCCGCCGAAGTGATTCACTCGGGTCACGAGCCGGTTCACGCCTCCGGACACGCCCGCCAGGGCGAGCTGCGTACGTTCCACCAGTTGCTTCGCCCGAAGAACTTCGTCCCGGTCCACGGCGAGTACCGCCACATGGTGCACCACGCGGAGTTGGCGCACTCCATGGGACTCGGTGCCAAGCACGTCTTGATCTGTGAAGACGGGGACCAGATCGAGGTCAACAAGACGGGCATCAAGCGCGCGGGTCAGGTGCCGGCGGGCTTTCACTACATCGACGGCAGCGCGGGAGACCTGGACGAGCGGCCTCTCGAAGAGCGCCGGATGCTGGCGGAGTTCGGCGTCTTGCAAATCTCGGCGGGCGTCGACAGGGACAAGGGCACCATTATTCAACCGGTGCGTTTGACGGCGCGTGGCTGGTTCGAGGGCGACCAGGATCGAACGGTGCTCGACGCCGTGACGAACGAAGTGCGTGACGCATTAGAGGTGGCGCTTCGAGAGGGCACCCGCGACGAAGAGACGCTCAACAAGATCGTCCAGCGAGCGGCCGGCCGGCTGCTCGGACAGAAGTACCGCCGCCAGCCGCTACTGCTGGCCGCCGTCGTCGTTCTCTAGTCGCCCTTTTCCGGTTCGCCGTGATCGGCGTTGTTGCGGCCGACGCGCCAAAATGCCTTCATAGTGATCGACGTATCGTCGAGCCCGCGATCGAGCAGCGCCACGCGCGCGGCTTTGATGACGTGGAACTCACCAAAGAGGTACGCGTGGCCGCGGTCCGGGGGAAACGCGAATGCCGAAAGTCCGCTGAGTAGACCGGCGGGATCGTCCCTGGCCCGACCCATACGGTCAACGAATATGCCGGTGACCGCGATGCCCTCGTCGAACGTCGTGGTCAACGCGTCGTCGGCGTGGTCGGTTTCGACGATGAAGACCACTTTGCCGGGCGCTTCGACGCTCTGGGCCATGCGGTACGCCGAACCGAGACACGTGATGTCGCCCATGAAGAGGTGCCAATCGGCCCCGGAATCGACAACGATCTTTCCCCGGGGACCCACGATGTCGACTTCATCGCCCGGTTGGGCACTGCGCGCCCACACGCTGCCCGGTCCCTCGTGGGCCGTCGTGATCCACAGAGTGAACTGATCGAGCTCCTCGTCGACGCTGTGCACGCTGTAACGACGGCGGACGAGTTTGCCGGCCGGATTCGTGAGTTGCACCATGACGTCGTTGCCCGGGACGCCGCACAAGAGGGCGGCCTGACCTGCGAGAACGACCTCGTGGATCGAAGAACTGAGCGGCGTTGAGGACACCAGGTGACCGACGCGCGCGTTGGCGTCCAGGCGTGCGGCGAGTTCGATCGAGGAGTCGTGGGGAGTTGTTGGCACCGGTTCAGCATAAGGCGATTGGCACCGACAACGAAAGAATCTTCGGTAAGTTTGATGGTTGTGGCACAAGCACGACACAAGAAAAAGCCGGTAAAGAAGACGGCTCGCGGAGCGGCGGCGCAGAGCCCCAGCGTCTGGGAACGGCACGCCCGCGACCTCTGGATTCTCCTGCTCGTCGTGATCGGCGCGTTCTGCGCTCTCGCCGAAGCCGGGGCGCTCGGACCCGTCGGTCGAGGCATCTCCAAGGGCCTCGCCATCGCCTTCGGCGTGGGGCGATTCGCTCTGCCCGTCATGCTGCTCGCACTGGGCGTGGCGTTGATCGCCGGAAAGATCGAAGTTGAACGCCCCCGGGTCATCTGGGGAATCGCGCTCGGCTTGATCAGCATTTGCGGCATTGGCCACCTCGCCGGGGGACGACCGCCGCTGCACGCGACGACCACGCAGTTCGCGCACGCCGGCGGATGGCTCGGCGCGCTGATTGGTGGTGGACTCGATAAGGCCATCGGCATCGCCGGCGCGCTCGTGGTGTTGTTGGCGCTGCTGATCATCGCCATCATGATCGGCACGGGCATCGGACTGCGCGCCCTCTACAGCGGCACGGCAACCTTTCTTCGCGCCTTCGCCTCGTGGCTCGCGAGGTGGTGGTCGAGCCACGAACGTCCGGAAAGTTCTTACGACGACGAGGAGCCGGAGGAACCGACGCCCAGGCGAGTTCGTGCGCTGGCCCTCGAAGTACCAGAGGTCTTCGACGCGCCAGTGGAATACGAAATGGAGTACGAAGAAGACGAATACGAAGAGGAGTCCGAGGAAGAGGAGTCCGATTCGGAGTACGAGGAGTACGCCGAAATGGAGAGCGACTGGGAGCTTCCGTCGCCGTCGCTGCTCGTACGCACCAAAGACGTCAGGCAGGACCGCGCGGCCATCGAAGACCTCGGGGGTGAACTAGTTGAAGCTCTCGCGGCCCACGGCGTCGACACGACGCTCGTCGGCTTCACGGTCGGTCCGACCGTCACGCGCTACGAACTCGAACTTGGGCCGGGCGTGAAAGTCTCCTCCGTGACGTCACTCAATAAGGACATCGCGTACGCCATGGCCTCGCCCGACGTGCGGATCCTCGCGCCGATTCCCGGGCGATCGGCGATCGGCGTCGAAGTGCCGAATCGACAGCGCACGCTCGTCGCCCTTGGTGACTTGCTCGCGTCCGAAGAGGCCGCGAACTCCAATCACCCGCTGGACGTGCCCATCGGTCGAGACATCTCCGGCAAGACGCTCATCGCCAATCTGGGCGAGATGCCCCACGTTCTCATCTCCGGCGCGACCGGCGCCGGCAAGAGTTCGCTGATCAACTCGATCGTCACCTCACTGGTGATGCGCGCGACGCCGGACCGGCTTCGTCTGATGCTGGTCGACCCCAAGCGCGTCGAGATGGGACAGTACAACGACCTGCCGCACCTCTTGGCGCCGGTCGTGGTCGATCCGAAGAGAGCCGCCGGGATGCTCGCGTGGGCCGTGAAGGAGATGGAGCGTCGTTACGACATCCTCGCCGAGAGCGGCGCGCGTGACATAACGAGCTACCAGCAAATGATCGCGCGCGGCGAGTTGGAGCCCGAGACGAGCGACGACGAGCGCGTGGCCGAGATCTTCGAGCGAACGACGGGCCTCGAGTCCGACGTGGAGCGACCGCCCGGACCGGAGGAACTTCCCTACATCGTTATCGTCGTCGACGAGTTGAACGACCTGATGATGGTGGCGGCGCGCGACGTAGAAGAGTCGGTCGTGCGAATCGCCCAGATGGCTCGCGCGGTGGGGATCCACCTCGTGCTGGCCACGCAACGTCCCAGCGTCGACGTGATCACCGGTGTCATCAAGGCCAACATCCCGAGTCGCATCGCCTTCGCCGTCTCGTCGCTGGCGGACAGCCGCGTCATCCTCGACCAGGCGGGCGCGGAGCGCCTCATCGGCAAGGGCGACATGTTGCTCGTGACCGCTTCATCGAACGTCGCGCGACGGCTCCAAGCGCCGTGGGTCTCCGAGAGCGAGGTGCAGCGAGTGGTTGAAGCCTGGCGCGCGCAGGGCGGACGACGCGAGAGCGTCATCGCGCTCGACGTACCGGCCGGTCGCGGCGGATCGATGGGCGGAGGGTCGAGCAACGATGACGACGAGGTGCTCGCCCAGGCGCGCGAGCTGATCATCCGGACGCAGTCCGGGTCGACGTCGATGTTGCAGCGCAAACTGCGCGTCGGTTTCGCGCGAGCCGGTCGCATCATGGACCAACTCGAGCAAGAGGGAGTCGTGGCGGCGGGCGACGGGTCCAAGGCCCGCAAGGTACTCGTGACGCCCGAACAGTACGACGAACAGACCTCGCTGTAGTTCGTGAGCAGAAGATCGACTCGTCGTCCGACCCTTCGCGGCCTCGTCACTCGATTCTTCTCGATCGTTCTGGGCGCGATCGTCGCCAGTGCGCTCATCGTCTCGATCCAGTTGCCGTTTTTGCACGAGCGCCCGTCGATACACCTTTCGCTGAGTTCCTACGGAAATTTCGACGACGCGCCGGCGCCGTTGGTCTGGCCGAGCGAAGGTAGCGCGGCTCTCGACGTGCCGGCCCTCGGCATCGCACGCGCCCGGCACAACCAAGTTGTCCCGATTGCGAGCCTCACGAAGATGATGACCGTGTACGTGGTCCTCAAACGCTTCCCGTTGTCGATCGGTCAAACGGGTCCCTGCGTCGAGGTGACCAAAGACGACGTCCTCAGTTACGAAGCGGACAAGGCAGAAGACGACTCCGCGGTCATCGTCACGGCGGGCGAGCAACTCTGCGAAATCGACCTGTTGAACGGTGTGCTCGTCCACTCCGCGGCGAACTACGCCGACCTGCTCGCGGCCATGGTGTCGTCGACGCCTCAGGCTTTTGTGGCCCGGATGAATGACACCGCGAGGTCACTCGGACTGCATAACACGCACTACGCCGACGACACGGGCGTTTCGGTCCATTCGGTCTCGACCGCGCTCGACCAAGCGAAGCTCGCGACCGTGCTGATGCGTTCACCCCTCGTGCGCGCGATCGTCGATCAGACCGAGGTCGACCTTCCGGTCGCGGGCTTCGTCAACACCTTCACCCCACTGGTCGGAGCGAACGACGTCGTGGGTGTCAAGTCCGGACGGACCGCAGTGGCTGGCGGCTGTGACGTGATGGCCGTCGCCTATCGCCTGAACGGGCGACGGCACCTCGTGTACGCGGTGGTGCTCGGTCAACAGGGCGGCAACGTACTCGTCAAGGCCGGTGACGCGGCGTACGCGTTGGCCATCTCGGCCGAGGCCAGCCAGGCCGACGTCGTGTTCGCCAAGGGAGCGGTTTTGGGAACGATTGGATTCGGCAAAGACGTCGCGCCATTCGGTCTGGCGCACGAGAGTCACGTGTACTGGTGGGATCAACACAACAACCATCCCTTGAAGTTGCGTCTCCGACACCTCGGTGACACGATTCATCGCGGTGAGGTCGTCGGATGGATTGAGGTACACAGCGTGGAAAAGCCCGTGCCATTGGTCGCGCTTCGATCCGTCGCCGCGCCCACGCTCTGGCACCGCATACTGTAAAACCATGCTCGCGCGCGTTCCCGCCAGTTCGGCCAACTTAGGACCGGGTTTCGACTGCCTGGCGGTCGCGTTGGCGCTCTATCTCGAAGTAACCGTCGAACCGGCGGACACCTTTACCATCACGAGCGAAGGGTGTGGCGCCGGTGTGTTCGACGACGAACGCAATCTTGGCGCCCGAGTCGTCGCCGACGTCCTGGGACACTCGAACTTCTCGATGCACGTGAAATCGGAAATTCCGCTCTCGCGGGGTCTGGGCTCATCGGCCGCGTTGGCCGTCGCCGCGGCGGTGGCCGCCGGTGCCGCTGACCCCCTCGCCATCAGTACTTCGGTCGACGGACACGCGGAGAACGCGGCGGCGTCGTTGCTGGGCGGACTGGTGGTCGCACGCGCTGACTCTCGAGACGGCGTCGTGGCGCGACCGCTCGCGCTGGACTACGAGTGGCGATTCGTCGTCGTCGTTCCGGATGAGGAACTCTCGACCGTCGGCGCGCGTCGCGTGTTGCCCGAACGAGTGCCCTTCGCTGACGCGGTCCGCAACCTGAGTGCGATGGGATTACTCCTCGCCGGTCTGGCCGATCACGACGCCTTCGTCGACGGCGCGATGGACGATTACCTGCACCAGCCGTACCGGATGGGCCTGTTGTCCTTCGCCGAGCCGCTTCTCGTAACACTGCGTGAGAGCGGCGCGGCGGGATCGTGTTGGTCGGGCGCCGGTTCCACCATGTTGGGACTCGCGACCACTGACAAGGCTGAGGGTGTCGCGAGGGCGGCGCGAACGTTTCTCCACGACCAGGGCGTCGCCGGCATCGTGCTTGTTCTCGAGGCTGACCGAACCGGCCTGGTGACGAGTTGATCGAGGAGAGCCACCCGAAGGGTCAAGCAGTAAAGGGTGCCGGATACATGTTGCTCGGCGCGACACTGATCCAGTGGTCAGCCGCGATCGTGACGCGCGTCTTTGGACAGATTGGTCCCTCGGCGACGAGTGCGTGGCGCTTCTTCCTGGGCGCCGTCGTCCTGATGGCGTTCACGCGGCCGAACTTGCGTGCATGGACGAAACAACAGTGGCTCGGGGCGTTGGCACTCGGTGTCTCGGTCGCGTTCATGAACCAGTGCTTCTACCAGGCGATCGCGAGGATCCCCTTGGGCGCCGCCGTGGCCATTGAGTACCTCGGTCCGTTCATGGTGTCGGCCCTCGGGAGGCGCTCGGCTCGTCACTTCGCCTTCGTGATCTTGGCGGGCCTCGGCGTGCTGGCGATTGCCCGACCCGGCGCCGGGCTGAACTACGAGGGCGTGCTCTTCGCCGCCGGCTCCGGACTCGGGTGGGCGTCCTACGTGTTCGCCGCGCACCGGGTCGGGGGACAGGCCGAGGGATTCGGTGGTCTCGCGGTCTCGATGTCAATCGGTGCACTCTTGACGATGCCGATGACGATTGGCTCGTCGCACTACGTGCTCACCCATCCCGCGACGCTCGGACGTCTCGCCCTGGTGGCGGTGATGGCGATCGTGCTGGGCTTCGCCTGTGAGCTGCAGGCGCTTCGACGTCTGAAGCCGTCGACGGCCGGGGTGCTCTTCGCGCTCGATCCGGCGGTCGCCTTCGCGATCGGGCTCATCGTGCTGAGCCAAAGGATCCACCCGTGGGACCTCATTGGAATGGTCTGCGTGGTCATCGCTGGCGCCGGCGTCACCTACGACGCCGCCAATCCGAAACCGACCCTCGTTCAGTAGGGTTGAAGCGTGGGAACGCCCAAAAAATTCGCCATTCGGACCTTCGGGTGCCAGATGAACGAGCACGACTCCGAGCGCCTCGCCGGTCTCATGGTCGCCGACGGCATGGTCGCGGTCGCTGATGAATCCGAAGCCGACGTGGTCATCTTCAATACCTGCACGATTCGCGAGAATGCCGACCTCAAGCTCTATAGCGCCCTCGGTCAGATGAAGGCGATGAAAGAACGACGCCCCCAGATGCAGATCGCGGTCGGTGGGTGCATGGCCCAAAAGGACCGTCACCAGATCCTGGAGCGAGCCAACTGGGTCGACGTCGTATTCGGGACGCACAACCTGGCCGCGGCGCCGCGGCTCCTCGAGCGTTCTCGCACCGAGGGCCCGATCGTGGAGATCCTCGACGCCCCGGACCACGAGGTCAATCGCGACATGGCGCCCGCGTTGTACGCGGTGCGCGAGTTAGCGTTCGCGGCCTGGATCACGATCCAGACCGGTTGTGACAACACCTGCGCGTACTGCATTGTTCCGTCGGTGCGCGGCGAGGAGATCAGTCGACCATTCGACGACCTCGTGATCGAAGCCGAGATGCTCGCCGAGACCGGTGTCACGGAGATCACGTTGCTCGGCCAGAACGTCAACTCCTACGGACGCGACATCACCCGTCGCAGTCCCTTGTTCGCCGATCTCCTTCGAGCGGTTGGACGAGTGGAGGGGATCGAGCGAATCCGGTTCACGAGTCCGCATCCGAAGGACCTGAGCCCCGAGACGATCGCGGCGATGGCCGAGACGCCGACCGTCTGCGCGCAGTTGCACCTCCCGTTGCAATCCGGCTCGGACCGCGTGCTGAAGGCGATGCGTCGTGGCTACAAGGTCGAGCGCTACATGGAGCGACTCGCCCGAGCGCGCGCGGCGATCGAGGACCTCGCGGTCACGACCGACTTGATCGTGGGATTTCCCGGCGAGAGTGACGCGGACTTCGACGAGACACTCGAAGTCGTGGCGGCCTGTGAGTTCGATTCGGCCTACACCTTTATCTTCTCGCCACGTGAAGGAACGGGGGGCGCGTTGATGACGTCGCAGTTCATCCCCGAGGACGTGATCAAGTCCCGCTTCGAGCGATTGAAGAAGGTCCTCGACCGTTCGGCGTTGCGCAAGCACGAGGCTCGGGTCGGACGGCGCGAGGAGGTGCTGGTCGAGGGCCCGTCACGTCGTAACGAACTGATGCTCTCGGGCCGTACCCGCCAGGGAAAGTTGATTCACTTCGCGCAAGTGGATGAGTCGCTTCGTGGCGGATCACTCGTGATGGTGGACGTCACCCACGGTGCGCCGTACCACCTGCTGGGGGAGTACGCGTCCACGGTGCGGGCCCCTCGTCATAAGGTTCGGATTCCGCTGCTCCACTCGTGAGTACCGAACACGTCGCGGTCGCGCTCGTCGGGCCCACGGCGTCCGGTAAGTCGGCGCTGGCGCACGCGTTGGCCTTCGATCACCACGACGAGGTGGAGATTCTCTGCGTCGACGCGATGACCGTTTATCGCGCCATGGACCTCGGTACGGCCAAGCCCACCCACGCCGAACGCAGCGAAGTGAGCTATCACCTCCTCGACCTCGTGGAACCGAGTGAAGAGTTCACCGTGGCCGAGTATCAAAAGGCCGCGCGCGTCGCGGCCGCGGACGTCTGGCGAGCGGGCCACAAGGTCCTCTACGTCGGAGGGACCGGCCTCTACGGGCGAGCGGTGCTGGACAACCTCGCCATACCCGGACAGTTTCCCCACGTACGCGCGCTGCTCGAAGAACGGGCGCACGAGGAGTTGCCGGCGCTCTACGCCGAACTCGAGATGCTCGATCCATTGGCGGCGAGTCGAATGGAGGCGACGAACGCGCGTCGCGTCGTGCGCGCGCTCGAAGTCACCCTGGGCGCGGGCCGGCCGTTCTCTTCCTACGGGGAGGGCCTCGTCGCCTACGGTCCGGCGCGTGTCGTCCAAGTCGCCTTGCAGAGTGACTTCGAGCAGTTGGACCTGCGTATTGCCGAACGCTTTCGCGCGTGGATGGATCAGGGGCTGCTCGAGGAAGTCGCGGCGTTGGCGGGTGCGCCCGGCGGGCTGAGTCGCACGGCGCGCCAGGCCGTTGGATACCGCGAACTCTTGCGACACATAGAAGAGGGCGCTGACCTAGAGGCGTGCGTGGATGACGCGATCATTCAGAGCCGACGTCTGGCCCGTCGACAGCGCTCGTGGTTCTTGCGCGACCCCCGGATCGAGTGGTTCGACGACGCCCACGAAGCGCGCGCACGTCTGCTCGCCGTGCTGAATGGTCCCGACGGGTACGTGCGAGACTAGAAGAAATGGCCCTGCGATCTCTCCAGAAATGGCACGGTGCGGGGAACGATTTCCTCGTAGAAGTGAGCGAACACGGTACCGCGCCGTGGTGGGACGCGACACGCGCCCGAGCGGTCTGTGATCGCACGACGGGCATCGGCGCCGACGGACTCTTGCTCGCCACGTTGGGATCTGAAGTCTCGATGACGCTCTATAACGCCGACGGCTCCGACGCCGAGATGTCGGGCAACGGCATTCGGTGCCTCGCCGCTGCCGTTCGGCGAACCACGAACGGCACCTGGGACACGCTGGAGGTTCAGACGGTCGCGGGACTTCGCACCGTGACCCTGAAGATGGAAGAGACCTCCGGGTACGGCAGCGTCGACATGGGCGACGTGACATTCGGTGAAACGTTGCCCGGCACGCTCGGGGTCGCCTACGTGGGTAATCCCCACGTCGTCGTGCGCGATGACCCGAAGTGGACGGACGCCATGCGTGAAGAGTTGGCCGAGGAACTGTCGCTCGATTTGGACGGCGTCAACGTCGAATTCGTGACCATTGAGAGCGACGATCACCTGTCGATCAAGGTGATCGAGCGCGGCGTCGGCTGGACGAGAGCCTGCGGGACCGGGACGTGTGCGGTGGTCGCGGTCGCGCATCGCGACGAGATGTGCGGCACTGACGTCACGGTCGACAATCCTGGCGGCGCGTTGCATGTCACGCTGAACGGCGCTGCGGCGACACTGAGTGGACCGGTGCAGTTCGTGGCGAACGTGGAATGGCTCGAAGCGTGACCTATATACCCAACACCCTCATCGACCGAACGATCCGCGAGAAGATCGTTCTCGTCGGAGTCCAGTTCCCGGGCGTCACCGAAGACGAACTCGACTACCAGCTCGACGAATTGGCGCTCCTCGTGGACACGGCCGGTGCCGACGTTGTGGCCCGCGTTCTCCAGCGGCGCGACTCACCCGATCCCGCGACGTTCGTCGGTTCGGGCAAGGTCCAAGAACTGAGAGAGATCTGCCTCGCGGTCGACTCCGACACCGTGGTCTTCGAGCACAACCTCTCGCCGGCCCAACAACGCAACCTGGAGAAGATCCTCGGGCGGACCGCGATCGACCGTACCGCAGTGATCCTGGACATCTTCGCCCAGAACGCCCGCACTCCCGAGGGCAAGGCACAAGTGGAGTTGGCCCTTTTGCAATACCGCTTGCCGCGTCTGCGTCGCGCCGGGGGATCCTTCTCCCAACAGGCCGGTGGCATTGGCACCCGGGGTCCTGGTGAGACCCAACTCGAGACGGACCGCCGCCGCCTCGTGAATCGGATCCACGCCATTCGCCGCGAACTAAAAGAGATTGATCGCACGCGCAACGTGCAGCGACAAGGTCGTCGGCGAGGCCGCCACCGAGAAGTGACCCTCGTCGGCTACACCAACGCCGGGAAGTCCTCGATGCTGAACGCCATAACCGACGCCGGCGTCGAAGTCGAGGATCGACTGTTCGTCACGCTCGATCCGCGCACGCGCCAGCGTCAACTGTCCGGTGGCGAGACCGTCCTGTTCACCGACACCGTCGGCTTCATTTCGAACCTGCCCCATGACCTCGTCGACGCGTTCATGTCGACGTTGAAATCGGTCCAATGGGCCGACCTCTTAGTCCACGTGGTCGACGGCTCGAACGATCACGCCGAAGAACAGATCGCTGCCGTGCGCGAAGTATTGCGCGAGATTGACGCCGACCACGTGCCTGAGTTGCTCGTCTTCAACAAGGCCGACGTGCCGGGCTCGCGGTCACGTGATTTGGCAAAGTTGCACGAAGGCAGCGTCTGGGTCTCGGCCGCGACGCACGAGAACCTCGAGGCCGTAATCGCTACGATCGGTGATCGTCTGCGGGCCAACGACCGCGTGGTGACCCTGCATTTGCCGCTCGACCGCGGCGACTTGCTGGCGCGCGCGCACCGTGAAGGCGAGGTGGTCGATACGAAGATCACCGACGACAGCGTGGTGGTTCGCGTGCTACTCGATTCAGTGAGCGTGGCCCACTTCGACGAGTGGCGGGTGCCGGCGTGAGTTTCACGCCACCCCCGTATCCCTACGAACGACTCGACGTCATACGGAAGCTCGCGTCGGTGCACGACGGAGGACCTATCGAGTGTTCGATCGGTACGCCGATTGACGCACCGCCGGAAGCGGTTCTCCAAGAGTTGGCGAAGGGTACGGGTGCGCGAGGCTATCCGACGTCGCAGGGTTCGAGTGACCTTCGCGACGCGGCCGCCGGGTGGATGCAGCGACGTTTCGGCGTCACGATCTCGAGCAACGACGTCGCGGCCTGCATCGGCACCAAGGAGTTCGTCGCCACTCTCGCGGGCTACCTGCACCTGCGTACGCCAGCACGCGACACGGTGTTGTATCCGGCGATCAGTTATCCGACCTACGCGATGGGCGCGACCCTGGCCGGACTGCGGCCGGTGCCGGTCAAAGTGCGTGACGGTCACCTCGATCTCGCGTCCATCGATCCCGACGACGTCGCGCGCGCGCTCGTCCTGTGGGGGAACTCGCCGTCGAACCCCACCGGCTACCTCGACGACCTCGAAGGAATCGCCGCGTGGGGCCGTCAGCACCGGGTGCTCGTGGCCAGTGACGAGTGTTACGCGGAGTTCACGTGGGCCGGGCGACCGAGGTCGATCCTCGAACACGGTAGCGATGGCGTCCTCGCGGTGCATTCGTGCTCGAAACGATCGAACCTGGCGGGCCTGCGCGCTGGCTTCTACGCCGGCGACGAAGAGTTGGTCGGCTTCCTCAAACTGGTGCGCCAGCACGCCGGCTTCATGGTGCCGGCCCCCGTGCAGGCCGCCGTCGCCGTCGCTTACAACGATGACGAACACGTGAACGTCCAACGTGAGCGATATCGGCGTCGATTGGTGTTGATGTCCGGCGCGCTTCGCGACTTCGGCGTCGACGCCCCGATGCCCGAAGGCTCGTTCTATCTCTGGTGCTCGAAGGAGGGTCTCGACGGATGGGCGTTGGCGAGTGAGATCGCCGAGCGCTCGGCACTCGTGGTCAGTCCCGGCGAACTCTACGGTGAGGATGGTCGAGATTTCGTACGACTCGCGGTCGTGCAGAGCGATGAGCGACTCGAGTTAGCCGCCTCGAGACTCCGGGGCGCCTGAACCTCGCCAGTACGATGGCGTAATGAGCGATCTCGAAACTCGCATCAATCAGTGGTTCGACCACATCACCGAGATGACGCCCGAAAACGTCGAGGCGCGTCGTGACGTGGAACTGGTGATCACCAAACTGGACGACGGACAGGTGCGCGTCGCCGAGATCGGACCATCGGGCGACGTCGTCGTGCACGAATGGGTCCGCAAGGCGATCTTGTTGCTCTTTCGCCTTCGCGGACTCGAGAGAGCCGAAGTCGGACCGTTCGAATACTTCGATCGACTGGAATTGAAGCGCGACTATGAGCGGCGCGGCGTGCGCGTGGTGCCCGGTGCGTCGGCGCGGCGAGGGAGTTTTCTCAGCCGCGGCGTCATCTTGATGCCGAGTTACGTCAACATTGGTGCCTGGGTCGGAGAAAACACGATGGTCGACACGTGGGCGACGGTCGGCAGTTGCGCTCAAATCGGCTCGAACGTGCACCTCTCCGGCGGCGTCGGCATCGGAGGAGTTCTCGAACCGGCGAATGCACTTCCAGTCGTGATCGAAGACGACGCGTTCATCGGTAGTCGCTGCATGGTCACTGAGGGCGCGCGCGTCGGTCGGGGCTCTGTTCTGGGCGTCGGTACGGCACTCGGTCCGTCGATTCCCGTGATTGACGCCGCCACGGGAGAGGAAGTGTCGCGTGGCTACGTACCCGACTACTGCGTGGCGGTCTCGGCGAATCGCAAGCGAGTGTTTGAGGGCGGGGAGTTCTATTTGCCGTGTGTGCTCATCATTCGACGCCTGAATGAGGGTGAGCGGCATAACAAAACCGCCCTCAATGACATTCTTCGCGAACACGGCGTCGCCACGTGAGCCGATTGGATGACGCGCTCGCGCTCGTAGCCATTGATTCGGTGAGCCGCGGCGAAGCAGCGATCGCCCATCACGTCGCGGTCGTAGTAGGTCGTAATCCTGATCTCGACGTGGAGCGAATCGGTGACAACGTGGTTGCGCGAACGACGGGTCATCACGCGACGCGACTTCTGGTCGCCGGACACCTCGACACGGTGCCCGGCGACTCAAGTGCGGCGACGATCGTGGGCGACGAACTTCGTGGCGTCGGCGCTTGCGACATGAAGGGTTCGTTGTCGGTGATGCTCGAGTTGGCGTCAACACCGACACCTCGATCCGTGGAAGTCACCTGGGTTTTCTACGCGCGCGAAGAGATTTCGCGAAGCGACTCCGGGCTGTTAGAAATTGCTGAACTTCGCCCCGAGCTGTTGGACGCGGACGCCGCGATCCTCGCCGAGCCGACCAATGGTCGCGTCGAGGCGGGGTGCCAGGGCACGTTACGGGTGATGGTGGAGATGACCGGTGCACGTGCTCATACGGCGCGACCGTTCGCCGGGCGTAACGCCATCCATCGATTGGGCGACGTGATAACGAAAGTGGCGAGCTACGAACCGCGCGCGACCGTGATCGACGGCATCGAATTCGTCGAACAGCTTCAGGTCGTGGACATCGTTGGGGGAGTGGCGCCGAACGTGGTGCCCGATCGAGCGACTTGCACGCTGAATCATCGAGTCGCTCCCGATCGAACGAAGGACGAAGCAGGGTCGTGGCTCATCGAGTTTCTCGCTGAGGTTACTGACGAGGGCGACACGGTCCGCGTTGTTGACTGGGCGCCGTCGTCACCGCCATCGATGGCCAATGAACGCCTCACTACATTGGTTGAGCTCACGGGCGAGGCGCCACTGGGAAAGGTCGGCTGGACCGATGTCGCGACATTCGCCGAACTGAAGATCCCCGCCACGAACTTCGGAGCCGGTGATCCACTACTGGCTCATCGAAGTGATGAGTTCGTGACGTTGGCGCAGTTGGATCAATTCGCAACCGTACTCACCGCCTGGCTGCAATGAGTTGCTGGAAGGTTGAATCTCTACAAGAGAGATCCAACGGTCTTAGTAACTGCGTAAAACCGAAATGACCTTGCCGAAGAGGAAGACGTCACGTGCGTCGAACTCCATTGGCTCCATCGTCGAGTTCTCCGGCTTCAAGACGACGCGAGTTCCTTGCGGAAAGTAACGCTTTACCGTCGCCTCACCACCCGGAATCTCGGCGACCACAATTTCGCCCTTATTGGCCGAGGTCTGGCGTTGCACGACGACGTAGTCGCCCGGCAAGATGCCCGCTTCAATCATGGATTCGCCGCGGACCTCTAAGACGAAACTGTCGCCGCGACCGGCGAACTGCTCGGGTATCGACATGAGTTCGTGGGCGATCTCCTGGGCGAGGACGCCGGTACCGGCCGCGACGTCCCCCACGAAGGGGATGTAGCGGATGCGCTGATCGGGTGCGGGGTTCTCCACGTCGAGACGAACGGTGAGCGTGCGGGGCTGCTGCGGATTCTTTTCTATGAAGCCGGCACGCTTTAGCACCTCGATGTGATTGGCGACGGTCGCGGGCGATTTCAGTCCAACGTGATCACCGATCTCTCGGATGGTCGGAGGGAAGTTCCGCTCGCGCTGACAGGTGATGATGAATTCAAGGATCTGGCGACGCATGGGAGTCAATACTTCAGCCACGGGTTTCCTTTCCGGTACGAACAGTTGTTCGTAGGTTACCCCAGAAGTGGTCCAAAATCAAACACCTGTTCGTAGTCAATTGGAGGAATTGGAATTAATGGCACTGCGTCCAAAGTTCGCCCAGGGCGCAATGTCAGGGCAGCGGTGTGTCGAGCGTCGTGATGAGCGAATCAATGGCTTGTTAATGAATGGCGTATGAACACAGCGTTACCGCATCACTAAGAATTTACCCCGACCTTACATTCCGTTCACCCAATGCTAAGTTCTCGTGATGGCGAATGCCGAAATGTTCCGAGAGGGGAATAGATGAATCATAAATTTACTAAGTTGACCACGCTGGTCGCTGTGGGAGCGCTGACACTTTCGGGTGCTGTGATGACATTGGGATCGGGCGCGGGAGCGGCCACAAAAAAGATTCCCACCTACACAATTGGCTTCCAAGGCGTACTCTCGGGCGGTGCCGCGAGTCTCGGTATTCCTGAGAAGGACGGTACAACTGTCGCCGTGGATCTGTGGAACGCCAATAAGAATCGTAAGTTCAATATCAAGATGATTTCTGGCGACGACCAGTGCGACCCTACGGTTGCTCCTTCGGTTGCGACGCAGCTCAGCTCGAATAAGAAGGTTCTGGCAATTGTCGGGCCATCATGCTCGGGTGCGACATTGGCTTCGCTTCCCATCTATGGCCCCTCGGGCATGGCTGTCGTAAGTCCCTCGGCAACGAATCCTCCGCTGACGACGCCGGCTGATGACCCTGACAACATCTATTTCCGCGACGTGGCAAATGACTCGGTTCAGGGCCCGGCAGACGGAAACTATCTGGCAAAGACGTTGAAGAAGACCACCATTGAAGTGATCAATGACGCCAGTACGTACGGTGCGGGCTTGGCGACGCAGGTTGCTGCTCAGGCCACTGCAGACGGTGCAACGGTGACCACAGCGACGTTGCCGAGCACGACCGCTTGTGGAAACGGTGGAACGGGTACGAACGACCAGATCACGATTCCATCAGGTGTCACCGCAGTGTTCTACGGTGGTTACTACTGTGACTTTGCCGAAATGACCGATGTGGTGCGTACGGCGGGTTACACCGGAGTTCTAATGAGTGGTGACGGATCAGATGAGCCGGCCTACATTACGGACCTATCTAAGGCTTCCGATGGTAGTGGTGTGTATCTCACCTGTGCTTGCTCGACCGTAGGTAGCACGACTGCAGCCGGCAAGGCTTTCGTCAACGAATATCAGAAGTTGTTCAAGACGGCCCCAGGTGCGTACGCTCCAGAGTCGTACGACGCCGCGAACATGGAATTTACCGCGATGACCAAGATTCCAAAGGTCACACGAAAGGCCATCACGGCGGAGTTGAAGAAGCTCACGTACAAGGGAATTACGAAGACAATTAAATTCTCCGCGACTGGCGATGTCACGTCAAAGGCAATTTATGTCTCACAAGTAGTCCTTAAGAACGGCAAATACATTATCAATCAGATTGCATCAACTACGCCGTAGTCGTACGACATAGGTTCGTTGATTCAGTTTGTGGGAACGGCCGTTCCCACAAACTGAGTTATGTTCAATGAAACGCTTAGTCATTCAAAAGGGCCGGAATGTTTAATTTTCTGCTACAGGGTATTTTTACCGGTCTAATCTTCTCGTTGGTTGCCCTCGGCTACACCCTCGTGTACGGCGTGCTTCGGCTCATCAATTTTGCGCACAGTGAAGTGCTAATGACGGGTGGATTTTCGGGTTATTTCTTCCTTCATTACACCATTGGCATTCATCCAGTGCCTTCCAGTCTATGGGCCACGATTTTCTACGTCGTCCTGGGCGTCATCATTAGCGGTGCTGGTGGAACCTTGGCCGCACTGCTCATCGAACGCTTCGCGTACCGGCCCCTGCGCCGTCGAAACGCACCGAAGTTGGCGTATCTCATTTCGGCGATTGGTGCGTCGTATTTCCTTTTGAACCTCTTTGGTAAGGAATTCGGACGATATCCAGTTGCGACGTCTCAGCCATTCAGCAATCACGTGGTCGCGACGATTTGGGGAGGTCAGATCACGATGTACGACATTGTGATTCTTTTCGCAACGCTGGCTCTTCTCTTCTCGTTGGACAGAATCGTCTATCGCTCCAAGATGGGCAGGGCGATCAGAGCGGTAGCTTCGGACATGGAGACGGCGTCATTGATGGGCGTCAACGTAAATCGGACCATCGCGAGTACCTTTGCACTCGGGGGATTCATGGGAGGCGCTGCTGGCTTCTTTCTTGCCATTAATCAGGGCGTCTCTAACAACATGGGATTTAAACCAGCACTCTTTGCCTTTACTGCGGCGGTCCTCGGTGGCATTGGCAACGTCCGTGGAGCAATGGTGGGCGGTGTGATTCTTGGCATAGTGATGTTCACGCCGATCTACTGGCTGGGCCAACCGTGGCTTGAAGAAGTAATAGCGTTCTCAGTCCTCGTCCTCATTCTTCTCTTTCGCCCAACGGGAATTCTTGGCGAGCGCTTGGGGAGGACGGCATGAGTGTGGAAGCTTCCGCCCCACAGAAGCGAAACAGGTCTTTGAACAGCGACGATGTCCGACGTATGTGTACGGCGATCGCCGGGGGTCTAGTTCTCGCGATAATGACTGGACCCGACGGCGCGATCAGCGATCCGACGTACGGCGTCAAGACGTCATTGCTTTCAGGTCACGTGGTCGGGTATTTGATTTTCGGTGTCATTATCGGGTGTCTTTTGACGTATCGGGCAAAGGTCAAAGACGGGACTTGGCGGGGGGACCGTACCACGCCTCGGCGCACGTCGATGGAGCGTGCGATGTCGCTTTCGTCGGTATCGAGATATGCATCTTTGACAGTCACGGCGTTCGCGGTCGCGATAATTACGCTCATCTTCGCGGACTTCTCGGGGCCTGTCCTTCGCAACAAGATGTCGATGCACGCCATCGCGCACCAGTTTTTGTATACGCGAACCTACGGATATCTCATACTGGCTTTTGCGCTGTGGTTCACAGTCGTGAATCAAGCGATGCGACTGACAACGTTTCGACTCCGGTCTATTCCGCGCCCTCTTTTTGTCCTTGGCGCAATCATTACCATTCTTCTCTTTTCACTAACGTCCGACCCCTTTTTGCCGGCTCGATTCTCGTGGCGAGCGCTCAATCCAGGTGTAGCAAACTCCTTGTTTCATCACTGGACAACTTATCTTTGGTTGACCTTTGGTCTCGCGGTCAGCCTTTCCTGGATGTTCAAGCGCGACTCAGCGCGCGGAACTCGACCCTTAAGGCGATCGCACGCACTAGTCGTCACGCCCTCGATGAGGTTTTTGACCTACGTGGCAGCTGGGTTTGTGGTGTTTGAAGCGCCCAAATTCATGTCGACGTATTGGCAGATCTCGCTTTTTCAGCAGATCGGTGTGTTCTGTCTGCTGGCTATCGGCCTCAATATCGTTGTTGGATTTGCTGGACTGTTGGATCTTGGTTACGTTGCGTTCTACGCACTGGGTGCGTACGTGACCGCGTATTTTTCGGGCGCGCTTCCGCTGCAGCCGCCGTTCCATCTCAATCCCTTTTTGATCATCCCCTTCGCAATCATTATTGCAATGTTGTCCGGTGTGCTACTCGGACTTCCGACATTGCGACTTCGAGGCGACTATCTCGCTATCGTCACGCTCGGCTTTGGAGAGATTGTCTACGTCTTAGCGAACGACTGGACCCAAGTGACGGCTGGTTCGGCTGGAACTGGCGCCATTACTAATTTCAGTATTCATTTTCTTGGTATCAACTACGCGTGGAATCCGGTTAATTATCTTTCGTACTATTACTTATTACTTGGCGTCCTCATTCCGGCGATCTTTCTCTTTGATTTCTTGAACCACTCAAAAGTGGGTCGCACCTGGGCAGCCATCAGAGAAGACGAGGTCGCGGCACAGTCACTTGGGATCAACGCCTTGAAATACAAAGTCATGGCCTTCGCCATGGGTGCTTCGACCGCCGGCGTAGCAGGAGTCTTCACCGCCGTGAAAGTCGGAGTTCTCTTCCCTAATACGTTTGTTCTGCAGCTTTCGATCTCGATATTGGTGTTGGTCATATTTGGTGGCATGGGATCGATCGTGGGTGTCCTCTTTGGGGCCATCGTTCTTCAGTGGCTTCCTTCGTATCTGAACTTTCACTCGTATTTAGGCTTTGAAGAGACCAACCTCTATCTCTATATCGGAGCACTTCTCATTGTGATGATGATCTTTCGCCCCCAGGGTCTCGTTCCATCGCGACGGCGCCGTCGAGAGATCCTCGATTCGCAAGAGGGCCTCGGTTCTGCTGACGCACTCGGCGCGATTACTTACGAGCAACCGTCGTGACGTCCAACGATCCGATTTTTGAAGTCCAGGACGTTACCCTACGTTTTGGTGGAGTCACGAGTCTTAACAACGTGAGTATTCAACATGAGCGCGGAGAGATCCTGAGCGTGATCGGACCTAATGGAGCCGGCAAGACGTCACTGTTCAATTGTCTTACCGGTGTCTATGTGCCCCAAGAGGGTTCGATCACTTTTCATCCCAGCGTGACAAAAGCAATCAACATTGTCGGTCGCCCACCGCACCGAGTGGCCCACGCCGGCGTTGCTCGCACGTTTCAAACGAGTCGAATGTTCAATGCGTTGACGACGTTCGAAAATGTGAAGATTGGTGTCGAGGCGCGCCAAAAGACGGGCCCTATTGGGGCAATGCTGAAATTGCCGCGAACTCGTCATGAAGAGAAGTACTCAGACCAACGCTCACACGAACTTTTGGAGTTCGTCAATCTCACCCATCGAACCAATACACTCGCCGATTCGCTTCCCTATGGTGATCGCCGACGACTCGAGATAGCGCGTGCGTTAGGGACAGACCCGAAGGTGCTCCTATTGGATGAACCGGCGGCCGGTACGAATCCGTCGGAAAAGTTGGCGTTGGCTGAACTCATCAACCGCATCAATACCGAACTCGATATCTCAATATTGCTGATAGAGCACGATATGAAACTCGTGATGTCGCTCGCGGAACGCATCATCGTTCTCAACTTCGGTGGCGTCATTGCCGAAGGAACGCCTCAGCAGATCCAGAATAATCCCTTGGTCATCGAGGCGTATCTTGGTGCGAGTGACGAGGCGAAACAGTAATGGCTATACCCATGCTCCAAGTCGAGAACGTGCAAGTTCGCTACGGACCAGTTCCGGCGATTCACGACCTCTCGCTGCTCATCGACCAAGGTGAAATCGTGACGGTGTTGGGCGCCAACGGCGCCGGCAAGACCACGACGCTTCGAATGATATCGGGGCTCCATCGTCCGTATTCGGGCCGCGTCCTTTTTGAAGGCGAAGAGATTCAAAATCGTCCGGCTCACGAACTCGTTGGCCGGGGCCTCTGTCACGTGCCCGAAGGTCGTCGCATCTTTGCGACGATGAGCGTTCGAGAAAACCTCGACATGGGAGCCTTTGGCCGACGAGGAAGTTCCAAAGATGATTTTGATCACATCTACTCACTATTTCCGGTACTCGGCGAACGTCAGAAGCAGATTGGCGGAACACTTTCAGGTGGCGAACAGCAGATGCTCGCCATTGGTCGCGCACTGATGGCGAGACCCCGCCTGCTTCTTCTGGATGAACCGAGTTTGGGACTAGCGCCGATGATTATTGCGTCCATTTTCCAAATCATTGAAACTATTCGCGCCGAAGGTGTCACGGTCTTGCTCGTCGAGCAGAACGCTAACCAGGCGCTTCGAATCGCTGACCGTGGTTACGTGTTGGAAAACGGACACGTGCTCTATCAAGACACCGCGTCCGCACTCTTGAGCGACGACCGGATTCGCCGCGCCTACCTCGGTCAATAGTCGATTGCGTTCCTTGGCTCAGTTGAAGCGATGAGACGTGTCAGGCATTGAAGACTTCCATCCGAGCGCTCGTCGGGTCGCTGAAGCCCTGCGAGCACGCGGCGTAACTGGACCGTTCCTGGAATTTGATGCTTCGACGAAGACCGCCGCGGACGCCGCTCGAGCACTTCAATGTGACGTCGGCGCAATTGCCAGTTGTCTCGTTTTCGTGCTCGACGACGCGCCGGTCGTCATCATAAAGAGCGGTGCCTTTCGTGTTGACACCGCCCTGTTCGCCGAACTCGCCGACGGAGAGGTCGTTCGTCAGGCGACGCCGGATGAGGTTCGCGCGGCGACCGGTCAACCGATCGGGGGCGTCTCGCCGATCAACTGGCCCGATGAGCTTCGTGTCTTCATCGACGACTCACTCGTGACGTACGAACGGATCTGGTCGGCCTGCGGCACGCCGAACGCGGTATTCGCGACAACATTTCTCGAACTTCTGGCGCTCACGAGTGCGACGGTTCTCTCTCTGCACGTCTGAGCGGAACCCAACTACGCCTCGTTCGGTCGCGATATCTATTCGCCGCTTCCACTCGGGAGTCGAGCGAATAAGAAAGGAAGTCTTCGTTGGTTAACATCGAGGATGCCAATGACCGCCAATATTTCCAATAGAGACGTCACGCATTCTCACCGGCCCGTGCGACCCATTGTCATCGTCGCACGACGCTTCGTACTGTGGTCACTCGCCTTAGGGCTCTTGTCAGGGATTGCGGGCAGTTCCTTGGCGCCTGTTTGGTCCGCGGCAGCGATGAGCAAGAACAAAACGCTCTTCGTTGCCGTGGGCAACTCGTACAACGCCGCGGTGACCGAGTTCAATGTCGTCGTCGATTCCTTCTCCGCCTGCTCAGCCCCAGCGTGCATCTCGGCGGCGATCGAGGGACTTGGCGATACGCGATTCTACAAAGCGACGCTCGCGCTCGAGAAGAAGGGGCCGTATCCTTCGGGTATCTCCAAGGATTTGAATGAGTACGTCGGCAACCTCATCACCGTCCAGAAGGACGTCAATGCAGTGGCCAGGGCCACGACGATTGCTCGACAGAAGGTGATCGTCGCGGGAACGCTCGAGCTCAACGTGGACAACCTTGCGTTTCGCGGCATCCATATTCTGATCTACTTGGGTGAGCAGAAGAAGTTCTAGTTCAGACCCGAGCAATCGAGAGAACCTCGCCGACTATCGGTTCTTGACCTCTTAGGACCCTGCGCTGCTTACAGATACTTCACCACGAAGGCACTCATCGCGGCTTTCAGTTGCGGCTAGAACGGGAAATTCTTCGTGTAGTCCGAACCGGTGAGGCTGGCGTCGACCTTCAGCACGTGATCGACGCTTGCAAGATGCATGAAGTCGAGGTGAGAGGTCGAGTTGTCGAATCCCCGCGACACTCGGTTCACTTCGTCGCACGAGACTTGAATGTCATCGTTACTACACGTCAGCAGTACCGGTGTTCCCTGGGCGACGTGGCTCGCCAAGACCACGGGATCGAATTTGTCGGCCTGGGCCAAGAACCGAGCGTCCGATGGATTGAGGAGATTCGCAAATCCGTACAGGAGATTGGCCCTGACGGTACCGGTGGCGCGCAGTCGGGTGATCGAACTCTCGAGATCATTTTCGACCGTCCTTGCCAATGACTTCGTGATTGCGCCCGATTTCACTTGCGCCGTCAATGACGCGTCGACCCGGACGGTGATGAGGTCGAGGTAGCGCTGACTCAACGGTTCGAAGAGACCGAGGGCGTGTATCGGTGGCGTTGATCCGGCGTGCCCGGTTGCCAAGAGCAGCGCGAACAGGGCGCCCTCGCTGTGCCCGAAGACACCCAACTCCTGATCGTTGACGCTTTTCTCCTTGGCGAGGAACGCCAACGCGCTCCGTGCCTCTTGCTAGAACACCGAGAGGCCGATCGACGCCGGATCCGAGGCGTAGGGACCGAGCCCCGTTTGCCCACTGCCGAGTTTGTCGTAACGTAAAGTCGCGACACCGTCGTTGGAGAGCCAGTCGGCCAATGTCTTCAACGTGTTGACCGGACCGGGTTCGAGAGAAGAGTTTCCGTTGCGATCTGTCGGTCCGCTCCCCGCGACGAGCAGGACACCGGGTACGACTTTGGAGTCGCCACTGGGGTGGCGAAATGTCGCGTAGATGGTCATCGGGCCGGAAGTAAACGAGACCTTTTGGTCGACCCAGAGACTCTTGGAACTGTTCGATGCGGCGGCCGAAAGAGCGGGCACGAACAGCGTGGACGAGATCGTCAACCCGAGTGCGGCGCCGAGCAATGCGTATGTCGGGATCGGGCGATGAGGTCGACGAGATGCACTTCGTCGTCGCGGTAATCGCATTCGAGACATTTGGGAAGAGTAGTGGCATAAAACAACCGGGCCGCCCCTGAGGACGGCCCGGTTGGGTCAACGTTGAGTTTTTGAGACCTATTTAAAGGTGATGCGCACCCGCGCGGAGTCAGCCTTGGAAGCGTTCGCGACCGAGATCGCACAGGATTTCAGATTCGAAGCTTTGGTGCCGCAGGTCCCGGTACCGATTTTTCCGGCGACGACCCTGAACCTGAATGAAGGCAAGACACCGGCGGCGGTGATCCTTACCGGCTTCAGGGTCTTAAGGTCACATCCGGCTTGGCTCTTCGAGGTCGCAAGGCATTCCACCACGTAGACCTGGTCACGCGGCTTGAATCCGGTGCCCCACACGCGAACGCTCGAACGGTTCTTCAGACCAGCGACGGGAGCGACGTGGAACTTACGAGGTCCAATTTTCACCGGAGGTGCGGTCGTAGTCGTAGTCGCAGGCGTAGTCGTAGTCGTAGTCCCAGGCGTAGTCGTAGTCGTAGTCCCAGGCGTAGTCGTAGTCGTAGTCGTAGTCGTAGTCGGTAGCGCGAACGTTATGGGTATAAGGGCCGCGTCGGCACTTGGGGGATTGGTGCTGACGGCGATCGCGCAACTCGAAAGGTCGGTCGATGATGTTCCGCACGTCGTAGTGCCAGCGATCGTTCCCGTGACCACCTTGACGGTTGTCGAGAAAGTTCCAGTGGCACTGGACGTGGCGATGCTCACAGTGCTGGTGTCGCAGTCCGTTGCATTCGTGGCGGCGCCGTCGTTGATGCACTCGAGGGCGTACAGGGTCTCGTTGGCCACGAATCCCGTACCGGCGACGGCAACGGACGAACCGTTCAGCAATCCGGTGCTAGGCGTTGCCGTGATTGCTGGGGCCGCGGAGGCGGTCGCCACTCCTAAGGAGGTGAGGCCCCCGAGGATCAGTGTCCCTATCGCAATACTCGTCATAAGTCGTCTCATTGTGTACGTCCTCCTAATAGCGGTTGTCGCGATCTCTCATTAGAGAGACCGCGTTGAATCAGTTACTTCTACCTGCAACGCGCACTCTGTCGCACGCTGAACCGAGGTCCGAAACCTCGATTCACGCCCACCTCATCCTAGATGAGGGTCGACGGGCTGATACGGTCACTCCAACTGCGAAGCCACGAATTCGAGTCGAGTGGGGCAAGAGTGCACTTTGTGCAATGTCCTACAGTACGTGGTGTGCACAATTTCTCAACATTTGAAATAAGTACGTCCCTGAAGGAATGTGGGAAGAATGGATCGGGGCCAAGGTGAGCGTTGACCCGAATGAGAATGCGTGGGTCGCTCGCCTTGCGGCCGTTGAGTACCGTGACGTCGACGAGGATTTCGTTCGCTTTCACGACGACCCAGTGGATGAATCGCTAAAGAGTATCGTCGCGTCAGTCGTCGCGACCGATGACTCGCAACGAGATCGCTTTCGTCGGGCGCTCGGTCCTGATTCAATTGAGACCCTTCGCCTCTACGCCCAGCGGCGAATATTGCAGTCGCAACGTCGCTCGTCGATGAACCTCGTCGAAGACGCTATGGACGCATTCGCACTCGTCCCGGCCTCCGACGTGCCTTGGGATACGTGGCTGAAGGCCGGTCTCTTCATCGCGCGTTCACTCGGTCGCGACATTGATTCGATTGGTGAACATTTCGGTGAAGTCTCCACGGTTCAAAGCGCGGAACGATTCGACGTCGCCTTCGAAGCGATGAGCCGAATTGAGTCACTCGCGCAGTGTTTCATCGCCGAAGTCACGACGAATTATGGGACCGGATTCATCGAGACGATCGTTCACCGCGACACCCAGTCGATCGGTTCGTTCTTCAGTGCGCCACGTCAGGCCGATGACATCGTGACCTACGAACCAACCACCAATCTCGCCCAACTCGCGGCCAGCCTCGCCGACGCGCTGGACGCAACGGAGAGTCTCCACACGGGCGCGATCGCGCAAGATCAATTGGCCGGAATGTCTTTCTCACAACAAGTGTCAGGGGCTTTTTTGGAGACGACCGGCTGTCTGAGCTTCTACGCCGGCGCGTCAGATGACGATAAATCGTTCAAGGTCTTCGTGGCTGAGTTGCCCGAAGACACTGACGTCGAGTCGCTCGCGTCGGGTGCTGAAGGTGATGATCAGGCGGTCTGTTTCGACGACCGTCGGCTCATTCTTTACTTGGCACCGCCAAACTTCGACGACGGCGTTGATACGTCATTCGATTTCGGGGACTACCTCAACGTCGCACGTCAGTCGCTCCGCGCGTCGACCCCTGTCGGTTGGCACAATCGCTGAGTTCAACGTGAGGGCATCGACCATCACGTGGACGTTGCGCTCGCAGGCTTAGACCGACGACGCCGAACCTTCGAGTTGTTGGAGCAGAGCCGGAGTGATGACGGTGACGTTCGTCGGTACGACAACGGGATCGCTGTCGTGCGTCACCGCAGCGCGCAGGGTCACCGTCGCGTCGCCCGACGATCCGCTGCCGGCCGGTGCCGTAATCGAGATTGATCCACCTGTCGCGCTCGAGCCGGAATTGGTCAGGGTCAATGTGTACGTACCTTGGACCGGACTCGTCGAGGTGGCCGAGGGGTCCACGCTCTGGATCGTCGGGAGAAGCGCCTTCACCACCGACTCCAAAGTGCCGGTTTCGCTGTAGCCGCCAGAGGAAAGTGCCGTGGCGTGACCATTGTCGATGAGTTTTGAAAGTGCATCGAATATCTTGCGCTCGATCGCCTGGTCCTGAGCGGCCTTCGCCTTTGTTGCGGCGGACGAGGGTAGTTCCGAGGCCAGTAATGTGCTGGGAACTTCAAACCACTTATCACCGAGCAACAGTTGCAGGGCTCCCAATTCGGACTGGTCCTGTGAAGTCAATGGAAGGCCCGGAATCTCGTTAACCGCGGAAAGGTCGATCTGCACGTAGAGGTTGGAGCTGATTGAGCGCAGATCCAGAAGGGGCTTGGCGCCAACATTTAATATCACTTCACCGTTCGCCTTGCCGTTCGCCTGCGAAAGGGGGCCACCGGAAGGAGTGGCGTATCGAGTGTCCATGGAGATGACGTCGAGTGCCTTCTGGGCCTCGGCCGTGCCACTACCCGAGACACTGGCGGTGAGGTGAATCTGCAGGTCGGACTGTGCGCCCAGGGAAGCAATCGATGAGTCGATGGTCGCCTTGGTGCCACTGCCGCACGCTGACAGGCCGAGTGACGCCACGACAACGCCCAGTACTAGAACTATCTTTCGCACGATCTCTCCCTCGTTGGAACGCTACTTCCTCCAGGTGGGACGCCCAAATTCCGCTGGAAAAGGCCTTGCGTGAAACGCTATCACCGGCATTGTGACATTGAAGACACGGTTCTCACAAGTTCACCTCGCGCTCTCGGCGACGCTGGCCGCAGCGTCGGCTCGCTGGACGTGTGGCACCGTTGGTCGATGAAATACTTTGCAACTCTTCGAAAGAGTGGTAAATCCCACGCGGCACTGGACATACAGTGTCAGAGCGGAGGCTCGACGAATAGAAATGAAGGATCAATGAGAAGCAAGAATTCACGAGCCATTGCAGCACTTGGGACAGCCCTCCTGATCGCCCCGATCATGGCGTTCGGTGGCGTGGCGGCCCCGACTGGCGCCGGTGCCGCGACGGCGACACGCGTACTCACGTGCACGCAAAAATTGGCCTCAAAGCCGTCGACCTACACGCTTTCGTGTGCCGACGCCAATGCCGGTTGGACGGGCGTGACGTGGTCCATTTGGAATGCCTCGTCGGCCACTGGTCACGGGATCCTGCGTCAAAACGACTGCACCCCGAACTGCGTGTCGGGCAAGTTCATCAACTACCGGGCCACGGTCACTCTCTCCAAGGTCATTGCGACCAAGAAGTATGGCGAGCTCTTCTCCAAGGCGACGTTTCACTACACCGTGGCTGGGAAGGCGAAGACCGAGAACTTCGGTCTAGCGGACTAACTACTTCGTGCGCCTCGCGCGTCATTCGCCCGACGAGACATTTAGAGGTCGTTGTCTTTTTCACGACGCGGCGTCGGTCGAACGTCGCGCGCGAGGATCGGATCGCCACACGACGAACACGTGGTCACCGCGCCGAGTGTGTGACCACAGCTGTGCGTGAGAACCATCGGCGTTGGCTCGCCATTGGTGAGGTAGCGATCACCCCACTGCATCAATGAGATGATGACGGG
Organism: Acidimicrobiaceae bacterium; assembly: GCA_003133685.1. Classification (GTDB taxonomy): domain Bacteria; phylum Actinomycetota; class Acidimicrobiia; order Acidimicrobiales; family RAAP-2; genus RAAP-2. The sequence goes on from PKYQ01000030.1 coordinate 85,553, forward strand.
GTAGAGGTCGAGTCCGGCTTGGGTGAGGCGGTACTCGAATCGCGGCGGGTGCGCTGACACGGGTTGACGCTCTAACACGCCGGCCGCGACCAGGGTCTTGAGCCGCGCGGTCATCGTGTCACGCGGGGCACCGGTCTTGCGCACCATTTCATCGAAGCGACGGTTGCCCAGAAAGACCTCGCGTACCGCCAAAAGCGCCCATTTCTCGCCGACGATCTCCAGGGTCCTCGCTACCGAACAGGTTCGTGGTTCCGTCAAATTTGTGGTCATACGCCAAATATACCAGTAAGTCCGATAACTGGACGTACAGGTGATGTTCCTGTAGGGTACATCCAGAAATCAAACTCACTAGGAGGACACGATGAGCGTAGAGACCGTGTCGGGCGCGAATGCTCCGGGTCAGGGCTATTCGAAAAAGCGTGTGGCGCTCATCGTTGCCGTCCTGTCCTTGGCCGCGTTCATGTCCAGTCTCGACCTCTTCATCGTCAACTTGGCGTTCCCGTATATCAGTCGTGACTTTCACGGCTCGTCACTCGACTCGTTGAGCTGGGTGTTGAACGGTTACTCGATCCTCTTCGCGGCGGTCCTCGTGCCGGCCGGGCGCTGGGCCGATCGCGTCGGTCGACGACGCATGTTCGTCGCCGGCCTCGTCGTCTTCACGTTGGGGTCGATTCTGTCCGGCGTGGCGCCGGACGTGTCACTACTGATCGCCGCTCGTTTCGTTCAGGCGATTGGTGCCGGCATGATGGTCCCCGCGTCGTTGTCGTTGTTGTTAGCCGCCGTCCCCGGTCACGCCCGCGCGCAGGCCATCGGGACGTGGTCGGCGATTGGCGCACTGGGCGCGGCACTGGGTCCCGTGATCGGCGGATTCTTAGTCGAAGTGTCGTGGCGATGGGTCTTTTGGATCAACATCCCCGTCGGTATCGTCACGGTCATCCTCGCATTCCGAGTGTTACCGGAGAGTCGAGACGAGACCGCGAACTCGCGACCGGACATGCTCGGTGCCGTGCTGGTCGCGGTGGCCACTGGCTCGTTGGCGCTTGCGCTGGTGAAGGCGCCGTCGTGGGGTTGGACGTCGAAGGACTTCTTTGGACTCTTGGTGCTCGCACTCGCGTCCTCGGTCGGTGTCGTCACGCGCTCGGCCCGACATGACGCACCCGTCATTGATCTCAAGTTGCTCGAGTCGAGATCCTTCAACGGCGCGATTCTGGCGTCGATCGCGTACTACGCCGGATTCGGGGCTTTCTTATTGAACATGGTCGAATTCTTGACCGGAGTCTGGCACTTTTCGGCGATCGACGCCGGATTGGCCATCGCGCCGGGACCATTGATGGTCCTGCCCTTCGCGCGCCTCGTGGCGCCACGGCTCTCCGCGAAACTCGGGGGTGCGGGACGGGTCGCGGTCATCGGCTGTTTCGTCAACGTCGCGGCCCAGTCGTTGTGGCTCTCCCAGATCCAAGTCCACGCGGCCTACGCCACGCACCTCTTGGCGGCGCAGCTCTTGGGGGGAGCGGGCGTGGGACTCACGATTCCTTCGCTGATCGGTGCCGGCACCGCGTCGATTCCCCCGGCGCGTTTCGGTGCCGGCAGTGGCGTGCTCAACATGGCGCGACAAATCGGCACGGTGCTCGGTGTCGCCGGTCTGATCGCGATCCTCGCCGGGCTCAACGCGACCGACCCGGTCGTCGCGTTTCGCCACGGCACGGAGCTGGTGATTGGATTTTTCGCACTGGCCGGACTGACGTCGGCGGCGTTGTTGAGCCGTCGAGTGACGAACGCTCCGTAGTCGGAGGTCTCGCGATCGATGGTTGGCGGGGTGTCCGCCGCGCCGGTGCACCAATGGGTGCTGGGGCGGTCGTCGATATCGCGGTAGGCGTTGCCATTTGAGGACATGTATTAAGAGGTGACGTGTCCCGTGGCCGGCGCAATGGGAGAATTGTGAAATGAAGGGAACCGTTGGTGCCTTTCTCAGGTGCCCTCTGATTATTGCGACTCTGGCCCTGTCGATTCTCGCGACGTCGGTCTCGAGTGTTGGTGCGACGACGACCACCGTTTCGAGCGCGCAGAAAACCTGTGGCGTCGTTGCGAACCCCGCAGTTCACGTCGTGTCGAAGGGTTCGATATGCGTCATCTCCATCCGGCTCGGCGCCAACGTTCGCGTCAAACTTCGTTCGGGGTTCCGTTGGGGCTATCCGGTCAGCAACTCGCGCGCCGTGGTGGTGACGACGATCTCGCGCGACTCGATAGGAGTCGATGCCGTGACGCTCCACGCGGCGGCCATCGGGCGTGCCACTATTCGCACCACCGGCACCGTCTATTGCAAACCCGGTGTCGCGTGTCCCGACTTGGCGCTTCTCTGGACTCTCAAGGTCATCGTCACGAAGGCCGTGTCGACGTAACGGTCGTCGCTACATCGAGAAGTCGAGCGGCTCGCCGGTTTCTAAGAACGTCTTGAGGCTCGAGAGGAGTGGTGGCCAACCCTCGCGAATCGCTTCGCTCACGACGCTGCCCGCCTCGAATCCATCATGGACGACCGTCAGGCGGACCACACCCATCGCTTTTTCGATATCGAACGCCACCTTCGAGCGTTGTTCATTGGCGAACTTCAAACGATCCTCTTCTGAGTAGCCGTTCGCGCTGGCCCACTCCGGCGTAAAGGTGTGCCACGTGTAGGCGAGGCGAGACGGCGACACCGATTCCAGGATGACTTGTTCGGGGTCGCGAATCGTCAGGTGTCCCATCTTCACGTCCATCACCGATCCGACCTTCCAGTCCGAGACGAAGGAGATGTTCCACCATTTCTTGGTTTTCGCCGGGTCGGTCAACGCGCGCCAGAGTCGCCTGGGCGTCGTGTCGATGTAAATCTCGTACTGGAACGATTCGTCACTCATGTGCCCTCCACCCAATCCAGTCTGCCATGACGATTCGCGTCAAATGATCTTCGCCGGGTTTGAGTAGGCACCAAAGCTCGGAGAGTGAGTGGTTAGCATGACGGAATGTTCTTTGCTTGCTCGAGTATCGACGTCGCCGCGCACATCGATGACGAGCACGCCCGCGACCACCGTCTGACCCCGTGCCCGTAAGACGAACGCCACAACGCCAGGAGCGCGTCGAGGAGCCGGAAGAAGAAGAGGTCCCCGAGACCCGTCGCCGGAGGATCCTGCGTATCGCCGACGTCAACTCGGTGCCAGTTCTCACCATTTTCTTCGCGGTCTTCATCGTGGCCGGCGTCTACCTCTCCGGCCAGCTCGTTTATCACCTACGCGACCTCTTGCTCCTGGGTCTCGTCGGCGGCTTCGTCGCGTTGATCCTCAATCCGGTCGTCGTCTCCTTGCAGCACTGGCGCGTGAAGCGTCGCGGGGCAGCGGTCGCCATCGTCACGTTCGTGGCGCTGTTGATTTTCCTCGGTCTGGCCGTCTTGTTCGGCTACCCGCTCATCAACGGCATCACGCACTTCGCGACGGCCCTTCCGGGCTACGTCGACCGAGCCCAGCACGGCCAGGGTTGGATCGGACATCTCTTTCGCAAGTACCACGTTGAATCGTGGGTGAAGCGCAACTCGAGTCACCTCACGTCGCTGGCGAGCGGTCTCGGCAAGCCGGCGCTCGCGCTCGGCAAGGGCGCGCTGTCCGTGGTGCTTTCTATAATCGCTATTTTCACGTTCGTCGTTTTGTTGTTGATCGAAGCTCCGAAGATTCGAAGGTCACTCACGAAATTGATGGCCCCCGAACGCGCCAAGCACTATCGCCACATCGGTCGAATCATCTCGCGCTCGGTTTCGGGCTACGTCCTGGGCGACATGATGACGTCAATTGCCGCGGGCCTCGTGGTCTTCGTCACTCTGTTGATCGTCGGTGTGCCCTACGCGTTCTTGTGGGCCCTTTGGGTTGCGCTCGTCGACTTCTTGCCGACCATCGGCGGCGCATTGGCCGGCGTTCCTACGGTCCTCTTCGCGTTCGCGCACTCGCTCACGGCGGGCGTCGTCACACTGATCGTCTTCCTCCTCTACACCCAAGTCGAGAATCACATCTTGAACCCAATCGTCATGAGCCGCACGGTGAAGATCAATCCACTGCTGGTGTTCGTCGCCGTGCTGATTGGCGCCGACCTCGGCGCGTGGGTCGCGGGACTGGCCGGCGGATTCGTCGCGGTCCTGCTCGCCGTGCCGATGGCGGCCACGATCCAGGTGATCGTGCGCGAGTGGTGGCGCACGAGCGAACCGGAGTAGACGAGCCGATCGGCTCGTTGAGACTGACTACAGGGGCGTGACGTAGGCCCCGTGAATGCCGCCGTCGACCATGAACGTCGTCGCGGTCACGAAGGAGGCGTCGTCGCTCGCGAGGAACAGCACGGCGTTGGCGATCTCCTCGGGCTCGCCGAAGCGCCCCATCGGCACGTGCACCAGGCGGCGCGCGGCGCGTTCGGGGTCCTTCGCGAAGAGTTCGATCAACAACGGCGTGTTGACCGGTCCCGGGCAGAGCGCGTTCACCCGGATCTTCTCGCGCGCGAACTGGACCGCGAGTTCTCGGCTCATCGCCAACACGCCACCCTTGGACGCGGTGTAGGAGATCTGTGACGTCGCCGACCCGAGGATCGCGACGAAGGACGCCGTATTGATGATCGAGCCGCCGCCGCGCTTCTGCAGATGCGGGATGCCGTACTTGCAACAGAGGTAGACCGAGGTCAGGTTGACGTCCTGGACCCGCTTCCAGGCGTCGAGGCCCGTCGTGAGGATCGAATCGTCGTCGGCCGGGGAGATCCCGGCGTTATTGAAGAGCACGTCGATCCCGCCGTAGACCTCGACGGACTGGTCGTACATCGCGATCACGCTCTGTTCGTCGGCGACGTTCACTTGAACAAACAGTCCGCCGATCTCTTGGGCGACCTGGGGACCGTGCTGGTCATCGAAGTCCGCCACGACGACGCTCGCGCCTTCTGCGGCGAAGCGACGCGCGGTCGCGCGACCGATCCCACTCGCGGCGCCCGTGATGACCGCAACCTTGTTGTCCAAACGACCCATCATTCCTCCGTTGAAATAAAGACGTTCTTTTCTTCACTGAAACTGCGCAAGGCGTCCGGTCCGAGTTCGCGCCCGATACCTGACTGCTTGTAGCCCCCGAAGGGCGTCGAATAACGAACCGACGAATTCGAGTTGACCGACAGAGCGCCGGTCTCGATTGCGCGCGCGACCCGCAACGCCCGGCCGACGTCGCGCGTCCAGATCGATCCGGAAAGTCCATAGGGACTGTCGTTCGCGATGCGGATCGCCTCGGCTTCGCTCTCGAAGCGAAGTACCGACACGACCGGACCGAAGATCTCTTCGCGAAAGGCCCGGTCCGTGCCGTCGGGCGACTCGAGCACCGTCGGGGGATACCAGAACCCCGGCCCCGACGGCGCATTGCCCTTGAAGGCGACCGATGACTCCTCGACGAAGGAGTCGACGCTCGTGCGTTGTCCGGCTGAGATGAGTGGTCCCATTTCGGCGTTTTCGTCGGAGGGGTCGAGGACGCGAAAGTTCTTGACCGCGACCTCGAAGAGCGCCATGAAGCGCTCGTAGGCCGAGGCCTCGACGAGGATCCTCGAGCGTGCGCAGCAGTCCTGGCCGGCGTTGTCGAAAACCGCCGAAGGGGCACCGGCGGCGGCGCGCTCCAAGTCTGCGTCGGCGAAGATGACGTTGGCGCTCTTGCCGCCGAGTTCGAGCGTCACGCGCTTGACCTGCTCGGCGCAACCGGCCATCACCTTCTTGCCCATGTCACTCGAACCGGTGAAACAGACCTTGCGCACGTCCTCGTGCGTGACGAATCTCCATCCCACGACGCCGCCGTCACCGGGTAGTACCTGGAAGACGCCCTCGGGCAGCCCGGCCTCGAGGCCGAGTTCGCCGAGACGGATCGCCGTCAGTGGCGTGAGCGTGGCGGGCTTGAGCACGACGGTATTGCCGGCGGCGAGTGCCGGCGCGAAGCCCCAACCGGCGATCGGCATGGGAAAGTTCCACGGCACGATGATGCCCACGACGCCGAGCGGTTCGTAAAAGGTGAGGTCAACGCCGCCTTCGACCGGGATCTGCTTGCCGCTGTGGCGTTCCGGCGCGCCAGAGTAGTAGGCGAGGACATTGCGGACGTTGCCGGCTTCCCAACGAGCGTTGCCAATCGTGTGGCCCGAGTTGGCGACTTCTAACTGCGCCAACTCTTCGACGTGTTCATCCACCACTTGCGCGAAGGAGCGCAGGAGCTGGGCGCGCCTCGCCGGTGACACGTCACGCCATTCGGTCGCGACCCGCGCGGCGCGCGCGATCGCGCGGTCGGTCGCCTCGAGATCGAAGAGTTCGATCTCGGTGACCGCAACCTCGGTGGCGGGATTGAGAACCGACAGCGTGCTCATAGGCGTTCGAAACCTCGGTAGCGCTCCCAGTCGGTAACGGCCGCGTTGAAGGCGTCGACTTCGACGCGCGCCGCGTGCACGTAGTGATCAACGACTTCATCACCGAACGCGGCACGCGCGACGAGACTCCGATCGAACAGTGCGGTCGCTTCGGCGAGCGTCGTCGGCACCCGCGCCGAGTCCGCTTCGTAGGCGTTGCCGACGAAGGCCGGTGGTAGCGCGAGGTTGTCGTCGAGGCCCTGGAGACCGGCCGCAACCAGCGCCGCGATCGCGAGGTAGGGATTGACGTCGCCGCCGGGAATCCGACATTCGAAGCGCAGCGACGGACCATGGCCGACGACGCGATACGCGCAGGTGCGGTTGTCGTGCCCCCAGAGCAGGGCCGTCGGGGCGAACGATCCGGCGACGAAACGCTTGTAGCTGTTGATGTTCGGCGCGAGCAGCATCGAGAAGTCGCGCGAGTGAGCGAGTAGTCCCGCTAAGAAATGCTCGAAGACCTCGGAGAAACCGTGTTCGCCGTCGCCCGCGAAGACCGGCTGGTTGTCCTTATCGCGCAGCGAGAGGTGGATGTGACACGAGTTTCCTTCGCGCTGGTCGTACTTGGCCATGAAGGTGAGACTGACGCCCTCTTGGGCCGCGATCTCCTTGGCTCCCAGTTTGAACAGGCTGTGCTCGTCGGACTTCTCGACGAGCGTGTCGTACTTGAAGGCGACTTCGTGTTGCCCGAAATTGCATTCGCCCTTGACGGATTCCACGACCATGCCTGCGGAACGCATCGAGCGTCGAATGCGACCGAGCAGCGGTTCGATGCGCGACGTTCCCTGGATTGAATAGTCGACGTTGTACTGGTTCACCGGCGTCATGTCGCGGTAGCCGGCCTCCCAGGCCTGCTCGTAGGTGTCCTCAAAGACGATGAACTCGAGTTCGGTGCCGGTGATGCCGGTCCAACCGCGCTCTTGGAGACGCTCGACCTGGGCGAGGAGGATCTGGCGCGGTGACGGTGCGACGGGAACGCCCTCGACGGTCTCCACGTCGGCGAAGATGATCACTGTCTTGTCGTGCCACGGAACGAGTCGGGTGGACGAGAAATCTGGCTTGAACGCGAGATCTCCGTAGCCGCGCTCCCAGGAGGTCAAGGCGAATCCGCCGACGGTGCGCATGTCAACGTCCGAGGCGAGGAGGTAGCTGCAGCCCTCGACGACGCCGTCGGCCAATTCGTCGAAGAAGTACGAGGCGTCGAGACGCTTGCCCTGCAAACGACCCTGCATGTCAGTGATGGCGACGATGATGGTGTCGATTTCACCCTCTTCGACCAGAGCGACGAGTTCGTCACGCGAAGGTCGACCGGCGATGTGTGTGGTCACGTCTGCTCCTTGGGTCTCCGACGTCCGACCAGCGCGGGCGAGGACGATTTTCAATCTAGGTGTCGAGGCTACTCAATATCGTCGAACTCGCGGCCGGGGCAAAACGCCAGTTGCCCGAGCAAACCCAATGATGCGGCGCCTTCACTACGGGGTTACCTTCACCGGGAGCTCGGTGACGAGCGCCAACCGGTGCGACGTCGAACCAAGCAAAGGAGCGAATTCGTGCCGCGTGATCGAAGCGTTCACGAACTCGTCACCGAGGTGCGGCCATCGCGGCGCTACGTCACGCGGTCTCGGGTCGCCCGGGTTTTTGTTCGTCCTGACGAAACGAGGTCGAGCACCATCGTCGAAACACGTCATCGATTAACAAAGTGAAAACATTCACTCGTACTTTGGGTGCTCGGACGTTCTAGTATTCCCAAATCAATGGTGTAGGCCATTTGAATTGAGGGGGACTCAGTGAGTGACGACAGTACAGCGGCATCTTCGTTGGCGACGAGTGATGAGCAACGATTGCATCAGATGGGCTACGCCCAAGAACTCCATCGAGGTATGAGTAGGTTCTCAAACTTCGCAATCTCCTTCACGATTATTTCGATTCTGTCGGGTTGTCTCACCCTTTACTCCTACGGCCTCAACCATGGTGGACCTCCGACCATGATCTGGGGTTGGGCTGTCGTCGGTTTACTCGTCTTGTTTGCCGGTCTCTCTATGGCCGAGATCTGCTCCGCGTTTCCAACGGCCGGTGGACTGTACTACTGGTCGGCGAAGTTGGCACCGGGTAAGAGTGGCCCGATTTGGTCGTGGTTCACGGGCTGGTTCAACCTGCTGGGTCAAGTGGCGGTTACCGCGGGTATCACTTTCGGCTGTGGGTTTTCGATCGGTGAATTCATCTTCCTCGTCTCGGGGAACGCGGCGTGGACAACGAACCGTTACGTCGTGCTGCTCACTGCAATCTTGTTGTTAATCCAGGGACTCATCAACACTTTCGGAGTCAACATTGTTGCGCTCTTCAACAAAGTCTCAGTGTGGTGGCACCTCGTGGGCGTCGCGGTCATCGTGGTGCTCCTCTTTATTGCGCCCCACTCACACAGTCACCAAGGAGGCAGCTTCCTCTTCGGCTCGGGTGGTTTTGACGCCTTCAAGGGTTTATCCGGATTCGAGGTCCCGTTCTACGTCTTCCTACTTGGACTGCTCGTCGCTCAGTACACCTTCACCGGGTACGACGCGTCGGCGCACGTAACGGAAGAGACACTCAACGCCGCAGTCTCTGGACCGAAGGGAATTGTGACTTCGATTTGGGTGTCATGGATCGCCGGCTTCGTGCTCCTCATCGGCGTGAGCATCGCTATCCCTCACTTTGGTCACGGACTGGTAGTGAATATTGCCGGAACCAAGTACTCCACCTATGGCGCGTTTGCGGGAGGAGTCCCGTGGGGCAATATCTTCGTGTACGCCACGGGCAAGGTCCTTGGAGAACTGCTGGTGCTCGTCGTGATTGGAGCGCAGTTCTTCTGCGGGATTGCGTCGATCACCGCGAACTCGAGAATGATTTACGCCTTCTCGCGTGACGGAGCGGTTCCCTTCTCCAACTACTGGCACCACGTCAGCAAGAAGCGCCGCGTTCCGGTGCACTCGGCGTGGTTCGGCGCCGTGGGTGCGTTCACCTTGGTGACGCCGGCGCTGCTGCCCGGCGCTACGGGCGGAGTCTCCTATGCCGCCGTGACGTCGATCGCGGTCATCGGGCTCTACGTTGCGTATCTGATCCCGGTCTTCCTTCGACGGATCAACGGCCAAGCGTTCGTACCTGGACCGTGGAAGCTCGGAAGGTTCGGACCCCTCTTTGGCTGGGTCGCCATCGTGTGGGTCGTATTTATTTGCATTCTGTTCATGCTCCCGACGTTCGCAACGGTCAATGCCGACACGTTCAACTACACGCCATTCGCCGTTGTCGCAGTGATTGGCTTCGCGGGTATCTGGTACGCGGTGTCGGCTCGAAAGTGGTTCAAAGGACCAAAGATCCAAGGTTCGCCGGAGGAGTTGGCAGCCATCGAGCACGAGTTGAGCATTTAATTTCTTGCAAGGTCCCCTCCGGCGCACGTGATTCGAGCGCCGGAGGGGAATTTTTGCGTTCTCACGATTTTCGAGACCTTTGTGCCGACCCAATCTGAGGAGGCGCAGTGTCGTTGATGGAGAGTTTCGAAGAGGTGGAGTCGTGTTGGCGCGATCTCGCCGATGTGTTGGCAGCGGGGATCTCGAGGATTTTGCTCTATGGGCCGTCGGGCACGGGTAAAACCTACGCCGCACTCCATCACGGCGTGGGCAACAACCCCGCGGAGCGATTGGTCTGCACCGAAGACCTGACGTCGGGTGAGATCACGGGCACCTGGATGCCCGTCGGCGAGAACCGGTGGGAGTGGCGCGAGGGCCCAGCGATCCGCGCCTGGCGCGGACTCGGCGGACGCCTCGTCGTTGACGAAGTCGACCGCGCCTCGGGCGACGCGCTCAGCACACTCCTCGCCATGACGGACTCGCCCGAGTCGGCGCGCTGGCGAAACCCCGAGACCTGCGAATGGGTGCGCCCGGGACCCCAGTTCTCGGTCGTGATGACGACGAATATTGACGATCTCGACGACATCGCGCCGTCGCTGCGCGATCGGTTCCCGGTGAGTATTCGCATCGACCGACCGCACGTATCCGCTCTGGCAAGCCTCAGCGAGGATTTACGCGCCTCGGCGTTGGCCGGTTCCCTCGGTCCGGCACATCGGCGTGTCTCGCTACGCAGTTTCTACGCCTTCGATGAATTGCGGCGGCGTCTCGGACCGCACCGCGCGGCCTATTTGGTCTTCGGCGAAGACACCGCGACCAGCGTTCTCGACGCGTTAGCGATTGCCTCGATCACGTGAATGTCATGCACCCGGAACTAGTGACAGGTCGTGAGGATGGGTTCGTCAGCGCCGCGTGGACCGTGAAGCCCGGATCGACGCGCCGAGGCGAGGCGAGCTGCAACTTGACCGAACGGATACTCGAAGTACCCCTCGGCAACGACGCGACGTCTCGCGTCGTGCGAGCTCACGAGTTGATGCACGCTCGCGTTAGTCCTCACGTGATCGAGCACTACGGCGTGCTCGACGAGATGGCGCCTCGAGCCCTGGAGTGTGCCGAAGAACTTCGAATCAACACGCTCATCGCCCGTCTGGATTTCGACGTGGCCTTGTTGTCCGACGGATCAGAGAAGGACGGCGCGCGACGCATCGCCGAACGCGGTGACTGGTCCGAGGCACTCTGTTTTCTGATGGCCGTTCTCGACACCGGGGGAGAGAAGGCGTTCCTCGCGGGCGTTCGACAGATAGAGCCGTCGTGGATGCCGGGACTTCGCGCCGTGCGAAAGCGCGCGCTCGGCCTCATGAACTCGCTGCCCAGTACGACCCTCGGCGCCACGCGATTGAATGACGAACAGTTGCCGAGCGGCTACGCCAATTCGACCGTCGTGCTCGCGCGGATCCTCACCCAGTCGATGGCGGCTCGTCCGCCGAAGACACCCGAGGAGTTGCGCTCGTTTCGCCGATCCCTCGAGCCGGGTGCTCGGCGACCACCGACGGGGAGATTTGCACCTCTGGTCTTCGACGGCACGGTGGCGATGTCACCTCGTCCGCGAGGCGCCGGTGTGCGTCGCACGCGCGCAAGCACAAGTGGCCCAACGATGCGTTATCCCAGCCGACTGCTCACCGACGAAAAGAAGCGCGCCTTCGCTCGGCGTTCGAACGTCCACGGTGGCATCGTGATCATCGATCAGTCCGGATCAATGGACCTCGATGAAGCGTCGTTGTCGATGCTGCTGCGCCGCGCGCCCGACTCGCTTGTCATCGGATACAGCCACCGTCCCGGTGACAACGGGTTCACTCCCAACGTGTGGATCTTGGCTGATCGAGGATCAGTGGCGGCGAAGGTTCTTTCGGGCAACATCGGTAATGGAGTTGACGGATCAGTTCTCGAGTGGGCGTTTCGCCATCGACGGAACTCGGAACCGATCATCTGGGTGACCGACGGACAAGTGACTGACTCCCATGACCATCCCGATGAGCGATTGACACTGCAGTGCGCTGAGTTGGTTCGACGGCACCGGATCCGACTGGTGAAAGACCTCAGCGTTGTCGGCCGGGTCCTCTCGTGCGGGCGAACGATGAATCGTTCGCAGTTGTCCCAATTTGGGAGATTGGGTCGAAAACTCCTTGAAATGAAGACGTTTTAGCCCCTTTGTCACAGTGGCAAATTACTGTTGCAACGAACACTTGTTCGCCTTAGACTATGCGAACAAGTGTTCGTGAAAGGGGTCGGCCATGGCGGCAGTTGAGGTAGTGGAGTTCGAGGAGTTTGAAGAGGATGCCGAGCGACCGTACCTGCGCCTGGTGACGACACCTCAGGTCTTTCGCAGCGGACCGTCCTTGGCGAAGCGGCGAGCGGCGCGCGCGCGGATGATGACGCGACGTCGACGCACGTGTGTCGCCTTGGTGTTGGTGCTCGGACTCGTCATACTGGCGTGGCCGGGACACGCCTTTGGCGGCGAGACCGGTGCCGGGCTCCCGACAGATCTGGCCAATAGTTCGGTGCTCGCGTCGGGCATGAATTACGTGGTTGAGCCGGGCGATTCGGTCAATTCCATCGCCCAAATGATGAATCCAATCGACCCGAAAGTGGCCCGGGCCGACCTCGTTCACGAGCTCGATTCGTCGGTCGTCGTGCCCGGCGAGCGCGTCCTAATCCCCTAAATTTCAAGGGAATTGGGTGTATCCTCAAGGCATGCGGTGTCCCTTCTGTTCGGCGGACGACGACCGCGTCGTTGATTCGCGCCTCGCTGAAGACGGCGTCGCTATTCGGCGTCGGCGCGAGTGCTCGAACTGCAATCAGCGCTACACAACATTCGAGCGGATCGAAGAGATTGGTCTCTACGTCATCAAGCGCTCGGGGGACCGCGAGCCATTTGATCGTGCCAAAATCCTGCGCGGCATGCGCGCCGCCACCAAGAACCGACCGGTGGAGGAAGAGACCCTCGAGGCGCTCGTGACGGCTATCGACGAGTCGATGCGTCTACTCAATCGAGACGTGACCAGCGAGGAAGTCGGGATGGCCTCCCTCGAGGCCCTACGTGACGTCGACGACGTCGCCTACGTCCGATTCGCCTCGGTCTATAAGGGGTTCGAAGGGACCGAGGACTTCGCGCGTGAAATCGGCATGCTTGTCAAGACCACTGCCCCCAAACTGCGCGGCTGATGCGCGCGCTCAACCTCCAGCCCCAGTGCGCCATGGCGATTTACGCGCACCCCGACGACGCCGACGTCGCGGCCGGGGGACTGCTCGCCCAGTGGGCGCAAGACGGTTGCGCCGTGCACCTGGTGGTCGTGTGTGACGGCGACAAAGGTTCCCACGTGCTCACCGCCGACGCGGGAGCGGTGCGCGAGGTGCGAGGAGCCGAGGTCGAGTTTGCCGCCGATCTACTTGGCGCGGCGACCGTGACGAGACTCGGGCGACTCGACGGCGAAGTGGACAACGACGTGGCTCTTCGCTCCGCGTTGGTCGGACTTATTCGTCAGTACCGTCCGGAGGTCGTCGTCGGCCCCGATCCGACGGCGACGTTCTTTGCTGGCGTCTACGTGAATCACCGAGATCACCGAGAGACCGGCTGGGCCCTGCTTGACGCGGTCGCTCCCGCGGCGGCGATGCCGCTCTATTTTCCTGAACAGGGGGAGCCGCACCAGGTCGCCAGTCTTTTGTTGAGCGGCACGCACGAACCGGACGTCGTGGCCGACATCACCGCCACGATCGACACCAAGGTGAAGGCGGTCCTGGCGCACAGTTCGCAGCTGGTCGGCGACGCCGACGCCATTCGTGAACTGGTCTACGGACGGGCCGAACAGGCCGGACGGCCCGTCGGGGCCCAGTTCGGTGAGGCCTTTCGCAGTGTTGAACTCGCCTTCTGAGAACCCCTCGGTCGACGACGCGCCGATCTTGCACATCGACCTTGACGCGTTCTTTGCGTCGGTCGAGATCCTCGATGATCCGACGCTGCGCGGCAAGCCCGTCGCCGTCGGTGGCGGCGGGGCACGCGGCGTCGTGGCGAGCGCGAGCTACGAGGCCCGTCGCTACGGCGTGCGCAGCGCCATGCCGAGCGTCGTGGCGCGTCGTCGCTGTCCGGATCTGATTATCTTGCCCGGACGCTTCGATCGTTACGAAGCGTACTCACGACGGTTCCATGACATCGTGCGCGATCTCACTCCCGAGTACGAACCCCTCGGCCTCGACGAGGTGTTCGCCAATCTGTCGAGTCTGCGTCGTTTGAAGGTGCGGCCCATGGAGGCCGCGGCCGAACTTCGCCGGCGAATCATGACCGAACTCGGTCTGCTCTGTGGGGTCGGACTCGGTCGCAACAAACTCTTCGCGAAGCTCGCGTCTAAGGAGTCCAAACCAACCGTCGTCGATGGACAACTGGTCGAAGGAGCGGGCGTCGTCTGGGTCAGTCCGGCTCTCGAGAGAAAGTGGCTGGAGGAACTACCGGTGCGCGCGCTCTGGGGGGTCGGTCCGGCGACCGCGACGAAGTTGCAGAAACTAGGACTGCGGTGGGTACGTGACCTCGCCAAAGTCGACGAAGCAACACTGGCCGCGCACGTCGGCGTCGCGATGGCCTCAACGCTCGTCGCCTACGCCCACGGCGAGGACAAGCGCGAGGTGACGACCGACCGTGTCCTCAAGTCCGTTGGTCACGACCAGACGTTCGCCAAATCCTTGAGCGGCATCGACGCCATTCTCGAAGCGGCGAAAACTCAAGCGGCGGTCGTGGCGCGCGCACTGCGGGGTCAGGGTCGCGTGGCGCGCACGATAACGGTCGACGTTCGATTTGACGACCTCACGAGCGTAAGTCGTTCGCAGACGCTTTCATTTGGCATCGACGACGAGTTCGCGATCCTGGCGATCGCCGAAGCGCTGCTGCAATCGATTGACCTCGCCAACTCGGTTCGACTCTTGGCGATACACGCGTCGTCATTCCTCGAGCGCGATGACAACAACATGCAATTGACGTTCGGACTGGACCCGACGTCAAGTGATCCGCGTGAACAGGCCGAAGCCATTTCACGCGAACGACAGGTTTCGAACGAGGCGTTGCGCGACGCCGTCGACGACGTTCGAGAGAAGTTTGGCCGCGCGGCCGTCGGGGCCGCCTCAGAACTCGGTGATCACGGCATCGAGATCGCCGCGCAACGCGGCAGCAGTGCGTTTGGCCCCGATGAACTTCACCACGGCCCGTAGTGGATCGACGTTACGCGATGCCCCAAACGGGGTGGCGCCACGCTAGGGATAACGTCGCGTCACCCGGGAATACTCCCGTTATTCGTCCTCGTGTTCGGGCTCGTCTTTATCTTCGTGCTGGTGTGGTGGCGCCGGTGCGGGCTCGGTTGCCGTTGGCATTGGCGTACGCCGACGCCCGAGGAGCCGGAGGAACGCGGAGCCAACTTTGCCCACCGGGTGGTGGTGCTCGGACGGTCCGTGGCTCGCGCCGGGTGCGGACAACCCGTCGCCGCCGCCGCCGGTGAGTCCGGCCAAGGGGTTCCCGCTCGAGTCTGGATACTTGGACACTCGCGCCAATCGCCGACGCGGCTTCCTCGGTTTGTCTCCGGTAGAGCCCATGGTCAAACCTCTTTCCCTTTGATGTTGTGCTTCGAGTGCCTCACGGTAGTCGATTGGGTGGCGTGTCGAGTTTGCCGATGCCCGACGCCAGGACAACGGAGTTCGGCACCTTCAACAGTCCGTCCTCAGTTTGCAGCGTCACGTAGGTGAGACCAATGCCGAGCACCCACGCGTCGACGACGCCAATCGTGCCGGATCGAACACGGATGTGTTCACCCACGTTGAATGGTCGAGCGAACAGTAATACCATTGAGGCAAAAATATTGCCGAGGCTCTGCTGGGCCGCGATGCCGAGCACCACGCCCGCGAGGCCGAAGCCGATAATGAGGTGGGCAATCGAGACACCGAGTAGTTCGAAGACGGCAATCAGTACGAGCAAATAGCCGACGCCCGTGGCGACGAGCCGCACGACCGCGCCGGCGGCCTCGATCGAACGCCGCGCCAAGTACCGTCCCATGCCGTCGGCGAGGCGTCCGACCGCATAGATGCCGAAGATGAGCACTACGGGCACCGTGATCCAGGCGACGAAGGGATGATGCATCGAACCGTGGCGTCGATCGAACTCGGATTTCACGATTATGGCGGCCACCGCAACGGCGGCAGCGGCGGTGCCGGCGAGCCACACGTGTTGAAGCGATGGGGGCTTACCCCTAGCTTTCTTGCGCGCCATAGTCAACAACCTTAATGACGATGCGTTGGCCGAACATTTGCATCAAATGATTGCAAATAGGAAATTGAAAAACATTCGATCGACCCCACGGAATGCGCTTCATTCCGTGGATCATTCAATCCCACATGATTTTCCAAGTTGGCTCATGAAGCCTGTAAGGAATGCGTGCCTAGGGTTTGTGGTGCAGTGAGGAAGTTCCGAATGGGCGTGAAGAACGTTCACTGAACGAAGGAAAGAGACAATGGTTGTCTTCGGATTGATTCTCTTAATTCTCGGCTTGGTATTGGTCTTCAAGATTCTCTGGTCGATCGGCATGATTCTCTTGTTGGTTGGTCTCGTGCTCTGGGCGATGGGTGCGCTGGGCCACGCAGTTGGCGGACGTCGGCACTACTACTAATCCGCGCATTCTCCCTGATCCCCGGTCGGTGTCCCCTTAGGAACCGACCGGGGATATTTTCTTATGCGTTTGTTAGAAGTTGCGCGTAAGGTCCGAAGTAACGGACTCGCCACTGAACTCTCTTCGGGTATTCAGTTGAAGTTCGCCAAGAGGAAGTGCGTCGAGACTCAAGCAAGGGCGAGGATCGACGCTGGTTTCAAATGGTTGTCGCAGGAGTCGTTCGTCCGAAATACGAATGTGTTGCTGCGGACAGGTGGAGAGAATGGTGCACCGAGAGTTTCAATGTCTGACATGAATTTCGGATTTGCCAGTTCGATTGACTTAGTGACCTCGCGTGTTCGCTCCCGGCGACACGACGAGCATGGGGCAGTGGAGTTGACGCGAGTTGAAATTTCTTGACCGACGCGGGAACTTTTTGGTGGGGGAGAACCATTCACATGAGACGTTTCGTCGAACTCGAGTGAGACGTCGTCAAACGGGGTGCCGGATGACCGTCCCGAAGGGACTCGCGAAAGTTGCGCGCCCAATGCTCGGGGTTTCGGCGAGCGAGCCGAGTTGTTAGGGTGGCGCCAGTAATGAATTCCATCAATGAGAGGACCGCGAGTCAATGGCAAAATTCCTGAGCGACGTCAAGACACTTCGTGAGAACGCCCGAAAGAACCTTCGCAAGGGCTCGATTACCGACGCCTACGGCGCGGACCTACCGAGGGTCCTCGAGGTCCTGAGCCAATCCCTCGCGACCGAACTTATTTGCGTCCTTCGCTACCAGCAACACTCCTTCGCCGCGCACGGGCTCGATTCTGAGGCGGTCGCCGCCGAATTCCTCGCGCACTCGCGAGAAGAGCAGGGTCACGCCGAACTGATCGCGGCTCGCATCGGACAACTCGGAGGAGAACCGGATTTCAACCCCGACACCTTCAGCGCCCGGGCGCACTCGGAGTACAAGACGGCGACGAGCCTGACCGAAATGATCAAAGAGAATCTCATCGCCGAGCGGATCGCGATCAGTTCCTACAGCGAGATCATCGCCTGGCTCGGTGACGGCGACCCCACCACGAGACGAATGCTCGAAGAGATCCTGGCGGTCGAAGAAGAGCACGCCAACGACATGGTCAACCTGCTCGACGACAAGAAGTGACTCGCGACGACCAGTGTTTCTAGGGCGCGGGCCGGGCGGCCGCACCGAATTTGATCGGTCCGTAGCGTCGCCGGAAGGCGACGTAGACGCCGCCACCGGCGAAGATCGGTAGCCAGTAGGTGACGAGTCGGTAGGCGAGGGTCGCGATGATGGCGCTGGCGCTCCCGACGCCGGCCAGTACGAGCAGTCCACTGAGACTCGCTTCCACGATGCCGAGCCCGCCGGGCGTCAACGGCACGAGCGCGATCACCGCCGTCGCCGCGTAGGCCAAGAGAACGAGTGGGGCGTTCGGATTGGCGCCCGTCGCACGCAGCGCACAGAGAAGGGCGAAGTAGTCGAAACCGATACGTCCGCCAATCAGCAGCACGGCTTCTCGCCAGCGCCGTCCCAGATTGGTCCGCACCAGGTTGCGTTCGGCAATGAGGCGCTCCGGCAGATCCTGCGTCTTCGTCTTTCGTTTGGGAATCGAGTTCAAGAGTCGCTGGGTCGCTCGAGCGAGCCACGTGAGCAACTCATTGGTCGTGAGAAGCACGGCGCCGAAGGCAACGATGAGGACGAAGCCGGCGATGCCGAGGTAGGCCGCGTGTTCGAGACCGGGACTCACCGGGAGGCCCCCGAGGATCGCGGGAAGGACACAGACGGGCAACAGGAACAGCCCGGCAAGGCCAATGATCGCCGCCACCGCCAGACCACCGGCCGCCGAGTCGGCATTGATGCCACCGATGGCGAGCATTTGATACTGCACGCCGGCTCCGGCGACGTCGCCGGCCGGAAGGACATTGGTCACCGCGTTGCCCACGAGTAGTGCGGCCACGACGGTGAACCAATGTTTGGTTCGAAGCAGTAAGCGCAACAGGGTCATCGCGCAAATGAAGCTCGCGACTTCGGCGGCCAACATCAACGCGAGCCATCCGAAACTTAAGTGAAAGAGTTTCGGCCACGCCGAGANNGGACGACTTCTTCTGGGGGGCACTTGTGGTGATTGGACCAATCTACGGGTTGCGGCACCACGAGTCTCGCGACACCCGATTCGCGAGCGATGTCGAGGTAGCGTCGAATACGTGTCCGTACTCGACCAATCCGGTCTCGACGCCGTAGAAACGGGTGCCGTGACGGGCGATCGAACGGCGCAACAGAGATTTCGACCGGACATTCAGGGGCTGCGCGCCGTCGCCGTCATCCTGGTGATACTCGCGCACGCGAGCGTGCCGGGATTCGAAGGCGGCTACATCGGCGTCGACGTGTTCTTCGTCATCAGCGGCTTCGTGATCACGAGCCTCTTGCGCCGACAGCCACCGCGACACGTTCGACAGAACCTGGCGTATTTCTACGCTCGACGAATTCGACGCATTGTGCCCGCCGCCACACTCACTCTCGTCGCCACGACCCTCGCGGCGTACTTTCTTCTCGGAACGAACTTCGTGCCGCAATTGCTCGGCGACGTGCGTTGGGCGTCACTGTTCTCCGCGAACTTTCGACTCATCCACACTGGCAGTGACTACTTCATCCCCGGCATCGCGCCGTCGCTCGTCACGCACTACTGGTCGCTCGCGGTCGAAGAGCAGTTCTATCTCTTCTTCCCACTCGTCGTCTTCTCGTTGACGTGGTTGACGCCGCTGCGTAATCGCGCGACGGCACTGGGACTGTTCTTGGCCGTCGCGATCTGCGCGTCGGCGTGGTACTCGTGGCACCTGACGCCGATAAGTCCGACCGTGGCGTACTATTCGCCGTTCACTCGATTCTGGGAGATCGCCCTGGGTGGACTCGTCGCGCTGCTGCCGGGTGCCTGGGCTCGTCGCACGCCGTTCGTGAACGCGGTACTGGGGACGATCGCCCTGATCGGGCTCGCCGCGGCGGTGTGGCGGCTCAATACGATGAGTGTTTACCCTGGTGCGTTGGCCTGGTGGCCCTGTGGCACGACGGCGATTCTGCTCTGGACCGGTCAGGCGAGCGCGCCGGGACCGGCGACGTTGCTCTCGTGGCGGCCCGTGCGCTACATCGGTGACATCTCGTATTCGCTCTACCTATGGCACTACGTGTGGCTCATGCTCCCACTTCAGATGGTCCGTCCACCGACGTCGCCCTGGGCCCGGGTGATCGAGATCGCCGGCGCATTCGCCTGCGCCGTGGCCTCGTACCACTTCCTCGAGAATCCCATTCGCCATTCGAAACGGCTCGACCGCGACGGCGTTGCGGTCGCGCTGATGTTAATGATCTGCGTCGCACTGTCGTGGGACGCGACGCTGCTGGTCGGTCACCTCGCGCACGTCAAGTGACGAACTCAACGATCGATGTACATCGCCGCCTCGGGAGAGAGCTGCACGTGATAGACGTTCCCGATCGAGCGCGTGACGTAGGTGGCGAACACGTTCTCGCCCACGTAACTGAAGTGGATTCCGTCCGGCTCACGGAGCAGTGACGGAATGTTGTTCACTCGTGCGGCGTCAGTGAACTGACCCTTGGAGTTCGCGAAGAGCTCCCACGTCGGTAGAAACGTCATTCCCGGCACGGTGGTGGAGACCTTCTCGAAGACCGAATTGAGGAGCACCATTCCCTGGCGGTAGCCATTCGGCTGCATGATCGGCATTCCGATCCACAGCACGTAGGCGCCGCTCTTCGTCGCGGCGGTCGCCATCTTCGTGACGATGCCGGTGTAGGCCTTCACCCACGGTGCCGAACCAAACGCCAACACCTGACCGTCGACCTTGAGGTTCTGTTCGTCGTTCGCGCCGAAGGTGATGATCACGAGTTGTGGTTTGTACTGCTCGAGCAGCACCTTTTCTTTTTGCGCCCAGTCGTAGAACCACGGGGTGAGAAGTCCGCTCGACGACTTGTCGGCCTGCACGAGTCGCAGTGCATGATCGTGACCGAGCTCACGTGCGATACCCCAACCAAGATCGTTGCCGAGTGAGTCGCCGATCTCGAGCACGGTGCAACGACCGATCGGCGTCACGCGAGGCGCCGTGGTTGTGGTCGATGCCGTGGCGTCACTCGTCGTGGTGTTATCGGAGGTACCACTCGGAATCGGCGCGCCGGTCGCGAATCGACAGCCGGCGCCGGGTGGTTTGAATGCGGTCATGTTGACCACCGGCGGCGGGAGGTTCGTCAGCGGCGTCGTCGGGCGCGTGGTCGTCGTCGAGGCGGTGCCGTTCTTCCTCGTCGGAGGCGTCGCCGTGGTGGACGGCGTCACGTGCATCGTGGTGGTGGGCGTGGCGGCGGGGGAGCGGTGACCATCTTTCAGTTGGAATCCGACGACGACGAGCGCGGTGACGCAGAGTCCCAGGACGACCCGTAAGGGCCAACTGGGACCAGCACCCGTTCGAGTCGATTCACTTGGCATCAATTGGGAATGTAACAGGGGTCGAAGAAATTACAACAACAAACCGCGATGACGAATTGTGAAGTTCTTCGCTACGGATCGACGGTGACGAGCGTGCCGATCGGCGTGAAAGGGAAAACCGTCTCGGCGCTCGCGAAGGGCATCTCCACGCAGCCGAGGCTCTGAGGGAAGCCGTAGGAATAGCGCGGGAACTCGTGCAACGCGTCGCCGCCGTTGAAGTACGACACCCATTGGATGTTCGGGTCGCTGTAGTGCGAGCCGTCGGGGTTCGTGCCCGACATCGTCGTCGAGAGGTACCGCACATAGACCGGGTACGTGCCCGCGGCGGTCGGCGCGACGGAGATACCGGTGTTGACCGGCGTGGTGAATTTCACCTTGTTCCCGACGTAGAGCGTCAGGACCTCCGGTGCGCCCTGTGCGACGTTGACGTAGTTATAGGTCGTGGGGTCGACCTTGTGGTTCTGCACGGCGGTGATCAAGTCGCTCCACGTGGCCGAGTCGGCGATACCGGTCGTAGGGAGGTTGTTGACGCTCTGGAAGTTCATCAGCGCGCCGCGAAGGATGACCCCGGCGACGCCGACCTGCCACTGCGTCTGAAGGGTTGTCGGCAGGTTCGGGTACTTCCACGTGAAGGTGCCGCCAGCGGGAAGTGACGGGTCACTCTGCGGAGTGTTCGCGGCGAACGCCACCGGGAGGTAATTGAGTTCGGCCAGCAACTGCTCCGCCCAGGTCGTGCTCGCCGCGACGGACGCGGTTCGTGGGCGCACGGCGCTGAAGTGGCACGTGGCCGCACACGTCATTCGCGTCGGAAGATCGATGGTGTAGATGGCGGCCGGTTTGAGGGAGCCGGTGACGACGGCCTGCACGTCGTGTGCGCTGATCTGTTGCCATTTGGTGGCGAGGAATGGCCGAGTCCGAAGCTCCGGCAGGTTCTTCACTTTCGTGGCGGCGCTGAAGTGCAGGCGCAACAAGGGCAACTGATTCGACAGCGACGTCGGGAGATTGCTGGTGATCTCGAAGGACCTGACGACGGACGTCGCTGACGCGTCGAGCGTAGGGATCAACGTGGCCCCCGATACCGCTGCCACAAGGGCAAGTACGCTGGCGAATCGTCTGGTCACCGATACAGATTAGTCACCGCCAGAGTCAAACTATCGCCGCCTACGATGGAGATGAACCAAGGAGGGGCCATGGTCCTCGCAAAGACAGTCGGAGTCCTACTTTTAATTGGGCTGGCGTTGTGGATCATCTTCACGGTAATCGGCTTCTTAGCGGCCACCATCTGGACCATCTTCGAGTTCCTCATCATCGCAGCGGTCGTCGGTGCGGTGTACCACTACTTCAAGCACCAAAAGGCTCACGGAACCTGAGCGGTAGGCTCTCTAGTTCTGGCGGCGTGGCCGAGTGGTTAGGCAGGGGCCTGCAAAGCCCCGTACTCCGGTTCGAATCCGGACGCCGCCTCTAATGAATTGAACTTCGTGTCCGGGCGAACACCATTGAAACGGGCCAGCCGCGAGGGTGAGATGGAAGGAAAGGTGTGCCATGAGTGAATCGATCAACGGTCTGGTGGTAGTGGCGATTATGCGCGATGAGGCGCGAATATGGACTTCTGGAGTGGAGCCGGGTACGAAGCCCGAAAGTCTTCGTGCGCCGAGTGAAAAGGCCCGTCACCATCACGTGCGCGAGGCCCAGCATCACCACGGGCACGATACCGACCATCGGAGTTCGATCTTCTACGAGTCAATCTCGGAGTCGGTTGGAGCGGCGCACTCGATTCTCTTGGTTGGTCATGGTAGGGGCAAGGCCAATGAGATGCTCAATCTTACGCAGTATTGGGAGCGCAAGCGCCCCGACATTGCTCAAAAGGTGGTCGGAGCGATTGATAGTGACCTCGAGTCACTCACCCGGGATCAGGTGCTCGCCCTCGTTCGCGACTGGTTCGAGCAGAACCGAGAGTTCATCTAGACCGGGTCTTCACTCAGTGTCAGAGCGGGTCCGTGTTCGAAGGATTTCGCAGCAGCGACGTGACTTCATCGTCGGTCGTCTGGTTGAAGTCCTCGTACCATTGGCCGACAGCCTCGAATCGGGTCGGAACGTAGAGGCTGATCACCTCATCGGCCAGTGTCCTCAATTCGGCGACGGCCTCGCGCGGCGACACCGGGACCGCGACGATGATTCTCTTGGCCCCGCGGGCTCGAGCAACCTCGACCGCGACTCGGGCGGTGGCTCCGGTGGCCAGACCATCGTCAACGATCACGACCGTTCGTCCGGTTAGCGCGAGGGCAGCCCGATCACCGCGGTAGAGCTCCACGCGGCGAATGAGTTCGGCGTGCTCGTGCCGCGCCACCTCGGCGATCGTGTCTTTCGAGAGCCCAAGTTGTTGGACGAGCTGCGTATTGAGTACCTGTGCGTCATCCTCACCGATTGCTCCGAACGCCAACTCGGGATGAAAGGGCACGCCTAACTTGCGCACCACCAGGACGTCGAGCGGACTGGCGAGCGCTTGGGCGACTTCGAATGCGACGGGCACTCCGCCTCTCGGCAGTCCGAGCACGATCGGCCGTTCGGGGGTGAGATACCCCAAGCGTTCACCGAGGAGCTGGCCTGCTTCGCTGCGGTTTTGAAACTTGGTGGGCGAACTCATGTCGCTACAGGCCCGTCGGATAGGTTTCGGGAGGTTCGCCCGCATCCCACAGGGGAGTCAATTCGAGCGGTTCCAGGGCTCGGGTGTGATCGAGGTGGATCACGATATCGAACTGTTGGATCAGGTCGGCTTCGAAGTAATGGCTTTGTAGCTCGGTGTCGGGACGATAGATAACACCGATCGCGCGCTCGAGACGAGTGCCTGCCAACCCCTCGTCGATGGCGAGGTCGTGGGTGGGCACCCAGAATTGGGCAATCCCTGCGGCGTGCAACATTGCTTCGTGGCTGTCCGGGCGAGCCGCGCGAACACGTTTTCGTTCGGTCGGACCGCCCCAATCGGAGGCGGCGGTGACGTACCCGGTGTTGGTACTGAATCCGACGAGTAGCGCGTCGTGGCCGTATCGCTCGCGAGCCAGTTGACCAATGTTGAGTTCGCCTCGAGCGCGCATCGAAGTTGCCCGGGCATCGCCCACGTGCGAGTTGTGCGCCCACACGACCACCTTGGTGGGTGCGGTCCGGTGAGTGAGATACGCGATCAAATGGTCGAGGGTGTTCGCCATGTGGGAATCGCGTAGATTCCACGACGAGACGTTGGCTCGGTACATGAGCCGGTAGTACTGCTCGGCATCGTGCACGAGTTGGGCATTCTGCTCGGCGTAGAACTGCTCGTCTTCGTTGGCGACGCCGTGGGCGAGCAAGTAGTTGTCCGATTGCCGACGTAATTCGAGCAGTTGCGACGTGACCGCGTCTTCGCACGGGTCGGCCGCGCCGCTCGCTAAGGCGTACCCGTACGCTTGGCCGTCGGTGCCCACGTGGTCGAAGCACGAGTAACGTTCGCGAGCTCGTCGGGCCTCCTCGGGATCGACGCGCTCGAGGTACTTGACCACCGCTTCGATCGAAGCGCGCAAGCTGTAGAGGTCGAGACCGTAGAAGCCGACCTTGGCCGACGCGCTCGACTGCGCGTCGTTGCGCGCCCTCAGCCACTGGACGAACGCCAGCACGTCGCGGTTTCGCCACATCCAAGTCGGGAAGCGACGAAAGCCTCCCAGCGAAGTGTTCGCGTCGTCGTTGTTGGAGTCGCCCATCACGTATCGGTTAACCCGGTAGGTGTCGGGCCAGTCTCCTTCGATGGCCACCGCGTTGAACCCCAGCTCGTCAATGAGTCGTCGCGTGATTCGAGCGCGTTCTCGGTAGAACTCGTGCGTTCCGTGCGAGGCTTCGCCGATGAGTACGAGTCGACGTCCACCAACGAGCCCCAGTAGTTCGTCGTAATCCTCGACGGCCCCCGTGATGCGCCGAGCGAGTCGGCTGAGCGTCTTCACTGACTCGTTGCCCAATGGTCGAGACCACATAACTCCACCATCACTCGAGAACGAAGAGCTCGCCAGGGTCATTGGTCATTTCTTCACTCGTCGTGCGAGGAACAAGGCCTTCGCGCATCCTCGATAGTCGCCAACTGTTTTTCCTGGCCCGAGACGGGCCCCACATCGAACTCGGCCGACTATTGGCGGAGTCCTCAAACGTCCCCGGGGTGCTTGACGATTACCACGGGGCAAGCGGCCCACTGCGCGCATTGCTGGCTGACCGAACCCAGTTTTAGACCAACAAAACCGCCGCGACCCCTGGATCCCAGCACCAGCATCTCGGCGTCTCTGGCCGCTTCGATCAGCGATGCGCTGACGTCACCTTGAGCGACCAATTTGGTGATCGACACAGGTGACACGTCGATCACGGCAGCCACGGCCTCTTCTACAAAGACCTGGCAGAGTCTCTCCATCTCGTCGCGGTCGAACGCCCCAGGGATGCCGATCAACGGCATCTGCCACGCAAACACAGCCACAATTTCAGCGCCGTGAATGACGGCTTCGGCTACGGCCCATTGAAGTGCCGCGTTCCCGTGCTCGGATCCGTCCACTCCTACGACGATGCGCTTGCTGCTCACGCCGCCGCCTCTCGAATGCTCGCATTTGGTGAAGTGGTTGCTATTCGCTCCAGCTGTTCGAGACTGTGGCCCATGGGTTCGGGGAGCAGCCACAGCGAAAGTGCGAGTCCGATCAAACACACGGCACCCGCGACGACTTCAGCACCCCGCAGCCCGAAGGAGGAGGCGAGCAAATCGGGGAAGAAATAGGCGCCGGCAAAGGCGCCCAGTTTGCCCGCTGCCGCCGAGATGCCGTGTCCGGTAGTGCGAACGTTCACTGGGTAGATCTCGGCCGGGTAGATGAACGTCGTCGTATTGGGACCAAATTCGGTGAAGAAATAACTCATCCCAAAGATGAGGACGAAGGGCAACACGGTGGTCGTAACTCCGGGAACGAGACCGATGATCAGGAAAGCGACGGCCATCATGGTGAAGCCGGCGCACTGGATCTTCTTGCGTCCGGACCGGTCCAGAAGCCGAATGGCCAACGCGTAGCCCGGAAGAGCGAACACCGCGAATATCAGCAACTGCAGTGAGGTGTTAAACAGCAGTGAGCCGTTGGGGTTGATGACCTTGAGTACTTCGGGACTGGAAATGGTATTGCCGTAATAGGCAAAATCGAGCGTCGCCCACGCGCCGGCCGTGCCAATGAGCCAGAAGAGCATGCGGCGATTCCGGCCGAAGGTCCGAAATCCCTCCAGGGCCGACTGCTGATGACGAACCTTCGATATGACTTTGAGTTCACTCGACGTTTTTTGGCCGGCGGCGGTCGCCACGGCCGCCCGCGCCTCCTCGATATCCCCACACGCTTGGGCAAAGCGCGGCGTCTCGTGGATCTTGCGACGTAAATAGAACACGGCCAGACCGGGAATCGCCCCCAAGCCCAGCAGGATGCGCCAAATTATTCCGGTGGGCATGTGTGAAGCGAGCAGAACTGCCGCGATGAACGGACCCACGACGAGGCCGGCGCCCTGCATTGCGAAGACCAGGCCCACCATCCTTCCACGTGACTTCGTTCCCGAATACTCGCTCATGATGGTGGCACTCACCGGATAGTCTCCACCGATACCGAGTCCCAAAATAATGCGCGAAATGAGTAGAAACGTGTAGTTGGGGGAGAGCGCTGATGCGATCGCCCCAAACGCGAGGATCAGCATCTCGAAGCCGTAGATCCTCTTACGACCAAGGATGTCCGCGACGCGCCCGAATACGAGGGCGCCCACGGCCGAAGCGGCCAGGGTCACGGAGTTAAGAAGCGATATTTGCCCAGTCGAGAGGTTCCACTGAGTCGTGAGCAGGGCCACGACGACGCCGATGACGAACAAGTCGTAAGCGTCCGTAAAGAATCCCATGCCCGAAATAAGCATGATTTTGTACTGGAACCTCGATACCTTGTCGCCATCAAGCGCTTCAAAGTTGTCGGCACTGTCTGGGGGGGATTCAGTCATGGTGACATTGTCTATCCCGGGAATTAACGCAGGGTGATTCGCGGATGAATTGCACGCACCAAGCCAAAGATCTATGCGTCAATGAGTGAATCTTCTCCGGGAGTGGCGACCAGCGTCATTGGTCCACTATTCAAGGCCGAAGATATCGTCCCACCTATTTATTGGAGACGGAGTCGTTCGGCGATTACGCCGACGTCCAATTGGGAGCTTGCGATGTCGTAGACAAGCTGGAATGCTTCGTCATCGGTGAGCTGCGGGGCAACGCCGTTGAGATCGCAGAACACGACCGTGCTGAGCCACGCGAGTCGCTTGTTACCATCCACTAGGGCGTGGTTCTTGGTCATCGACTGCAGGAGTGCAGCAGCCTTGAGACTCAAGGTTGCGTAGGCGTCCTCACCAAAGGCACTGGACCGGGGCCTGCTTACTGCTGAGTCCAATAATCCGATATCACGAACCGGACCGATTCCTAGCGTTCGAACCATCGTGATGATGTCCTCGAGCTCGAGGTATTCAATTTCGGTCATGCAGAGCCAAGTCGCTCCAGGACATCGTTCCAGCGTGTCGCCATGCGTTTAGTCGAATCATCGACCCGTGCCACATGGCCGGACCGCTCGAGTCGTTCGAGCACCGCACGACGGATGACCTCTTGACGTGAGATGCCTTCGAATTCGGAGAGGGAGGTGAGTGCCTCCTCGAGAGTTGCGTCAGTTCTAAGGGTGAATGCCATTGGGCAATGATACCACTTTGGTATCAGTTGTCAACTCTGAGCGTTCAGAGGTCTCAATTGTGGAACCAACGACCAGAGGCCGAATATTCTCGCCGCCCACATCGACGTAGTCGAACCATATGCCGCAATCACTGAAACCGGCCTGGCAACACTCATCAACATTCGTGCGGGCGATTCTTATTGTGTCCCTGAAGATCCACGCGTTGTCAAAAAAACAACGTTCATGCAGATGAGCGTCACTTTTCGAAGTCCGACCGCTTGCCAACCTTCGGTCTCTCATGTAAACCTAACGAAGAGATTAAGTTTCCGTAGTTTCATTGCGGAGGATCATCAATATGTTCTGTCGACGGTCTCCATATTGGTGACTCTCAGTGCCGTAATAGCTGACATTAAGGTGTCTTCGGGAACCGCAAGGAATCGCTCTAGTTCTGCGTAACTTGAGGTTGTATTTAGTCCACTTGCGATGTCCATCTACTTCGGCGCCTTGACCCACGCTTGGGCACCCATCTGCACGGCGTCCCAGGGGCTGCCGAGCGGCGGGGTATATGAGAGGTCGAGCTCGCTCATGTCGTCGACCGTCGTGCCGTGGAAGATGGCAATGGAAGCGATGTCTACTCGCTTGGCGATCTCCGCACGCTTGTGGCCGAAGAGTTGGACGCCGAGAAGGCGCCCAGTTGTGCGGTCGCCCGTGTAGCGCATGGAGATTTTGTGGCTGCCCGGATAGTAGGCCTTGTGGTCGTCGGCCTCGAAGCCGATCGTCACCGGGTCGAATCCGGCCGCCACCGCCTCGCTGTCTCGCAGGCCCGTGCGCGAAATGGCGTGTTCGAAGATCTTGACGACTTGGGTCCCGAGGCTGCCCGCGAACTCTCGGTGGCCACCGATGGCGTTTTCGCCGGCGACACGTCCCTGCTTATGGGCAGTGGTGCCGAGTGGGAGATACGTCGTGCCGAGGAGCCGGTGATGGGTGACGACGCAGTCGCCCGCCGCGAAGACGTGCGGCAGGTTGGTACGCATGCGGCGGTCTACGTCAATGGCGCCGGCGATACCCAACTTGGCGCCGGCAGCGGCCGCCAGCTCGGTGTCCGGTCGGACCCCGACGACGACCAGAACCATGTCCACCTCCCGGCGCACCGGTCCGTTGGCGTCCACCGCATCCACGACCAGGCGGCTGACCCCTCGTTGATTGCGGCCGATCTTGTGCACGGTCGTACCGGTCAGGACCTCCACGCCGTGCTCGGACAGTTGATGATGGACGAGGGCGCCCAGCTCCGCGTCAACCGTCGGGAGCACCTCGTCGAGGCGCTCCATCTGGGTGACTTTGAGGCCACGAGCGGTAAGTCCTTCGGCCATTTCCAGTCCGATGTAGCCCGCCCCCACGATGACCGCACTCGACGGTTTGGCCTCTTCGAGGGTTCGCATGATGGCGAAAGTGTCGCCCATCGAGTGGAGAAGGTGCACACCATCGTCCCAGCCGAGTGCTCCTTCGCCGGAGACCCCTTCGATCGGCGGGACCTGGGACACGGCCCCCGTGCCGACCACGAGCTCGTCGTATGCGAGGAGCTCGTCGGCGCCCGAGGTGTCGGTAACGAACAGGGTCCGGTCCTCGACGTTGATCTGCCTGACCAAGGTATCGACCTTCAGTTGCATCCCCGTGGCCTCGAGGTCTGCGTAGGTGCGATGGGCGAGGTTGTGCCAGTGGCTGACCTCGCCAGAGACGTAGTAGGGGATCCCGCAGATGGAGAAGTTCGGATAGGCGTCGGCGACGACGACGGTCACCTCGACGCTGGGGTTGAGCTCCCGCACGCGGAGCGCTGCACTAATGCCGGCGTCGCTGCCGCCAATGGCTACGAGGTGCATACATGTATTCCTTTCAAGTGTGGGCGGGGATCTCCCGGTACCTTATGGCTCGATACGCTTAATGCTTTGGATCCGATCAATTGAGCGATCGAAAGATGCGACCTGCATTACATTTGTTGATTCAGCAGATGCGACGAGGTACGCCTCCGCAAAATCCAAACGATCGTATTCGTAGATCTCGAGAGTGCGAAGTAGGAGAGGCGCGTCGACGACGCTTACTGATTCCATCGTGATGAGCGCCCGCATCGTTTCGCTAATCTCGGGTCGCGCAACCTCGTAGAAGGATTCAAGAACGTAGACCGTCTCGGCGACGATGAGATCCGCTACCAGAAGTCCTGTTTCCTGCCTGAGATAGGCCGTCGCGCGCGCAGCCATGTCGGGTGGGTCCCCGACCAGATGGCGCACGAGGACGTTAGTGTCAACGAAAGCGCTCACCGATTTTTCGCGGCCCTGCTCACACGCGTGCTCTTGATCACGTGGTCCCATGCCGCGTTCTTCTTTGAGGCAGGAATCTGAAGTTGGCCAGCGAGTTCAAGAAAATCGGGAGTGCGGGTAATGATCGCCCGGTTACCCTCGACCCTGAAGATAAGGGCGTCTCCATCATTTACGCCCAAAGCTTCGCGGACCGCCTTCGGGACCGTGACTTGTCCCTTTGAGGTCACTCTTGCCGCTACATCCATCTTGACTCCTTACTTAGGTATAAAAGTAAGGATATCAGAGCGCGACGCCCTCGCGTGGGACGAAATGAACTAGCGCCTAGTGGCAGCGCCCCATACTCGGGCTCGAGTGAGGACGCCGTCCTCAGAAATAAGGTTCTGATCTTCAGCTTTTGTTTCAGTTATTTCAGGTCTGATTCGAAGCAGTCGTCCGAGGGCTCCGTAGTCGACAACAGGTCGCGGGCGTCTTCTTCTTTGTGGACACCGTCTCGGTCACGTCGGTCACTCAAGGATGTGCCGGTACTCGCGAAACGTCCAACCGATGAGCCGTCACGGCATAACGTCGGCGGCGCGTGCGCCGAGGGCGAATGCGCCCACCACACCAGAGGAAGTGTTGAGACCCGGACGAACGAGGTACGAGTCGATGTCGCTCGTCAACTCATCCTTGGCGATGTAGCCCCCGATAAGGTCGCGGGTCTTCATCCTCACTTTTCCCAATAGACCTTCAACGGCCATGACACCTCCGCCCAAGACGATGATCTGCGGTGAGGCGATCATGATGATGTTGACCATGGCGAGGGCGAGGTAATCGCTCTCCAGTTCCCAAGCGGCGTGTTCAGGTGGAAACGGGTGATCGGAGCCACTCCAACGTTCTCTGATCGCCAGGCCGCACGCGAGACCCTCCAGGCAGTCGCCGTGCGTAGGGCAGGTCCCTTCAAATCGATCGTCGCGCTGGCGAGGAACGAACATGTGACCGAACTCGGGGTGCAACAGACCGTGCACCGGTTCACCCTCGATGATGAGTCCTCCGCCAATGCCGGTGCCTACCGTCACGTAGACCGCGACGCGGCAGTTTGCGGCCGCGCCCCAACACCATTCGGCGAGACCTGCGGCGTTCGTGTCGGTATCGAAACCGATGGCGATGTCGTCGAGGTGCGCGCGAATGGCGTCGCGCCAACTCACTCCGCGCCACGCCTCTTTCGGCGTCGCGCGAGCGATGCTATCGGTAGAAAAGTCGATGGGGCCAAACGACGCGACGCCGATGGCCGCGAGGGGAGTGGAGCGGTGCTGAGCGACGAACCAGTCCATTATCTTCGCCATGGTTTCGTCGGGTGTGGTGGTGGGGACGACAAACTTCTCGGCGTCGCGCACCTCGCGCCAACTGGACCCGACAGCGCAGATCATTTTTGTCCCGCCGGCTTCGATGGCTCCGATCATGGGCCCCTCTATTGAATCGCTGGTCACGACGTCACCGAGGCGCGCTGTAGGCGGGCGCGCACGAGGTCGGGACGCGGCGCTAATTCGCCGGATCCTCGTTCGATCAGGTTGACGGGAATGACGTGGGTCTCAAACACCGGCGTGTCTCCGTCAATACGATTAAGCAGCAGTTCGGCCGCGAGAGAACCCATCTTAAGCACTGTGGAGAAGAAGGTGGAGGAAAGCAATGGAAACGGATGACATGGCAGAGCGCTGCAGGTATCGCGTGAGTTGGTCTAAAGAGGATAACGAGTACGTCGCGACGTGTGTCGAATTCCCCTCCCTTTCGTGGCTTGATCAGTCGAGAAGCGGCGCACCGATGGAATTGTTGTTTTGCTTGCAAATGTCGTTCGGGATATGACGAAGAATGAGGAAGAGATCCCCGAGCCGCTCGTTGATCGAAAGTTCAGTGGCAAGTTCGTAATTCGTACGTCCCCTGCGTTGCACGCGCGATTGATCAGGGAAGCCGCCGAACAACACATCTCGCTGAACCAGTGGGCACTGCAGAAACTCGCAAGTTCGTAACCACTCTCTCCGCCGGTATCGCACAATGATTCGGTTTCTGTCGGCGAGTATTGGTGCAGTTGTGTCGATGGAACCTGCGTTCGAGGTCTCGAGGCGCCCCGTAAGGTCAGCGCATCAATTGCCAAACGAAGAGGATGCATTGTGAGTGATTCGAATTTGCCCGGTGGAGAGTTCGCGATAGCGCCCGGCTTCCGCCTGACACGGATGGGATACGGCGCAATGCAGCTCGCCGGTCCGGGAGTCTTGGGACCCCCGAAGGACCGTGACGAAGCGGTCGCGGTGCTGCGAGAGGTCGTCGAAAGCGGCATTACGCACATCGACACCAGTGACTACTACGGCCCGTTCGTCACCAATGAAATCATCAAGGACGCGCTCCACCCGTATCCCGAGACGTTGCACATCGTCACCAAGGTGGGCGCGCGTCGCGACGCCGAAGGTGGCTGGCCGCACGCCCGCACGCCCGAAGATCTTCGTCGGGCCGTCCACGAGAATCTCCAGCGCCTGGGTCTGGACGCGCTCGACGTGGTCAACCTGCGCCTCGGAGGATTTGCCGGTGCGGAGCCTGGTTCGCTCGCTGAGCCGTTCGGAGCGCTGGTTGAACTCCAAGAAGAGGGCTTGATACGTCACCTCGGACTCAGCACCGTGAACGCGGAGCAGATCAAGGAGGCGCAGTCGATTGCGCCGATCGTGTGCGTCCAGAACTTCTACAACGTGGCACACCGAGTCGACGATGAATTGGTGGATTCGCTCGCCGAACAGGGCATTGCCTACGTGCCGTACTTCCCGCTCGGGGGCTTCACCACGCTCCAATCAACCGAGCTCGCCTCGGTCGCCGCGCGACTCGACACGACGTCGCTGGCCGTCGCCCTGGCGTGGCTGATGCAGCGCTCGGCGAACATCCTTTTGATTCCCGGCACGTCGTCGCGGGCGCATCTGCGCGACAACATCGACGGCGCCTCGCTCGTGCTCTCCGAAGAGGATCTGCGCGAGCTCGACGGTATCGCGGTCTGACAACGAGGGCGCCGTCAGCCCGTCGTGCGGCGCCGGTAAAGGTAGGTGGCGAGCGGCGCGAAGATCGCGAGGAGGACGAGCGACCACAGGAGCGACGCTGCGATGGGGTGTTGCATCGGCCACGCGCGCACCAGCATCGACGGATTCGGGTTGCCGAAGAGCTGTCGCGCCGCGGCGGTGACAGCGCTGACGGGATTCCAATTGGCGAATGAACGCAGCGCCGGCGGCATGTGCGCCGTGGGCACGAGGGCGTTCGAGACGATGGCCAACGGGAAGAGGATGACGAGCCCCACGCCCTGGGCCGACTCGGGCCCCTTCGAGATGATGCCGAGGCAGGCGCAGCCCCACGAGATGGCGTAACTGAACAGCCAGAAGACGGCGAAACCGCCGAGGGTATAGAGGATGCCTCGTTCGGGCCGCCAGCCAACCAGGAGCCCGGTGCCCGCGACGAACGCCGTGCAAATGATGGCCGTCAAGAGGTCCGTCATTGAGCGTCCGACGAGTACCGCCGGGCGCCACATCGGGAGCGTCCGGAACCGGTCGATGATGCCGCCGTTGAGGTCGTTGCTGAGTCCGACGGCCGTTCCCATGGCCGACGTGGTCAAGTTCAACGCGAGCATCCCCGCGATGGCGTACTGGGCGTAGCTGCCACCGTGGGGCATTGTGACACCGGCGCCGAAGACGTAGACGAAGAGCGCCGTGAAAAGTATCGGTTGGATCGTGACGTCTGAGAGTTGCAGTGGCTCGCGCGCGATGTGCACGAGATTGCGATAGGTGAGTGAGGCGACGTCGCTGACCCGGCGCCAAAGGCCCGGTGGTCGAACCGAGGTGACGACGGTCGCACTCGTGGGTAGTTGCAGTGTTGTCATCGAGCGACCTCCTTTACGTCGTCAAGCGAAATATCGTCGAGGACGTCTGCGTCGGACGTCGGATGGCCGGTGAGCGCGAAGAAGACGTCATCGAGTGACGGCTGGTGAACTTCGACGTCATCGACCGTGATGCCCGCCTGGTCCAACGTTCGAACGACCGAAGCCGCCAGACCAGCGCCACTGCGCACCGGAGCGCGCAGTCGCCGCCCGTCGTGACTGACGTGCACGTCACCGTCGGTGAGTGGTCGAAGGGCGATCGCGGCCTCGTCGTTCGGTTCATTCAGCGTTACCTCGAGTCGAGCGCCGCCGACTTTGGTCTTCAGATCAGCGGGCGTCCCGTCGGCGATCACTCGACCATGATCGACCACGACGATTTGGTCCGCGAGCTCGTCGGCCTCGTCCAGGTACTGCGTGGTCAGGAGCAACGTGACGCCGCTGGCGACGAGTTGGCGGATGATGTCCCACATTCGGACTCGACTCGTCGGGTCGAGTCCCGTCGTCGGTTCGTCGAGGAACAACACGGGCGGTCGGGTGACGAGCCCGGCGGCGAGGTCGAGGCGACGGCGCATACCGCCGGAGTATCCCTTCAGGACCCTCCCGCCGGCGTCGGCCAACTCGAACTCCTCGAGCAACTCGTCGGCGCGTCGCTTGGCGTCGACGCGACTGAGTCCGCTGAGTCGACCGATCATTATGAGGTTCTGGCGACCGGTGAGCAGTTCATCGACCGTCGCGTCTTGAGCGGTCACGCCGATGTTTCGGCGCACGAGCGCGGCCTGGTTGACGACGTCGTAGCCGGCGACGCGGGCGTGTCCCTCATTGGGTAGTGCGAGCGTCGTCAGTATCCGCACGGCCGTCGTCTTGCCGGCACCGTTCGGACCGAGCATGCCCAGGATCGAACCGGCCGGGACATTGAGATCGACACCGTCCAAGGCGACGGTGTCGCCGTATCGCTTGGTGAGTCCTTCGGCGTGAATCATTGACTCTGCTGCCATTATTGGGCTCTCCTTGGTCTTACTTGTCACATGGTAAGTGAATACTTACCGGTTGTCAAGTAGGATGTGTGTATGGCCAAACTACAGGGGCACGCGCGAAATGACGGAACTGTCGGGCAGCCTTCGTCGTCCGAAGGGGCCGGGACTCGTGAGCGTATCCTCGATATCTCCCTCGAGCTCTTTACCACGCAGGGCTATGAGAAGACATCACTGCGCGAGATCGCCGAACAGTTGGGATTTTCCAAAGCGGCGATTTACTACCACTTCGAAAGCAAGGAAGCGATCTTGATGGCGCTGCACTTGCGGCTGCATGCCCTGGGCCTCGACGCCTTGCGCAACATCAATCGAGAGACGATCACGCTCGAGGTCTGGTCGACCTTGTTGGATCATTTGATCGATCAGATGCTCTCGCACCGGGCGCTCTTCATCCTTCACGAACGCAATCGCACGGCCTTCGAGGCGCTCCACCACGACGAACGGCACGACGCGGAACACGACGACATCGAATCGCTGTTTCGATCGGCCCTGGCCAACCAGAACATTCCATTGAAGGATCGGGTTCGTGTGGCGTGCGCCTTCGGATCGGTGATCGTCGGACTCGTGATGACCGGTAATGCCTTCGTCGACGTACCGGACTTTGAACTCGGTGAGATGCTTCGCGTGATCGTCCACGACATCTTGGTACCTTCCAGCAGCGAATAAACGCTGGGATCTCTGACAATCGATCCGATCTCGGAGAGAGAACTAGTTTGACGACCAAATAATAACGGGATCATGAATCTCGAGGCGCACCACGTCACCGAATCCGAATCGCGTGGTGCCCGGCACGTCGACTCGAGCGCATCTTCACGACAACATCGCCGGCGCCTCCGCAGCTCTATCGGAAGAAGATCTCGCGGAACTCGACCGCATCGCTAGGTAACGAAGAAATGCGAGTCACATCTCGCCATTAGGGGTAGATGCGAGACGCGCGTCCGACTGATTTCCCACCGTGTGAGAACTTTCAGCCGTTCGTCCGAGACGACCACCGCTCTTGCCCACGCGAATGAAGAGAATCGTACTGATCACCAAATAGATGAGCCATACGAATGCCTGTAGCTCTGTCGGACGATCTGCATAGCCGAGCAGCGAATGAAGGACATCGCCGAAGTTCGACGCCTCCGAAATGGTGCCAGAGGTATTCCAAAGCACATGGCGACCAAAGTCCAGCCAATGCAATTGCTGCATGTTTTCAACAGCATCAGCCAGCAGACCTGCGGCGAAGACCATCAAGACAATCCCGAGCACTCGAAAGAATCTCCGCATGTTGAGCTTCGCACCCAGTTTGAATATGGCAAATGCCACGCTCAGCGCTACCGCTAATCCGAGGGCCGCGCCTAGCAAAAGGAGGTTTCCATGTACCGGCGTTGCCGCTTGTCGGTCGCTGGCAAAGACTATCGCCAGCGTAAAAACCATCGTCTCTAAACCCTCGCGTCCAACGGCCTGGAAAGCGAGCAGTCCTAATCCCCACCGATTCCCCTTCGACAGCGCAAGATCGCTTCGATGCTGTAACTCCCGTGCCAGAACCTTTGCGTGCAATTGCATCCAGAAAGTCATATACGTGAGAACCACCGCCGCTAGAAGGTATGTGGCGGTCTCGAAATAGGTCTGAACATTCGAGCCTTCATAATGTCTGATGAGGAAGAAGGCGGCGACACCCCCGCCAAGGGTCAATACGAGTGCGGCAGCAACGCCACTGAAGACATCGCGAAAATGCCGACGCTGACCAATCCGTTGCAAGTAAGCAAGAAGTATCGCCACAATCATGGACGCTTCAATTCCCTCGCGAAGAAAAATAACGAAGGTTGGTATCACGTGAATAAGCCCTTATTGGTGGAAGATCGATGAAGAAAATTGCACAAATGGCTTGTATTGCAAGACAACTGCAATGAAATGCATTGACCAATTGCAGATCAAAGGTAAGTCTAGGTGTCTGCGTACGCGGGAGTCTGCTCACATATTGGCATCAAGTGAGAGGATTTCCACTGAATACTTTGAATTCAACTCGGTCGGGTTCTTGCCCAGTTCGACTAAGAACGATGACGGCACGATTGAGATCGACGTAAATGGATCGTCACTGCGCATCCGACCAAAGACGACGCACCAACTCTTCGTCGTGCGGGCGCCTAGAGCGGTCGCACTACTAGGTCTACGCCAGCACGCTGACGAGGGTCCCGATCGGGGTGTAGGGCCAGACGTGCTTGGCGTTCGCGAAAGGCATCTCGACGCATCCGAGGCTCTGGGGATAGCCGTACTGGGATCGCAAGAAGCCGTGGAGGGCGTCGCCGCCGTGGAAGTACGAGACCCACGGGATGCCGGGGTCACTGTAGGTTCCACCGCCCGGGTAGGTGCCCGACATCGTCGTGACGGTATAGCGCACGTACACCGGGTAGGTGCCACTGGAGGTCGGCGCGCTGCTCACGCCCGTGTTCACGAATGAGTTATAGACGTGGTGCCCGTTCACGTAGAGCATCAGCAACTCCGGTTGCTTTTGAGCGACGACGACGTAGTTATAACTGTTCGGGTCGTACTGTTTCCTGGCGGCGGCCTGGAGGATGAGCTGCCATGTTCCCGACGTCATGCCGGCGTTCCAGGAGAGTCCGTGAACCGCCTGGAAGTTCATCAAGGCTCCTTGAAGCACGACGTTGTTGGTACCCATTGACCACAAAGAGCGCAGGGGCCCGACGATCTTGGGAAAGCGCCACACGAAGGACCCTTTCTGCAGTGACGTGGGGTTGGGCTTTTTCTTCGGCTTCGGCTTCGGCTTGGGCTTGGGCTTGGGCTTCGTCGTCGTGGTCACCGGTACGGTCGTGGTCGACCCCGGCGTCGTGGTCGAGGTGGACGCCACGGTCGTGGTGGTCGTCGGGACGGTGGTCGTCGTGGTGGTGGTCGTCGTGGTGGTGGTCGAGGACGACGCGGGCACGAACTTCACGGGGAGATAGCGCAGCGTGGCGAGCAGTTGATCCTCGAGTCGGATCGAGAAGGCCGCGTGAGCGTAACGAACCGTGTTGGTGCTCGCTCGACTCGCGAGGGACCTATTTACTTGTGCACCATTCGCCGACAGTGAAAAAGGCGCGATGACCAGGGATCCAGCCAGAATCGAGGCCGCAACGGTACAACTAAGGAGGGGGCGCTTGGCGAACTGCATTTGTGCGAGTTTACTGGACTGGCGTGGTCACCAGCCGTCAGAAGAGCCAGGAGACCAGCGATTTAATAAGTAGGGCATCCATCGCACCACCACCAAACGGGTGTGACGCGGATCTCGCATCAACTGCTTCGTCGGACAGAGGGCACACAGCGGTACACGGTTAGTGTTCCTCTATTCCACTCATCCTGCGACCATTCGGCCCCGCCGACGAAGCACCCGCACGGGCCGCATGGGCTGCATCCCAGGGCACTGGATTTGATTTTCTCCCATTCGATTTCGACGCGCGCATGCCCTGGGTGCAATGGACCGCTCTTATGGAGCGCCACCGGCAAGGGATTGATCTGCCAGAGAACCGAGTACGTGGTGCCTTTCTCGCGGCCGACGCAGATGGTCAACTCCTGGGTAGTGCGTCGATCAGATTTGAGTTAAATGCCTTTCTCGCCGCCCGAGGGGGGCACATTGGCTACGGGGTCATTTCGACGTTTCGCCAAAGGGGCTACGCGACCGCCATTCTGAGAGAGTCCATCGTGATCGCCCGAAACGAAGGCGTCACCGATGTCCTGGTCACGTGTGATGATTCCAACGTGGGTTCCGCCAAAGTCATTGAACGCTGCGGTGGAGTTCTAGAAGAAATTACGTTCGATGCCGATGGGGTAGCTTTCCGCCGCTACTGGATCGGACACCACATCTCTTGGCTTATCCGGCGAGCGCCAGTCGAATGGATGCGCAAATTTTTTAGAAGCGCGGCCCTTTACGGACTGGCGCCATTTGACCTCGATCGGCCTACTCGTGGTGGCGTCGACGCCGTCGCATGTTGGTCAGGACCGACGGCGCCCATCCGGCGTCATCGGGGTTCACGTTCGTGCCCGGAGGGTTGATCTGGTCAATGCGGTCGAGCACGTCACTGGTCAATTTGACTTCGGTCGCGCTGAGTTGGGAATCCAGGTGCTTCATGGTTCGCGGCCCGATGATCGGTGCGGTCACGGCTGGGTGTTCGAGCACGAAGGCGAGGGCGAGTTCGATCAGCGTGATGCCCGCTTCGTCGGCGAGGGCCGTCAATTCGTTGACGGCCTCGAGCTTTCGTTGATTGCCGGGCAAGTCCAGGTCGTAGCGGTCCGGGAGTCGAGCGGAGCGTCGGCTGGTGTTCTTCTTGCCTTCACCGAACTTGCCCGAGAGCCAGCCCCCGGCGAGTGGGCTCCAAGGTATGACACCCATGCCGAACTGTTGGGCCGTCGGCAGCACGTCACGCTCGATGCCGCGCACGAGGATCGAATAGGGCGGCTGTTCGGTTCTGAAGTGTTCGTAGCCTCGTCGCTCGGCGGCCCACTGCGCGGCCACGATCTGTTCGGCCGGAAAGGTCGAAGATCCGAAGTAACGGATCTTGCCCTGGTGCACGAGGTCACTGAGTGCGCCGAGCGTGTCTTCGATGTCGGTCGTCTCATCCGGTCGGTGGATTTGGTAGAGGTCGATGTAGTCGGTCTTCAGACGCTTCAAGCTGTGCTCGACCTCGGCCATGATCCAGCGTCGCGAGTTGCCCTCGGACAGCGGGTCTTCGCCCATCCGACCGTGGATCTTGGTCGCGAGCACGACACTCGATCGGTCGATCGACGAGAGCGCCTTGCCCACGATCTCTTCGGATTCGCCCTGGGAGTACACGTCGGCGGTGTCAACGAAGTTGATGCCCGAGTCAAGCGCCTTGTGGATGATCTTGATCGAATCGTCGTGATCGGGGTTACCCCAGCCGCCGAACATCATGGCGCCGAGACAGAGGGGGCTTACTTTGAGGCCGGTACGGCCGAGCGTGCGTAGTTCCATTTCTTCACCATATGTGTTGTCGCGACGTGGTGCGACGGCGCCAGTGATTCAAGGACGCCTCAGACTCCGAGGCTGCTCTTCGCGGCCTTCTCGAAGATCCGAAAGGGCAGGAGTCGTTTGCCCATGATGCCCAGGCGCTCGTCGAACTTGCCGACCGAGACCCGCCGCGGAGGGTGCGTGCTCTTCAGGATCTTCTCGACGACCTTGGCGACGTCAGCTGGATTTGCACCTTTTATCTCGTCGCGCTCCATTGCGGCGATCGCCTTCTCACACGCCGCTCGGTACGGGTCATCGCCGGTGACGTCAACTTTCTTTCGTGCGGCGGTGAAGTCGGTCTTGAAGTTGCCCGGTTCGACGAGCGTCACGTGGATGTTGAAGGGCGCGACCTCGTAGGCGAGGGATTCGGCGTAGCCCTCGAGGGCGAATTTGCTCGCGCTGTAAAAGGCTTGGTAGGGGATACCGAGAATCCCGCCGATTGAACTCATGAGCACGACGTGGCCGCCGCCTCGCTCGCGCAGTCGCGGCAGCGCCGCGTTCACCACCCGAACGGCGCCCCAGAAGTTCGTGTTGAACTGCGCCTTCGCGTCCTCGATCGACGTGCGCTCGGCTGCACCGGCGAGTCCCCACCCGGCACAGGCGAGGACGGCATTCAACTCGCCAAATTCGGTGGGGAACCGTTCGAACGCACGCGCGACTGAGTCATCGTCGTCGACGTCCATTTGCATTCCCCGCCACGTGCCCTCCGACGTGCCTCGGCGACTGGCGCCGAGTACGTTCCATCCCGAGGTCGCCAGATGATTGGCGCACTCGCGGCCGATGCCCGCCGACGCGCCGGTGATGAGAATGACTGACTTGTTCATGGGACACTCTTGCCCAGCGCGAAACGCGCGTCAAACGCCATAACTTCGCGCCGTACCCAACCTACGTGTAACAGGAAAATGCAAGGATGGGTTCGTGGCAAAGAGATACCAGCGAGTTCCGGAGCTCATTTTGGGATTCGACACCGAGACCACGGGGCTCAGTGTCTCGAGCGAACGGGCTATCTCCTACGGATTCTCCGCCTATCGTTTCGGAGTCCCGGTCTGGTCCGAACAGTTCTTCGTCATTCCTGATCGTCCAATCTCACCCGGCGCAAAGCGCGTGCATGGTCTTTCGATTGAGGACATAGAGGCCAAACGGGGGACTGAACGGGTTTACAGCGTCGAGATGGGACTAACGCGCACGATTCAGATTCTTCACCACTTCCACGAACAGGGCGCTTATGTGGTTGGTTCGAACGTCGTGCGATTCGACTTAGAGATGCTCCGTCGAAGTTGCATCTCGGTGCTCGGAATCGAACTGAACAACGCCTACTTTGACATCTCGCTCCTGCGCATCATCGACGTCGTCGATCACGATCTGGCGATCGAGCCCAGTCGAGAGTTTCGCCCCCGACGAGGGCAGCAGCATTTATGTCGTCACTACGGCGTGAAACCGGGTGGTCACGACGCATTGAGCGACTCGCGCGCGGCCGTTGAAGTATTCCTCGAACAAGTGGTCTTCAATAACGCGGGCCAAGCTTCGTTCGACCTCATTTCCGACCCGTCGGTCTACGCTGCGTCACTCGAGTCGCGTTAGACACGTATATATTGTCGGTGAATTCGAACTTCGCCGAACGACAAGATTGGCGCAGACTTCTGGCTAGATTTTCTAGAGCCAGCTCCGACGTTTGAAGACGAAATAGAGAGTTATGGACGTGGCGAACATCAGTCCAATCGCCAGCGGATAGCCGTAGAACCAGCGGAGTTCTGGCATGTGTTTGAAGTTCATTCCGTAAATGGTTCCGACGAGAGTGGGAGCAAACAAGATTGCGGCCCAAGCGGAGATTTTCTTGACCTCCTCATTCTGAGCCAAGCTTGCCATGGTGAGTCTCCTCATTTCATCGTTCTGCTGCTGACTTACAAGGGTCGAGTTGACGGTGAGGGCACTTTGTAGCAAGATGCGAAATGCATCGGCGCGCTCGATAATCCGAATGGCGTGGTCGGTCACATCGCGCAAATTCCGCTGGAGTTCAACATCAACTTCATAGTTTTCGAATCCGTTCTCAAGAGCGGCCAACATTTCGAGAAGTGGATGTGTCGCTCGTTGAAACTCGATTACTTCGCGAGTGAGATCGTAGATGCGACGTGACACGGAAGGGTCGCTTTTGAAAAGTTGGTCCTCGATTTCGTCAATATCATTCTCGAGTCCCACGATCACTGGCGCATACTCGTCGACGACCTGGTCCAAGATCGCGTAGAGGATCGCTTCGGGTCCGAGTTTGAGCAACTCTGGTGCTTCTTCTAGACGCTGGCGCACGAGGGCGAGATCCGGGGTTTCGGCATGCCGGATAGTCACCACGAAATCTCGTCCGGTAAAGATGTGGAGTTCGCCAAATTCGACTTCTTCGGTGACATCGATGTACTGCGCGGGACGCAATACCGTAAAGAGCGTCGTCCCATAACGTTCGATCTTCGGCCGCTGATGGGCGGCGATAGCGTCCTCTACGGCGAGTTCCGGCAGTTCGAACTCACGAGCCACGGACCGGATTTCTTCAACGTCTGGTCGGTAGAGCCCGATCCAGGCCATACCCTTTCTCTCGCGCAGCACCTCGTAGGTCTCTTCGAGGCTCTTCGGGTCCGCGCTGCGCCGACCGTTTACGTACACAGCGTTATTCACTATTGGCATGTTGACCTCGACTGCTCCGTTTCAGTATGCAATGTCGTGACGACCGACGTTATCGACAGATCTCCAGACCTTGAGAATGCCGAAAATGGTAGGGTGGTGTCCCTTAGGGGCCGTTGGCGCAGTCTGGTAGCGCACTTGCATGACACGCAAGGGGTCGCAGGTTCAAGTCCTGCACGGCCCAC
>PKYQ01000009.1:0-3026 GCA_003133685.1 Acidimicrobiaceae bacterium
TCTGCTCCAGCGGCAAGAGCTCCAAAGAGGGCCGAGCCACGGGCGGGAATCTGGCTGGAGTCCGGAATCGTCACCGAGAGTC
This sequence comes from Acidimicrobiaceae bacterium, assembly GCA_003133685.1. GTDB lineage: Bacteria > Actinomycetota > Acidimicrobiia > Acidimicrobiales > RAAP-2 > RAAP-2. Next base: position 83 of record PKYQ01000009.1, read on the forward strand.
CTGTGATGTCCGCTAAGAGCTGCATCATGAGCGCGCTCCTCTCCGCGATGCCACCACAGGCCACGATCTCAGTAAGGGAGATGCCGTGCTGAAGGAAGTTCTCAATGATTCGGCGTGTGCCGAAGGCAACTGATTCAAGGAGTGATCGATAGATTTCGGCTCTCGTGGTCGCGAGGGAGAGGCCAGCTATGACTCCGGAGAGGTCGGCATCACCGAGAATTGTTCGATTTCCGTTCCACCAGTCCAGCGCGACAAGACCACTTGATCCCGGGTCAAGTGCTCCAGCCTCGGCCTCAAGAGCTTCATGCCAACTCTCGCGAGGTGACGAACCCGACGCCTCAAGTCTGAGGAGATGATCACCAAACCACGCGAACATGTCGCCGACAGCTGCTTGGCCAGCCTCGTAGGCGAAGTATCCCGGGATGAAGCCGTCTTCGACCACGCCCGTGATTCCGGGCAGTCGGATCTCGTGGTCGTTGAGCACAAGATCACAGATCGAGGTCCCGATAACCATCACGAAGGTGCCGGGGCGCTGGACTCCGACGGCGGGGAGTGCCACAAAGGCGTCGACGTTGCCGATGGCGACCGTGACGTCGATGGTGAGCCCGAGCCGTTCTGCCATCGATGGAGCGAGTCTGCCAGCGGATGTTCCGGGCGCAAAGAAGTTCGAACCCAGCTTTTCGTAGGGATCGGGGAATCCCGGAAACGCCGCATCGAAGTACTCCCGCGGGGGAAGACCCTCGCTCGCCGACCAGCATGCCTTGTAGCCAGCTGTGGAACTGGCCCGAGAGAGTGAGCCAGTGAGCTGCCACACGATCCAGTCGGTCGCTTCGACGTAGGCGTCCATCGCGTCATAGAGAGGCCGGTCATAGAGCCAGGTCTCGATGAGTTTTGGGAAGTACCACTCCGATGAGAGTCGCCCGCCGTAGCGAGTGAGGAAACTTTCACCTCGTTCATTGGCCACCGTGTTGAGGCGGTCCGCAATGGGCTGGGCACTGTGGTGCTTCCAGAGCTTGACCCACGCGAAGGGATGATCTCTCCAGGCCTCGAGCTCACACATGGGAGTTCCGTCTCTCGTGACTGGCAACACCGTGCAGGCAGTGAAGTCAACGCCGATGCCGACGACCTCATGTCCCGCGACATTGCCTGCGGAAAGCGCAGCAGGGATTCCCTTGTACAGGACTTCGAGGTAGTCACTTGGCGCTTGGAGAGCAGTGTCTGGAGCAAGTGCGATGTTGCTGAGTGGCAGTCGTTCGTCGATGACCCCGTGCGCGTAACGAACCTCTTGAACGGCGATCTCCTCACCCGTGGCGAGGTCCAACAAGAGCACGCGCCCGGACTCAGTTCCAAAGTCCACGCCGATGCTGATTCGCCGTGCAGCCTTGACGTCCGTGGTGCTCAACGTCCGTTGTCCGTATTGCTAGGCATTGCAACCAGTCGGGGCGAGGTCATCTGGCGGTCGTGCTCTGGAATATCGGCGGTGAGGTCGGCAACCTCGTTGTAACGAGCTCGCACAGCATCCAAGGGTGCCGCCTCAAAGGTCTCATAGGTTGCTGCTTTCCAGACAGGGGGGATGGCCGTGTCGCTCAGTGCCCACGCGGCCTGTCGTGCTGCGCCGATGGCCACATGCTGCGCTGCTTCTGGGGCAACGACGGGTCGTCCAAAGATTCCTGGTGCGATCCGACGGACCGCTTCTGAGCGACTCGCTCCGCCAATCAAGATGACGCGGTCAACGGGGACGTTGTTCGCGAGTAGGGCATCGATACCGGCAGCGAGTCCACAGAGCATGCCTTCGAAGGCAGCGCGGGCGAGATTACCGGGCGTCCACGATGAAAGCCGAAGGCCATGTACCGCCCCCGTGGCGAATGGTCGATTGGGCGTGCGTTCACCTTCTAAGTAGGGAACGACAACGAGGCCCTCGGCCCCTGCGGGGGTCGCGAGTGCGAGGTCGGAGAGCCCTTCGAGGTCAAGGCCAAGGAGCGCTGCGGTGGAGTCCAAGACTCGAGCGGCGTTCATGGTGCAGACGAGGGGCAAGAAGCGGCCGGTTGCATCGGCAAAGCCGGCGATGATGCCCGAGGCATCCGCGGTGGGTTTGTCGCAGACGGCAGAGACCGTGCCCGAGGTTCCGATCGAGATGATGACGTCGCCTGGTCCCGCGCCAACGCCTAGTGCAGCCGCCGCGTTATCTCCTGCCCCACACCCCAAGAGCTGCCCGGTTGGAGTATCACCCGCGCTGGCGGATGGCTGAAGAAGTCCCGGGAGTCGCGGCGTGTGCCCGAAGGCTCGTGTTAAGAGGTCGAGCCGGTAGGTCCCGCTGACGGGGGAGAAGTATCCGGTGCCGCTTGCCTCGCTTCGGTCCGTTGCCAATGCTCCGTCACCGAGCGTCCGATCCCGTCGTGCGCCCCCCAGCTGCCAGGTGATCCAGTCGTGGGGTAGGCAGACCGTTTCGGTGCGCGCAGCGTTCTCCGGCTCGTGTTCTAAGAGCCACCGCAGTTTGGTGACGGTGAAGGAGGCCACGGGGACACTTCCTATTGCGTCGGCCCACGCACGCGCACCCTCCGTCGGGCCCCCAAGTTCGTTCACTAGTTCCGCAGCGGCGGTACCGGATCGTGTGTCGTTCCAGAGCAGTGCAGGACGGACGACCCGGTCATGTTCGTCGAGGCAGACCATGCCGTGCTGCTGTGCGCCGACGGAGAGGGCGGCGACGTCACTCAGCCCGCCGGCTTCTTTTATCGCTGCGCCGAGCGCAGTCATCCAGGCAGCGGGGTCGACTTCAGTGCCCGCAGGGTGTGGCGCGGAACCTGAGCGGAGCACGACTCCACTCTCTGCGTCACAGATGACGATCTTGCTGGACTGGGTGGAGGAGTCAACTCCGGCGACGAGGGTCACCACTTCGCCCGTCCAGCGAACACCGTTGAGCACACATTCACTTGCCGCTACTACT
>PKYQ01000009.1:3047-4473 GCA_003133685.1 Acidimicrobiaceae bacterium
GCTGCAAGAGTTGGTACCGAGAGTTCATCGACCTGGCTGGCCTTAAGTGCAGCTTGCACTTCAGGGTCGCTTCGGAAGGCCTTGGCCCGTTCCTTCAACAAGAGGTAGGTCTGCATGTTCGACGAGGCGGCAGCCCATACGCCGTCCATGTCTTCGGTCCTCAGTGGTTTGAAGTCGAAGTGCCGTGGACCCTCGTACGACATACCTCCGCCTGGTCCGCCATTTTCAAGCAGATCGACAAGGAAGAACGCGTTGAGAATGTCGCCGTGGCCAAAGACAAGGTCTTGGTCGTACTTCGCGCCGCGCTGACCATTGAGGTCGATATGAAAGAGCTTCTTTTGCCAGAGGGCCTGGGAAATGCTGTGCATGAAGTTCATCCCAGCCATCTGCTCGTGGCCGACCTCGGGGTTCACGCCCACCATCTCGTGATGCTCAAGGGTGGAGATGAATGCCAGCGCACTGCCGACCGTCGGCAAAATGATGTCGCCGCGGGGCTCGTTGGGCTTGGGCTCGAGTGCAAATCGAATGGGATAGCCCTGGTCGATGCAGTATTGAGCGAGGAGATCGAGACCTTCTCGGTAACGATCAAGCGCTGCCCGGACGTCCTTTCCGGCATCGCTCTCGGAGCCTTCGCGTCCACCCCAAAAAACGTATGTCGGTGCACCGAGCTCTGCGGCGAGGTCGAGGTTCCTCATGACCTTACGAAGCGCGTAGCGGCGCACTCCCCGGTCGTTGGCGGTAAAGGCACCTTCTTTAAACATGGGATGGGTAAAGAGGTTTGTTGTCATCATGGCGACCACGACGCCGGCGTCATCAGCTGCCTTACGGAATCGTTTGATGAGTCGCTCACGCTCACTCTCATCGCTTCCAAAAGGAATGAGGTCGTCATCGTGGAAGGTGACACCCCACGCGCCAAGCTCACCGAGGTGGGAGACGGACACAACCGGATCAAGAGGAGGTCGTGTGGCGTCACCGAAGGTGTCGCGTGCCTGCCACCCAATTGTCCATAATCCAAAGGAGAACCTGTCTTGCTTGGTCGGCTGAATCATCTGTCCGTCCTCTCATCTCATGTGGTGTTCTTTAATCAACCTCGGGACGCCTTGCCCCAGGTTCCTTTGTCCGACGCAGTGGTAGCGAATCAGTTGTGAAAGGGCGCGAGGAGCGACTCGTCAGCCTCGCTCAGCCGCTCTGAGGCAGAAGCCGCCTGATGCCAGTAGGGGTAGATCAGTGGCAGCGCACTGACGGTATCTAGCGTGGCTCGCTCTGTCTCGCTGAGCATCAATTCGACGGCGCCGATGTTGTCGAGGAGCTGTTCTTCGTTTCGCGCACCCAAGATGACGGCTGAAACTGCCGGCTTCCCAAGGAGGTAGGCGAGTGCGACTTGCGCGGGCGAGACCCCACGGCCCTCGGCGACTCCAATGAGGGC
>PKYQ01000009.1:4498-40777 GCA_003133685.1 Acidimicrobiaceae bacterium
TTCTATTGAGAGCGGAACGAGTTCGTACTCCACGTCCCGATCTAGCAGGGAGTAGTAGATCTGCTGGGTGACGTAGCGCTGTAGTCCGAGTCGCTCGGAGATGCCGAGCGCCTTCATGACGTGCCAGGCAGAGTGATTAGAAACACCGATGTAACGGACCTTTCCCTGATGGACAAGGGTGTCGAGTGCATCAAGGGTCTCTTCCATCGGAGTGATACCGTCGCGTTGGTGTACCTGGTAGAGGTCGATGTAGTCCGTCTTTAGACGGCGCAGACTCGCTTCACAGGCCCTAATGAGATATCGGCGTGAGAGGCCAGCGTCGTTTTGTCCGGTACCCATGGCAAAGCGGGCTTTTGTGGCGAGAACGATCTCGTCGCGGCGACCAGTGAGGACTTCGCCAAGAATCTCCTCTGAGCGACCAGCGGAGTAGATGTCTGCGGTGTCGATGAAGTTGATGCCGCGATCAATGGCGACGTCGACGATTCGCCGAGCCTCCTCCACTTCGGTTGTTCCGACGTCGGCAAATTTGCCTTGACCACCGAAGGTCATCGTTCCAAGGGCGAGCTCCGAGACACGGAGTCCTGTGTAGCCAAGCTGACGGTACTTCATTCTGCACTTCCTTTCAGTGCCCGGGGCGAGCCCTGGGCGAGCCGCGCGCGGTGTGCGTTGGACGACGGACGATTCACTGCTCGAGCAGCTGCTGGCCCGCGGCGAGCTCGCGGCGGTACTCGGAGACCATGAACTTGGTGAGCTCCTCGACCGAGGTGTCCTTCACTTGCTGGTCGAGGGCGATGCGGCCCTGTTGGATGACGTTGATCCGGTCGCAGAGCTCGAAGAGGTGCGTGTAGTTGTGGTCGATCACGATCATCGACACACCGCGGTTGCGGGAGAGATCCTTCACGAGATCGACGATGAGAGCAGACTCCCGAGCGCCCATCGCCGCCAGCGGCTCATCGAGCAGGAGGATCTTGGCGTTCTGACGGGTGGCCCGGGCAACCGCGATGGCCTGGCGCTGGCCGCCCGAGAGCGACTCGGCCTCGGCGTCGATGTCGGGGATTTCGACCTTGATGTCCTCGAGGTATTTCTTGGCGAGCCGGCGCATCTTACCCGCGGAGAGCCAGCCCACCTTGCCGAACAGGGTGATCTCCCGGTTGAGGAAGAGGTTCTGCGCGACCGTCAGCTGTGGGACAAGGGCGAGGTCCTGGTAGACGGTCTCGATGCCGAAACCGCGCGCGTCGGCAACCGACCGAAACGACACCTCCTTACCCTCGACGTAGATCTTGCCGGTGTCGGGAGGGTGGAAGCCGCACAGGATCTTCACGAGCGTGCTCTTGCCCGCCCCGTTGTCGCCAACCAGGCCGAGCACCTCGCCTCGCCGTAGCTGCATGTCGATCCCGCGCAGCGCCACCACGGCGCCAAAGCGCTTGGTCACCCCAACAGCCTCGAGCACCACGTCGGACGCGGCGAGCGTGGCGTCGGGCGTGGTGCTCGCCTCCACCAGCGGTGACTCCGCCTCCGTCATCGGCGAAATCTCCTCCGTCATCGGCGAAATCTCCTGGCCACTGTGCCGAGCTGGGTGTTGGCGACCATCGCGACGAGGATCATGACCCCCTCTGCCAGATAGAACCAGTTGGCATTGACACCGATCAGGTTGAAGCCATCCTCGAGCACGCCGAGGAAGATGGCCCCGAGGGCTGCTCCGACGATCGTGCCGCGACCGCCAGTCAGCGCAGTGCCGCCAACCACGGCCGCGACGATACCCGGGAGCACCGTGTCCAGGCCCGAGCTTCCGGGGTTGATGCTGCCGATGCGGATCGCATCGAGGATCCCGATGAGCCCGGAGGCGGCGGAGATGATTATGAAGCACCACACCTTCACCCGCCGCACCCGGATGCCCGATTCCGCCGCGGCGAGCAGGTTGCCACCGGTGGCGGTGACGTGGAGGCCGAAGCGCGTTCGCTTCAAGAGCGCCCAGATGGCGAGCATCATGGCGGCGGCCCAGAGGGTCGTCGACCAGGCGCCGACGCCGAAGATAATGCTGAAGTGGCCCGTTTGGCCCGGCATGTCGACCTGGATATCATTCGACTCGATCAGCACGAAGCCGAACAGCACGTAGTTGACCGCCAAGGTGACGATCAGCGAGGAGACGTTCAGCCACACCGTTATCAGCCCGTTGATCATGCCGACGCCGGCGCTGCACACCATCGCGGCCACGATCGCCCAGCCAATCGGCATCCCGTGCGTCCAGAAGAGGTACATGAACCAGGGTGAGGACAGATAGACCGCCCCGGCGGAGAGGTCGATCTCGCCGAGCGAGAGGATCAGCACCTCTCCGAAGGCGATCACGGCGATGGAGGCGAGGTACTGACAGACCGTGATGATGTTCGCGGTCGTGAAGAAGGCCGAGTTGGCGATCCCGAAGTAGATGATCACGAACAGCGTCACCAGGACGACAGTGAGCTCGCGCTGCTGCATGGCCCGCTGGACGAGCCGATATGCCACAGACCCCGGACCTTTCGGAACGGGGTTCTGTGGCGTTTCGTTATCTGACGCGGTGGCGCGAGCCACGATTTAGGCCTCGCCTACTAGATCAGTACGCGATCTTAGACGGCGGCGCGTAGGCGGTCTGCGCCACTCCGCTGCCTTCGAAGCGTGTCGCGTGTGCCAGGTACGGGGTCACGTTGGCCGAGGTAACGAAGCCGAGGCCCGTGTCGGTGTTGGCCGGCTTCATCAGGCCGGCAGAGATCTGGTACAAGAACAGCTGAATCACCGGGACGAATCCCTGCAGGTAGGCCTGCTGGTCGATGGTGAAGTTGAGCTGGCCGGCCTTGACACTCTGCAGCACCGGGACCTCCACGTCCCAGCCTGAGCCCCCGACCTTGCCCTTCAAGTTGTACTTCTTGATCGTGTCCGCCACGGCCACCGCGTCTCCGTCGTCCACGGAGTAGAGGAACTTGACGTCCTTGTGGCCGGTGTACCAGGCCTCGACGGCGGTGATTTCGCCGGGCTCGAGGGCGCCGCCGTCCACCACCGCGGTGTCCAGACCGGCCTTTTTGAAGACCGGCAGGGCGCCGTCGATCCGGGGCTGGATGTTGCCCGAACCCGGCGTCGCGATCACCATGCCGACCAGGCCGCCCTTCTTCACCAACTTGGCGATAATCGCGGCTGCCGCCGCGCCGGCGGTGAGGTTGTTCTGNNGCGACCGGGTCGATCAAACTCGAAGCGATGCCGCTCACCCCGGCGGCGATTGCCTGGTCGAACGCCGTCACCATCTGGGACACACTCGAGGTCGTCGAGCCCGTCCACAGCGGCTTAGGGATACCGAGGAGGGCCGCTGCGTCGGCCATCCCGTACTGGGTCGGGGTGAAGAAACTGTTGGTGGTGACGTGGTTGACGAACGTGAACTTGTACGAGGGGTGTTTGGCGAGCAATGGGTGGGACTCGTCGTGGAGCGTCTGAGCCGCCGCGCCACGCTCGGTCAACACATCCATCATTCCGCCGAGCAACGGAACCGATGCCGCCACCACGCCAGCGTTGCGCAAGAAGCGACGCCTTGACACTTCATATTGCTTTGGATCTACCTCGTGTGGTTCGAACTTGCTCATCCGTTTTTCCCCTTTCCAGCCTCAGCTGAAACACCCTCACCGGCGTTACTTGCACGGTACGTCGAACATATCACCAAACCTGCAAGATCGATTTTTCACGTATTAGGGTCTTTCGACCCTAATACGTGTGATCAATTGCTTCTGATTCTTTGTTGAAGACATTTGAAACAATCGGCAAATGATCCATCAGTCTCAACTCGTATGCGGTCGTCGGTGTGAAACACCTCAACCCCAAGTCGGTGTCAATCTTCTGCGTGCTGTCGATCACGCTCGCCATGACCGTTGCGGGTGAGAGTCCCCTCAGAAGGCGTGGCCTTGCCGGGGACCTAACCAGTATGTGGGTCACACCTTTGGATTAAACCTCGCCGCGAGGGCACTTCTCTCGCGTTGGTCAACGGGTGTTGCAACGACCACTGAATTCCAAGCGGCAGCAAGTTTCGCCGTGGTCACAATTTGGTTACAGACTCTACGAATCAGCCCGGATCTGATGAACCCGAATGGGAATGACGGCCCAAGTCAGCGCCACCTGACGGACCACAGGGCATTAGGTTGCATACGGTGAAATCGCACCTGAATATCAAGGTCGCGCCGCGACGTGAGTCAGGACACGTTCTCACAATCGTGCCGCGGCGAGTGAAGAGCGTGTCCTTGTGCTGACTCGGTTACTCCGCACCTACCTTCGACCCTACCGACGACCAATCACAATATTGGTCGTCCTTCTGGTTGCTCAGACCGTCGGGAATCTCTACCTCCCGAACCTCAATGCCGACATAATCAATAACGGCGTCATCACCGGCAACCTGCATTACATATTGGATACCGGTTTCGACATGATCGCGATCACCGTCCTCGTGGGCGCCTGCGCGGTGATCGCGATCTACTACGCCTCGCGCGTCGCGATGGGTGTGGGTGCGGAAATCCGCGAGGCTCTCTTCACGCGCGTGCAGTTGTTCTCCGCCCGGGACATGAACCGGTTTGGGACGGCATCGCTCATCACTCGCAATACCAACGACGTCCAACAAATCCAACTGTTCCTCCAGATGGCCCTCACGATGATGGTGATCGCGCCAATCATGTGCGTGGGGGGCATCATCCTCGCAATTCACGAGGGTGCCCAACTCTCAACACTTCTTTTGGTCGCGGTACCGGTGATGACGGTCTTCATTGGGATCGTAATGGTCAAGGTGATCCCGCAGTTCCGATCCATGCAGACGAAGATCGACCGAATCAACGAGGTGCTGCGCGAACAGATAACTGGCGTTCGCGTCATCCGCGCCTTCGTTCGGAGTCATTCCGAGGCCGATCGCTTCGCGGTTGCGAACGAGGACTTGACCAGCACTGCGCTGCGGGTGAACCGGGTCTTTGCGCTCATGTTGCCGACCATGATGATGATCCTCAACCTCTCGTCGGTGGCGGTGCTCTGGTTCGGCGGACGTCTCGTGAGTGAGGGATCAATGCCAATTGGCAACCTCACCGCATTCCTCACCTACATTCTGCAGATCTTGCTCTCCGTGATGATGGCGGTCATGGTGGCCATCCTGTTGCCTCGCGCCGCGGCGAGTGCGGAGCGGGTCCAGGAGGTGCTGTTGACGGTGCCGGAAGTGAGCAATCCGCCACATCCCGTTCGCCCATTGAGCCAATCGGGCGCCGTGACCTTCGACAGCGTGTCCTTCGAGTACCCGGGCAGTGAGCGACCGGTCGTCGAGGAGCTCTCGTTCACTTTCGAGCCGGGGGAAACGAGCGCGATCATCGGTGGCACCGGAAGTGGCAAGACCACGCTGCTGAATCTGATACCTCGGTTCTTCGATGCGTCGAGCGGACGGGTTCTCGTGAACGGTGTGGACGTGCGTGACCAGGACCAAGAGACGCTCTGGGTATCTCTCGGCATCGTGCCCCAAGCGGCGTACCTGTTCAGCGGCACGGTCGCGAGCAACCTACGATTTGGCCGGCCCGATGCGAGCGACGAGGAACTCTGGCGTGCTCTCGAGATTGCGCAGGCGAAAGACTTTGTCGCTGCCATGCCAGGCGCCCTCGAGGCGCCCATCGATCAAGGCGGCACGAACGTGTCGGGAGGCCAGCGCCAGCGTTTGTCGATTGCGCGCGCCCTAGTGAAGCGACCGAGCGTCTATCTCTTTGACGACTGTTTCTCCGCGCTCGACGCCTCGACGGACGCGCGTCTACGCCTGGCGCTGAAGGAGGGCACGACCAACGCGTCCGTGGTCATCGTCGCGCAGCGCGTGAGCACCGTCATGCACGCTGAGCGCATCATCGTCCTCGACGATGGTCGGATTGTGGGTTCCGGCACGCACCGCGAGTTGGTGCAGCGCTGCGCTCCGTACCGCGAAATCGTGGTTTCGCAGTTGGGTGAGGGGGCCGCAAAGTGAGCATGGGTCCGATGGGCGCGATGCGGGGCGGAGCGCAGCCGCTCGGGCGCAGCAAGGATCTGCGCGGCACGACGCGCCGATTGCTCGCTCGATTACATCCGGAACGATTCAAACTTGCGCTCGCGCTGGTACTAGGGGTCACCTCCGTCGGCTTCATGGTTTCCGGTCCTCAGATACTGGGCAGCGCGACCAACGTGCTCTTCAATGGCATCATCGGTAAGCGCTTGGCCCCCGGTACCACCAAGGCCCAGGCGATTCGCCAGCTTCGTGAGCACGGCGAGAGTCAGATCGCCGCCATGGTCAGCGGGATGCATCTCACGCCCGGGGTCGGAGTGAATATCGACGAACTCGGCCGGGTGCTCGGTCTGTGCGCGCTCGTGTATCTCGCGGGCGCGGCGTTCAACTACCTCCAAGGTTTCACTATGGCCGGACTCACTCAGCGTGTGATGTCGAACCTTCGCCGCGACGTCGAAGAGAAACTCAGCCGTCTCCCGCTTCGCTATTTCGACAGCCATTCGCACGGGGACGTGCTGAGCCGAGTGACCAACGATATTGACAACCTCACGACGACCATCCAACAAGGCCTCAGCCAGTTGATCACTTCGTTCCTCACCATCGCCGGCGTGATGGGCATGATGTTTTGGATCTCCCCGCTCCTCGCGGTGGTCAGTGTTGTCACGATTCCGCTCGCCCTCGTGGTGACCTACTTCATCGCCAAACGCTCGCAAGTCCAATTCGGACGCCAATGGGAGAGGACCGGAACGCTCAATGGACTGGTCGAAGAGACTCACACTGGACATGAACTCGTTCAAGTGTTCGGTCGCAGCGAGGCGACGGTCGCTGAATTTCGCGAACAGAACACACAGCTCTACGAGGCCAGCTTTCGTGCACAGTTTTTGTCAGGGATCATCCAGCCTTCGATGCAATTCATCGCGAACATCAACTACGTGGTGATTGCGGTTTTGGGAGGCTACCGGGTTGCTTCAGGCCTGCTGTCTCTCGGCGCCGTCACTGCCTTCATTCAGTATTCGCGCCAGTTCACGATGCCCATCACCCAAATCGCGTCCCAAATGAATCTGCTCCAGTCCGGCGTCGCGTCAGCAGAACGGGTCTTTGAGTTCCTGGACGCCGAAGAGGAATCCCCTAATGAGGATCGGGACTCGCCCGTTGCTCTCAAGGCGAGTGCGGCTGGTCAGGTGACATTGGAGAACGTGTGCTTTCGCTATGAGGCCGACGAGCCGCTCATCGAGGATTTCAGTCTCGACGTGGCCGCGGGCGACACTGTCGCCATCGTTGGACCAACAGGCGCCGGCAAAACGACTATCGTCAACCTACTCGTGCGATTCTACGAGATCGACGCGGGCCACATCCTGCTCGGGGGCGTCGACTACGCGGAACTCACTCGAGACGAGGTGCGACGCGCCTACGCCATGGTCCTCCAGGACACTTGGATGTTCGCCGGTTCGATCGGCGACAACATCCGTTACGGCCGACCCGAGGCGAGCGACGATGAGGTTCTCGAGGCCGCGAAGGCCGCCCACGTCGACGGATTCGTTCGCACGCTTTCGGACGGATACGCCACCCTCATTGACCAGGATGCGACGAATCTATCTTCGGGACAGAAGCAGTTACTCACCATCGCGCGAGCCTTCCTCGCAAACCGGAGCGTGCTCATTCTGGATGAGGCGACAAGTAACGTCGACACGCGCACGGAAGTCTTGATCCAAGAGGCTATGGCGAGCCTTCGAAAGGGACGAACAAGCTTTGTCATTGCGCACCGTTTGTCGACGATCCGTGACGCCAATGTCATCGTGGTTATGGATCAAGGAAGGATCGTCGAACAAGGAAGTCACGAGGTACTCATGGCCAAGCGTGGTCTCTATTTCGACCTGTACAACAGCCAGTTCGCGGGCGTTGCCACGTAGGGATGGTCCAACGGTCTATCGATCCGTGCACTACGAGCACGATCCCGCACGATCCAGTCCGAGACACCATTTGTTGGAACTTGCCTTCGCAGATTGCTTGATCGACAGTTCGTTAATTAATAAAGGTCATAACACCGGTGGTGATGACGAGGTCGAGCGATATTTTTCGCAACCAGCGGCGAAGTTCCCTTCGGCGTTGCACTCGTCAAGAGAGGTTCGGGTCCCCACTGGCGACAAGGGCCTTTTGACCCTATTGAGTCGTTCGAGACAATCGCGATACTCAAAATAAGTGGCAGTCGCCACGCATGCGATAGGAGTCTGTCATGACCGACCTGATGGAAAATAAAACAACCGTGGGGATTGAAGAGGACAACGTGAAGGTATTCGTTGCCCCGGGACTTGAGGGGAGCGTCGTTTCTCTCAAGCCGCGTTACGAGAACTTTATTGGAGGCGAGTGGGTTCCTCCCGTTAAGGGTGAATACATGGACGACGTGTCGCCGGTGAATGGCAAGGCCTTTTGCCAAGTGGCGCGTTCGACGAAAGAAGATGTGGAATTGGCTCTCGACGCGGCCCACAGCGCACGCCAAGCCTGGGGAGAGGCGTCGCTGGCCGACCGCGCGAAAGTACTAAACAAGATCGCGGACGTGCTCGAAGCCAACTTAACGATGTTGGCCGTGGCCGAGAGTTACGAAAACGGAAAGCCGGTGCGCGAGACGCTGGCGGCGGACCTGCCGCTGGCCGTCGACCACTTCCGTTACTTCGCCGGAGCCACCCGTTCACTGGAGGGCCGCACGACCGAGATCGACAAGGACACCGTGGCGTTCCACTTTCACGAGCCGCTCGGCGTCGTTGGTCAGATCATCCCGTTCAACTTCCCTCTCCTCATGGCGGCGTGGAAGATTGCTCCGGCATTGGCCGCGGGCAACTGCACGGTTCTGAAGCCAGCATCGCCGACGCCGTGGTCGATTCTGAAGTTCGCGGAACTACTCGACGGCATTGTTCCCAAGGGCGTCATCAATATCGTTACCGGACCGGGGGCCGAAATCGGTAAGGCGCTGGCCACGAGTCCTCGAATTGCCAAGATTGGCTTCACGGGTGAGACCACGACTGGTCGGCTCATCATGCAGTACGCGGCCGAGAACCTCATACCTTCGACAGTCGAATTGGGCGGCAAGTCACCGAACATCTTCTTTGCCGACGTGATGAATGCCGACGACGAATTCTTGGACAAGGCGGTCGAAGGACTGGTGTTGTACGCCTTCAATAAGGGCGAGGTCTGCACCTGCCCGTCGAGGGCCCTCATCCAGGAGTCGATTTACGACAAGTTCATGGAGCGATGCTTGGCTCGGATTGCGAAGATCGTCCAGGGCAATCCCCTCGACACGGCGACCATGATTGGGCCGCAAGTCTCGACGCAACAGCTGGAGAAGATCGAGTCGTACGTCGAGATCGGCAAGCAAGAGGGCGCGCAAGTCCTGATAGGTGGTCGGACCGCTTCCGTGGACGACGACCTAGAGGGTGGGTACTACTTCGAACCCACGGTGCTGAAGGGTCACAACAAGATGCGGGTGTTCCAAGAAGAGATCTTCGGACCGGTCTTGGCGGTGACGACCTTCAAGGACGAAGCGCAGGCGCTCGAGATCGCCAACGACTCGCTCTACGGATTGGGCGCGGGCGTATGGACGCGCGACGGGAACTTGGCCTATCGCATGGGTCGCGGTATCCAGGCTGGACGAGTGTGGACGAACTGCTATCACCTCTACCCGGCGGGCGCGGCCTTCGGTGGATACAAGATCTCCGGCATTGGTCGAGAGAATCACCAAATGATGCTGGAGCATTACTCACAAACCAAGAACCTTCTAGTGAGCTACAGCACCAAGCCGCTGGGCTTCTTCTAGGAGTTCGAGATCGCATGACGGATCCACTGGACTCACCGGGTGTCTCAGCAACTGTGGCGGCGCGAAACGCCATTAGAGATCTGGTGGGTGACGGTGGGCCCGTCATGTTCTTCTTGTCGGGAGGATGTTGCGACGGTAGCCTGCCGATGTGCTTTCGCAAGGGTGAGTTCGTCATCGGTGACCACGACGTGCTGCTGGGGTGGATTAGCACCTGTCCGATTTATATCGATCAGCGACAGTATGAAGTGTGGAAGGGAAGCCGGCTTACCCTGGATGTCAGCGCGGGGGAGCCCGAAGGGTTCTCCCTTCCGGCCAGCCGAGGTCGACACTTCATCGTTCGAAGTCGGGTACCTGATCTATCTTCACGTGGCACGAATTGAAATGAACCAATCGTTGCTTGAAAAACACAATCGCCCGGCTTTCGAAACGGGCAAATGACCTTCGGCCCTAGCGCGGCGACACGAATCTGACGATGCTGACCTATGGAGGTACCTCGCGGACCGAGGCCGACAGATGTCCAGAATCATCGCGGGTCTGTCGATCTCCGAAGAGAAGGAGAGACGATAATGAGCAAGCCCACCTACGTACGATTCTTTGACGAATTTGGAATCGACGACGTTGCTCTTGTGGGAGGCAAGAACGCTTCCCTCGGGGAGATGTTCCAAAAACTTTCTGACCAGGGCGTACGTGTGCCCAACGGATTCGCCATCACGGCCGACGCGTATCGCTACATCCTCGAACAGAGCGGTGCCGTCGTCAAGCTTCACGAAGCGCTCGACGGCCTCGTGCCGAGTGACATCGACGACCTCGCTCGCCGCGCCAAGCGCGCTCGCGAAATCGTCTACGGCGCCACGATTCCCGAAGACCTCGCCGCGGAGATTCGGACTGCGTATCGACGTCTCCAAGGCGAGTACGGCGACGAAGTCAGCCTGGCCGTGCGGTCGTCGGCGACCGCGGAAGACCTTCCAACGGCGAGCTTCGCCGGGCAACAAGAGACCTTCTTAAATGTTCGCGGCGAAGAGAGTCTGCTCGACGCGTGTCGTCGATGCTTCGCCAGTCTGTTCACCGATCGCTCAATCCACTATCGCATCGACCAGGGATTCGACCACTACGAAGTCGCCTTGTCGATCGGGGTCATGAAAATGGTGCGCTCGGACCTGGCGTCGTCCGGCGTGATGTTCTCGCTCGACACTGAATCGGGTTTTCGCGACGTCGTGTTCATTACCGGCGCCTACGGTTTGGGCGAGAACGTCGTCCAGGGCGCCGTCGACCCGGACGAGTTCTACGTCCACAAGCCCACGCTGGCGGTCGGTCATCGCGCCGTCCTGCGTCGCCTGCTCGGCGACAAGGGCGTGAAGATGATTTTCGTCGAGGGCGGGACTAAAACCACGGTGCGCAACATTCCCACTCCGAAGTCCGACCGGGCGCGCTTCTGCCTTAGCGACGCCGAAGTGCTCGAACTCGCCGACAGCGCGGTCGCGATAGAAGCGCACTACGGCCGACCGATGGACATGGAATGGGCCAAGGACGGACTCGACGGGAAACTCTACATCGTCCAGGCTCGGCCCGAAACGGTGGCCTCGCAGCGACAAGCGTCGATCTTCGAGACGTACGTGCTCGACAGCGGTGGCGAAATCATCATCGAAGGGCGATCCGTCGGAGAGAAGATCGCGACGGGGCGCGCGCGCGTCATCGAGAGCGTGGCGCATCTTTCGGAGTTCCGACCGGGCGAAGTCCTGGTCGCTGATTCGACGACGCCGGACTGGGAACCGGTAATGAAGACGGCTGCGGCAATTGTGACCAATCGAGGTGGTCGGACGTGTCACGCGGCCATAATCGCGCGAGAACTTGGAGTACCCGCGGTCGTAGGAACGGGCAACGCGACCACGACGATCAAGAGCGACGATGTGGTCACGGTCTCTTGTGCCGAGGGCGACAGCGGTCGGGTCTATCGCGGCGAGGTGGGTTTCCATATCGATCGCAGTGAGGTGGGCGACCTCGCTCGACCCAAGACGAAGATCATGATCAATCTCGGCAATCCCGACCTCGCGTTCAAGACGTCGTTCCTGCCGAACGACGGCGTCGGACTCGCGCGTATGGAATTCATCATCAGTGAATCGATACGAGCTCATCCGATGGCCCTGCTGCACCCCGAGAAGGTGACGGACCCGAAGGTCCGGGCCGAGTTGGCCCAACTGACGAGGAATTACCCCGACGGCGAGCACTTCTTTGTCGAGCGTCTCTCCGAAGGGATCGGCACGATCGCCGCGGCGTTCTGGCCGAAGCCCGTCGTGGTTCGTATGTCGGACTTCAAAACGAACGAGTACGCGAGCCTCTTGGGAGGCAGCGACTTCGAACCAACGGAGAACAACCCGATGATTGGCTTTCGCGGTGCGTCGCGCTACGCCCATCCGGCCTACGAAGAGGGTTTCGCGCTCGAGTGCAAGGCCATGTTGCGCGTGCGCAATGACATGGGCCTCACCAACGTGGTCCTCATGCTTCCCTTCGTTCGCCGGATTCCCGAGGCCGAACTGGTCCTGGACCGTATGGCCAAGCACGGGCTGCGTCGTGGTGAGAACGGACTTCTGGTCTACGCCATGTGCGAAATTCCCAACAACGTCATCCTTATTGACCGCTTCGCGCAATACTTCGACGGCTTCTCCATAGGATCGAACGACCTGACCCAACTCACCCTGGGCGTCGATCGAGACAGTGAGATCGTGGCGTTCGACTATGAAGAGCGTGACGAAGGGGTCATGGAGATGATCCGCCTCGCGGTCGAAGGTTGCCGACGCAATGGCATCCACTCAGGCCTGTGCGGTCAAGCGCCGTCGGACTATCCGGAGGTGGCTGAGTACCTCGTCAAACTGGGCATTGATTCCATGAGTCTGAATCCCGACACGGTCTTGAAGACGACGCGTCAGGTACTCGAGGTCGAAGCTCGCAAGTAATCGTTGACCTCTTGATCCGAGCGCCTGATGGGCGCTCGGATCAAGAGGGTCGACGTGATGGGAATCGTACTGAGGCCCGTTACCAGGCGGTCATCGTGCGCGCAACGCGCAGTAGGGTCTCGGGCACGGGTCGAGCCCCGCTGGACACGACGTTCAACGAGACGAGTTCCGCGCTGTTGTCGCCGATCGAAACCAGTGTGGCGAACCGGTGAGCGTGCACGGCGTCAACGGCGCTGACGCCGCAACGAGTCGCGAGAAGGCGGTCCGAGGCCGTCGGGGGACCGCCCCGTTGGACATGACCGAGCACGGTGAGTCGCGTCTCATATCCGGTTCGCTGCGCGAGTTCCTTCGAGACCATTGAACCGGCCGAACCGTCGGGTGAGCCGAGAAAGGCACCTCCGAGGGCGCCTTCGGCGACGACGACCACTGACGATGTCGATCCCGCGTCGTGGTGGCGCATGACGGCTTTGGCCAGCTCGTCAAAGTCGGTCGGCAACTCCGGGAGACAGAGCGCGTCAGCCCCTCCGGCGATTCCCGTGCAGACCGCGAGCCATCCGACCGTTCTCCCCATTACTTCGACGACCATGAGTCGGTCGTGGCTCTCGCCGGTCGTCTGGAGTCGGTCGACCGCCTCGACGGCAGTCGCGACGGCGGTATCGAAGCCAATGCAGTGACCGGTGCCCGCGACGTCGTTGTCGATGGTCTTCGCGATGCCGACGATGGGCACACCGAGCTCTGCCAGGTGGTTGGCCGAGTCGAGCGTGCCATCACCGCCGATCACGATGAGTGCGTCGAGTTGGTGTCGCTCAACGGTCTGCATGACCGCGGCGACGCCACCCTCATGCTCGTGGGGGTGAAAGCCAGCGGTGCGAAGAATCGTGCCACCGTTCTGCAAGATGCCCTTGGTGTCGGACGTCGTCAGGCTCGAGGACTCGTCCTCGACGACGCCGCGCCATCCGTGATGGAAGCCAACGAACTCATCGCCGTAGGACGATCCCGCGCGCACCGCGGCGCGAATGGCCGCGTTAAGACCCGCGCAGTCGCCCCCACCGGTCAATAGGCCAATCCGCATCGCACACCTCTCCGAGCCCTCAATCAAGAGTGTCGTGAATGGGGCGACCGGTTACTAGAGGCGAAGGTCCTGTGCGGTAGGCCTTGAGGAAATGAAGGAAAAGTGAGCCCTTGGACCCTAGCGACACCCGATTGGGAGCGGTGAAAATATCGATGGAAGAGAGGACGCGATGAACGACGACCTGGCCGAACGACAAATGGAGAACGCCGAAACCGCGGGGTACCCCGCGTCATGGGAGTTCGATGGGCTCTTGGCCGACGGGGCGGCGGTGCTCGTACGACCGGTGCGACCGAGCGACGCGAAGGCGCTGGTGGGACTGCACGTGCATGCCCAACCCGGAGCGCCACCGCGAATCTACGCCACACATCCAGCACTCATGGCGAGCGAGATGGCCCACTTCACGACGGTGGATTACCAAGAGCGCATGGCGTTCGTCGTACTGGCGGAGGACCGTTTGGTCGCCTTCGCGAGTTTCGATCGTTTGAATGCGCACGAATCAGTCGCCCAGATCGCGTTCGTCGTCGATGAATCGTTTCAGCACCGAGGGATCGCCACACTACTCTTCGAAAGTTTGGTGGCCTACGCGCACTCAATGGGAGTGGAACAGTTCCTGGCCGAAGTGTTGGAGCAGAACACGCACATGCTCAACATCTTGACGTCAACCGGACTTCGTTCGACCAGTGTCAACCACGGGGGCATGGTGCGCATTGAAATCGATCTGCGCCCGACCGCCAAGTACCGAGCGCTGTGCGATGAGCGTGAGGCCAACGCCGAAGTTGCGAGTACTTCGGCATTTTTGCGTCCGAGCACCGTCGCCGTGGTGGGGGCGGGACGTACGAGTGGCAGCGCCGGTCACGAGGTCGTGCGGTCGATTCTCGCCGGCGACTTCTCGGGGACCGTCTACCCGGTGAATCCCTCGGCTCGTTCAATATGCGGCGTGAAGGCCTTCGCGAAGCTTTCTTTGATCCCCGAACCCATCGATCTCGCCATCATCGCGATACCGGCCGATCGTGTCGCCGGCGTCATCGAAGAGGCCGCCGCTCTTGGCGTGCGGGCCGTGACCGTCATCACCGCCGGCTTCGCCGAAACGGGTCGTTCGGGAGCGCTCGCCGAGACCGCGTTGCTCAAGGTTGCACGGCGACACGGGATGCGCATCGTCGGACCCAACTGCCTCGGTCTCGTGAACACGGACCCACAAGTTCGGATGAACGCCACGTTCACTGGACTTGACCCGCTGCCGGGTCGTCTCGCGCTCGTGTCTCAGTCGGGTGCCGTGGGCATCGTGCTCGCCGAGCAGGCCAGCGCCGCCGGGCTGGGACTTTCGAGTTTCGTCTCGGTGGGTAACAAGCTCGACGTGAGTTCGAACGACCTCCTGTGTTATTTCGAACGCGACGAGCGGACCTCGGTGATCGCGCTCTACCTGGAGTCGCTCGGCAATCCTCGCAAGTTCGCGCGAATCGCGCGCCGCGTCGGCGCGCACAAGCCGATCGTGGCGCTCAAGGCCGGCAGGACGACGGCGGGTGTCCGCGGCGCTCGCTCGCACACGGCGGCCGCGGCGTCGCCCGACATCACGGTGACTGCTTTGTTGCAGAGTGCCGGGGTGATCAAGGTCGATCGCTTCGAGGAGTTGTTGGACGTGTCGGAGATCTTGTTGACCGGGCGACTACCCATGGGCCGACGTGTCGCGCTCGTGGGGAACTCCGGCGGTCCGTTGATACTCGCCGCGGACGCATGTGAGGCCGGCGGTCTCGTGGTGCCGGAGTTGGATGAGGCGACCAAGACTCAATTGAAGGCCTCCCTCGTCCCCGCGGCGGCCGTCGCAAATCCGGTCGACCTGACCGCTGACGGTACGGCCGCGAGTTTGGAAACAGTACTCGAGATCGTCCTCGACGATCCCGCGATCGACGCCGTGATCGTGGTGGTCACCGAAGTGATTGCCTTGAGCACGAGCGACGCGCGAACGGCGGTCGCTCGGGTAGCCCAGGGGCACGACAAACCAATCGTTGCCTGTCTTTTGGGCGCGGCACCCGCGCACGTGTCCGAGGGCGTCTCGTTGGTCGGCGAGCTCCTTTCGCCCGAACGCGCCGCGGCAGCGTTGAACCACGTCTGTCGTTACGCCGAGTGGCGACGCAACGATTGCCCCTCGGGCGATGACGTCGGACGGCTCGCGGTCGAACCTTCGGTACGGTCCATCGTGGCGTCTCGACTCGCGAGCAACCCGGAGGGCGGCTGGCTCGAACTCGAAGACGCGGCTGAACTGCTCCAGGCGTGCGGGGTACCGGTGTTGGCCACTCGAGCCGCGACCAGTGCCGACGAGGCCGTCGCGGTCGCCGAGTCGATCGGCTTCCCCGTCGTGTTGAAGGCGCGTTCGGGTTCACTCGTTCACAAATCTGACGTCGGCGGCGTTGTCCTAGGGCTTGAGAGTGCTGAGGCCGTCCGCGAGGCGTACCTGTCGATGTCGAATCGGCTGGGTGAGCACATGGGAGGTGCCGTGCTCCAACCAATGACCCCCTCCGGAGTTGAGGCGATTGTCGGGCTCGCTGTCGATCCCGACTTCGGCCCCATCGTGATGGCGGGACTGGGCGGGGTGATGACCGATTTGCTCGGTGATCACGCCTTCGCCGTTCCACCATTCAATCCCGGGACCGCCGAGTCCATGATCCATTCGCTGCGTGCCGCCGCGCTGCTCGACGGTTATCGTGGTTCGCCCAAGGTCGACCGGGACGCCCTGATCGCGGTGCTCGAGTCGATAGCGAAAGTCGCTGAACTGGTTCCTGAATTAGTTGAACTCGACCTGAACCCGGTGGTGGTCACCGCGAGCGGCGCGCTCGTGGTTGACTGCAAGGCGCGATTGGCCCCCGGTCGCAACGGTCCGGGACCGTTGTTCCGTGCGATGCGTTCGACGGCTCGGGATTGACCGGATTGAACGTCGCTTCACTCACCGCAACGTGACACTACGACGCCCGTCGTTGTCGCGTCGCGCAGGCCCGTCAATGGCCAGAGCGCCGAATGACGCCGTATTGCGAGCGTCGGGTCCTCGTCGTGCGCCGGCCTAGTGAAGGCCTTAGATCTGCTCGGGCACCATTTCTATTGCGCCGCAGGGGCATTCGGCCACGCATATCCCGCAGCCCTTACAGAAGTCGTAGTTGAACTCGTAGTGCTGTGGTCCGCCGAGTTTGATGACGGCGTTGTCGGGACAGACGCCGTAGCAGTTGTCACACTCGAAGCAGTTCCCACACGATAGACAGCGACGGGCTTCGAAAAGCGCGTTGTCTTCCGTGAGGCCGCCGACGATCTCCGCAAAGTTGTTCTGGCGTCGCGCGATCTCAAGTTCTGGTCGCCGAGTGCGCTCCGCGTCCGAGTAGTACCAGGTGTTGAGGCGTTCGAACGTCGCGAGTTCGTGCCGCGGCGTGTCGACGACGTCGTGACCCGCGAGGTAGGCGTCGACGCCGCGTGCGGCGCGCTTGCCATGACCGATGGCAATCGTCGCCGTTCGTTCCGAGGGCACCGCGTCGCCGCCGGCGAAGACTCCGTCGCTCGTCGCCCTCATCGAGGTCGAGACGCCCACGACGCCGTCGTCAATGGCGATGTCCGCGACGTGATCCAAGAGTGAGAGGTCGCTGTCCTGGCCCAGCGCGAGTACGACGGCGTCCGTGCCCAACTCTTCGAACTCGCCCGTAGGTTCCGGGAACCCTTCGTCGTTGAGGCGCATCTTCTCGATGGTCAGGTGGTCACCTTCGAAATTGCTGATGGTCGAGAGCCATCGAACGGTGATGCCCTCTTTGAGCGCTTCTTCGAGTTCCACGTCATGTGCGGGCATCTGTTCGCGACTTCGTCGGTAGACGATGACCGCGTCACTCGCGTCGAGACGCCGAGCCGTGCGCGCGGCGTCCAACGCCGTGTCGCCGCCGCCGTAGACCACGACGCGTCGCCCGAGCTGGGGTGGGTCGTCGTCGGCGACGCGATGCAGATACGAGACGGCATCGAGAATCCGCGCGGAGTCGCCCGACGGTATCGCCACTCGTCGGGCCAATTGGGCGCCGACGCCCAGGTAGACGGCGTCGAAGCCACCCTCGCGACGCTCACGTTCGATGTCGTGCACGGTGTGATTGAGTTGCACGTCCATGCCGAGGTCGACGATGCGGTTGATCTCAGCGTCGAGCACGTCTCGAGGAAGTCGGTAGGCGGGGATGCCGTAGCGCATCATGCCGCCGAGTTTCTCGCTGGCGTCCACGAGATGGACCTGGTGTCCGCGTTGTCGCAGGTGGTAGGCGACACTCAGGCCCGACGGGCCCGCGCCTACGACGAGGACGCGCTTGTTCGTGTCGACGCCGGGTGAAGGCAGAGACCAACCGCGTTCGATTGCGAGATCGCCGAGAAAGCGTTCGATGGCGTTGATTCCCACGGCCTCGTCCACTTGGGCGCGGTTGCACACGCTTTCACATGGGTGATAACAGATTCGACCCATGACGGCGGGAAAAGGATTGTCCACGACGAGTTGACGCCACGCGGTCTCGTAGGCTCCGGACTCGGCGTGGTAGAGCCACTCCTGGACGTTCTCCCCGGCGGGGCACTCGTTGTTGCACGGGGGGAGTCGATCGACGTACACCGGCCGTTCGACGCGCCACGATCCGGTTCGATTCGCGTGACTCGAACCGACTTCGAGGGTTATCGCGAACGGCAGATTTGTCATGAGAACACCTCTACGGTCTCTTCCGAGTGCGCCTCGTCAGCCAAGAGGCCGTAGCGCGCGATGTTCTGATCGGCCATTCCTTGGATTCGAGCGACGATGTCGGGTCGTCCGGACCCCGAGAAGAGATGGCGATAACGCCCTTGAATCGAGAGATACGATTCGACGCTCGTTTGATGGCGGATCTTCGAGACGCCGGTCACGACGCCGTTCTCGGCTTCGTACACGGGAAAGAGACCGGTCTCCTTGGCGAGCCGGGCGACCTTGATCGTGTCGCACGAGGCCGATCCCCAACCGAGGGGGCACGGCACGAGGATGTGCAAGTAGCGCGCGCCGTGCAGTTGCATCGCTCGTTGCACCTTGTTCTCGAGATCGTGCAGGTCCGCCACCGTCGCGGTCGCGACGTAGGAGATGCCGTGGGCCATGGCCAGGCGCGGCATGTCCTTCCCCTGACCGAAGACGTTGCCCGGATCGGGTCCGACCGCTTCGGTGGTCGCGGTACGCGCCGCGGGCGGCGTGGCGCCCGAACGCTGCACGCCCGTGTTCATGTACGCCTCGTTGTCATAACAGATGAAGAGCACGTCGTCATTGCGTTCGAACATGCCCGAGAGGCACCCGAAGCCGATGTCGACCGTTCCTCCGTCGCCGGCCTGGGCCACGACGCGAACATCGTTCATGCCCTTCACCTTCATGGCCGCCGCGACACCCGTGGCGACGGCTGGTGCGTTCCCGAACAGGGAATGGAGCCAGGCGATGCGCCACGACGTCTCGGGGTAGGGGGTCGAGAAGACCTCGAGACATCCCGTGGCATTCACCGCGATGAGTTGGCCACCCGTGGCTCGCATGGCCGCGTCAAGCGCGTAGCGCGCACCGAGCGCTTCACCACATCCCTGACACGCTCGGTGGCCGGAATCGAGCGTGTCCGAGCGGTGCGGGTCGGACTGGACGGTGCGATCACCGTCTTCGAGCAGCCGATTGCCGACGGCGAAGCTACCGACTTGGTAGAAGTGGACAGGTCGTCGTGTCATGATGTTCAACCGATCCTGGACGCGACGGCGCCGAGATCCGAGAGGACGTTCTCGGCGGAGGGACCCGAGCGACGCTGGTTTCCAATGCGGGCCCGCTCGGACTCGACGATGTCGAGGTCGAGGTCCAAGAAGGTGACGGAACCTAAGTGACCCCGCACCGCGTCATCGAGAATGGTTTCGATGCCGTGCTGGGTGATCGCGCGACCACCGAGTCCCGCGACGACGGAGTGCAGGCAAAGCGAAGCGTCGTGTGTCGCCGAGGCGACGTCGGCCGCGAGCACGCCGCCGTATCCGACACTGAAGGCCTTTTCGATGACGACCACCCTCTGGGCGTTCGCCAGCGCCCGTCGGACCTCGTCAAAGGGGAACGGTCGAAAGGTGGTGATGCCGACGACGCCGACCTGGTCGCCCAGTGCTCGTCGTTGATCGACGGCGTCTTTGATCGTGCCAAGGACGGAGCCCAACGCGACGACGATGGTGGTCGCGTCGTCCGTTTCATACGAATGAATCAGTCCGCCGCTCGGGCGACCGAACGCCGAAGCGAACTGCGACGCGAGCGCGGGAATCAGTTCAAGGGCGTCGAGTTGGCGCAGGTGTGACAGGTACCGGACTTCGGTGAAGGCTTCCGGTCCGACCATCGCGCCGATCGAGATCGGGTGCGCCGGGTCGAGTACTTGTCGCGGCTCGTAACTCGGCAAGAAGGCGTCGACGTCGCTTTGTTCCGGCACATCGATGCCTTCAACGGCGTGGGTGAGGATGAAGCCGTCCATGCAGACCATGACCGGTACGGAGAGTTCTTCGGCAAGGCGGAAGGCGAGGACGTGCAGGTCGGCGGCTTCCTGATTCGTCTCGGCGAAGAGTTGAATCCATCCGGCATCGCGCGCAGCCATCGCATCGCTGTGATCGTTCCAAATATTAATCGGCGCACCGATCGCTCGGTTGGCCAGTGTCATCACGATCGGCAGCCCGAGGCCGGCGGCGTTGTAGACCGCCTCCATCATGAACAACAGGCCCTGGCTCGCCGTGGCGGTGTAGGCCCTTGCCCCGGCGGCGGACGCGCCGATAGAGACCGACATCGCCGCGAATTCCGACTCGACGTTGATGAACTCGCACGGCGTGAGCGTGCCCGCCTTCACCATGACGCCAACCGCCTCGATGATGTGCGTCTGGGGTGAGATCGGATAGGCGCAGACCACCTCTGGCCGACAGCGCGCCACTGTTTCGGCGACTGCCCTTGACCCTTCAATTTGTCGCAGCACGGTCGAACTCCTGTTCTGCCTTCACCACGAGTTGGTAGGCGGCCGTGGCGGCGGCGACGTTTCGTTCTCCCGTTGCGCCAATGAAACGTTCGCGAATCGCGGTCGCAATCGACCCGAGCGTGACTTGTGAGGTGAGCGCGGCAAAACCACCGAGCAGCACAGCGTTGGGGAGGGGACGCCCGAGATGCTCCAGGGCGAGTTCGGTCGCCGGACAGGTAAGGAGGCGTTCGCGGTGGAACGTGCTTAGGTAGTCGCCGAGACCGAGTTCGTCGAGACTCTTCGAGGTATTGATCAACACGTAGCCTTCGCTCGAGAGTCCGGCGAAGAGATCGACCTGGTGAATCAGCGTCACGTCTTGGATGATGAGGGCATCGGGATTGATTACGGGTTCTCGACTGCGGATTGGTCGATCATCAATGCGACAGAACGAGACGACTGGTGCGCCCGTGCGTTCTGAGCCAAAACTCGGGAACGCTTGGGAGAACTTTCCTTCATTGAACGCGGCAACGGAGAGCATTTCCGCTGCGGTGACGACACCTTGCCCTCCACGTCCGTGGAAGCGGATCTGGAACACGAGTCCGGCCTCCTCTAGCCGTGCTCGGAGGAGCCGACCAACGAGGTCAGGTCCGCCAAGCGACTCGAGTAACCCGTCTCGTTGTCATACCATCCGAGGACCTTCACCAGGTTGCCCTGAGCCATGGTGAGGCCGGAATCGAAGATGCACGAGGCGGAGGAGTTGACGATGTCACTCGATACCAGTGGCTCGTTCGAGTATTCGAGTAGTCCCGCCAGTCGTCCCGCGCCAGCAGCGCTGCGATACGCGTCATTGATCTGCGCGATGCTCGGCGTCGCGCGCACCGTGGCGACCAAGTCGGTGATCGACACGTCGGGGATGGGAACGCGTAGCGCGAGACCATCGAGGTGTCCCGCCACGCTGGGCATCACGAGTCCCGTGGCCCTCGCGGCGCCGGTCGTCGTCGGGACGATGTTGATGGCCGCTCCGCGGGCGCGGCGCGGATCCTTGTGGAGCGCGTCGACCAGGCTCTGGTCGTCGGTGTAGGCGTGCACCGTCGTCATCAAGCCGTTTTCGATGCCGAAGGCCTCGTCGAGCACCTTCGCGAGGGGTGCCAAGCAGTTCGTCGTGCACGAAGCGTTCGAGATGATGAAGTGCTTGTCCGGGTCGAACTGGTCCTCATTGATCCCCATGACGAATGTGGCGTCGGGGTCCTGGGCCGGGGCCGAGATCACCACGCGGGTGGCGCCCGCCTCGAGGTGTTCCGTGGCCTTTTCACGCTTGGTGTACTTGCCCGTCGATTCGACGACGACGTCAATGCCCAAGTCGTCCCACGGCAGGGCCTTCGCGTGGGGCTCGGCCAGCATCTGGACGCGGCGTTCGCCAACCAGCATCACTTGATCATCAATGCGCACGGGATCTGGGAATCGACCGTGTACGGAATCTCGAGCGAAGAGTCGAGCGAGTGCCTCGGGCGCACCAAGATCATTGATTGCCACGACTTCGAGTTCGGGGTGGAAAGATAGTGCCGCTCGAAGGAGCGACCGTCCCGTGCGCCCAAAGCCGTTGATTGCTATACGAATCGTCACCTTGGACTCCTTTGTTCGACATGAAATTGCCATTCCGTGTCAAACTCATCTTGGTTCCGCCGGGAACCGTTGATGTAGGGCCAAATGTCACTAGTTAGCGCGTTGAATCGCGTTATTTATCAAGGGAGAGCGACGTCAGCGTCCCGGCAACGGCGTTACGCAGGGGTTCCGGGCGGCCGGTCGTTCGAAGTGAGTGACTGTCAGACCTAGAGGTCGCGGGCGACGAACTGAGACTGCACGGCGTCAAGGCGATTGATCAGGTCGTCATGGCGTAAGAGTCCGCCCTGCGTCCCGTACTGGCTCGACGTCGCTGCGGCATTCACGGGTGGCCAGCGCAACGCCTCGCGTAACGACAGGCCACTGACGAATGCGGCGACCATGGTCGAGGCGAACGCGTCACCGGCTCCCGTTTGGTCAATCAGAGGAACAGTGTCGTAGGGATTGATTTGCAGTCGCTCGGTGTTGTTGGCCGCGATGGCGCCCCCGCTTTCGTCGAAGACCACGACGTTGCGCGACTGGAGCTTCAAGAGTTCATCCAGCACGCGGCCCGATTCGCTCGCCGAGATGCCGGTTATCACGTTGGCCGCCGCACGGCTGCAGAGGAGCAATTCTGCTCGGGCGTACAGTCGGGCCAGACGTTCGGTCCCCGCTTCCAATTGGAATGTGCCGGGCTGGAACGCCAGTCGGACGTTCGAGAAGTGGTCCAGCCAGTCGGCGAGCTCGTCTTGGTAGGCCAGCGCGTCGGGCCCGAGGGAGTTGATGTACAGCCAGGTCGGAACTTCGGTGTCCCGAAACCCTTTCCAGTGGTAGTTGAAATCGGCGTGTCGCACGAGGATCGTGCGCTCAGTGCCGAAGGTGAGGACGAAGTTTCGAACGGTGTGACTTGGTGAATCGACGTGAATGAGGCTCGTGTCAACGTCTTCGCTCCGCATCGCACTCAAAATATCCAGCCCTATTTGGTCATGAGCCAGGAAGCTGGCGAGGCCGACCCGCAGCCCGAGCCGAGACATCGCCACCGCCGCGTTAGCGGCACTCCCACCAGTGGCTGGGAGGGAACCCTCTTTGAGGATCAACTTCGCGCCGAGGGGGATCTCGAGCCATCGCCCGTTGTCGTCATCGCGCACGCGCACCGGCCCTTCGGGAAGTTGGATGAACTCGTCCGTGACGACGTCACCGAGACTGACCACATCGAATTTTTGTGCGTTGGTTACGAATCCCATTGTCATCCTCCGCGCCCGTGTTGTGGAGTGACCATTGGTGCGCGGTCGTCGCGCGTAAGTCTAGGTCGAGTGGCTGGAGGTGACTTCGGGTGACGTCTATGCGACCACGAACGGTGCCCGACGACGCCTGCGGTGGCGATTCGTCGGAGGTCCTGTTAGGTTCAAAATCCGATCGCGGCGAGGGTTAGTCTTGCGACAATGTGGCCAGAGGGGGCGTCGTGACCTACGACTTTGAATCAGATAACCGGCTAGACCCGCGCATCAAGGCGATGCTCAGCATGCTGCCCGACGCCGAGGTGACTGACGCTGACAGTCGAGAGCAATTACTGGCCGAGGCCGCGTCACCGGAGGGAGTGGCCGAGAATGAGATGGTTGCGGGCTTTATGAACATGGGTGACAATGAAGAAGCAGCGCCGTCCCAAGGTTTGAGATTCGCGACCGAGGACATTGTGTCGTCGCCCGACGGCAATTCGATCAAAGTGCAAGTCATACGCCCGGACAACGATGAGACTTTGGCCTGCGTGTATTACATCCATGGCGGCGGAATGGAGTCGCTGTCGAGCTTCCTCGGCAACTACCGAGCGTGGGGGAGAATCATTGCCTCCAAGGGTGTGGTCGTCGTGATGGTGGAGTTCCGTAACTCGGTCGTCGCGTCGGCGGTGCCGGAAGTGGCGCCCTTCCCGGCCGGTCTGAATGACTGTGTTTCTGGTTTCAAGTGGACTGTTGCGAACGCCTTGAAGTATGGAATCGATCCGGCGCGAATCATCGTGAGCGGCGAGAGCGGTGGCGGAAATCTAACCCTCGCGACCGGTATGAAATTGATGCGTGACGGGGACGTTGGTCTGGTCAAAGGTCTTTACGCACTGTGTCCTTACATTGCGGGGCTTTGGCCTGACGACCGATATCCATCGTCGGTTGAAAACAACGGAATCCTCTTGAACCTCCACAGCAATCGCGGGGCGATGAGTTATGGCATTGAGGCGTTTGAGGCTGGCGACCCATTGGCGTGGCCCGGATTTGCGACCAAGGATGACGTGAGTGGCCTCCCACCAACGGTGATCAGCGTAAATGAGTGCGATCCTCTGCGAGACGAAGGAATTGCGTTCTACCGTTTGCTGCTGTCTGCTGGCGTCGCTGCACGAGGTCGAACAGTGCTCGGAACGAGCCACGGTACTGAGATTTTCCCACCGCTTTGTCCCGAGATAAGTCACAGCACGGCGCAAGATATCGCGGCGTTCGCGATGTCGTAGCAAGGTTTATTTTCGGCGGCGCTGCACCTCTTTGGAGGTTCAGGAAGTCACGCTGTCGCTGCGATGGGGCAATACCCAATTGGGACGCGCGAAGTGACAGGTGTAGCCGTTGGGGTAGTGCTCGAGGTAGTCCTGATGTTCCGGCTCGGCTTCCCAGAAAGGGCCCGCCGGACTGACCTCACTCACGACCTTGCCCGGCCAGAGTCCCGAGGCATTGACGTCGGCGATCACGTCTTCGGAAATCTGACGCTGATCATCGTTGACATAGAAGATCGCCGATCGATAACTCGCGCCGACGTCGTTGCCCTGTCGATCCATCGTGGTCGGGTCGTGAATCTGGAAGAAGAACGCGAGGATGTCGCGGTATGAGATCACTGTTGGGTCGAAAATGATCTCGATGGCTTCGGCGTGACCTTCGTGGTGTCGATACGTCGCGTTCTCGACGTTGCCACCGGTGTAGCCCACGCGCGTCGAGACGACACCCGGACGCTTGCGAATGAGATCCTGCATTCCCCAGAAGCAGCCGCCGGCGAGTACCGCGGTCTCAGTTTCAATGGTCATTGTGACGCCCCCTCTTTCGGTGTGGCACTGTCGAAGAGATGCTTGTAGTCGCCGTAGCCCGAGGTATCGAGTTCGTCGTACGGGATGAATCGTAACGCCGCGGAATTGATGCAGTAGCGAAGACCGCCCTCGTCTTGGGGACCGTCGTCAAAGACGTGGCCGAGGTGACTGTCACCGTTCGCGGAGCGCGCTTCGATCCTCGTCATGCCAAAACTACGATCCTTGTGCTCGACGACGTTCTCGGCATTAACCGGTGCCGTGAAGCTCGGCCATCCACAGCCGCTGTCGAACTTCTTGGTCGAGGTGAAGAGTGGTTCGCCGGAAACGATGTCGACGTACAGCCCCGCTTCGTGGTGGTCCCAGAATTCATTTCGGAAGGCTGGTTCGGTGGCGCTCTCTTGCGTGACGGAATATTGGTGAGGCGTCAATCGTGCGATTGCTTCCTGGTCCTTGACGTACTTTTCGCTCATCGCTACTCCTTCGCTTGCGACACATAATGGTGTCTCACGGATTGCCTCCATAACGGTACCGGGGAGAGCAGTTTTCGTTACAAAGCCCCTCCCGATTGGGAGGGGCTTTGCGCGATATTGGAATCACTTACCAAGGTGGAACGCCGAGAGGTCGTCCAATGGGCTATTCGATCATCGCCAGCGAGACCATCTCCGCGGCCGTTTCTTCGGCGTTCGAGGCGACGTTGTGCGTCGGTCGAATGGCGAAGTAGGCGACGAGGAGTGCCACGGTGATGATGCCCGCGCCCGTCAGAAGGGCGTCCGAGCGCCCGTGGGCGGCGGCGATGCTGGAGAGGGCCGCGACACCGACCGCGGCGCCGGTCTGTTGCATGGTCTGGAGCATTCCCGAAGCGGCGCCGGCGTCCGCGCGGGGGACTCCCTGGAGAATCGTGACGCTGAGCGGCAAGAAGCACGATCCCGCGCCAATGCCGAAGAGCGCGAGCGGTCCGAACAGGCTCTCGAAATAGCCCTCGGACGGCGTCGCCCTGGAGATCCACAGCGTTGCTACGCCGAGCGTGAAGAGACCGAAGAGCAGGATCGGTCGAGCACCGATCCGACTGACGAGTCGCGGCGTGATGCGAGAACTCGTGAAGATCAGACCCGTCATCGGCAGGAAGGCGAATCCCGCATCAATCGCGCTGAAGTGCAGGTCGCTCTCGAGGTACTGGCTAATGAAGAAGAAGACACCGTACATGACCGCCGGCACCAGCATCATCGTGAAGTACGCCGGGCCACGAAGGCGATCGGTCAGCAGTCGCATGGGCAACAGCGGCTGAGAACGTCGCTTCTCCACGTGCACGAATGACACGAGCAACACCACACTGAGGGCGAACGAGCCGAGGGTGACCGTGCGGCTGCCGTGTTCGGCGAGCCGGATGAAACCGTAAATCAGGCTCCCAAGACCGCCAGTTACCAACGCCGCGCCAGCGACGTCGAGACGACCGCCGTTACGCGGTGGTTCCGGCACGAAGCGTGGGGCCAAGAGGATGATCGCGATGCCGATGGGAACGTTGATGAACATGACCCAGCGCCACGACACCCACGACGTCAACGCGCCACCCAGTATGAGACCGAGGGATCCACCGCCGGCGGACACCGCGGTGAAGATGCCCAAGGCCTTGTTGCGGGCGGGACCTTCCTCGAATGTGGCACTAATCAGACTCAAGGTGCTGGGGGCCGCCAGCGCGGCGCCGACTCCTTGGACCGCACGGGTGAGGAGCAACATCGTCGACGTCGTCGCCATCCCACCGAGCAACGAGGCCGTCGTGAAGATAGTGAGACCGATGATGAGCATTCGACGGCGACCGAAGACGTCGCCCGCTCGACCGCCGAGGAGCAACAGTCCTCCGAAAGCCAGGCTGTAGGCGTCGATGACCCACGAGAGACCGGCCGAACTGAAGTGCAGTGAGTGCTTGATCGGAACCAGAGCGATGTTGACGACGGTGGCGTCGAGCACGACCATCAGTTGACAGGTGACAATGATGGCTAAGGCGATAGTTGAGGCTCGTTTTTGGGCGTGAGAAGTCAGAGGCACGGTGGCTCCTTTTTTTGGGATAGTGGCTTAAAATTCCGTAATATCGGTTATCGAACAACCTCGTTACCCGAAGGCGTTGCTTTTGGTCTCCGGAGGACCTAACATGAGGGTGCCTCCACATACTATACGGAGGTTGCCTCCGGTTGCAAGTATTCCTTGAAGAACTTTGTGGGCAGTCCTTTTAGAGGGAGCGGCGATGAGCGAAACAGTGGTGAAGAAGGTTCCTCGCCGGGCGGACGCTCAACACAACTACGACGTGATCCTGGCGGCCGCTCGCGCCGCCGTCACGGAACGCGGTGGCGACATCGTTCTGGAAGACATTGCCCGTCACGCCGGCGTCGGGATTGGGACGCTCTACCGTCATTTCCCCACTCGTCAAGCACTGCTCGAAGCCGCGTTCCTCGACGAAGCTCTTGAACTTCGTCAGCGCGCCGAAGAGATGAAATCCGCTCCGGCGACGCTCGAGGCATTGATCGATTGGCTGCGCCTGCAAATGGACTTTGGCGCACACGGACGAAGCATGGGCGCCGCAGTGATGAACGCGAAGCACACGGAAGGCACCGAGATTCAAATTGCGTGCGTCGACATGCGAGAGGCTGGCGCCGTTCTCTTGCGACGCGCGCAGGACGCCGGTGAAGTACGACCGAACGTGGAGATCGTCGACCTGCTTCGATTGATGCACGGCATCGTCATCGCGAACGAACAGGCGCCCGATCAGTCGCGCGTCAATCCGATGTTCGACGTCGTTATCGCGGGCATTCGAGCCTGAGCTAGTCCTCGCGCCGGGCCGGTGCGAGTTCGACAAAAGAAATCGTGCGATCAGTCAGTGTTTGATAGTCGCCCCATCCGCCATAGTGATTCACGAGTTCGTTCCAGAGGGCCGGTTCATCCGTTGAGGGAACTGCTCGTGCTCGTGCCGCAAATTTATTCGCTCCCACCTGCACGGTCACTTCGCGATTCTGGCGTACGTTGAGCAGCCATTCGGGATGGCCCGGTCGTCCTCCGTTGGAAGCGACGACGTAATAGTGGACGTCCTTCTCGTAGTAGAGGAGTGTGACCGAACGCGTGAGCCCACTCTTTCGACCGCGAGTCTCCAAAATTAACATCGGTCCTACCGGGCTCTTATGACCAATGAATCCCCGAGTGAGTCGATAGAGACGCACGTGCCATCGATAGATCGTTCGTCCGACGGTGCGGTCGATGGCTACAGTGAGCTTCAACGTCGTTCCTTCTCTCCGAGAATCTCTTGTGAATTGTCTCACGCTTCGTGTTCAACGATGTAACGACAATCAAAGGAGAGCGTTCGCGCTGATTGTCACAGGAGGAGTGCCCTTTAAGTTGGTCGTGAAGGACACGACGTGGTGTCCAAGAGGAGCGGCGCTATGGAGATCATCAGAAACGATGACGGAAGTCTGTTGGTACCCATTCCCGAAGGACGGCATCACGACAGTGACGACGTGACTGATACTCCGTCCGGTGATGGCGTCGACGTTGTCGAAGCGCCGACGACGCGACTGTTGCATCCCGGTGAAGGTGGCTATAACGAAGCGCTCGCCGAGTGGGATCTACAACAGAACCCCGACCGCGCTCCCGCTGTTTCGACCGCGAGTGGGCGAGAAGAGGCGATGAACGTCGTGCACGCCGTGGCCGAGTCCCCGGATCACGACGTCACGGGCGCGCTCAAAGACGTGCACGACCCCGCAGCGAGCGGCGAGGCGTTGCGACACGTGCTGATCGGTGGGACGCACTCGGTCGAGGCCTTCTCCGAAGAGGTGGCCGAGGCCGAAGGGGGAGAGCCGCTCCCGGCGCACAAAATGACCAAGGTCATCGGCGAGGTCCTCGCCGAACTCGACAAGTAACCGGCTGCGACCACGCGATTCGCTCGGTGTCCCGAGCGGCGCCTACATTCGAAGAGTTGACAGAACGATAAGGACTGGTGTGACGTGGACGTTCAAGAACTATTAGGCAAAGTGGCTCAACATCTTTCGGTGAGCCGCGCCTTTGGCACGGCGTACGAAAAGGACGGATCACTGGTCATCCCCGTGGCCCTCGTCGCGGGAGGCGGAGGCGGAGGTGAAGGTGAAGGCACTTCGGGTTCACCGACGGACGACACCACTGGTGACGCCGGGAGGGAGGATGGCGAATCAACCCCAGAGGTGGCGTCGTCCGGTTCCGGGGGCGGTTTTGGCGGCGTGGTGATGCCCGTCGGCGTCTACGTCGTGAAGGACGAACGAGTCCGATGGGTGCCGGCTGTGAACGCGAACGTGGTGATAGTCGTCGCATTCTTGACGTTGCGAATGATTGCGCGCGCTCGTCGTCGGGCCCACCGTCACGCCTCGTAATCGTATTGATGAACGCAACGCTCGTTCTTTGAGGTTCTCGTCGCGCTCTTATGATTGGGCCATGACGCGGACCGTCGAAGACCTTGCGTCACAAATCAGCCGTGGTTAAGCGACAGTGGTTTGCGCGACGCCGTCATGGCTTCGGCGCTCGGCCCACGACGTGGCA
The DNA here is from genome assembly GCA_003133685.1 of Acidimicrobiaceae bacterium. Lineage (GTDB taxonomy): Bacteria > Actinomycetota > Acidimicrobiia > Acidimicrobiales > RAAP-2 > RAAP-2. Next base: position 34,495 of record PKYQ01000009.1, read on the forward strand.
GGGCTGGCTAATCACCGCGATTGCCGTGGCCGGTGCGATCGGCGCCCTGGCCGGGGCGAAGAAGACCACTGGCGAGATTCTTCTCGTGGGCATTGTGGGTCTCTATCTCGCTCTCGCGTACAGCCTTGGCGGCGCCAAGAAGCTGGTCGATACCACTGAGCGCGGCGTCGAGTCCGACGACGACCACGCGCTCGAGAACGCGATTGCGAAGGTCAGCCTGCCGCCCGCGATCTACGGTTCACAATCACCTCGCGAAATCGCTGAAGCGATCGTGTCGCACACCGGCAAGTTTGCTGATGCGACCGAAGATGCCGTGATGAGCGATTCGGTCATCGTGGTCGAGCACCTTACGAAACAGTTCGGTCCACGCGTTGCATTCGAAGACGTCTCCTTCAGCGTCCGTCGGGGCGAAGTCTTCGGATTCCTTGGACCAAACGGCGCCGGAAAGACCTCAACAGTTCGCACGCTCAGCACTCTGGTAACGCCGACGTCCGGAACCGCCGAGGTCGCCGGCATTGCCCTCACCGGCAAACACGACATTGAGATCCGTCAACGCATCGCGGTGATGACGGAAGTTCCAGGCCTGTATTTGCGTTTGAGTGTCACCGAGAATCTCGTATTTTTCGCCGGACTCTACGGCTACCGCGATGCCCAACCGCGAATCGATCGAGCTCTGGAGGCCGTGAATCTCACGTCCCGGGCGAGCGACCTTTGCGGCAGTTTGTCTAAGGGACTTCGTCAGCGCGTGGGATTGGCTCGTGCGCTCCTCAACGATCCAGAGATTGTCTTTTTAGACGAGCCGACGTCCGGACTCGATCCCGTGGCTTCACTCGAAGTGCACAATCTGATCATCGCCCTTCGCGACAAGGGCGTCACCGTGTTCCTCACGACGCATCGCTTGGACGAAGCCGAGAAGCTATGTGATCGAGTGGCGATCCTGAATACCACGTTGCGCACCGTCGGTCGAATTGACGACCTTCGACGAAAGATGTTCCAGAAGTCCATACTCGTTTCAACCGCGGCTCCATTGGCAAACCCCGAAGGACTGTTCTCCTCGATTGAAAGCGTCGCCAATTGGTCGACCGATGACACCGGCGGCTACGTACTCACCGTGAGTGACGTCCGCGTTGCCGCACCCGCAATCACGCGGGCGCTCGTCGCGGCTGGGGCAGACGTCCTTTCGCTCGCCGAGGGCCATCATTCGCTCGAAGAGGTCTATTTGGAACTGGTGGGTGCCGCAGGCAAAGGTAGTGAACAGTGAATCAAAGCGCGATCCGAATTCGTGCCGTGATGCGCAAAGAGTTCCAGGAGTACCGTCGCAATCGGTTCATTATCTACACGATGGGCACGTTGCCGTTGATCTTCACTGCTCTCCCAGTCATTTCACTGTTTAGTATCTCGAACTCGACACCGCCTTCGGTCGTGCGAACACAAGTGGCGATTACGCTCCTCTTATTGCTGGTGATACCGGTCGTTCTTCCTGCGACGATCGCCGCGTATTCCGTTATCGGCGAGCGCGATCAGGGCACGCTCGAGCCGCTGCTTACGACTCCAATTAGCCGCGAAGAGTTCCTCCTCGGCAAATCGCTGGCGGCCACGATTCCTACGGTCGGTGTCGCGTACGTGTTCTTCATCGTGCTGGTGGTGGCGATTCGACTTGGCGCATCGAGCGTCGTCGCGCATGCGGTATGGCAGCCCTCGTGGTTCTTGGCGGAACTGCTCTTCGCACCATTGCTAGCGGCCTGGTCGGTGTGGGTCGGCACGGCGATCTCGGCTCGCTCCTCGGACGTGCGAGTAGCTCAGCAGCTCGGCACCCTCGCGAGCCTTCCGGCTCTTGTGTTGCCCCTGTTGATGTCCCTCCAGGTCTTCAAACCAACCGCGACCGTGGCCGTCGTGATTGCCGTCGCACTGGCAGTCATCGACGTCGGGGCCTGGCGGATCGTTTCGAAAATGTTCGATCGCGAGCGGCTCATTACTGGAGCTTCCGCAGTGACGATGCGCGCCGAAGCAGGCACGTAGCCTTCACCTAGTGGGTCGAAGCCGCCGACGATCCATCCAAAAGCACGTCTTGGTCGGCGGCATGATCATCGCCATCATCTGTGTGAGCGCCTCGCGCGCCATCGGGCTCTCTCCGGGCTACTGCTACGGCTTGATCGCGGTTTTCGTACTGTGACCGCAGACGAATGAAAAGGATTGGAGCCGACTGCGCGCGATTGCCTCGGTGTGCGTCCTCATCGTGAGCACCGTGGCGTTCTTTCTCACGGTGCCCGTCTTCCACGCGGCGACGCAGAGTTCGCCGTCACCGTTCTGGTTGATATTGGATCCGGCGATCGACGTCACGATCCTCGGAGGCTTCGCGAGTCTCGCCTTCGGCATGCTGCCGCTCCCGTTCTCGCCGGGACGACACGTTCGCCACTGGAATCCTTGGGCATGGATGGTGCTAACGACCATCGGGTTGATTGGCTTCGTCGCGGTGCTGCTGACGCCGGGTAGCGGCAGTCCGAGCGAACTTCGTCACGTGGCGCTGGTGCCGTTGTTCGTCGCTTTCGCCCTATTCGCGGTTGGCTCGCTCGCCTTTATGGCCTACTTCCATCTGCGACCCGCACCGCCAGCTCCACCGAGTCCAATGGTTGCCGGTGCCCCAGCCGTTTGACGCCACTGAAAGCGGACTTGGAGAGGGCAGCGAACTAGGGCAGATTCGGTAAGACGTTGTTGGCCCAGGTGAAGGACATGGGTGGCAACGATCCATTAGGAATTTCGATGAGGTCAACGTAGGACGCGTTACCGTTCACCATGGCGAAGCCGGTTCCCACCTCACAGTTGGTGCATCCGAGACCGACACCGGGGTTGTAGCCAGGGTCCGAGCCGAGCAATTCGTCACGGTGGGCCCAGCAACCGGCGCCGCCGGCTGACGTGCACGCGATATTTGACGTCTTGGCGGCGCTGCCGCCCCACGCGTCGTCGTACATCCAGATGTAGTCGGCGGCTAGGACGGTGTAACCGCCCGCCCACGCGCCACCAAAACCGGGGGAACCTTGCGCGTCGTTAGCCATCGAAAATCCGGCGGCGATAGACGGGTCGCTGTTGGTCGCGGCGGCGTGCTGGGCATCGGCGCTGAGCGCGGCGTTGATCCCGACATACGGGGGGAGACCGCGCGCGGTGCGCTCGAGGTCGGCAATGACGAAGAGCTGTTCCGGCGTCGTGAGGCTGAACCAGTTGCTGGGAAGGGCCATCGGTCGCACCCCCTCAACCGCGCGAGCGTTGTTGATCGCTGCCAAGACATAATTGGTGCAAGCAACGCCATTGGTGTAACCAGGCCAAGAAATACCGGTCGCACTTCCGACGACGCATGGATTGGCGCAACTCCAGACGCCAGATACGAACGTGCACTGACCGGAGGCAAGGAAGTTCGGGCTTGGAGCGATGTTCGCCGACGGGTTCGAGATAGAAAGAGGTGGCGTCTTGGTAACCGGAGGGCTCTTGACCGTCGTGGTTGTCGTGGGGNNGTCGTGGGGGCGACCGTCGTGGGGGTTACGACGGTCGTCGGAGGAAGAGTCGTGGTCGTTGGGCTAGGGGAGCCGTTCGAGGTCGAGCGTGACTTCTGAGTGGAGGACGTTGCAACCACGTGGGCGCGGCGGGTAGGAGCGGTCTTGGCAACTTGCACGACGCGCCGCACAATCGTCGTTGTCGTGGTTGCTTCAGTCGTCGTCGTAGCCACCGGTATGGTCGTTCCGATGTCGAGTCTCGCGGTCGGTGAGACGACGTTCGCCATGGAAGGGAGCGCCGTCGTGCTCAAGACGATCCCAGCAACGAGCGAGCCGATCGATCCGATGAGTACTGAGCGTCGCGGACCTCGACGTGATGTCGAGGTGCAATCTTTAGGGTCTCCAGAGAAAAGTTTTTGCCCCTGCGTGATTTTGGTCATGAATCAATTGTCGAAAATCAATTCCAAAGTGCTCCCTATTACTTCTCAACATCTGCTCAATTCAGTTGAGAGTCCGCAACCAAATACGCAATTTGGGTTTTGAGAGTGTTCTTTCGCGGCCACTCAAAAGCTCACGAGTCAACTGCGGACGAATCGATCGCACCAATGATTGGATCCGTCGTGACGTCGAACTCGGGCATCAATGATCCAAAATCGCGTGTCGAAATTTATATTGAACGCGGTTCGGGAACTCAACAAAATAGAGTGTCGTCGTAGTCACGGTTTGTGTCACTGGCGCACATTGTGCATTGAGTTGAATGTCGGCACTTGCATCAGAGAAAGCTGGATTACTAACCTTCTACCAGGGAGTTTGCCCGCTTCACGATGTGCGTGGACCATGCTCCAGAATTCATTCTGGACGTGGACCATCACGCAAGGGCATGCTGGTGGTCCACCTCAGAGAATTCTGAGAAGTGCCCTCGCGTGACGCGAGGCAACATGAGTGTGTCATCTGAAATCGCGAATTCTCCTGACTTGATTGGGATTTGCGAAGAGTTTGTCGGCACGTTGATGCAGTACGCCATCTCTAATGAAAATTGTGGCCAAAGTACAGAATGGCGCTTCGATGGCGTCTCGTCATTATTTTAAAAATGGCATGCCTCGACGAAGCATTCACAGATTTGCCGGCGCGACGGTTTACGACTTTATGAGTGCGGTGAAGACGACAATGTTGGAAAGGTAGTGACCGGTACTCGGATCGAAGATTCCCCCGCACGTCACAAGTTGGAGAGCGGGATACTTGCGCGCTCCGTACACGAGTTTGTCCGGAAAGTTTGCCTTCTTGTACATGCGCTCACCAATGACCGCGAACTGCAATGTGCGTCCGTCGGCCAATGTGACGTCCACGCGATTACCAAGCTTCAATTTGTCAAGATGATAAAAGACCGCGGGGCCGTTGTAACCGTCAACGTGGCCCAGAATTACTGCGGAACCTTCTTGGCCCGGTGATCGGTCTCCGTTGTACCAACCGGGTTCGGAAAAATTCGTGGGAACGTTGACGGTGCCGTTCTTGTTGAGGGTCAGTACAGAAAGTGGCACCGAAACACCAATGATCGGAATCGAGAGATGCACGGGCCGCGATCTAGGAATTGGACGCGCGACATAGGTGGGTGGCGGCGACTTCTTGTGAGCTTGATAAGACAACAGTTCTATCGGGGAAGATGACAATTTTGCGGCCTGGCTCGACGCCGGTTTGACCGTCGTAGTAGTGGTCGCCGCTGATACCGCTGGGGTTACTTCAATTGTTGTTGTAGTTGCCGTTGACGAATTCGGCGAAGGAATGACAACCCCAGATGAGGGCAAGGAGACGACTCCCAAAGAAGAGGAGAGGGTCGGACCTTTCGGCTGGCTATGTGGGACGAATACAATTCCCAGAATTCCAATTATGACTAATGAGATCGAAACGGCCCACCACATCTTCTGTGAGGTCCGTTTCCTCTTACGCGAGTGCACGAGACCCAATCTAGTTTGCCTTCGCTGAATAACTCCTTCGGGTCGGGCCTTTCGACTGCTCCGCTCGATGATTGCTAGCTCGGAAACGCATGCCGGAAACGGGCAAACCGTTGGCGGTCAGGGCACTCCCTTGTGTGATGACATCGCTGAACACCCAATGCCACGCCCGGGTGTACTTGATGGTGCGGCTCCTCGTGGAGCGTTCGTCGCGGCGGTCCGTCAAATGGTCGAGACGTGACGCCGACGTTGGTCAACGGGATTGGCTGAACAACTGACTTGATAGAGACTGAAGTCGTAAATCTTTCAGCCGGAGAGGCGAGGTCGATTCTATGTTCGGTCGTGTTGGCGGGATCAACGTTTACACCGCAGCAGCAGTTGTCCTCGGCGCAGAACTATCTCCCGCTGGAGAATGTTCGCTATACAAGGAAAACGGCCCTCACTTAGGAAGTGAGGGCCGTTTTCCACTTGGGCAACTTCTCGTCACCCAATGAAGATGGTGAGACTGCTAATCGATATTACGCGCGGCGACGGCGGCGAAGAGCTAGTGCCAATCCAGCCAGTCCAGCGAACAGCACCAAACCGCTCGCTGTCAGCACGACTCCACTGTCAGTTGAAGTAGCCGATCCACCTGCACCAGTACTGGGTGCACCCGAAGGAACGCGGGCACTTGGAAGGCTTGGGGCAGTCGTAGGAACCGTTGGGGCTCCTGCTGGGATGATCGTTGTTATCGTCGGCGCAGTCGTCGTCGTCACGGGCACCGTCGAGGTAGTCGTCGTGGAGCCCGAAGGAGGCGGTGTCGTCGTCGTCGGCGTGGTCGTGGTCGTCGTCGGCGTGGTCGTGGTCGTC
>PKYQ01000009.1:40842-140579 GCA_003133685.1 Acidimicrobiaceae bacterium
GCGTGGTCGTGGTCGTCACCGGTGTGGTCGTGGTCGTCACCGGCTTAGTGGTCGTCGTCGTCCACGGCTTAGTGGTCGTCGTCGTCCACGGCTTAGTGGTGGTGGTCGTCGTCCACGGCTTAGTGGTCGTCGTCGTCGTTGGGTGAGTCGTTGTCGTCGAACATTTTGGGGAGAGCGTCGAAGCATTCGACGTAAGAGCCGGAAGCGCGATGAGACTCAGTGTCACCACGGCCACAACGGCCAATGCTGATCGCGAACTCTTGAGCAACCGTGTAGTAGTTGCACGCCACATTCCGACAAACTGTCGCAAAGTGAAGGTCTGGCCGTCTTCGCGAATGATGCGGATGTTCTTTTTCATATTCTTCAACTCGTTCCGCCCCTGCATCAGTAAAAATAGACGATTTCCACCTTTTTTGTCAAGTCGTAGTTATTACATTGCGATGACGTTGCGTCCAATGGGTCCCGTCAGACGTCTTGTAGTTAGAAATTCCTTATATCTAAAGGGTTGTGAAAGTGTGATGCCACTTTGAGGGGCACGAGAGTGCAGTTTTGAAGGAATTGTTGTTACGGGATTTCGTTGAAATCCCGGCGGGCTGAGAAAAACTCACCGGCCTGACATTTCAAAAGATCGGGTTAGGGAAAATGCCTTATCACGATTGCGATTTTTCTCTTGGCACTCAGTTGGTGTTATCGGTGCGAATTGGTGAGCGAGGAAACTCGCGATTGAATGAGGTCGCGGGGCCGTGAATGCTTTTGATATGGATGTCTCGAGATGGCGTCGTTCACTCAACTTTTTTAGCCCGCCTAGTATCCTCAGCACCGAAGAACTAGTGAACACGCCTACTTTTCTGGGGCCCAAAAAGAAGCGACGTGCAATGGCCGATCAATCTGAATCCTCCCGAGAGTCAGCCGAGGGAGTCGATTATGCGAGAGAACTGAAGAAGGCTCTAGAGGACGATCAGTTTTTCTTGGTGTATCAACCAGAGATTGACTTGCACTCAAACGCCTTCGTTGGCGTAGAGGCACTTATTCGTTGGCGCCATCCGAAGCGCGGCGTCCTCAGTCCAGATGCTTTCGTACCCGAACTCGAATCCAGTGGACTGATATTGGCGGTCGGACGTTGGGCTCTGGCAACGGCGTGCGCGCAGGGCGCCGAGTGGCACGACAAAGGTTTTCGTTTCACCGTGTCGGTCAACATCTCGGCCCTGCAGTTTGCGTGGAGCGGCTTCGTCAAGGAGGTCGAAGAAGTCATAACGACGAGTCGTTTTCCCGCGGGGCTTCTGGTTCTGGAATTCGCCCAGGACACCCTGTCGGGTGACGTGACTGATCGTCTCACCGGGCTCACGCAGTTGGGCGTGCGTTTGGCAATCGATGACTTCGAGCCGGGCCAGTCACTTCTGAGCGATTTGGAGAATCTGCCCATCACGGTACTGAAGCTGGACCGACACTTCGTGGCGACCCTCTCCGACTCGCCAGAAGGAACCGAGCTCGTGCACTCTCTGGTGGACCTCGCCAAGAAGAGCCAGTTGCAAATCGTGGCGTCGGGGATTGAAGACGCCGAGCAGCGCCAACGCCTTCAGTTGGAAGACGTTGGCGTTGGTCAGGGCTTCCTCTTCTCCAAGCCTCATGAAGCGGCGGACATCGATCGGTACTTGGAAGACTTCTCGATCTTCTCGGGGAAGCCTCTTTGAGTCGGATTTCCTCTCGCCGCTGCGCTCCACATCGATGTCGCCTCATTGACGTCTGCGCCAGGGAGATTGGCGCACATCGAACACTTCAATCATCTTTCCAACGGCGAAACGAAAGTCAGCCATGAGCCCGCGAAAGCCGCCACAGAACGGTGAGTTCAAGGCGCAAAGTCCCGGTCAGTTGAAGGAGGCATCCACGACGCGCGACGCGGTGCGCCATTCACAACGCATCGCAATACAGCTCCACCAATTGATCGCCGCGTCAATTACGGTCACGACCCTTCGAAGCGAGCAGGAGATTTTAAAAAGTCTCGCCGGGAGCACTCGTGCCGTTTTCGACGCGGAGGAGTCCGTCGTGTCACTCGACACCGGTTCCGCGGCACCGCTTCGAGGTGTTTCGCGTCGCGGGAAGAAAACAATCTGCGAAGTACCCACGGACGAGCGGCCTTTCGAGTATCCAACGAACTGGGTGTTGGGAAGCGAAACCCTTCTCGTTAACGATTGGCTCGTGGCGCCAATCCTGGAGCGACGCGAGCGTGCTCGCGGCGTTGTCGCAGTTCGTCGGGGCGTCGCGTTTGAAGATGAGGACAAGGAGGTTCTCATTCTCCTCGCTCAAATGGCGTCGAGCGCACTGGGGGCCGTTGAACTCGGTCGAAACGTTCAATCGAGTGAAGCCCGACTTCGCGTATTGATCGAGACCGCCCCGGTCGGCATCGTCGAGGCGGATGCCGACGGGCGGGTGCGTTGGTGGAACCGTGCGGCTAGCCATGTATTCGCGTGGCCGGAGTTCAGCGAAGGTCGCGCGGAACTCGAGTCAAGTTTTCCCGAATCGACCTTGCCCGAACTCCGAGAACTTTGGTCCGACGTATTGCGCGGCGATTCGGCCGACGGGCGCGACTTTGTCGACGTCGAGATTGCGGGGAAGCTACGCGTATTGAGCGCGTCGGCGGCACTCTTGCCGCCCACGGGGGCTGAGACGCCGGGGATACTCACGTTGATAGATGACGTGACGAATCACCGCGAGTTAAAGGCCGAGTTGCGCCACGCCTACACGATGGAGATTCGAGGTCAGGTCGCGAGTCGAATCGCGCACGACTTCAACAACCTCCTCACGCTGATTTCGGGTTACGCGGAAATCCTCTCGAGCGATCTGGGCGACAACGAACGCGCCGTGCAGATGGTGAAGGAGATCCAGTCGACGGCGTCTCGCGCTTCGATGTTGACGACGCAGCTGCAGGCAATCGGTCGAACGCGCGAACCGGAACTCGTGGTATTCAATCCTGGGGCGGTCGTTCAGTCCAACGCCGAAGTACTCGAACGAATACTCGGTGGGAACATCGAAGTGCATTTCGATCTCGACGGACGAGCTGGCAATGTGCGCGTGGACGCCGATCAATTCGAGCAAATGATTCTCAACCTCGCGATCAACGCTCGCGACGCCATGCCGCTCGGCGGATCATTGACCATCGCGGTCGCGCCACTCACATTGGACCACGACACCGCCTCTTCGCTCGGTCTCGTCGAAGATGACTACGTCAATGTGTCGTTCATTGACACCGGCGTTGGGATGGACGAGGAGACCCGCGAACACTGTTTCGATCCACTCTTCACAACGAAAGGGCCCTTCAAGGGGACCGGGATGGGACTCGCGGCGGCGAGAAGGCTTGCCGAAGAAAGCCACGGTGCAATCGTGTGCCGGTCCGAACTCGGACAGGGCACCTCCTTTGAGATCAAATTTCCCACGGTGGCCGAACAGGTCGACGAACGATCGCAACTCCCTGTGCCAGAACGACCGCGGGGCTCCGCCACGATTCTGATCGTGGACGATGACGAGGAAGTGCGACGATTCATGAGTCGCATCCTTGAGCGGAACGGCTACCGGATTACCGAAGCCGATTCCGGCGAACAAGCGTTGCGAGTGGTCGAAGAGTTCGAAGGAACATTTGATCTGCTCGTCAGTGACGTGGTGATGGGCGAGATGTCGGGACGCGATCTCGCGACGACGTTGCAGTCGAAATGCCCCGGCCTCCTCGTGCTTCTCGTGTCGGGCACTGCGAACCGAAGCATCCTCGCACAATTGAATAAGGGGGCCAGTGACTTTCTGGCGAAGCCCTTTAAACCGAGCGACCTCGTTGACCGAGTTCATGACCTGCTCGCCCATCGCTCCTAAGAGCGACCGTTACGTCGCGATTGATTCTGGCTCGAAGCGGTACCCGACACCGCGGACCGTCGTAATCCAGCGAGGGTGATCGGGGTCAACCTCAAGTTTCGCGCGAAGTCGACGGATGTGCTCGGTCACGGTGGCCTCGTTCTGCCACTCACTGGAGGACTCCCACACGTGCTCCAGCAGTTGTTCGCGCGAGAACACCTGTCGAGGGGATCGTGCGAGGAAGGCGAGGAGTGCGAACTCCTTGGAGGTGAGTTCAAGCAGCGCGCCGCGTAGATGGACTTCGTGCGTGTTCTCGTTAATGAGGAGGTCACCAAAGTGCAGCGTCGGTGCGTCAATGTGCAACTGTGCCAAATTGGCGCCGGAACGTCGCAGAACCGATTCGATGCGTGCGGATACTTCTCCTAGAGAGAAGGGTTTCACGATGTAGTCGTCGGCACCAAGTTTCAACCCGGCAATTCGCTCCGATTCAAGTCCCCGTCCGGTCAGGAAGATCACCGGCACATCACTGATGAGCCGCAGTTCGCGCAAGACGTCGCGGCCATCTTCAATTCCAAGGACAATATCCAACAAGACCAAATCCGGTTCCATCGAAGAAGTGGCGCGAACGGCGGCGCCACCGTCGGTGGCGACCAGGACTTCGTGACCTTCTCCGGTCAAGAACGTGTCGAGGAGCTTGGTCATCTCGGAGTCGTCATCTACGACCAGAATCTTGGTCAAATCTCTCCATCCGTGTTCGCGGCCAAATTTGTAACAAAACCATGACAATGAGAACTTCGTACTTCCGTACTTCGCTGGTGAAAGCAAACTTCCAGATGACCAGTGGTCGACATGTTGACCATTCTATGGACGCGGCGTGTGATAACCGGTTGTACCGAAAGGAAATCTGCGCGGAACCGGAGTTGGCTCACGACGCAACCTCGGCGCGCCAAGTCGAGTTTTTCGACTCTCGACTGAACAAAGTTTGACCGTTCTAGTCCACCAAAATCCAAAGGCGATTCACTATAGTTTCAAGGGAAATGGCGGCAAATCGATGGCCGTCGGCCTTCGAACGCGGAACGGAAAAGGTGGTCAGTGGGCAACTCAATCGGTCGTCGATATAGGTACGGCGCGAGTTTCGTGGACCAAGAATCAGGAGTGCGTTTCGAAGGTCACCATCCCTTGGAACGACCCGATCTGTGGAAGGTCTATCTCAACGAGGCCGAGGGGATTTTTCGCAGTCGAGGATTTGAGAGTACGTTGCGACGCGTCGAACTCGAAGAGGGCAACGGCGTCACGCTGTTCATTCTGGCATTCGACACGGACGGCAATGCCGTCGCCGGTGTGCGTTTTCACGGTCCCCTGGAGGGAAGTCACCAGGCCGCGATTATCGAAGAGATGGCCTCCTCGCCAGAGATCGGAATGATTCGCGATCTCATTGAACAAGAGATCCGCCTCGGCGCAGTGGAAATCAAGGGCTTGTGGTCTAAGGGTGCCGCGGTCGTTGGCACTCAACTCCGCACCGCGATGTCGCGTGCGATCACGCACGGGTTGAACTGGCTGGGCTCGGAGTTCGCTTTCGCCGCGGTATCAGATATGTTGTTGCCGATTGGTGGCCCCACGGGGGCGTTGCAGATCGGAACACAGTGGGTGCCCTTCCCCGACGAGCGGTACCGAACGGTGGCGGTCTCGTGGAATCGCGGGCGCACGTATGAACTCTCGACGCCCGAGAATCAACAGGCCTATCGACGCGAGGCCGAGCAACTGCTTCGAGGTCCGTCTCGTTCGGGGGAGGGGCCAATTGAGCCGGCCTCGACGCGCAACCGGGCCAATCGCCCGCTGATCTTGGACGTCGGTGAGCGAGCGCAACGCGAAGTACTGCGCATCCTTCGCCAGGACTCGGCGCTCCAGATCATCGATCGCCTCTCGGAACAGCGTGAACAACTGGGCGAGATCATTCCTCCAGTTCCCAAGCCGCTCCTCAATGAAGGTTCGCGCTGGGTCTACTACCCGTGGCGTCGCGCCGTCGTGCGGCTGCTCGCGCCGAAGTCGTTCTCGACACTTCGCCTCGACCGCAACCGCAACAAGCTGACTCGCGCCGAACAGGCCCGTCAGCGAACGCTACGCATCGGTGTCGTGGGGCTCAGCGCGGGCCATACCATCGCCCACGTCATTGCGATGGAGGGATTGGCGGGCGAGATGAGACTGGCGGACTTCGACACGCTGGAACTCTCGAACCTGAATCGGATTCCCGCGAGCGTGTTGGACCTCGGCGTCAACAAGGCGATAGTCGCCGCCCGACGAATCGCCGAGATCGATCCCTATTTAAGAGTGGTCGTCGAACCGACGGGCGTCCGTCCGGAGAACCTGGGTGAGTTCCTCGACGGACTCGATCTCGTCATCGAAGAGTGTGACTCGCTCGACATGAAGTTCCTCGTCCGCGAAGCGGCGCGCGAACGTCAGATACCAGTGATCATGGAGACGAGTGACCGCGGTGTGCTCGACGTTGAACGCTTCGACCTCGAACCCGATCGTCCAATCTTCCACGGTCTGCTCGGCGACATGGACTCATCCAAGTTGGCCAATCTGACGACGGCGCAAAAAGCTCCGTACGTCATTCGTTTGATTGGCGCCCGCGAGGGGTCCGCACGCGGTGCGGCTTCGCTCTTAGAAGTCGGCCAGACCATCACCGCCTGGCCCCAACTCGGGAGCGAGATCACTCTTGGTGCGGCGACGGTCGCGGCGGCCGTGCGCAGAATCGGCTTGGCCGGCGAGCTGCCCTCGGGACGGGTGCGCTTCGACGTCGAAGAGATTCTCGAGAGCCTGGGACCGGTCGAGGTCAACTTAGAAGCCGAAGCCGATCTCTTCACGCCGCCGCCGGAGGACCCACCGCTCGTGAGTGACGACCCGATCGAGATGATCGTGGACGCCGCGCGACGTGCGCCGTCGGGTGGCAACGTGCAGCCGTGGCGCTTCGAGGCTGACGAAACGGAGATCCGGTTCTTCATGGTCCCCGACAAGACGTCGACGATGGACGTGGCCCATCGGGCTACGTACGTGGGAATTGGCGCGGCGCTGTTCAACGCTCGAGTCCAGGCGGCGTCACTGAAGAAGCTCGGTCCGGTGAAGCTCTTTCCCGAAGGCCGCCCGTCGCACCACGTCGCCTCGATGCAACTCGGGTCCTCGGACGACGTGGCGATCACGCCGCTGCGCGAGTATCTCCACAGCCGATCGTCGAATCGCCGAATCGGTCAGCCGTCTCAGATCGAACCGGAGACGGTGTCGACCTTGTCGCGTGGTGTCGAGCGCGAGGGAGCACAACTTCACTTCGCCACCGAGCGTGAGCGCATTAAGGCGGGCGCGGAACTGCTCGCCGCGTCCGATCGACTTCGGTTCTTGTTGCCCACCGTGCACCAAGAGATGCTGTCGGAGATCCGCTGGCCGGGTCGCGACACCTTGGACGAAGGACTCGACGTTCGAACGCTCGAGCTCGACCCGGGTGGTTACGCCGCGCTCGACATCCTCGGACGCGCCGACGTCATGGGCCACCTTTCGGACTGGCGAGCGGGATCGGCCTTGGGCATGCGGATGCAAGCTTCGGTGATGACCAGCTCGGCCCTCGCAATGATCACCGTCCCTCGCGCCGACCCGATGTGGTACTTGCGAGGGGGATCGGCGATGGAGAGGTTCTGGCTGACCGCGGAGATGCACGGACTCGCCGTGCAGCCGACCTCACCGGTTTTTCTGTACGCCGTTGACGAATCCGACATGCGCGTCATGGCCGGAGAACGCTACCTCGATGAGATGTTCACGCTTTCGGAGCGATTTCACCAATTCTGGGGACTCAGCGACGGCGAGACCGCCGTCATGGTCTTTCGAGTCTTCCAAGCGCCCCCACCGTCAGTGCACAGCGTGCGCCTGCCTTTGAGCCATGTTTTGAGCCGCGACATCGAATCAATCTCGCCAATCGAGCCCTATTCAGTCGAAAAAAGATAAAAAGTGGTGAGAATATTTGGGTTTACTTCTTAGATGGCCTGTGTAATAATCATTGACTGGTAACAAATCAGCAGTACGGGGGTGGGACCGCGAGGTTCAGCCCCTGATCCAAGCCTTTATCTGTCGGCGAAGGTAGATCCCCCATGAGAAGTCTTAACAACTCGTATCTGGACCGCGCAGGCGAAGAGACCCGTCTGGTCGTCGAAACCCTCCTCCAGGTCGTTCCCGGTACACAAATCGTCGCGGTCGTGACGAATCTCAAGAAGCCCATACCGGGCTTCGAGCTCGAACCACTCGTCGGCACGGACGCCGAGTGTGCGTTCGACAGCATTAGTGATCGCGTTCGTCTTCAATTGACTGGTGAGATTCCTTTTGGATCGTTCTCGTGCATGGTGCTCGGGGTCGAATGGGGTGTCCTCGTCGATTCCATCGTCGTCCAAGACGGCGACGTCGTTGGCGCCTTGGTCGTCGCGCGCCATGGTCGCACGTGGTCCGGACGAGAACGTTCCCTCACGAACGCTTTTGGCTCCCTGCTCAGCCACGTCGCGACACTCGCGACTCGCGAGGGTCTCTTGCTGCATCAACGCCGTCTCGACGAATTAGTCGCTCAGGTGGCAGAAAAACTCATGTCGGCGTCGGCCACGAATCGTCAAGAGGTCCTCGAGTGGGTCTGTCAGGTCCTGGCTGAATTCCTCAATGCGGACGTCGCGTTCCTGCGACGAAACGACCTCGTGCGAGGGCTCAGCATCCTCGAAGCGGAGTGGCCGCCGCGTGACGACGCTCCCGACCCGGACCCCCTGGCTGAGACCTCCTTTGACGTGGACCCTCTTTTCATGGCCATGCGTGATCTGCGTGCTCCGTACCTGACGGCAACCGAGGACGCAAACGACGACTACCGCGACCGGATACTGGAAGAAACTGGCCTTGCCCCGGCCGCCGGTGCCGCTGTTCCGCTGTTGCTCGGCGATTCAACGTGGGGCATCTTGGGCTTCCTTCACTTCAACCTGCATAACTGGAACACGCCGGAGATCAATGCCCTCCAGGCGGTCGCTTCGATGCTCGTGCAACTCCAGGGCCGAATCGACGCCGAAGAGCGCACGCGCTTCAACGCGAACCACGACGAATTGACCGGTCTGCCCAACCGCCGAGCACTGATCCACGAGTTGAAGTCTCGCCTCAACGCGAAGCGTCAGACCGCCGTGATGGTGATCGACCTCGACCGATTCAAGATCATGAACGACTACTTGGGCCACGGCAGCGGTGACCGCCTCCTGGTCACGATCGCCGATCGAATCCGCACCAGTATTCGCACGAACGATTTCGCGGCCCGCCTCGGAGGCGACGAGTTCGTTTTCATCGTCGATAAGGCCAAGAGCGAAATGGAGATTCTCGCCACGGCCTATCGCATTCTCGACGTGATCGCCCAACCGGTCGCTATCGCCGGCCAAGAGGTCATCCACACCGCGAGTATCGGCATCGCGATGGCCGAACCGGGCGAACAGAGCGAACTGGACCTGCTTGGGTGGGCCGACGTCGCGATGTACGCCGCCAAGGCCCGTGGTCGCAACCAGGCCGTTGTTTTCGACCGAGAACTGCGTAAAGAGGTCAACGACCGTTCTCGCACCGAGTTGATGCTGCGCGAAGCCATTGATATGGGTGGCCTTCGTCTTCACTTCCAGCCCGAAGTCGACCTTCGCACCGGCGAAGTGCTCGCTGTTGAGGCGCTCGTTCGATGGGAACACCCGACGCGCGGCCTCCTGGCGGCCTCAGAGTTCATCACGGTCGCCGAAGAGACCGGATTGGTCACCGAGCTGGGCCGCTGGGTCTTCGCTGAGGCCTGTCGCCAGTTGGCGATCTGGCAGAACGAATACGTGGACCTGCCGTTCATTGTGCGCATCAACATGTCGCCGGCCGACTTCAAGATGGGTGACCTGGTCGAGTTCGTCGAGCGCTGTCTGCGTGAGAACAACGTTCCCGGCAACCGTCTCTGTATTGAGATCACCGAGTACGCCGTCTTGGACGAGCCGGAACGCATCGCCAAGATCCTGAAGAGTTTCCAGGCGCTCGGCGTTGAGATCGCTCTGGACGACTTCGGCACGGGATTCGCCTCGATGACCGGCCTGAAGAACCTTCCGGTGAATCTCTTGAAGCTCGACATGAGCTTCGTGCGCGGCATCACGACGGACAACTACGACCGCGCCATCGTCGAGTCGATCATTCGGCTGGGTGCGGCGCTCAACCTGGGCGTCATCGCCGAAGGCATCGAATCCGACACGATCATTCAAAAACTGCTGGAACTCGGCTGTTACCGCGGTCAGGGCTACCTCATCTCACGACCCGTCCCCGCTGCGGAGCTCTCCGAGATGCTCCGTGAAGGAGCCGTCGCCGCTTCGATCCTGAGGTCCGTTGATCAGACCCTGATCGAACTGGCAGACTTGCAACCGTGAGCTCCAAGAACGGATCAATGGCCGAGTCGATGCACGACGAGAGCAACGATGATTCCGAGGCGACGTCGACGCTGACTTCGATTCACGCCGCCGACGCGCCCACCGTTTTCGGCGGCGAAGGCTACGAACCGTGGCTGTTCCAAACGATGCTGAACGAACTGTCCGAACGCGAACTCGGCGTTGGTTTCATCTATTCGATACTCGAGCTGTTCGCGACCCGTCACGGACTGAGCGACGTGGCGGTCGTACTCGTCAACGAATCGTTCGGCACGCAGATGTTCCGACTCGGTGGCGAAGCGGTAACGCCCGACATGGCCGCTCATCTCACTTGCTCGCCGGGCGTCTACTGCGAACCGGATACCGTGCCCACGGCTGAATGTGACGCCGTGCGCACGGCGTGCCAACTGGCGATGTCACTGCACCTGGCACGCTTCAGCGCCGCCCACGATCCGCTCACCAACATCGCGAATCGCCGCAGCTTCGATGAGGCCCTCGAAGTGGCCGCGGCGCGCAGCGCTCGCTACGGCTGGGCCTTCACTCTCGTACTGTTGGACCTGAATAACTTCAAGGCCGTGAACGATAAATCCGGTCACGAGTTCGGCAACCACCTTTTGCGACAGTTCGGATTCGCTCTACGCCAAGCGGTTCGCCAGGGGGACACCGCGGCGCGCATCGGCGGGGACGAGTTCGCGGTGATCTTGAGCAACGCCGAGGGGCACGAGTCCTCCGGCTTCACCGAACGTCTGCGGGGTCACCTCGTGACGCTCGGCAATCCCGTAGAGTTCACCATCGGGACCGCGACCTCGCCGCGCGACTCGACCGATCCCGGCGAGTTACTGCGAATGGCCGATGGTCGCCTCTACGAGAAGAAGGGCATTCGAATCTCATGATGTCTCGAACTGAAGAAGACTTTGAACTGGAATTGCGTTCGCTGCCCGGGGTTCTCAACGTCGGGATCACGAAGCACTCCAACGGCGACGTCAACATCGTCACGCTCGTCGCGAACTCGAAGGATCCACTCGCGACGCGCACGGCGGCGAATCAGATCGCCAGTCTCTACTACCCGGAGGCCGCGATTGTCGTCGAAGACGCCAATCGCGCGCTGATCGATAGCCAGCGCAGCGAGAACTCTCGCGTCGCACTGATCCGCGCCGACTATGACACCAGCGACGGATTCTGTGAGGTCCAACTGTCGGTCGACGGACGCACCGGCATTGGACGAGCCGGCAGTGGACCGCTGATCGGCGGCGCCGAAGCGACGCTCGCGGCCTTGCGCGAACTCGGCTACGACGTTCCGTATTCGCTCATGACCGTTACCAACGTCACCAACGGTCGCGACTGGCCCGTCATCGTGACTCTTCGTTCTTTGGCGAACGACGCCGATCGTTTCGGCATCGCTCGTTCCGAAGACGATCTCGTCTCGGCGGTGAAGGCGACGCTCGACTCGTTGAATCGTTTTCTCACGAACTTGGAAGGTCGCGCGTAACCCTTCGGTTGTTCGACGCAGCTACCGCGCTGACGTAACCGCTTCGTACGTGCGACCTCGCAGTTCGGCGAGTCCGGCAGTGCGCAGCGAACCACCGAACGCCGTGGCGATGCCGACGCCGGCGACGGCGCCGTCGCGCGGCAACACCACCAGCGCGTTGTCCGCCCCTCGAGCGATGACGATCCCCTGGACACGCGCTTTCCGTGCCGCGTCATCGACCGCGGCGACGTCGGCGGTGACGTCGAGTTCGACGACCGGATTCTCGTACTTGCGGTGCTTGAGGGATCGAAGGTCACGGATCATTTGGATGGAGTCGCGGCCCACGTGGATGGTGGAGCCGGCGATGTCGTCCCACGTGACGGGGATTGGTCGAATCGTCATGCCCAACTGGTCGGCGAGGTAGAGCATCTCCGCGTCGTAGACGAAGCGGTCGTAGAAGCCGAGGAGCCCGAGGATCCTGGCCGGTCCCAACTGGAATCCCTTGCATCCGCACTGGGTGTCGCGCAGCTTCGTGCCGGTGTAGTGGCGCACGAGGCGATTGAAGACGCGGCCGGCGAGCGTGCGCAACAACGTGTCGTAACCGTCGTTGGCCCCCAGTTCTCGCGCGCCGGGCACGAGTGGACTGTCGTGCAACGCGACCACGAAATCGGGCAGGTGAACCGGCCGGATCGAGAGGTCGGCGTCGGTCGCGATGACGAACGGGGCGCTCGCGACCGAGATGCCGAGGCGAACGGCGGCTCCCTTACCCCGGTTGTGAGGTTGTTGGACGAACTGCACGTGGGGGAGATGGCCGTACACGGCGTGCGCGACGTGCATCGTGTCGTCGTTCGAACCATCGTCGACGACGATCACTTCGATCTGCTCGGGGTTCATCTCTTCGAGGACCGGGCGTAGTCGCTCGAAGCCCGCCGCGAGACGAAGCGACTCGTTGTAGGCCGGAATGACGAGGGAGGTAGTGAGGGTCACGGTGTTCTATCTCGACGCGTTCGTCGTTCGGAGTGGTTTGGATCGCGCGAAATAAACCGTAGTACGACCTCGAACGCGGACCTGGCTCTTCGCTTGGGCTTTCGTCATCGAATACGACAATGCATTGTCGTATTCAGTCAATCGCAGCGCGCACGTCTTCTTCACGACGTTGCCGATTGTCATACGTGGCGCGAATTATCGGCGGCGAACACGAACGACGCGAAAATTCGTTGGAATCGAGTACGCGACCAGAGGTAGTTTTCTTACATGGGAGTCTTGGTTTTGGGTATGCACCGTTCGGGTACGTCCGCGTTGGCGGGCGCCCTCGAGGCGATGGGTCTCGAGGTCGGTCCGCACGATGACGTCATGCCCGCCGACGTCGCGAATCCGGAGGGTTACTTCGAACTGCGCAGCATCGTGCGTGCGAATGACGACCTGCTCGCTCATTTCGGTGGACGCTGGGACAGCCCGCCGGATTTCGCGCCCGACTGGGTCGAGGACGTCGTGGCGATCGAATTCGTCGACGCGGGGCGAGCGGTCTTAGGCGAACTCTTCGGTAGCGAGCGTTATCTTCTCAAGGATCCTCGAATCTCGATCCTGCTGCCTCTGTGGCGACGGATCACGAACGACCAAGGCTGCGCCATTGTTATCGTTCGCGACCCGCTGGAAGTGGCGGCGTCGCTCACGAAGCGCGACGGGCTGTCCACGCTCACGGGTCTGGCGTTGTGGGCGGCGTACCACCGCGCGATGCTTCGTGACCTCCAGGGGGCGCGCGCGCACGTGTGCAACTACGCCGATCTCATTGAAAATCCCGTCGAAGTTCTTACCGACATCGCGGCGAGCCTTCGGGCGTGGGGCGAGGTGCGCGAGGACCTGAACCTCACGAAGGCATTCACCTCCATCAAGCCGGAACTTCGTCGAAACACGATCGTCGACGCTGACCTGGTGGCCGAGGCGTCACCCGTTGAGATAAACGAATTGATGAAACTTACGTTGGATCTGCGCGGCCGACACGATGTGTTCGACATGGGCACCGTGCTCGAGCCGGGTTGGTGGGAAGGACCACTGCTCGAAGAGCGACGCGTTCTGCTTCAGTGGGCTCTCGGCGCCATTAGCGAATTGGAGACGCACAACGCGAATCTCCTCACCGAGAATGGGATCCTTTGGAAACAGAGCGATGCGGCGACGCGCGAGGCAGCCCAACTGCGTGAGCGCATGGAGCGGGCGCGACGACTGGTCCCGGGACCGCTCCGTCGCATCGCGGCGAAGATCTCACGCTGATCGAGCGTCAGACACGTATGCCGAGAGCAACGACCTCACCATGATTGACGCGTCCGCATCAACGTTCGTGATTTGGTTCACGGGGATCTCCGGGGCCGGGAAGTCAACGATGGCCCTGATCGTCGAGGAGCGACTGCGCGAGCAAGGACTGCTCGTGCACAACCTCGACGGCGACGCGCTTCGTCATGGTCTGAACCGCGATCTCGGATTCGGTGACGCCGATCGTGCGGAAAACATCCGTCGAGTCGGCGAATTGGCTCGTCTCTTCAACAACGTCGGCATGATTGTCCTCGTCGCCGCCATTTCGCCGTTTCGTGCGGGACGTGACGCTGCGCGCGAACTCGCGGGACCCGGGAGGTTCGTCGAAGTCCACGTGGACACACCGTTGGAAGTCGCGGAAGAGCGCGACGTGAAGGGTCTTTATAGAAAAGCACGCAGCGGACAGTTGCTCGACTTCACCGGCATCGACTCGCCGTATGAGGCTCCCTCGAATCCCGAAGTCCGCATTGACTCCTCGTTCGCAACGCCCGAGGACGGCGCCGATGAAGTGTTTCGAGTGTTGCGGGCGATGGGGCTGGTCTCGGCCTAGCCCTCAGTCGGCGTTGGGCGCACCGGACGGCGAAGTTCCATCGGGGCCCGATGTAAAGAACGGCTGCGGATGAGCTGCGGGAATCACCGGCATCGCGCGAACACCCGACGCCATGCAGCGGATCAAATCCATCTGGCGCTCGTCGCGCTGTTTCGCGGCGGTGTTGAGTCCTTCAACGGCTTTGGCCACGAGCGACGCGTGCGCTGGTTCATCACGGGCGGCGCTGTCGACGACCGTTCGCTGCCGTTCAACGGATTCCAAATGAGCCCGCGCCGCCTCCCAGTACCGCACGGCTCTTTCGGCCAGCTCGAGCGCCTCTCGCTGTTCGGCGCATTGGCTCGGTTGACGCTTGCGACGGGTCCAGGTGAAGATGACGACGCCAACGCCGCCGAGCAGGAGGACGCCGCCACCGAGCGCGATCAGTATGGCCCCGCTGCCGCTCGACGTCGTGGTCGTGCCGACAGCCTGTCGACCGGAAGCGCCGGCCGGGGACGTCAGCGCGGTGCCGAGTCCCATCGCGCCACTAAGAATTGCCATCGTCGACAGTGTGCGGCGAGTCAGTCCACCTTGGGAATACCTTGTCGCGCCCATCAATGCCCCTTCGCGATCGAGTTCGCTTCGCAATGGCAAGAACGATACATCGTGTGTCGAGTTCGTACCTGATGGGCGTGCCATTAGCCCGGTGGCCAACGGCACCGACGTCAGCGCTCTCTGTCAAGTAGGTACTTGCGAAAGATATGGCCTAGACCATATTGTGTATTCCTGTGCCGAACATAACTGATCAAGATAGGCGTTACGAAGTGCAATCGGTGGCTCGGGCCGCGTCGTTGCTCGACCTCGTGGGCAACGCGGGCGCCGGGGGAATGGGCGTCACTGAGATTGCGGGCCACCTGAAAGTCGCCAAAAGCACCGCTCTTTCGCTGGCGCGCACGCTCAGCGCGGCTGGCCTGTTGCGAGCGGTCGATCCCGGTCCGCGCTACGTGCTCGGCCTCAACCTCCGTCGACTCGGCGACCTCGTCGGACAGCAGACCTCCATCGCCGAGCTCGGCTTGCCCAACCTGCGCGAACTTTCGAGTGTGACCGGTTTGACCGCTCGCCTCGCCATGAATGAAAACGGCTATCCGGTTTTCCTCGAACGAATTGACGGCGAGGGGTCCCTCCGCTTTCACGCCCCTCTCGGTCAACGCGAAGAACCTCACGCGACCGCCGCCGGCAAAGCGATCCTCGCCGAGATGAACGAACAAGAGGTTCGCGATCTCATTGCCGGTGCCGGTATGGCCATTCATACTTCCAGAACGCTGACTGATATAAGTGCCCTGCTCGAGGATCTCGATCGAGTCCGCGTCGAGGGTTACGCCACCGACGACGAAGAGGGGGCCGAAGGGGTATTTTGCGTCGGTGCGGCATTCTTCGACCACCAAGGAATATGTTCGGGCGCCCTCAGCATTACTGGACTCAAAGCCGACGTGCCGCTTCGCGAGGTACAACGCCTGGGCGCAATTGTGAAAGAGCGCGCCGAGCGCATGACGTTCCTGCTCGAGGGTATTGGTCGCGGAAGAAGTTGATGCGCGCGCCCGTCGTGCGCTCACCCCACGACGTCGCACTCGAAACGTTGGCTGAACCGACCGTCGGTGAGGACGAAGTGTTGGTGAGCCCGCTGCTGGCGGGCGTGTGCGGGACCGATTTGGAGTTGATCGACGGCAGCATCGCTCCGGCGTACGTTCGCTGTCCGTTGGTCCACGGCCACGAATGGGTCGGTCAAATCCTTGATGACCTGCCCGGTGTGGCATCACGCGCCGAGCGCGTGATCGTCGAAGGGATCGTTCCGTGTGGCGACTGTAGTGAGTGCCAAATCGGCGCAACCAGTCTCTGCACGACCCACAACGAAATCGGCTTCACTCGTCCCGGCGCAGGCGCCTTACGCAGTGACGTCACCGACGACGAACCGCGCGGCAAGGTCGTCTTCGCACTGACGTAGCTCGCGCCATCGTCAAGCGTCGAATTCCAGACCGAGGCGACTGAGATAGCCGAGCCCCATGACGGCGGCTTCACATCCAATCTCGGCGAGCGCGTCGACGTCATCGTCATCTCGGATTCCACCGGCGGCGACGACGGCGATTCCACTCGCGCACACCTTTCGGTACAGCGCGAGGTTGGGTCCGCGCATCGTGCCGTCACGTTCGATGGCGGTGACGTGCAGACGCACGACACCAGCATCGGTACAGCGCGACAGCGCGTCGTCGACGTCCAGTCCGCCCGTCGCGGTCCAACCGCGTACGGCGATGCGACCGTCGGCGACGTCCAGTGCCACGAGTAGTTGCTCGCCGAAGGTACGAGCGAAGAGTTTGAGCGCGTCGTCGCTTTCCCACGCCGCCGTGCCGACGATGACCCGCGACGCCCCGGCGTCGAGCGCCGCACGCGCTGCCTCGATCGAACGGATACCGCCCGAAACCTGCAGGGGGATACCGTCGGCAACGGCGGCGCAACGTAGGACGACCTCGCTGCGCAATGCCCCGTCGCGGGCGCCCTGAAGATCGACAATATGGATCAGGGGTGGCGCTGTCGCCACGATTCGCGACATGAACTCTTCAATCGGTTGGCGAAAGATGACCCGTTCGAAGTCCCCCTGCTCGAGGCGGACGGCATCGTTGCCGAGGAGGTCGAGTGCGGGGATCACTTGCATAGCAGCGTGTTAGCATGGTAGCATAGTGAAATGACCAGTGGCAAAGTAACGTCGGCCGAAGCCAATCCCGAGACCGCCGCACGATTCGATGAACTCGTCGAAGCGTTCGCGGCCCTACGCGACAAAGCGGTCACGGCCGCATTCTTGCGTGACCTCTGTACGACGACCGAGATCGACGCCATGGGCCAACGACTTCAAGTCGCGCGTTTGGTGAACGAGGGTGTCTCGTACCAAGAGATTTCACGTCGCACTGGTGCCTCGACGGCAACGGTGACGCGTGTCGCCCAGTGGCTGCACTACGGCGAGGGCGGCTACGCCGCCGTTCTCAAAAGGAGCCGACGATGACCCGCCGCCTATCTTTGGCACTGCCGTCCAAGGGTCGCCTTCGCGAACCGTCGTGGGCGCTGTTGGAAGCGAGTGGTGTCTCGCCACAAGAGCCCGGCGAACGAGTCCTGCAGTCGCACTGTCGCAATGCCGACATCGACCTGCTCTTCGTGCGTGCCGAGGACGTCCCCGAGTACGTCCAAGACGGCGTCGTGGACTGCGGCATCACCGGACTCGACCTGATCTCAGAGCGTGAGTGCGACGTCGAAGTGCTCCTTCGCCTCGGTTACGGGGCGTGTTCGTTGCAGGCCGCCGTCTCGATGGAAGATGAAGCGCGGCGCATCGAGGACCTGGCCGGTCGAAGGATCGCCACGTCGCACCCGCGGATCGCCACCCGCGCCCTGGCGGCCCTCGGTGTCGAAGCTGAACTCGTGCGGGTCACGGGTTCAGTGGAGCTTGCGCCGCGACTCGGACTCGCCGACGCGATCATCGACCTCGTGTCGACGGGCAGCACGCTTCGCACCAACGGTCTGCGTTCGATCGGCACCCTGTTCGAGTCTGAAGCGGTGCTGGTCGGGAAAGTCGGTTCGACGGATCACGAGGCTCGCCGGACACTCACGATGGTGCTCGGTTCGGTCATCAACGCTCGGGCGAACCGTTACCTCTTGTGCAACGTCGCCAAGATCCGCCTTGATGAAGTGACGGCGCTTTTGCCAACGTCCGGTTCGCCGACAATCATGGATCTGGCGACGCCCGGCGTGGTGGCGGTGCACGCGCTGGTACCGGCGGCCGAGATCTGGTCGCTGCTGCCGAAGCTGGAGGCCGCGGGGGCGAGTTCGATTCTCACCCTCCCCGTTGAGCGGATGGTGCCGTGAGCAAGCCCGTCGCCACCGAAAAGCCGGTCACGATTGAAGAGATCGTTGACGACGTTCGCGCTCGCGGTGACGCCGCGCTCGTCGAATGGTCGAAGAAGTTTGACGGTACGACGGCGTCGAGTCCTCAGCGCGCCGTCGCCTACGGCGACATTCCCACGTCGGCCGTACTGGCCGCGGCCGAGAATGTCCGCGCGTGGCACGCCGCGCAACGACCGGCGGACCTCATCCTTGAGGTGTCGCCCGGTGTCACCCTCGAACGTCGTTGGACCCCGATCCGTTCGATCGGCGTCTACGTTCCCACCGGCCTGGTGTCGTCGCTCATCATGTCCGGTGTGCCGGCCCAGGTCGCCGGTGTCGAGCGCATCGTGGTCTGCACCCCGCCCAATGGTTCGGCCGCGGTCGCCGCCGCCGCCGCGCTCCTCGGCATTGACGAGGTGTGGGCAATCGGCGGCGCGCAAGCGATTGCCGCCATGGCCTACGGCACCGAGTCGATTGCCCCCGTCGACAAGATCTTCGGTCCCGGCGGTGGCGCGGTCAACGCCGCCAAACTGCTCGTCAGTCGTGACGTCGCCATTGACCTGCCGGCCGGACCCAGTGAAGTCATCGTCGTCGCGGACGTCGGATTTGATCCGGTCATCGTCCAACAAGAACTCGACGCCCAGATGGAGCACGGTCCCGACTCGCGCGCCCACGTGGTGTGGGTGGGCGATGACCTCGAGGCCGCGCTGAATGAAGTCGAGGAGTACGCCGCCGAGCACGTCGCCCTCTTGGGTGAGCGTGCCGAGTCCTTGGCCAATCGCATTCGAAACGCCGGGGCGGTGTTCGTCGGTCCGTACTCACCGGTCCCGGCGGGCGACTACGCCACCGGTGGCAATCACGTCTTACCGACCGGCGGGTGGGCCAAATCGACCGGCGGTCTTGGTCTCGAGGCCTTCATGAAGACGGTGACCGTCCAGCGCGTGACGAAAGAGGGTCTGGAGCGGCTGGCGCCCACGATTGAGGCCCTAGCTGATCTCGAAGACATGCCCGCGCACAAGATCACGGCGCGCCGATGAAACGGCCCGTCGCTCTCGCCAGTTACCAGTGGCCACCGTCGAGTGAGGTGATTGCCGAGAAGGTGGGACTGGACCCGCGTGACATCATCCGCTTCGACGGCAACGTCGCCGCCACGCCGCCGCCGAGTGCGCGCCCGGGGGCGCTTGCCCGCGCCCTCGCCGACGTCAACGAATACGACCGAGGGCGCTACCACTCATTGCGTTCGGCGATTGCCGAACGACACGGCGTCGGCATTGATCAGGTCGCGCTCGGGGCCGGCAGTGACGAGTTCATCGTCTTGGTGGCGCGGCTCTTCGCCGAAGGCGGCACGGTCGCGACCGTACCCGCGTTCTCGTATTCGATGTACCCCTTCGCCGCCGCGATGGCCGGCGCCACGATCGTGAACGATCCGACCCAAGCGGATCTGGTCTTCGTCTGTCGACCGAACAATCCCACGGGTGAATTGCCGGACATTCCCGACGTGCCGGGTCAGCTCGTCATCGACGAGGCGTACGCCGATTACGCCGGCGTTGACGCCATGGAACGCGTGGACGCGGGCGCGATCGTGCTGCGAACGTTCTCGAAGGCCTACGGTCTGGCCGGAGCGCGCGTCGGTTACGCCGTCGCGAGTGCCGAGACGATTGACATCATCTCGTCGCGACAGGCGCCGCTGTCGGTCTCCTCGCTATCGGCCGCATTGGCGTTGGCGGCCATCGCGACACCGCTCGACGTCTCGGCGCAAGTGGCGGAGCGCGAGCGACTCTCCATTGAGTTGACCTCTCTGGGACTGACGGCGACGAAGTCGTACACGAATTTCCTCTTCATCCCCATGGACCAGCCTCAAGAACTCGTGGAACAGCTGATGGCCTACGGGGTCGTCGTTCGGGCCTACGAAGGGGGACTGCGCATAAGCGTGAAAGATGAACTCGACGACAACGTCTTGCTCGACGCCCTGCGCGCAGTCTTGGAGGGTACGACGATCCCCAGTTCCTCGTTACGTCGTCGTCGTGCGACGGCCGAGACGCTGCTGAACATTCGTCTGCGCGTACCCGGTGAAGGTCGTGTGTACGTGAACACCGGACTCGGTTTCTACGACCACATGCTCCAGCAGTTGGCGTTCCACGGGGGTATGGACCTGCGCCTCGAGGGCGTGGGGGACCTCGAAACCGGGGAACACCACATGGTCGAGGACATGATGATCACCTTCGGCGAAGCGCTGGATGAGGCGCTCGGTGATCGACGGGGGCTCACCCGCTACGGCGAGGCTCGCGTGCCGATGGACGAAGCCCTCGCGCACGCTGTCGTCGACCTCTCGGGTCGAGCCACCGCCAAGATCTCGATCTCGCCTGATCCGGGCATGGCCGCGCACGCGTTTCAGTCGCTCGCTCAGAACGCCCGGATCACACTCCACGTGACCGCGACCGGCGAGAACGATCACCACGTCGCCGAGGCCGCATTCAAGGCCGTCGGTCGGGCGCTCGCTCAAGCCCTCACCCGCGACGGCGGGCTCGTGCGCTCGACGAAGGGATCGCTGTGAGCGACGTCGTCGTCGTCGACTACGGCGCTGGCAACACACGATCTGTTCGGGCGGCACTGACGCACTTGGGTGTCACGAGTGTCGTGAGTAGCGATCCGACGATGATTGCCGACGGTGAATTGGTGATTCTGCCGGGCGTTGGTTCGGCACGTAGTGCCATGGATCACCTTGAATCGACGGGCGCCGATCAAGCGTTGCGCGATCGCTTTGCGACTGGATCTCCGATACTCGGCATCTGTCTCGGAATGCAGTTGGCGTTGGATCACAGTGACGAAGACGGTGGTGTCGACGGCATCGGACTGTTGCGCGGTTCAGTGCACTTGATCACCGAGGGCCGCGTTCCGCGTCTGGGATGGGCGATCGTCGAACCGTGGGGTGACGCCTATTACTTTGCCCACTCCTACGCCGCGACGTGTCCCCACAGTGTGGCGACGTCGGAAGGCGTCACCGTGGCGGTCGAACGTGGAGCGTTTCTCGGCGTCCAATTCCACCCCGAAAAAAGCGGGTCCGCCGGTTTGGCCTTTCTCGAGCGATGCCTCTCGCCCGTTTGATCCCCTGTCTCGACGTGGCCCATGGTCGCGTGGTGAAGGGCGTCAACTTCGTAGGACTGCGCGACGTGGGCGACCCCGTCGAACTCGCAAAGTTCTATAGCGACGGGGGCGCCGACGAACTGGTCTTTCTCGACATCACGGCGACCCCCGAGGACAGCGCGACGATGACGTCGGTAGTCGCCGAGGTCGCTGACGTATTGGAGATTCCCTTCACCGTCGGCGGCGGCGTGCGCTCGGTGGAGGACGCCATTCGAATTATTGAGTCCGGTGCCGATCGCGTCTCGCTGAATTCAGCCGCCCTCGCTGATCCGAATTTGATTGGCGCGATTGCCCGGCGCTACGGCCGCCAAGCCGTGGTCGTCGCAATCGACGCCGGCGACGGCGTCGTACACACTCACGGGGGACGCGTCGTGACGACGACCAAGACGATCCCCTGGGCCGTCGAAGCAGCCTCGCGCGGTGCCGGCGAGATCCTGCTGACGTCAATCTCCCACGACGGGAAGCGCGAAGGTTTCGACCTGGCGTTGACCGCGGCCGTGCGCGACGCCGTGTCGGTCCCCGTCATCGCGTCCGGTGGCGCCGGCTCGGCCGCGCACGTGGCCGAGGCGCTGCGGATTGCCGACGCGGCGTTGATCGCGTCGATCGTGCACGAGAATCCGGCCGGTCTCCCCGGTCTTCGTCGCGAGATCCAAGAATTAGGTATTCAACTTCGACCGATGAAGGAATTGATATGAGCGAAGAACTTCGTGCGGCAATCGTGCAAGACGACGCGACCGGGCGCGTACTGATGTTGGGTTGGATGGACGAGGAGGCGCTCGCTTTAACTCGTTCGAGCGGTCTCGTCCACTTCTTTTCGCGCTCTCGCCAGAAACTGTGGCAAAAGGGTGAGACGTCGGGCAACACGATGCACGTGGTTGAGATATCGCACGACTGTGACGACGACGCCGTTCTCGTACGGGTCTCGGCCGACGGTCCGGCGTGTCACGACGGGGCCACCTCGTGTTTCACTCCGTGGCTGTGGCGAAAGATTCTTCGACGTGAACAGGACGCGCCTGAGGGCTCCTACGTGGTGGAGTTACTCAATGAGGGAACGGGACGTATTGCGCAAAAGGTGGGCGAAGAGGCCGTCGAATTGGTCGTCGCCGCGCTGAGCGAAGACGACCAACGTGTCGTGGAAGAGGCGGCCGATGTGTGGTTTCACACGCTCGTGCTGTTGCGAAGTCGGGGACTCGACCCCGCGTCAGTCGAAGACGAACTCCGTCGACGCGAGTAAGTCCGGCCGGTGCCACAAAATTCGGTGATGTCGTTGTCGGCCGCTAGCGTTCGAAATGAAATAGACATTCGATTCGCAGGGCTACGGGTTCAATTCGGCCCAGAGGGAAAATGACGTGTTGATAGCCACATCGGTTTCTTCGGGAACTGTCGTCCTCGTTGGCGCAGTATTTCTGGCGTCGTGCGTGGAAATGGTCGAGGCCTTGACCATCGTGCTCGCGGTGGGCCACACTCGAGGATGGCGTTCAGCCTTCGAAGGAACCGGTGTGGCACTTCTGGTCTTGAGCGCGCTCGTGGCGGCCTTTGGTCCGGCGCTCGTGCACGTTCCGCTCAGCAGCTTGCGACTCGTCGTCGGGGGAGTTCTCCTCATCTTCGGAATGCAGTGGCTGAGGAAGTCCATTCTTCGCGCCACCGGTCTCAAGGCCAAGCACGACGAAGACGCCATTTATGAAGAGACAGTAGCCACGTTGCGGGCAACGGGGACCACGCCCGGTCGCGACCGTATCGCCTTCGTGATGGCGTTCAAAGGAGTCTTCCTCGAAGGACTCGAGGTCATCATCCTGGTGATAACACTCGGCACGTCGGCTCATCGACTTGGTCTGGCGGCCGCGGTGGCCGCCGTCGCGGTGGTGCTCGTCGCACTGTGCGGTGTCATCGTCGCCAAACAGCTCTCGAGCGTGCCGGAGAACGCGCTGAAGATGTCGGTTGGCATACTTTTGGTGACCTACGGAACGTTTTGGTCCGGCGAGGGACTACATGTCCGTTGGCCGGGGGGCGACACGATGCTGCTGGGACTCGCCGCGATCTACGCCATCGTCACCTGGCTGTTCGTCCTCGCTCTGCGGCGAGAAGTGGGCACGCGAAGTGTAGGAGCCAACGCGTGAGTGAGCGTCCGTCAGTCATAACGCGCCTCATAAAGGGCTTTGGTCGGTTCTGGTGGGACTTCTTGGTGGGCGACACACCGGAACTGTTCATCGCCGCGCTCGTGATCATTGGTGTCACCGCACTGCTGAGTGAAACCGGTCACTTCAATGCCGCCGCAATTGTCGTACTACCTGTGCTCGCCGTTCTCGCGCTCGCGACGTCGCTGCTTCGAGCGGTGCGGTTTTCGCGTCGAAAGTGAGTTAGGCGGCCGGAAGTTCGTACGCGGTCATCGAGAGCGATCCCATCTCGTAGCCGTCGACCAAAGTGCGCGTCGGCGTGTTCGCCGCAGCCGAGAGTCCCGCGACGTACGCGAGGGGCAGAAAGTGGTCGGGCGTCGGGACGGCCAGACGGTAGTCGTCGTGCGCACTCGCGCGGCCTAGTTCGGCGGCGTCACTCGTCATGATTGCGCGCACGTCATCGTCGAAACGATGAGCCCAGTCGGTGCCGACGCCGGGGGAGTTGAAGTCCACGAGCCGCAGGTTGTGCACGACGTTCCCACTGCCGACGATGAGCACTCCTTCGCTGCGAAGTTCGTGAAGCTGGGCACCGAGATTGAAGTGGTAATCGAAGGGCAGTTCGGCGTTGATCGAGAGCTGCAGGACTGGTACGTCCGCCGCGGGGAACATGTGCACGAGGACTGACCACGTGCCGTGGTCGATGCCCCAACTGTCCTCATCGAGTCCCACGTAAGTGGGCCTGACGACATCAACAATGCGCTGCGCGATTGACGGTTCACCGGGCGCGGGATATTCGACGGAGAAGAGTTCCTGCGGGAAGCCGTAAAAGTCGTGAATGGTGCGCGGCATACGCATCGCCGTGACGGCGGTGATGTTGACGTACCAGTGCGCCGAGATGACCAGGATCGCATTCGGCTTCTCGATCGACGCCCCGAACCTCGCCCAGCTCTCGGTGTAGCGATTGTGTTCGATCGCGTTCATGGGGTTACCGTGACCGATGAAGGCAGCGGGCATCAGTGGTGACATCGGACTCATTTCGACGCTCGACAGCGTAGCGGTCGGCAATTCAAGCATCGTCGTCCTAGCCTTTGCCCGTGCGACGGTTGCGAATACTTCTCGGCGTAGTGATGCTCTCGGGTGTGCTCGTGGCGAGCGCTGGCGCGAGTCAGGGTCGAACCACGACAACCAACCTCGCGTGCGCGAGTCAGATCGTCTCGACCTGGACGACGACGCAGTTGGCCAACGAGACCATCGCGATCCCGGTCGAGGCGACGAATATCGGCGCGCTCGCACCCGCGGCACGGGCTGGTTACGGCGGAATCCTTCTCTTCGGTACGGCGGCGCCCGCGTCGATGTCCCAAGTCCTCACCACGTTGCAACGCGAACGACCCGGACATTTCGCCTGGATGGTTATGACCGACGAAGAGGGTGGTGGCGTCGAACGTCTCACGAACGTGGTCGGTTCGTTCCCGTGGGCGCAGACGATGGGCAAGAACCTCAACGCCGCTCGGGTCACGGCGATTGCGCGGCGGGTGGGCACCGCGCTTTCGGCGGCGGGCGTGAACACGGACCTCGCGCCCGTCCTCGACGTTGACGGTCGTGCACAGTATCCGGGCGAGGCGAATCCTGATGGCTATCGCTCATTTAGTGGCATGGCGTCAATCGCGGCCACCGACGGCACGGCGTTCATGAAGGGACTTCAACAGGCGGGCGTGTTGTCAGTGGTGAAGCACTTTCCCGGGTTGGGCTATTCGACGCGCAACACCGATTACGGTCCGGCCGCGACCTTGTCGTGGTCGAAGTTGCGGACGACCGGACTCGTTCCGTTCCGTCAGGCGATCGCCAATGGCGCTGGCGCCGTCATGATGTCCAATGCTCGCATTCCTGGATTGTCGTCATTGCCGGCCGGATTATCGCCGGTGGTCGTCCAGTACCTTCGCACCACGCTCGGCTTCAAGGGTCTCATCGTCACTGACTCGTTGTCGGCCGGGGCCATCAGTGCACTGCACCTGGCCGAGCCGGCGGCGTCGGTGCTGGCGCTCACGGCAGGGGACGACCTGATCCTGTTCGGTTCGCCAACGTCGGTCGCTGCATCGCTCGCCTTGGCCGCCAAGATCTCGACGGCAATCGTGAATGCGGTCACACAAGGCATGCTCGCCAAGTCGACGTTGATCGCCGCCGCTGCTCAAGACCTCGCCGCGCGCAATCAACTCATCTGCTCTGGGACGACCACTACCACTACCACTACCACTACCACTACCACTACCACTTGACTTTTAGAGATAGTGCGGCGGCACCTCGTTGGTCTCTCGACGAATCCGACGAATCTCTTCCTTCAGTCGCGTGATCTCTTCGCGCAAGGACGAGATAATCTCTTCCAATTCATCGCGCGAGGGCTCCGTCGGTGTCATCTCGTAACACTCGCACACGCGAAGCGCCTCCGACAAACAATTTTTGTTGCGTCAGCACGGTATGTGAACAAGGCGTGACGTCGACGGCGCGTTGAATTCGATCAGGGGAACAGCCCGCGCAGTTCGGTCGCTTCGGCGATGCGCTCAACGCCGACGGCGATCGCGGTCTCGCGCAACGTGACTTCGAGTTGGAGGTGTCGAGTCCAGATGTAATTGAAGGCTTCGCGCAACGTCTTTTCAAGTCGGTCGTGAAAGAGTTCCGGTTCCCAGAGGTAGCCCTGAAGGTCCTGGGCCCACTCAAAGTAGGACGCGACAACGCCACCGGCATTGGCGAGGACGTCGGGTACGACCGCGATGCCTCGACTCGCGAGAGCTGCGGCACCCTCGCCGGTCGTGGGACCGTTGGCCGCTTCGACGACGATCGACGCCGACATCGTCTTGGCGATGTCCTGGTCGATGACGCCGCCGAGGGCGGCGGGGATCGCGATGTCGCTCGGCAAAGTGAAGAGCAGATCGGCCGCGACCGGTTCGCTGTCGGGGTAACCGACGACCGTGCCGGCCTCTTTGAAGTGATTGGCCATGACCGTGGGGTCGATGCCCGCGGGCACGTGGATCGCCCCGCGGATATCAGCGACGCCGACGACTTTCATGCCGCGATCGCTCAAGAGCTTCACCAACGGTGCGCCAACCTTGCCGTAGCCCTGGATGACGACGCGCTGTTCGCTCGCGAGTCGGCCGAGTCGTTGCAGGATCGCGCTCGTGCAGATCGTCACGCCGAGTGACGTCGCGCCGGCGTGCCCGAACGTGCCGCCAATGGCGAGCGGCTTGCCGGTGACGACGCCGGGGATGTTGTGTCCGGCCAGCATGGACACCGTGTCCATGATCCAACTCATGACCTGGGTGTCCGTGTTGATATCCGGGGCCGGAATGTCGCGGTCCGGCCCGATCATCGGCGCGATGGAGAAGGCGTAGCGCCGAGTCAGTCGCTCGAGTTCGGCGCGACTGAGCGCGGTCGGATCGACGCGAATGCCACCCTTGGCTCCGCCGTAGGGAATATTGACGACGGCACATTTGATGGACATGTCGGCACTGAGTGCCGCGATCTCGTCGACGTTGACGCTGGGGTGGAAGCGGATGCCGCCCTTGCCCGGGCCGCGCGCAGTGCTGTGCTGGATGCGCCAACCGTGGAACATCTCGACCTCACCGGAGTCCATCCGAATGGGGACCGCGACTTCGAGAATTCGCTCCGGGGTCACGATTCGCTTGATCAATCCCTCATTCAGGCCGAGCAGGTGTCCGGCGGTTTCGATGAGCGACGTGACATGGAGCCACGGATTGAATTCGTGAGGTGACGCCTCAGTTGGACGCGTGACCACGTTGTCACCAGCCTTTGAATTGTATGAAAGCGAGATTGCTAACAGTTACTAGCGTACACAAGTCCGGTCAGAAAACGATCCCAATGACCGACCCCGGGCAGCGTTGCCACTACCCCTTCCACTACCTACGCCAACGGTGAAAATTCTCGTATTGGCTGCGTGGTTCTGCTCTGATAACGGTCCCCGCGTCCCCGCCTTAGCGGTTTAGTCTCACGGTCCCTCGAGACAGCGTTTAACGTCTCGGGTTGGTGCCCCGCGACGGCTGATGCTTCGTTGGTGAGAAGACGAATGCCTTCATCACGGATGTTGCGTGCGGCGTTCACGTCCCGGTCGAGACTGATGCCACAGTTACTGCATTCGAAGACACGTTCACTGAGAGCGAGCTTGGCTTTCGTCTCGCCGCAGTGAGAGCACTTCTTCGAAGAGGGGTAGAAACGGTTCACCACGATGACGCGGTGTCCGCGGTCTTCAGTCTTGTAGTTGAGTTGACGTCGCAACTCGAAGAACCCGGCGTCGAGGATCGAACGCCTTAACTCCTTGGTGGAGTTCTTATTCGACTTCTTCACCATGCCAATTACGTCAAGGTCCTCAGTCACCACCGTCTCGAAGCTTCCAGCCAACGTCGTTGAGAGCCGGTGCAAGTAAAGCTCTCTCGATCGCGTGACTCGGCCGTGGAGCCGTTGGCGACGCATAATGATCTTCGCGCGGTTCTTTGACCCCATCACGCAGCGCGACAGTTGTCGATTGAGCTTGGCGAGTCGCTCGAGCTCCGCGTCCAAGTGATGCGGGTTGGCCACGTGGCCGTTGGCGTCACTGATGCCGCCCACCGGCAACGACAATGTGGCCAGGTGCTTCACTCCGAGGTCGACGCCCACTAGCGGACCTATCTGTCGAACTGCGCTCGGCGCAGATGCCACCAGTTGTCTGACCGAGAAAGAGGCTTGCCAACGTCCACCCGTAAAGGAAATCGTCACTGACTGGACAGTCCAATCGCCGGACGTGACCTTCTTCTTGAGGCGTCGAAGAGACTCGGTCGTGTGCAGCCACTGAAGTTGCTCTCGACGTCTCGTGATTCGGGGGTCCGTGGCAAGGCGAGGGAGGATGAGCCGTACGTGCCTTGAGTCTTCTGAGAACCAACTCCCAACGCGTGTGAAGTCGATCAACGTGAACGACAGTTTCGAGCGGCGGTTCTTGAAATTCGGGAATCCGACCGGTTCGCCTTTGCGCTTGCCCTTCTTCGAATCATCGTGGTTTTTCAACGCGACAGAAGCGTTAGTGACGCCACTGCAAAAGGCATGCCAAGTTACGTTGCGGTGCCACGGGGCGACCTCGTCCTTCACAGAGTTCCAAAGTGGCGTCATCGACCACGCAGACCACGAAAGGGACTTCGTGAGTTCGTCCTCGTCAATCCCCGCTCGGCGCTCCTTCTTACGCGTGTCCAAGTTCTCCTTGACGATGGCTACGGTCCAGTTGTAAGCGAAGCGCGACGCTCCGCAGTAACTACGCAGCAGCTGTTCCTGCGCGGGAGTTGGGTCCAGGGGCGCCAAAACTGCTCGCATTCGATAGGGCCGATCCATCCATGGAACGACACGTACAGGGTGTTACGTGCCAGACGTTGGTACTCGGACAATTTCGCTACTGTGACGTCCATGACCGCGAGCCCTCGTCAACCACTTCAGATTTCTACGATTCTGGCCTACGCCGGTGGTTTCAAAGAGGCCGCGCGAAGTGTGGCCGAGATGGAAAAGGCCGGCCTCGACCTCGTGTGGGTCGCCGAGGTCTACGGATTCGACAGCCCTTCCCTGATGGGGTACCTCGCGGCGTTGACCGAGCGCGTCCAAATCGGCTCGGGAATCATGAACATTTACTCGCGAACGCCGTCACTGATCGCGATGACCGCCGCGGGCATCGACGCGCTTTCCGACGGTCGCTTTCACCTGGGCCTCGGCGCCTCGGGTCCTCAGGTCATCGAGGGTTTCTACGGCGTGCCGTACGCGAACCCGCTTGGGCGCACACGAGAGATCGTGGACATCTGTCGCAACATCTGGAAGCGAGAGGCGCCGCTGGTGCACCAGGGGAAGAACTTCACCCTCCCGTTGCCGAGTGATCAGGGCACCGGCCTCGGCAAGGCGCTCAAGATATTGACGCACCCGGTGCGCAGTGAGATTCCCATCTGGGTCGCGTCGCTGGGCCAGAAGAACGTCGAGATGACCGCGGCAATCGCCGACGGGTGGCTCCCGGTCTTCTTCATCCCCGAACGGGCCCACGAGGTCTGGGGAGCGTCGCTCGCGACCGGCCGAGCCAAGCGCGATCAGTCGCTCGGTGAATTGATGATCTCGGCCGGCGGTCTGCTCGCCATCGGTGAAGGAAGTGACGTCACAGCCCTACGAGAGTTTTCGCGTCCGATGACCGCTCTCTACGTCGGCGGGATGGGCGCGAAGGGTAAGAACTTCTACAACGAGCTGATGGTGCGCTACGGCTTCGAGAAGGAAGCGGCGATCATTCAGGACCTCTACCTCGACGGCAAGAAGAAGGAGGCCGAGGCGGCGATCCCTGATGAGTTCTTGGAACTGACCACGCTGTGCGGCCCGGCGAGTTACGTGGCCGAGCGAGTCGCGGCCTTTCGCGAGGCCGGCGTGACGCACCTGCAGGTCCATCCGATACCGCTGGGCGATCAAAGTTCGGCGTCGCTGATCGCCGATGTGAAAGAGATGGCCTAGGCAGTTCGCGTTGCGTCGCGTCCACCCGACGCGAGCCACGCGTCGTACATGATGGAGTAGGCACCACCTAACGCGAGGAGTTCAATGGGCGTACCCATCTCGACGATGCCACCGTTGTCAATCACGACAATGCGGTCGGCGCGTTGCGCGGTCGTGAGGCGGTGCGCAATCAGGATTGCCGAACGACCTTCGAGGAGTCGATCGAGGGCCTGTTCGACCACTATCTCGCTCTGCAGATCGAGTGAGGACGTCGCTTCGTCCAAGATCAACACCCGAGGTCGGGCAAGGAAGGCTCTTGCTAATGCGAGTTGCTGTCGTTCACCGGCGGAGAGCGTTTGGCCCCGTTCGTGCACCGGCGTGTCGAGTCCCTGGGGGAGACGATCGACGAGTTCACGAAGTCCGACGACGTCAACGGCGGTGTTGATCTCTTCGTCGGTGGCGTGGGGTTGGCCGAAACTCAGGTTGGTGCGGATTGAACCGGCGAAGAGGAATGCCTCTTGTGGCACTACGCCGAGCTGCGAGCGCAAGGAGCGCAGGGTGACGGTTTTGACGTCGATACCGTCGAGCAGCACCCGACCGGCGGTGGGGTCGTAAAAGCGATTGGCGAGCTTCGCCATGGTCGACTTGCCGGCACCGGTCGGACCGACAAAGGCAACGGATTCACCGGGAGCGATCTCCAGATTGACGTCGTGCAAGACGAGTTCGTCGCTCAAGTAGCCAAAGTCCACGTGCTCAAAGGTGATTCGACCTTCAATCGTGGGCAGGTCGACGGCGCCTGGCACTTCATCAACGGTCGGCGAAATTTCGAGCAGTTTGCGCAAACGAATAATCGACGAGCGGCCCTGTTGCAGCGTGGTGTACTGCTGGACGAGAAGTTGAATCGGAGCGAAGAATCGGTTGAGGTAGAGGAAGAACACAATGAGCTGAGGAATGCCGAGCTGGTGGTGAAGGACCATGTGGCCGCCGATGCCGAGCAGCATTGCCTGTCCCAGGATGCCAATCATGAGAGTGGAGGGACCGTAGACGGCGTTGACGCGTCCGGTGTAAGCGTTGGCGTCACGGTAGGCACCCACGACGTGACGGTGGTTTCGAATATTGCGACGTTGACGATTGTTGGCGGTCACGACGCGAATGCCGTAGAGCGACTCGGAGAGATCGGCCAAGACATTCGCAATTCGGTCGCGCGCGAGGAGGTAGCCCTTCTCCGACGCATGGTGGTACCAGATCGAAAAGGCTACGAGGATCGGCACAACGAGCAGCACGGTCCACGCGGCGAGCGTGACGTTGGTGAGAAACAGGATGACCGTAATGACGATCATCGTGAGGCCCTGTAGTGCGAACTGGCTGATGCCGTCTTGGATCAACTGTTGGAGATTCTCGATGTCGCTCGTCATGCGACTCATCAAGACGCCAGCCTTCTCCTCGGTGAAGAAGTCCAGGCTGAGTCGTTGAAACTGTGTGAAGACCCGGATTCGTAGGTCGTGCATCGCTCGCGAGGAGAGCTTGCCGGTGACATCGACCTGTTCGCGTTGGAAGTAGACGCTGATCAACGCGAGTGTGAGATACAAGATCGCGCACACCACGATCACGCTCAGGCTTTTGTGTCGCTCCATCCCGTGACTGATGGCGTACTCCGTGAGGAGCGGCCCGGCCTGCAACGTGAGACTGATAACGATTACGAGGGCCGATCCGGCAATGACCCACTTGGGGTAGACGCGCAACAACTTAGGAAGCGTCAAGCGTTCTCGTTCCTTTTCGCTGGGCCGCTGCGTGAAGTGAACATCAGACTTTGCCCGCACGGGTTCACTAGCGAGCAGCTTCGTCGCTTCGTCCATTAACTCTTCGGGAATACCACCGAAGGGGAGCCCCGCCTTACCGCTCGACGACGACGCGCTCGGACCGAACATGGCGCCACCGCCGCCCCAACCCATTACGATTCCTCTCCCGATGTGGTCTGGGCCAGGATCTCTGAGTACAGCGGTTCGCTCTCGAGCAACTCCTCGTGCGTACCGCTCGCGATGATGCGACCTTCGTCGAGCACCAGCACCCGACTCGCTAGGGCGATCGTCGAGATGCGGTGCGCAATGACGATCGTGGTTCGTTGCTTCAAGAGTCCCCGCAGGGCCTCGTAGATGCCCGACTCCACGTGCACGTCGATTGCGCTCGTGGCGTCGTCGAGTATGAGGATCGGCGGATTGAGCAGCAGCGTTCTGGCAATGGCGATGCGCTGGCGTTGTCCACCCGAGAGGGTGTAGCCGCGCTCGCCGACAATCGTTTCGT
Organism: Acidimicrobiaceae bacterium; assembly: GCA_003133685.1. Lineage (GTDB taxonomy): Bacteria > Actinomycetota > Acidimicrobiia > Acidimicrobiales > RAAP-2 > RAAP-2. The sequence continues at coordinate 73,387 of PKYQ01000009.1, forward strand.
ACCCTTCGGGCAAGCGCACGATGAACTCGTCCGCGTTCGCGGCGCGCGCCGCAGCCTCAATCTCCTCGAGCGACGCGTCAGGTCGACCGTAGGCAATGTTGTCGCGGATGGATATTGAGAAAAGGAAGGGCTCGTCGAGCACGACGCCGACATTGGCCCGCAGGGACGTGAGGGTTAGATCGCGCAGGTCGTGTCCATCAATAGTGATGTCTCCGTTTGTCACGTCGTAGAAGCGAGTCACCAAGCGCGCGACGGTCGATTTGCCCGAACCGGTGCGTCCAACGATCGCGACGGTTTCGCCGGGCGAAATGTGTGCGTCAAAGTCGCGAAGAATCTCGGCGCCGTTGTCGTAGGTGAAGGTGACGTGGTTAAAGTCGATCGAACCGCGCACATCGACGAGGTCGTAGGCACCAGGTCGCTCCACGATCTCGGGACTCTCATCGAGGATCTCGAAGATCCTTCCCGCGCTGGCCCTCGCGCGCTGGCCCATCATGACCAATTGTCCGAGCATCATGAACGGTGCCTGGAGCATCAAGAGATACAAGCTAAAAGCAAGGATCTCGGAGTAACGAAGGTCGCCGTGCACGACCATCCATCCGCCGCAGAGCAGTACCAGAGCGAGTCCCAATTGGGGCAGGTTCTGGACCCAGGGGGACCAGACTGCTCGAATGTTGGCGTCCTTGATGTAAGCCCACGCAACGCCCTCCGCGGCATCGGCGAGGCGGTTGATCTCTGCCTCTTCCTGCGCGAAGGACTTCACCACGCGAACGCCGTTGACGTTCTCATCAACGATGGTCGCGACCTCCGCCAAGCGGGACTGCGTAATCCAGGAGATAGGGAACATGACGCGACGCATCTTGATGCCGACGACGTAAAGAATTGGCATCACAATCATGGAGATGAGCGCGAGTGCCCAGTTGATGCTGAGCATGAAGGCAAAGGCGACCACACCAATTAGGCACTGCACAATGATGAGCGGAGCGAAAATTGAGTACATCTGGACACTTCGGATATCACTATTGGCGCGACTGATGAGTTGTCCGGACTGCACACGGTCGTAGAAACTGAACGAGAGCCACGTCAAGTGCTGATAGATCAACGAACGAAGATCCGCTTCCACGTTGTAGGCGGTGTTGTAAAGAAACTGGCGAGAGATAATGCCGGTCGCTCCGGCGAGAAGTCCCACAATCACAATGGAGATCACGTCGCTGTGCAGCGACGTGACGTGCTTCACGAACGTGTGGTCGATGTCGTTGCTCAACATGTTGGGCACGAGCACCTGGAAAATGAGACTCACAAACGAAAGCACGATTGCCGTCACAAACGTCAGGCGGTGGGACTGAATCACCGGAAGCACACGCCGCCACCAGGTGAGGCTCTGATTGCGTGAAATTTCGTTGCGAGGACCCGGATATTTCGAGGTAATACCGCCGAGGGGGTTGGCCGATTCTTGCTCTCGGACGCGTTCGGCACGCGAAGAGAGGAAAGCAGCCATCGATCAATAATACCGGCGGTCAGTTACGCCAAATCGCGAGTCGACGACGGGCGAACTACGAGCACGGCTATCGACGCCGACGTAGTGTGACCACGTGCCATCACTCCAGGTCATCAACCATCCCATCGTGGCCGACAAGGTTCGCCGCCTTCGCGACGTCGCGACGTCCAACGCGGATTTCTTGCGTCTGGCCGGCGAGATCTCTCGATTCGTCGCCTACGAGGCCTTTCGCGACACGCCGGTCACGGTCACGACCGTCGACACGCCAATACTTCGCGGCGCGCCGGCGGTGCGTATCGACACGGAGTACTTGATCGTCCCGATCCTTCGCGCCGGTCTCGGCATGAGTCCGGCGGTTCAAGAGGTCCTTCCGCACCACCGTGTGTGCTTAGTCGGACTTCGGCGCAACGAAGAGACGTTGAAGCCCGACGTCTACCTCGACGGTTTGCCCGAGTCGCTCACCGGCGTGCACGTGGTGCTCTGTGACCCGATGCTGGCGACCGGGGGATCGCTGGTCTGTGTTCTGGACATGCTGCGCGAACGTGGCGCCGGCGACGTGACCGTGCTCTGCCTGATCGCGGCGCAACCGGGCGTCGACTACGTCTTCTCCAAGCATCCGAACGTCGCTATCGTCGCGGCCGCGCTCGACGCCGAACTCAACAGCGTTGGCTACATCACACCCGGCCTCGGTGACGCCGGCGATCGCCTCTTCGGACCACCGGCGCGCTAATTAGGGGACTGACATACCAGACACNNTGCGAGGGTGAGGACCACTTACTAAGTTGAGTAGGTGGCGTAAACCACCACCGAGACGACCTTGGGAATCGAACTGGTGTTGAAGTCTCCGCTGCCGTAATTGACGGACCCGGGCGCATCCACGGACACCTGTCCCACCTTGATCGAAATCGGCTTCCCCAACTTGACCTGTTTGCCCAACGCGGCTTGGGCACGCTGTCGAGCGTTTGCGGCCGCCTCTGCCGTGAGAGCGGGTCGCAGTTTCTTCAATCCATTGAAGGTGTACTGCGGTTGTTGGGCGATGAACGGGACGTTGTTGGTGAGCAGGAGATTACTGACGTCCAGAACCCGCTGCATGGCGGTCAGGCGAGAGGATTGCACGGTGACCGTTTGGCTCATAGTGAAACTGGTCACTTGACCGGTGGCCTGTGTATTGGGTTGCACATTTACCGTGCCAAATGAGATTTCGTCGTTGAGAGCTCCGGCGGCGATAAGCGCGTTGCGAATCTGGGCGGTCCACCCGTTCAATTGCGCCAGTGCCGCCGAGGTTGTCGGCTGCGTGCTGGCCACACTTGCCATCCATTGGAATGTGTTGGACGTGACTGCCTGTTCAGCAGAACCGGTAATCGTAATCTGGTTGGTCTGCGGTTGATTTCGGTTTCGGATCCCCGATGCTACCGAGAACGATCCGATGATGAACGCCGCCGAGAGGATGATCATTCCAATCAACTGCTCATGTGACCGAATCGAGCCTTTCTTCCGGGACGCTGGTTCTTGGCCCTTATTCTCGATGCCGATGTCGGCTCCCTCTTCGGCACTCACGGGTTAACGTTATCCCAACTCTTACCCCATTTTTCTGACCAATTCGCCGCGAACTGCCGGGTGCGTCAGGTATGTCAGTCCCCTAATTAGAGCCCGATGTCCTCGTTCCAGAGGTCGGGGTGTTCGAGGATGAACGTACCGAGCAATTCGGTGCAGGCCGGGTCGTCGAGCACGACGATTTCGACGCCGAGTTCGGCGAGCCAGTCGTGACCACCGTGAAAGGTCGTCGCTTCGCCGATGACGACGGCGCCGATGTTGAACTGTCGCACCAGACCCGAGCAGTACCAGCACGGTGAGAGCGTCGTGACCATCACGGTGTCCGGATAGTCACGACGGCGACCGGCCTTGCGAAAGGCGTCGGTCTCGGCGTGCACCGACGCGTCGCGCTCTTGGACCCGGCGATTGTGCCCGGAACTGATCAGTGTGCCGTCGCGCAGGTACAAGGCCGCGCCAATCGGAATGCCACCCTCGCTGAGACCGAGCACGGCTTCGTCGTACGCGGTCACGAGCATTCGTTGAGCGAGGTCGCGCTCGAGCGGTGAAGTGGTTGAACTCATCTGTTAAGTATGCTCGTTCATCGTGGGTGAACGCACGTACTCCGTTGATATCGGCACGCAGCGCGTCGACCTACCACTCGTCTCGCTCAGTGAACAACTGACCCTGGCGCTCCTCATCACCGTCGACATGGGCGTCGAGTTCATGTCGCGAGCGGGCGCCGAACTCGCCGAGATCATCCGCCCCTACGACGTCGACATCGTCGCGACGGTGGCGACGATGGGCATCCCGGTCGTCGTGGAGGTCACACGACACCTTGGTCTCGATCAGTACGTGATCTTGCACAAGACACCCAAGATTCACCTGGCCGACGCGGTCACTGAGACAGTGCGGTCGATCACGACCGACGCCGAGCAGCGCCTACTTTTCGATCGCGCTCGAATCAAGGACGTCGACGGCAAGCGCGTGGCGATCGTGGACGACGTGATCTCGACGGGCGCGACGACCGGCACCGCGCTTCGACTCCTGCGCGGCGTCGGAGCCGAGATCGTGGTGATCGGCACGCTGGTCACCGAGGCGTCGATATGGCGAACCTCGCTCGGCGAGGACGCGCCGATGGTTCGCGCGCTTGGTTCGATTCCGGTCTTTCGACCAGATGGTTCGGGCGGCCTCGTCGAAGACTGGGCCGGGTAGTCACGGAAAAGACAACGCCCCCGAGCCGAAGCCCGGGGGCGTTGTAGAAGTACTATGAAGTCGGTTCGAGTTCTTGTTGTTTCGCGACCTGTCGAGCCACGTTGGCCGTGACCTTCTCGAGCACGAAATACACCAACGCGGCCACGATGATGCCGGTCGGCACCGAGAAGTCGGCGCCGCCGAACCAGCCTCGTAGACCGCACGCAGCCGCCTTGGTTCCGGTGCAGAAGAACGCACCGTAGTGATTCGATATCGGCGTCATCCAGTGGAACGGGAAGTTCACCGGCGGCGGCGCCTTGGAAAAGGCGATCGTCGAGCACACCATGCCCACGACGAAGGCGACGATCGAGTTCCAGTTCACGCCGGTCTTGCCGACGAAGTAGATCCCGCTCTTGTCGTTGCGCTGAAGTTCTGAGGCGCTGTAGCGGTACTTGCGCATGATCCAGTCCATCAAATAGATGCCGAGCCACGGGGCGATCCACACGATGATGACGCCGACGAACTCCTTCATGTAGAGCGAGAACGTCGACTGGAACATCGCCCAGATCGTCAGGCCGCAGGCGAGGATGCTGTCCAACACCACGGCCTGGTAGCGCTTGAGCTTGAGTCCCATGGCCTGGAGCGACACGCCCGAGGAGTAAAGGTCCAGTGAGTTGATGCCGAAGAGCTGCACGATCGCGAAGATCAAGAACAGCGCGACGACCCAACTCGGAATGGTGTGCTGGATGTGCAGTGCCTCGAAGGGGTTCGATCCGTTCCAGTCCGCCGACTGTGCACTCGAGGAGACAAACGTAAACGTCGCCGCGCCCAGCACCATCATGAAGATCTCGGGAATCGCCGTACCGAGGAACATCCAGCCGACGATCGAACCCTTGCTCGCGTCGCGCGCCACGTAGCGGGTGTAGTCGTTGCCGCACTCCGTCCAGCCGAGACCGGAGAGCGCGAAGGTGAAGGCCAGTCCCGCGGAGAAGAGCTCCCAACCACTACCGAATCCCTTGAAGCTCGCGGACCCGTGTTTGAAGTCGTAGAACGCCAAGAGCACGAAGATCGCGCCAAAGGGAATGATCAACGCGCGAAGGACCTTGACCATCGTCGCGTGACCGAGGTAGGGCATGACGGCCTGGATCGCCGCGGCGAGAATGATGTACGCGACCTTCAGACCGCTGGAGGTGTGGATGCCCGCCATCTGGGAGAGCACCAGACCGGCGCCCACGATGAGGATCAGGCCCTCAGTCTCGAACCCCAACTGGGTAATCCAGTTGAAGAAACTGAGGAGTCGCGATCCGCGAGTACCAAAGGGCGCCCGAGAGATCATGAAGGCCGTGGTGCCGGTCTCGGGACCCTGCAACGACGCGAGGCCCAGTAAGAAATACGAGACGTTGCCGATGATGATGACCGCGAGCGCGGTATAGAAACTGAACCCGAAGCCCATCAAGAGCGCGCCGTAGATGAAGTACTCGACGTTTATCGACGTACCGGCCCACAGGGCGGCGATATTGCGCGGCGTCGCCCAGCGCTCGTCGTCGGGGACGTAGTCAATGCCTCGTCGTTCAACCTTGAAGGCTTCGTCGCCCGACGATCCATCGTGAATATCAATACCTGTCGCCACTGGGGTGGTCCTCCCTAATAGATGGTGTGCACCTGATACGACCCCGTGAGGTGCTAGTCGTACGCGCCCAGTATGCCCGAATTCAATTGACGGATGAGGCCTTCGTGACGACTTCGTGACGAACTTCGAGATTTAGTTCCTTCTTACGCCTTCCCAATGGCATCCACACACTCAGTGGGGAAGATGTCCTTGTCTCGAATTCCCCCATTCGAGACAGAAAGCGAACCTCCCATGAACCAACCATCGCGCCAGAGAGTCCTACGAAAAGTGGGACTCTCTTCGGCGATCGCCGTCACGGCGCTCGTCAGTGGCGTCGGCGTTGCGAACGCCTCGACGCACTCTGTGAAGTCCGTAAATCCATTGACCCTTCGCGGCTCGAAAGACGCCAGCACGACTACGCCGCCGCCGACGCCACCCCTTGAAACGGGTGGCGTCGGCGGGGACGTCAACGCTCTGACGAGTTCCTCGATCACCATCGTGAACTTCGACGGGACCACGACGACCTACGTGATCAACTCCTCGACGGTGATCACGAAGCTTCGTCACAGCACCCCGGTGGCGAGCCTGGTGCTGGGCGAGAACGTTCATATCGTGCCGAGTTCTACCGATGCGGGCGTCGCGGGATCGATCGATATCGTGCCCGCGATAATCGCTGGTCGAGTCGACGCGATAAACGGTGACACGATCACGGTGACTGGGCCGAATGGCCGTACCGGCACGATTCAGGTGAGTACCGCAACCACCTACTCCAAGGTCGGGACGAGTGCTTCGCTCGGCGACGTGAGCGTTGGGTCATTCGTCTTTGGCGAAGGGACCTTCGGTTCCTCGCCGACAGCCATTGAGGCCGCGACCGTTGGAATCGGAATGCCCGGGCCGGGTCCAAACAACGGCGCCGGTCCCCGTCCCATGGGATCTGGTTCCTTGCCCGTAGTGCCGAGAGCCGGGCCCGGACTTGGTTCGAATGCGAGAGGAGTTCGCGCCGAAATGAAGAAGACCGACTAACCAGGTCCCCACAAAGTCTCAGGGCCCGAATGGTCCCTCCCTTCCATTCGGGCCCTGATATGAAATTTGAATGATCCTGTCAGGGTCCAGACGGTTTCCCCCTCCGTCTGGACCCTGCTCCCTTTGTGTACCGAACGATAATGTTTTGGGCCCATTTGCTGTCAACCCTGAATACGGATGGATTCGCCAAAAGTTGACGATAATCACTTGAAAATAGGGCGGGCGCGCAAAGTTTTCGATCGAATTCGCAGTTCGTTGCCAATTAAAGCACCTCCAAGAGATTTCACAGGGCCCTCACAAATCACCCCTTCAAGATGGGCACGTCTCGATTGAATCCGACTCGAGACAGAGGGCAGGTTTCACAATGATTCGCACCGCGACGATGGAAATTATCAATCGGACCGGTTGTGGGCGCCTGGCAATTGACGACCACGTGGTGACATCTGCGCGCCGCGTTCTGACTGAGCACCGCGATTCAACGACGTTTGAGCGTCGGAACCGCACCGTGCGAACGGTGTTCGCGACGACTGATCACGATCATGGGATAAATGACTCGAGCTCCTCGCTCGCCGTCGCGGCACTCAACTCGTTGCGCAATGCCGAACGGATCCGCCGCTCGGGCACATTCGCCTTTGCTGCGATGGGACTACGCGAGGCAATACCTTGTGGTCGCGCCTCGAAGTGTGAATATGACGACGTAATTCACAGTCGTACTCGTCGCGCGCTCATCAATTTCGGTGGCCGCATTCACAACAGCCACGTATAAGTTTCCCAGGGTCCGAGCGGCGTCGCCCTGCCAATCGGGCCCTGGGAATTCAGGTTGAGGAGATTTCGTCGCTGAACTTCTTTTCTTTCGGGTTCTTGCTAAGTTGCGACCAGTGGAGCGCCAGCACAAGGCCAGCGCTCCGGGGGAAAGCAGGACAATGATGTCATCCACGTTCGATCGTCGATCGTTCCTAACTCACTCAGCTGCCACAATCGGTGGTGTCGCGCTGGTCGGATCGGTCGTTGACGATCTCCTGGCGACGTCGGCCAGCGCAGCTGCAATTGGCGTGAACACTGCGAAGCCGAAGCGGGGTGGGACACTGACCGTCGGTACTCTTTCCGACGTTCCGAACTACCACGTTTTTAACGGCTCACAAGGCAAGTTGGACGCCTCAGGATTCTGTGTCGCGAACGCGCTCTACGACCCTCTGTTCGTGATATCGGCGAACGGCAAGGTCGCCCTGCCGATGCTGGCGCTCTCGGCAACCCCGAACGCGAACTACACGGTATGGACGATTGCGCTTCGCCAAGGCGTCAAATTCACCAACGGCGACGCATTCGACGCCGACATTTGCGTGGCCAACTGGGTGGCCGCCAACGCCGATCCCACGGTCGGACTGGCGATTAAACCAATCATCACATCGGTGACGAAAGTTGACACTTACACCGTTCAGTACAACATGGTGATTCCGTTCTCGGCCTTCCCGATTTCCTTGGCCGAGCAGCAGATTGCCTACATGGCGCACCCGAGCTCGTTCGTGTCGACCTATACCGGCAATCCGATCGGTACGGGTCCCTTCAAGGTGCAGACCTGGCAGGTGAACATTGAGTCCCAATTGGTCAAGAACGGCAGCTACTGGAGGTCCGACGCGCACTCTCGTAAGTTGCCGTACTTGAGCGCTATTCACTTCAAGACCATCGTCGACCCCGAGGCCCGCAACCAGGCGCTCCAGGCGGGTAACGTCGACATGATCCTGCAACAGAGCGGTCCGCAGATCAACGCCTTCAAGCACATGAAGGGTGTGAAGTACGTCACCGACATCCCCGCGCCAAGGGACCCGTCGCTCAACTGCTTGATCATGAACACGACTGGAACGATGAACCAGTACTTCGCATGGGCCGGCGAATTCGCGCCGACCGTGCCGGGTTCGTTGTCGTACATCTTGAAGGGTCAGACGCCGCCGTTGGCGGTCCAACAGGCCGACTGGGTCGGCACCATGGGCGCCGTCAACCCGTCGTCACTGCAGTGGGACACGACGATGAAGCCGGTTGTCAACGACCAGAGCATTCGCCAGGCGTTGGCCATGGCGGTCAACCGCAGTACGTACTTCCGGGTCATCGACGACGGCGTGGGCGCGTTGGCGGACGGCATCTTCCGCAAGTCCTCGCCGTTCTACAAGAACCCCGGCTATCCGGCCTACAACCCGACGAAGGCGAAGGCGCTTATTAACGCGTACAAGTCCAAGAACAACGTGTCCCAGGTGGCCTTCGTCATGGACATCGTGGCCGGCAGTGGAACCGCGACCAAGGCCTTCGACTTCTTCCAGCAGGAGTTTTCGAAGATCGGCGTCACGATCACACCCCGTTCACTCGTCCAGAGCACGCTCATTAACAACGTGATCTACGGCGAGTACGACTGCGCCGGTTGGAACCAGTTCGGTGGCGTTGACCAGTCGCTCAACTACGTGTGGTTTGACTCACAGTCGGCGACGACGTCGCCGGCCGCGGGCGGTTTGGGCATGTCGGGACTCCCGGCCGGAACCCAGATCGCCGGTGCGGTGAACTTCGCCCACCAGGCCGACCCGGTCATCGAGACGGCGTTGTTGACCGCGCTCGCGTCACGCGTCGGTTCGGCGGCGCAGAAGACGGCGTGGCAGACGGTGAACCGTCGATTCTCCATCGACATGCCCTACGTCATGCTGGACGCCCTGGTGAATGCCTGGGCCGCGAGGTCCGACGTGCAGAACTGGGTGTCGGGAACGGCCGGTGACGGTACGACTCGTTGTCTCAGCCCGGACGGCGGCTCGGCGCGCTGGGACCAGATCTGGAAGAGCTAGAAGTTCTCACGTTGTACTAAGGCAGTGAAGAAGGGGCGGCGAAAGCCACCCCTTCTTCACGTTCATGTCGATTCAGCGATGTTGCCCGTCACGTTGCGCCACCACCACAGTGTCGTCAGCGTGAGCAGCGCCGAGACTACGGCGAGCAACGTGAAGGGGAGCGCGGAGTTGATGGTGAAGAGGAACCCCGAGACGCCAGCCGCGACGGCGAGCGCCGCCGTGTTCGACGTCGCGTAGAGGCCCTGTCGTCGACTGAGTTCTCGATGCACCGCGCCCTGGCTCATCAACGACGAGATTGACGGGGCCGACATCGCCGCGCCAATGGATTCGAGCGACCCCATGAACAAGATGAGGTCGTTGTCGTGGATGTGCGGATAGATGACCAGAAAGATCGCTCCGTTGAGTAGTCCGCCCAGCGCGATGTAGCGGCGATTGGCGTGATCGGCCAACCACCCGCCGACGCCACTCAACGCTACGAAGGGGAGACAGAAAATCGTCCAGCTCAGGCGGATCTGTAACGTCGAGGCGTGGTGGGCCTGCATCAACAAACTCCAACACGCTTCGTAGACACCGATGACGAGACCGCCGGCGCTCGCGGCAACCAGGGCGCCGGTGAGTTGTGGGCTCCACTGCATTCTCGGCAACGGCGTCGGATCGAAGGCGCGGTCACCGAGGTTGGTTCGGTACGCGACGATCGCGGCGACGAAGCTGATCATGCCGGCCGCGAAGAAGGCCCAGCCGAGACTGTTCACCGAGACCACGACGCCGGCGACCGGTCCGAGAGCGAGACCCAGCAGCTGGGCAGCGATGATGCGCGAAATCGCGCGACCTCGTTCGCTTTCAGAGAAGAGCGCCGCGACGGCGGACATCGACGCCACTTCGATTGCGCCGGCCGACGCGCCCTGGACGGCGCGCGCGAGGGCGAACCACGGCGCCGAAACCGGTAGGAGGTACGCGGTGCTCGCGATGCCGTAGGCGATGAGGCTGTAGATGAGTATTGGTCGTCGACCGAATCGGTCGGCCAGTCGGCCGAGGAAGAACTGGGTGATGACGCCGGCCACGAAGAACGACGCCATGATGAATCCGATGATGGTCGGCACGCCGCCACGGTGTTCGAGGAAGAGCGGCAACAGCGGAAGCCCCAGCGTGGCGCCCATCCACTGGATCGCCACGATGATCGTGAGGCGTCGCAGAGTTTGCTGAGGAGTGCTCGTGGCCACCGTATAACGCTACTCACGGGCTGTCGGTGAATGATCCGGATTATGAAGACCGAAACGCAGCGCTTCGACTAGAGCGAGCCACACTCGATCAAGATCAAGACCCCGAGCCCGAAGTACAGCCACGGCAGGAATGACGGCGCGTGTTTCGTGCCCCACGCGACGACGCGAGCATGACCGGTGAGCCCCCGCGCGGCGACGATGAAGAGAAGTTCCATGACCGCAAAGACCACGACGGTGACGACGGCGTGGGCGAAACCATCGGCGCGAAGGAGCGGGATCCATACGGCGAGATTGTCGCCGCCCAAGGCGAGCGTCATCGCGAAGGTGGTTAGCGCACCTCGGCGGTAGACCTCACTCGGTTCCTTTGTACGGTGGCGCCACGCGTGCCACGCCAGGGCCCAGGGCGCCAGACACAGAAGGCCGACCCACGGCAGGGGAATCGGCGTGAGGAGTGATCCAATTCCTCCGGCGAGAACGAGGAGCGTGGCGACACCGAGTGCTTGGGCGTAGCTCACACGACGGACACGTTTTTCGTCGGTGACGATCAACTGTGCGGAGAAGGCGAAGAAATTGTCGAACATCGTTCCGAGGAACGCAAGGATGGCCACGACAATGACACTGAGAATCGTGTGCACGCGTTGACCTTACCTGACGGTAGAAAGGCGAGAAATCGAGCACAGTAGGCTGTCAACGATGATTCGCCAGGTCTTACCCCCGAGCGCCGAGCAAATTGACACGGCGCGTCGCGTCGTCGCCGATCACCTCGTTCCCACGCCGACGATCACGCTTTCACTCCGTGGCCGGCCGGTCTTCGTGAAGATGGAGAGTCTCCAGCCAACGGGATCATTCAAGGTGCGAGGTGCGTTGGCGGCCGTTGACGCCTCTCGTCGCGACGACCCCAACGGCGCCGTCATTACGGCGTCGGCGGGCAATCACGGACTGGGCATCGCCTACGCGTCCTCCGTGTTGGGCGTTCCCGCGACCGTCGTCGTTCCGGAGAACGCGTCGGCCGCGAAGGTAAAGAAACTCGGAAATTACATGATCGAATTGATCCAATTCGGATCGTCCTTCGACGAGGCGCAGGCTCACGCGATGGCGTTGGCCGACGAGCGCTCAATTCGCTTCATCTCGCCGTTCAACAACTCCGACGTCATCGCCGGTCAGTCGACCGTGTTCGATGAGATTCTTCTCCAAGCGCCGGAACTCGAACACCTCGTCATCTCGGTTGGCGGCGGCGGACTTTTGTCCGGTGCGCTCATCTCGCGAGACGCGCACGATCGGTCGGATATTCGCGTGACCGGCGTCCAGCCGAAGGAGAGCGCCGCGCTCTATCACGTGCTGCGTGGTGCGACAATGGCCGAAGTGGTCCATCGTCCGACGATCGCCGACGGACTCGCGGGCGGTGGCGACGACGGTTCCGTCACCAACGACCTGATCGCGTCGCACGACATTCCTCTGGTTCTGGTGCCAGAAATTGATATTCGACGAGCGGTGCGCGAGGCGGTTGAGAACAACGGCATCGTGATCGAGGGTTCGGCCTCGGCGTCCTACGCCGCGATCACCGACGATCTGGTGGACGACACGACGTCGCGCATCGGTTTCATCGCGAGTGGCCGCAACATATCGCTGGAGCTTCTGTTGGAGATCCTGCAAGAGCCGCTGGCTTGATCCGCTGAGAGGCGAAAATCTCGGCAGGTAAGGTGTTCCATGGCCGCGTTCAAGAAATCGTACGGAATCGCGCTCGCACTTTTAGCCTTCTCCCTTACGTTCATGGGAATCGTGTTCGCCGCGACGGACTCGAATCCCTCGGGGATAGCGAAGGACGGACTGGTCTTGAACGGAATCCCGCCGCGATCGGCGAGCCTTCTGGTGACCGTCTCGAACGGCCAGTCCTACACCGTCTCGGCGACGATCAACGTCAACTTCGACACGTCGCGCGCCGAGGCCATCGTGCAGTTTCCGCTGCTTTTCTCCCAGACCTCGGTCGACCTGCGACTCGTTGGTGATCACGTCTACGCCGAGGCTGCCGACATCTCGTCGGGGAAGTGGCTCGAGATCGTCGAAAGGCCGCCGTCGTTCTTCGGCATCGCTTTAGAGTTGACGCAACCGGCACCGGACCTGAACTTGATCAAGGGCTTCCATCACGAGTCGATCACCAAGAACGGCTACTCCACGACGTATGACTTCTCGAGCAACGACGTCGCGCTCACGAACGTGCTCGGCACACCGAAGAAGACGGTCCTCGGCTCACTCGGCGTCACCGTGACGACGGGCAGTGGTGGCGAGGTCACGGGCGCGACGATGACGTCACGGTCACGCAATGATATGAGCAAGATCATCGTGCACGTCCTCTCGTACAACAAGCGCACCGTCATCACCGCCCCTTCTCCCAGCGACGTCAACCCCCTCAAGGTCTCTTCGCTTCGCCAACTGTTCTCGACGACGTCAATCGCCACGCTGTTGTTGCCCGAGAACATCTCCGCACTGGTCGAGGGCACCTCGCAAGTGAGTTGAGCGCCGTGAGCACCGTCAGCCCCGAGCCTCGCTGGCCCGCCTCGCTCGCCCTCGTGGTGTGTGCCGCGCTCTACGTAGTCCTGCCCGATCGACTCGTGGTCGGACCCCATTGGCTCTTGCCGGTCCTCGTGGCGTTGCCGCTGGCACCCTTATCGGCGCGAAAACATCGACACCCCGACGAGAGCACGTGGATTCGCCACGCCACGATCGGTCTCATTGCGCTGGTCACCCTCGCCAACGTCACCTCGATGGCGTTACTTGTGCACCATCTCTTGGTGAGCCAAGTCTCTCAGGGCCGCCAATTGATCTATTCGGCCGTCGCGGTGTGGTTGACGAACGTCATCGTGTACGGCCTCTGGTTCTGGGAGGTCGACCGCGGCGGTCCTCACCGTCGGGCCTCGGGCGAGAAACTGCAGCCCGATCTTCAGTTCCCGCAAATGGAGAGTCCGAACCTCGCGCCCGAGCACTGGCGGCCCCATTTCACTGACTACCTCTACACGTCATTCGCGAACGGTACGAGCTTCGCGCCGGCCGACGCGATGCCGCTGTCGTTTCGCATGAAGGCGCTGTTCACGACCGAGTCGATCGTGTCGTTGGTCACCATCGCGGTCGTCGCGGCTCGCGCGGTGAATATCCTGCGATAGTTACTTCAGCCGAAGAGGCGTTCGAGCCATCGACTCGCGCGGCTCACCCGAGCGTGCTTCGCTTCGACGCGGTCGGCCCAGCCGGCGAGACCGAGTCCCGCGTTGATGCCGATCCAACGAAGGGGCTCGAACTCCCAGCGCGGAACTGCGCGCTGCACGAAGGGCAGGCGGGTGAAATCCGTTTCGGTGTCCGGTCGCGTGATCAGATCGGCGAGCGCCGTCGCGGCGACGTGGCTCAGCACGACGCCGTCACCGGTGTAGCCACCGGCCGACGCCATTCCCGAGTCGAAGTTGACGCGTACGAACGGTGAGTGGTCCCGGGGCATCGCGAGCGGTCCTCCCCAGGCGTGCGTGATCGAACCCTCCATGGTCGGGAAGAGTTCTCGTAGCGTCCCTTCGAGCTTCTCGAAGATTTTTTGATTGGTGTCGAATCTCGTTTCGACCGAGGAACCAAAGTGATACGGCGCACCGCGACCACCGAAGGCGATGCGATCGTCACTCGTGCGCTGACCATAGATGATCATGTGTCGGTCGTCGGCGAACGTCTCGTAGTTCGCGAATCCGACGTCGTCCCAAAAGTCCTGGGCCAACGGTTCGGTCGCGATCATCAAGGAGTAGAGCGGCACGACGGTGCGTCGCTCGTGCGGCAGGTTCGGCGTGAAGCCCTCGGTCGCTCGCACGACGAAATCGGCGTGCACGTTGGCACCGACGGTCACCATCTCTGCGCGACGATCCTTGCGCCCGGGGATGATGCGCGTGACCGCGGTGTTCTCGAAGATCATCGCGCCAAGCTGCGCCACGACGTCACTCAGGCCGCGAACGAGTCGCGCCGGGTCGATTCGCGCACAGTGCGGTGAGTACGTGGCACCGAGCGCACCCGCCACGCGTCCGTGAGTACCGAGATCTGTCTGGTCGACCCAGGTCAGATCATCGGCACCAATGCCCACTTCACGAGCCGAGGCAATCTCCTCGTGGAGTCGCGCGACCTGCAGTTCACTGCGCGCAAACGTCATCGTGCCGCCGTGAATGAAGCGCGCGTCGATGCCGTCATGTCGTGCCGATGCACCCAATTCGGCGACGGCGTCTTGCAACACGTGGCGCTGGTGATCAAAGGACTCGCGGCCGTAGCGCCGGATGACGCCCGCGTTGCTCACGGGAAAGAGACCCGAGGCCCAGCCGCCGTTGCGCCCCGACGCCCCGAAGCCGCAGACCTCCTTCTCGAGCACCGCGACGCGCAGCGAGGCGTCGCGTCGAAGCAGTTCTCTCGCGGTCCACAGTCCGGTGAAGCCGCCGCCGACGATCGCGACGTCGACGTCGAGGTGGTGATCGAGGGATGCTCGAGGCGTGACGACGTGTTCCAGCGACGACCACCACAGCGACGGCGATGGCGCCACGATCAGATGAACTTGACGGCTCCGGTGAAGACCTCGCGCATGGTACCGACCATGAAGTCGATGTCGGCGCGCGTGGAGATCAATGGCGGCGCGAGTTGGACAACGGGGTCGCCTCGGTCGTCGGAGCGACAAATCAGTCCGCGGCGGAACATCTCGGGTGAAACGTAACCGCGGAGAAGTTGTTCGGCGTCCTCGCCGGCCCACGTCTCTTTGGTCTCTTGGTTCTTCACCAGTTCCACGCCCCAGAAGTAACCAGTGCCGCGAACGTCGCCCACGATGGGGATGTCCATCAAGTCCAAAAGGCTCTGGCGGAAGTAGTCCTCGTTGGCCAGCACGTTCTCGAGGACCTTCTCGTTCTCCATGATCTCGATGCTCTTCAGGGCCACGGCGCACGAGACCGGGTGACCGGACCAGGTGAATCCGTGAACGAACGAAGCGTCCCCGTGCTGGAAGGGTTCGGCCAAACGGTCCGAGACGATCATCGCGCCGAGCGGGGCGTAACCGGCGGTGATGCCTTTCGCGCACGTGATGATGTCGGGCACGTAGTCGAACTTCTGACCACCGAACCAGGTACCGAGTCGGCCGAACGCGCAGATGACGTCATCCGAGACGAGGATCACGCCGTAGCGGTCACAGATCTCACGCACCGACTTCCAATAGTTCGGCGGGGGAGTGAAGCAACCGCCGGCGTTCTGTACCGGCTCCAGGAAGACCGCCGCGACGGTGTCGGGGCCTTCACGCAGGATCGCCTCTTCGATTTGGTGGGCGTGCCAGAGCCCGAACGCTTCGAAGTCGTCGCCGTATTGCTCGGCGCGATAAAAATTGACCGCGGGGACCTTGACGGCGCCCGGCACGAGTGGCTCGAACGGTTGGCGGTATCCCTCGAGGGAGGTGATCGTCAGCGCACCCAGCGTCGTGCCGTGGTAGGCGACGTCGCGGCTGATGACTTTGTAGCGATCGGTGTCGCCGCGCATCTTGTGGTACTGACGCGCGAGCTTCCAGGCACTTTCGTTCGCCTCGGCACCGCCGGAAGTGAAGAACACGCGGTTGAGGTCGCCGGGGGCGAGGCTCGCGATCTTCTCAGCGAGTTCGATGGCCTTGGGGTGGGCGTAGGTCCACAGGGGGAAGAAGGCCATCGTGGTCATTTGCTCGGCCGCCGCCGCGGCGATGTCGGCGCGACCGTGTCCGAGCATGTTGGTGAAGAGTCCCGAGAGACCGTCGAAGTACTCGGTGCCGTTGGCGTCATAGACGCGAGTGCCTTCGCCACGGACCATGATCGGCACTTCGGAGTGCTCGTCGTAGGAACCCATTCGCGACATCTGGAGCCAGAGATGGCGCCGCGCTCGCTCGGAGTAGTTATGACTCGCGTGTTGCTCGTCCGTGAAATTTATTCCGTCGCTAATTGTGTTCAGCGTCACTTGGTCCCCCATACGTATGTCTGCTTTGAAAGCTTCAAATACAGAAATGTTTCAACCTCGGTCACACCGGGAATGCTCCGAATGGAGTCATTCAAGAGGTGCACGAGGGCGTCGTCGTCGACGGCGATGACTTCGGCGATGATGTCGAAGCTGCCGGCGGTCATAACGACGTAGTTCGCTTCGTCGATCGAGGCGATTTTGTCGGCGACAAGTCGGACGTCACCGTGCACTCGAATGCCGATGAGCGCCTCGCGGCCGTAACCAAGTTGCAACGGATCGGTGATCGCCACGATCTGCATCACGCCGGAGTCCTTGAGGCGCTGCACGCGACGTCGCACGCCCGCCTCGGAGAGTCCGACCTCGCTCGCGATGGCGCCGTAGGCGCGACGACCGTCGCGCTGCAGGTGGCTGATGATCTGTCGATCGATCGAGTCGAGAGCATTCGGCGCGGACGAAATCAGTTCTCCGGTCGAGCGCTCTGCGCTCTTCTTGGTCTGACGAAGTGGTGTGGTCGCTGGCATTGGTCACTCCCCGGCGCAGTAACCCGAAGGCCCCCGTGCTGCGGATAGGGACAGTATAGGGGGTTCAGATGACGGAAAGCGTCGTTATTTTCACTTCAGGGGACTTATATCTTCGGTTTCGGTTGCAGGGCCTAGTCAATCTCTGGCAGAGTGGCTCAGGGCTGGGCCACTGGGCGGCCCGTGACTGGGAGGGAATCATGCGTCGATTAGACAATTTTGTGGGGGGCGAGTCCGTCGCTCCGAAGAGCAAAAAGTACGTCGAACTGATCAATCCCGCGACCGGTGAACCGTTCGCCGAGATGCCTGTTTCGGACGCCGCCGACGTCGACAGCGCACTGCAAATAGCGAACGCCGCCTTCCAAAGTTGGAAGCGCACGACGCCGTCACAGCGCAGTCGCGCCCTCCAACAGATCGCCGACATCCTCGAAGCCCACGCCGAAGAACTGGTCGCCGTCGAAGCCGAGAACTGCGGAAAGATCATCGCGCTCACGATGAGCGAAGAGATTCCGCCGATGATCGATCAGATTCGTTTCTTCGCCGGTGCGGCGCGACTCTTGGAGGGGCGCGGCGCGGCGGAGTACATGGAGGGCATGACCAGTTACGTCCGACGCGAACCGATCGGCGTGTGCGGCGCGGTGACACCCTGGAATTACCCGATGATGATGGCGGTGTGGAAGTGGGCGCCGGCGATCGCCGCCGGAAACACCATGGTCCTCAAGCCCGGCGATTCGACGCCCGCTTCGACCCTGTTGATGGCCCAACTGATGGCCGAAGTGCTTCCGTCCGGGGTCTTCAACGTGGTGTGCGGAGACCGCGACACCGGACGCGCGCTCGTGGAACACGCGATTCCGGCCATGGTGTCGGTGACGGGCTCGGTGCGCGCCGGCATGGAAATCGCTTCGAGCGCGTCCCAGACCTTGAAGCGGGTCCACCTCGAGTTGGGCGGCAAGGCGCCGGTCATCGTCTTCGATGACGTTGATATCGCCTCGGCCGCGGAGAACATCGCGGTCGCCGGTTACTTCAACGCCGGTCAGGACTGCACCGCGGCCACTCGCGTGCTCGCCGGACCAAAGGTCTACGGCGATTTCGTGGACGCGCTCGCCGAACAGGCGAGGAACACCGTCATCGGCCAGCCCGATAATGATGACGCGCTCTTTGGGCCGGTCAACAACGTCAATCAGTTCCAGCGTGTAACCGGTTTCCTTGGTCGCGCGCCCGGACACGCGTCCGTGGCCGCCGGTGGGCACCAGGTCGGCGACGCCGGCTACTTCATCGAGCCGACGGTGGTCGCCGATTTACACCAAGACGACGAGATGATCCAGAGTGAGATCTTTGGGCCGGTGATTACCGTGCAGAAGTTCAGCGACGATGCCGAAGCGCTCGCGTGGGCCAACGGCGTCGACTACGGACTGGCGTCTTCAGTGTGGACCAGCGACCACGGACGTGCCATGCGCTTCACGAGGGACCTCGACTTCGGGTGCGTGTGGGTGAATACGCACATCCCACTCGTCGCCGAGATGCCGCACGGTGGTTTCAAGAGGTCCGGCTACGGCAAAGACCTCTCGATGTACGGCTTCGAGGACTACACGCGCGTCAAGCACGTCATGCACAACATCGAGTCGTGAGATTGGATTGAAGATGTCGTAACGTCGCTCGGCATATACAGCCAGTAACGGCAACTGACGAGGTCACTACTTGACGGGAAATCGTCGAGGTGTGCCGATAGGGTTCGAGGCAGTACCGGGGGAAGGATCGATCGTTGACGACGACGGATGACGCAGTGGCAACGACCGAGGGCACGAAGAATTCGCCGCCCGCGGTCCGTCTTGAGAATGTCACCAAGGAGTTCAAGGGGATGGTGGCGGTTGATGACCTCACGCTCGAACTCGCGGCCGGTGAGTTCTTCGCCCTCCTCGGACCGTCGGGTTGTGGCAAGACCACGACGCTGCGAATGGTCGGCGGCTTCGAGCAACCCTCGAGCGGAAAGATCTTCCTCGGCGGCGAGGACATCACGTTTACGCCGCCGTATCGGCGCGACGTCAACACGGTGTTCCAGTCCTACGCACTCTTCCCGCACCTGAGCGTCTTCGACAACGTCGCCTTTGGACTCCGTCGAAAGGGTAAGGACAAGGACGAGATTAGGCGCCTCGTCGAAGAGCACCTGGAGATTCTTGGCCTCGGCGGGTTCGGTCCGCGAGCGGCGACGCAACTCTCGGGCGGCCAGCAACAGCGTGTCGCGTTGGCGCGCGCGTTGGTGAACCAGCCGAGAGTGCTCCTGCTCGACGAACCCATGGGCGCCCTCGACGCAAAGATCCGAAAGACCATGCAGGTCGAACTCAAGCGGATTCAGCGCGAAGTGGGTATCACCTTTCTCTACGTCACCCACGACCAGGACGAGGCCATGGCCCTCGGTGACCGGATCGCCGTCATGCACGGTGGCAAATACGAAGACCTGGGCGCGCCGCAGCGCGTCTACGACGAGCCGGCGACGCAGTTCGTGGCGGAGTTCCTCGGCGCCTGCAACCTACTGGCGGTCACGTCTGACCGGGGCGAGCTTCGACTACCCGACGGCGCCTCAATTGGCGCTCGACCGGCGTCGATGGCCGACAAGTTGGACCAGATCGCTCAGGTCGGCGTCCGTCCCGAGAAGATGCTCGTGCGACGTGATGGCGCGGCGCCCGCACCATCCGGTCCCGCGACCAACACGGTGAGTGCCACGGTCACCACGACTATCTACCTCGGGGCGACCTCGGAGTACGAACTCGTGACGTCCTGGGGCGCGCCGCTGCACATTCTGGCCCAGAATATCAGCGAAGCGGACCGCCTCGTGCCCGGTAACAAAGTCACTGTCACGTGGGAGAGGGATCACGGATTCGCGCTGCCGGCGTCACCGCACGCGGCGCCCGCACCCATGGGGACAGCGAATGACGAAAGTGACGCGTGAGCGCCGGCGCGCTCCCTGGTAACGGCGGGCCGGTCTTTGATCCGGCCCTATGGCGCGGACTGACCCAACGACGGATGTCGCGACGTGACGCGCTGGGCGTCGTCGGAAAGGGCGCTGGTCTGCTCAGCATGGCGGCACTCCTCGCGAGTTGCGGCATCGCCGGTTCGGCGGAACGGCGTGGCGCGGCGAACATTGATTGGGCGACGTTCTGGAAGGATCAGAAGACAACCAAGCAACTCAACTTCGCGAACTGGCCGCTCTACATTGATTCTGATCACGGCAAGACCGTCTCTTTGGAACTCTTCACCAAGGCGACCGGCATCAAGGTCAACTACCAGCCGGTCATCCAGGGTGACGACTCCTTTTACGCGACCGTCGAACCGGAGTTGGCCGCTCAAGAGGTGACGGGCTATGACCTCATGGTCATCACCAACGGCTGGTACTTCTCACAGCTCGTCGAAAACGGATTCCTTAACGAACTCGACCTCTCGAAGTTACCGAACTTTTTCGAGTACTCGAGTCCCCTCGTGAAAAACCCGAGCTACGACCCCGGCAACAAGCACTCGGTGACGTGGCAGACCGGCTTCACGGGCATCGCCTACAACACCAAGATGATCAAGCGCGAGATTACGAGTTTCAATGACCTCGCCGACCCGGCCTTCAAGGGTCACGTCGGCATGATGAACGACAACGTTGAGCTCGGCAGTGCCGCGCTCTTGCGCATGGGCGTCGATCCGGTCAGTTCGACCATGGCCGACTGGAAGGAGTCGACCAAGTGGCTCGAGAAGCAACGACCACTGGTGGCCGGTTACTACGACCAGAGCTACATCTCACACCTGGAAAATGGTGACACCTGGATTAGCCAGGCGTATTCCGGTGACATCTTCCAGGCGAACCTCTCGGGCTATCCGCATCTCAAGTACGTGACGCCGAAGGAAGGTCAGATTGTCTGGCACGACAACATGGTCATTCCGCGTCAGGCCCAGAACGCCCTGAGCGCCTTGGCGTGGATGAACTTCTATTACACACCCAAGATTGCCGGAATCGTGGAGGACTGGGTAAGTTACGTGTGCCCGGTGCCGGCGGCCCAGGACTACATCCTCGACGTCATCAAGGACCCAACCGTCGCCAACAGCCCGCTAGTCTTCCCGTCCGCGCAGACCGACAAACTGTCGCACAGTTACTACATCTATCGCGACTACAACGACTACCAGTCGTGGAATGACACCTTTAACCCAATCATTGAGTCGTGAGCACTGACCTGATCGAGCCGGCGCGACCGGCGTACCGCCAACCGAGTTGGTTGCGTCGCCACAGTCCGCCGTACTGGCTGAGTCTGGTTGGTGGGGGATGGATGTTGCTCTTCTTCCTCATCCCGCTGGCCTCGGGATTGATCGTCTCGCTGGAGACCGGCAACCCGGTCAGTGGCTACACGTTGACGTGGAACTGGCACATCTATTCCCAGTTGTTCGTCCACTCGGACATTCCGTACATGACCTTCTTCATTCGCTCGCTCTACTACGGCATCGCGACAACGATCTTGAGCATTCTCATCGCGTATCCGATGGCGTACTTCATCGCCTTTCGCGTCAGCGTTCGTTGGAAGAGCCCGCTCATCTTGCTGGTGCTGCTGTCGTTCTTTGTGTCGTTCGTTATTCGCACCGACATGTGGTCCTTCGTCCTAGCCCAGCAGGGCTTCGTCATCACCACGTTGCACAAGTTGCATTTGGTTTCGTCGAACTTCCATATCCTGGGTACTTCGAACGCCGTGATTGGCGGCGATATCTATAACAACCTCCCGTTCATGGTGCTGCCGATCTACGTCGCACTCGAACGCATCGACCGGCGCATCCTGGAAGCGGCGCGCGACCTCTATTCCAACGGCCGTCAGGTCTTCGTACGCGTTGTGCTTCCGCTCTCGCGCGCGGGCATCTTCGCTGGCGTCCTGCTGGTCTTCATCACGACCGTTGGTGACCCGGTGAACTCTTCACTGCTCGGCGGCGTGGGCACTTACACCATCGGTCAAGCGATCCAGGACTCGTACTTGACGAACCAGCAGTTCAACGTCGCGGCCGCGTTGTCGACCGTCTTGATGGTGATCCTCGGCATCATCATGTTCGCTTACGCCACGATCTTCGGCACCGAGAACTTAGAAAACCTGGTTTGACGTGACAACGAACTCTCGCCCTCGTCGCCAGCGGCGCAGCCCGTGGCTCGCCATCTTCTTCTGGGTCGTGATGGGGATCACCTTCGTGCCGATCATCGTCATGATGCTCTACAGTTTCAACAATGCGCCGACCAGTCGCATCACGTTCGCGTGGAACGGTTTCACCACTTACTGGTACCGCAACCTCACGCAAGTGAATGGTCTCACGCACGCCTTCCTGATCTCTCTGGAAGTGGCCATACTCTCGTCGCTCATTTCGGTGATCGTGGGTACGCCGGTCGCCCTCGCACTTGGACGATTCCGCTTCTGGGGCAAAGGTCCGATCAACGCCATCGTGTTCGCCGACATCGCCGCGCCGGCCATTGTGGTTGGCGCGGCATCGCTGTCGTTCTTCCTCTCGATCAACCTGAACACCGGCCTTATCACAATTTTGATCGCGCACGTCGCGTTCAATATCGCCTACGTCGTCGTCGTCGTTCGAGCCCGCCTGTCGGGGATGGATAGCGCCATCGAGGACGCGGCACGTGATCTCGGCGCCAACGCGTGGACGACGTTCACAAAAGTGACGCTGCCACTTATTTGGCCGGGACTGCTGGCGGCGTTCCTTCTCGCCTTCGCGATGTCGGTCGACGATTACGTCATTACCAGTTTCATCGCCGGCTCGACGGTGACCTTCCCACTCTTCGTCTACGGCGCCGCCAAGGTCGGTCTGCCGCCGCAGGTCCTTTGCTTTGGCACGCTGATATTCCTGGTCGGACTGATCGTCGCGCTCGCCAACGGTGCCCTCAACCGTCACCAGCTCGCGCGCGCCACGACGGAGGACTCGCTCGCCGCTCCGGCGCAGCCCCAGCCCGTCTCTTCCAGCTAAACAACGCTGTTCGTGACCTCATGACTCGGCCTCGCTCCGTCCACCAGCGCACGGACACTAGCTCGCGCGCGCGGTGTCAACGAATGGCTACCGTGGATAGGGCTTCAAAGATCAGAAAGGGTGATCAACGATGATCATCGGCGTACCGAAAGAGATCAAGACCGACGAGTATCGCGTGGCGCTGACGCCCGCGGGCGCTCGAGAACTGACCGGTGCCGGTCACCGAGTGCTCATCGAACGAGGCGCCGGCGTCGGCTCCTCGATCGTCGACGCGGACTACGTGGCCAACGGAGCGACCATCGTCGAGTCGGCCGATGACGTCTGGTCCGAGAGCGATCTGCTCATGAAGGTGAAAGAACCGATCGCGCCGGAATACCATCGCCTGAGCGCGCACAAGAACCAGGTGCTCTTCACGTACCTGCACCTGGCCGCCTCGCGCGAATGCACTGACGCGCTCGTCGCGGCGAACAACGTCGCCATTGCCTACGAGACGGTTCGGTTGCGCGACAATTCATTGCCGTTGCTGACCCCGATGAGTGAGGTGGCCGGTCGGATGGCGCCGCTGATGGCCGCGCATCATCTGATGCGACCCGGTGGGGGACACGGGACGTTGATCAGCGGCGTACCCGGTGTCGCGCCGGCCAACGTGGTCGTGATCGGTGCCGGCGTCTCGGGACTCGCCGCCGCGACGATGGCCGCCGGACTGCACGCGAACGTGAAGATCCTTGACCGCAACCTCGAGCGCCTGCGACAAGTCGACATCCACTTCGACGGACGCGTGCAGACCATCGCGTCGTCGACCCTCGCCCTCGAAGACGCCTGCCTCGACGCTGACATCGTCATTGGCGCCGTGCTGGTCGTCGGCGCCAAGGCACCCAAGCTCGTGAGTAACGAACTCGTCGCGCGGATGCGACCCGGTTCGGTGCTGGTCGACATCTCGGTCGACCAGGGCGGTTGCTTCGAAGCGACCCGTCCGACGACGCACTCGGACCCGGTCTTCGAGGTCAACGGTTCGATCTTCTACTGCGTCGGCAACATGCCCGGTGCCTTTCCCTACACGTCGACCTACGCGCTCGCGAACGCCACGTTGCCGTACGCGATGGAACTCGCTCGTCACGGTTGGCGCGAGGCCGTGGTCGCCGATGACGCGCTCGCCGAAGGCGTCAACGTCGTCGAGGGCGTCGTCACGTACGGACCGGTGGCCGAATCTCTCGGCATGCCGTTCAGTCCACTACGCTCGCTCCTGTAATCGGCGACGGCCCGGTGGGCGTTGTGGCCGTGTCCAGCACGCTTGCTTGTCACACTTCACGGGGGATTTTATGTCGGACGCTTCAGTAAGTCACGTCGTTCACGCCGAAACACCCGATCCGCGGCGCTGGTTCGCGCTCGTCGTAATCGGCATCGCACAGTTGATGGTGATCCTGGACGCCTCCATCGTCAACATCGCACTGCCGCACGCGTCGTTGCCCAAGGCGCTCGGTGGGCTGGCGATCGCTCAGAAGAACTATCAGTGGGCGATCACTGCCTACACCTTGACCTTCGGCGGGTTTCTTCTGCTCGGAGGACGAATCGGTGACTACATGGGCCGAAAGAAGTCATTCCTCATCGGGCTGCTCGGTTTCGCGGCAGCATCCTTACTCGGAGGACTCGCCCAGAACCAACAGTGGCTCTTCGGTGCCCGGGCCCTACAGGGCCTCTTCGGAGCCCTGCTGGCGCCCGCGGCGCTCTCACTCATTTCGGTGACGTTCACCGATTCCAAGGAACGGGCCCGGGCCTTCGGTGTCTACGGTGCGCTCTCCGGTGTCGGCGGCGCGATCGGACTCATTGCCGGGGGTCTCCTGACGCAGTACTTCTCCTGGCGCTGGTGCCTCTTCGTCAATACTCCCATGGCGATCATTGCATTCTCATTGGCCGTGCCCAACGTTCGTGAGTCCAAGGTCGAAGGCCATCCGCACTACGACGTTCCCGGAGCGCTCACGGCGACGGCCGGCATGTTGAGCGTCGTCTTCGGCGTTTCCCAAGCCTCGACCAACGGTTGGGGCTCGACGGGTGCGTGGCGGTATCTGGTCCTGGGCGCGTTGTTGCTCGCCGCCTTCTTCGTCATCGAGAGTCGCATTAAGGAGCCGTTGCTGCCGCTGCGCTTGATCACCGATCGCGTGCGCGCTGGCGCGTTTCTCGCGCAGTTATTTGTCGGGCTCGGACTCTTCGGGATGTTCTTGTTCATGACGTTCTATTTCCAGGACGTTGAACAGTATTCAGCGGTGAAGACCGGAATGCTGTTCATGCCGTTCTCGATCGGCATCATCCTCGCGGCGGGAATGACGAGTCAGTTGCTCCCCAAGATCGGACCGCGCCCACTGGCGACGGCCGGAAATTTGATGGCCGCCTTTGGCATGCTGTATCTCTCGTTCATCAAAGTCGACAGCGCTTACGTGACGCGCGTCATGCCCGCCATGATCGTCACCAGCCTCGGACTCGGCGTCGCCTTCGTGGCGATCGCCTCGACGGCGCTCTTCAACGTTCGACCGCAGGACACGGGCGCCGCGTCCGCGGTGCTGACGACGTCCCAACAGATCGGCGGATCGTTCGGCACCGCGATTGCGAACACCATCGTCGTCTCCAGCGGAACTGCATTCATGGTGGCGGCCCTGAAGGCGCACCCGTCGATTTCGTCCCACGCCAAGTTGTTGTTGGTTGCGACGTCCCACGTCCACGGCTACGACGAGTCGTTCCGATTCGGATCATTGATGCTCTTCATCGCCGCAGTGATGTTCTACGGCCTCGTCAATATCGACAAGCACCACTTGGGTCAACACGACGAAGCGGCGACCGAGGACTATCCCGCGTCGAGGTAGGGACAGTGGCGACAGCCGCTCTCACAACAGTTTCCGCGCGCGAGATGCGTGGCCACCGTCAAGACCATGAGACCCGAGGATGGATCGCGGTACGTTGATTCGCCCGCAATCGTCGCGGCTTCGTGCGCGGCGATGATTGCGTCGTAGTCCGAACGCGTCGGATCACATCGACTCGGGTGCGGTCGCGGGACCGAAGTACTCACCGAGCCAAACTACGGTGGTTATTCCACTCGCAGGACGACTTTGCCGAACTTGCCAGGTCGCGCGAAGTATTCGTAGGCCTGGGCCACCTCTTCTAACGCGAAGCTTTGCGCCACCGGTACGCGAACCTCTCCGGTACGCCATCGAGGGATCAGCGTCTGACTGACTCGATCGGCGACCTCACCTTTTTCCTTACGCGAACGCGAGCGCAACGTCGAACCGGTCAAGGTCGAACGAGTGCCCATGAACGCTCGCAGGTCGATGTCGACGCGGCTACCGCGGCCGGAAATACCGATGACGACGACGCGTGCGAAGGGATTGAGAAGTCCTTGGGCGACGCCCAAATGTGCCGCACCGACGAGTTCGAGGATGACGTCAACGCGTCCGATCTCACCAACCCGCTCAAGCGTGACGGTCTCGTCGGCGCCGCACTCGCGAAGCCGTTCGTGGTGCTCAATTGTTCGAGTGACACCGATCACGTGCGCGCCGAGCGCGTGCGCGATCTGCACTGCGGCGATACCGACGCCGCCGGTCGCGCCAGAGATCAACACGCGTTCGCCGACACTGAGGTGACCCTGGGTCACGAGCGCGTCGTGGGCGGTCGTGAAGGCTTCGGGGAAGCCCCCCGCCTGAACCCAACTGACGTGATCCGGTACGAAGAGCAGATGTTCACTCGGCACGAGGCAGTGGGTCGCCTGGGCGCCGCCTCCGACGATCGCGCAGACCCTGCGCCCGAGGAGTGGTTCGTGCACGCGTTCGCCCACCGCGCTCACGACGCCGGCCAGTTCCATTCCGGGCACGTCCGCGGGCCAGCCCTCGGGCGCGGGGTAGTGGCCGTCGCGTTGCATGAGGTCGGCCGCGTTGATCCCGGCACCCCGCACCGCGACCACGACGTCATGGGGACCGGGATTGGGCGTCTCTCGCTCTTGGACTTCGAGATTCCCATCACGGATGACGACGCAGCGCATCCGTGCAGCCTACGACGCGCCACGTTTCGAGTCGGGCCGTTAGTGTCGCGGAATGACCATTTATGACATCCCCGTTCACAGCCTTGACGGCGAGGCGAGTTCGTTGGCGCCCTACGCCGGCAAGACCGTTCTCGTCGTCAACGTCGCCTCCAAGTGCGGTCTCACGCCGCAGTATGAAGGACTCGAACAGTTGCAAAAGACCTACGAGGACCGCGGTTTTAGCGTGGTCGGCTTTCCGTGCAATCAGTTCGCGGGACAAGAGCCGGGAACGGCCGAGGAGATCCAGACGTTCTGTTCGACGACGTACGGCGTGACCTTCCCTCTCTTCGAGAAGATCGACGTCAACGGTGAGGACCAGAGTCCAATCTACGCCGAGTTGAATAAGACCGCGGACGCCGAGGGCTACTCCGGTGACATCCGATGGAACTTCGAGAAGTTCCTCATCGCCCCCGACGCCTCGGTGCAACGCTTTGCGCCCACGGTGACGCCGGAAGACCCGATCCTCGTGGGCGCGATCGAAGCGATACTCAGCTAACCGAGTCCGATCGTGCGGTGCAGTCGCACGAAGGTCGCTTCGAATCCATACTCCAACCAGTAGTTCCTCGCCCGACGATT
The DNA here is from genome assembly GCA_003133685.1 of Acidimicrobiaceae bacterium. Taxonomy (GTDB): domain Bacteria; phylum Actinomycetota; class Acidimicrobiia; order Acidimicrobiales; family RAAP-2; genus RAAP-2. The sequence continues at coordinate 101,389 of PKYQ01000009.1, forward strand.
CGTCACGCGCCAATTCGTCTCCACGAACTCGAAACCGGCGTTACGCGCGTCGCGCAGCGCCGCGTCGACCATCGCCGTCCCGACGCCGAGGTGTCGATGTTGCGCGTCGACGGTGACCGCGCTCAGGTGCAACGTGTGCTCGAACGACCCACGACGATGCGGAAGCGGAAAGGTGATGCATTGAGCGATGGCGCCGCCGTCGAACTCGGCGATGTAGTGATGCACTTCGGGATCGTCGAGCGTCTCGAGGAGGTCCTCGCGTTTTGACGAGTGATCGAGTCCGATCGAGAAGCTCGGACCGACGCGCTGGACCGCGTCGAGCTCGTCATCGAGGGCCACCGCGATGTCGATGTCCTCGATGCCACCACGACGAAGGAAGTAACCCTCGGGCAGCGAGTGATCGTCGCGATCATCGAGTCGCAGCACGCCGCGCATATGCATGCGCGCGAAGCCCATCTCGTACCAGGGTTGGGTCGAGGTGATGTCGTCGATTGTCCAGACGTAGTGCTCGAGGGCGCCCCGCTCGATCCACGTCGCGCCGGCCGCGCTGTAGAGGTCGCTCAGAATGTCGGTGTTGTCGAAGGACGCGCCGTCCGGTCCGATCCACACACCGTTGCCGTAAATCTCATTTTCCAACAGCGCGCCGTAGAGGTGACCGACGATCGCACCGTCCTGGTCGGCGACCCACGATTGATCCGTCGCTTGATGGAGCGAATCGGAGAGGAGTTGCGTCGAAAGCACCGGATTCACCAGAGGCTGGAGATGTGCGTCGAGTGCCAATCGATCGACAATGCGCGCCACGACAAGTTCGACGTCAGCCGGTTCGAGTGGGCGGATGGTCGTCATGAGTTCACCCTACGTGTCACGTGTGCCAGAGTTGCCGGGTGAGTATCGCGGCAACTCTGTTCGACATGGACGGTCTGTTGATCGATTCCGAGATCTTGTGGCATAAGGCCGAAGTCGAAATATTCGGCTCCCTCGGCGTACCGCTCTTCGAGAACTCAAGTCGTTCGACCAAGGGCGTGTTCGTGAATGAAGTCGTGGAGTACTGGTTCGCGCGCTATCCCTGGAGCGAACCGAGCAACGAAGAGGTCGTCGACATGCTCCTCGAGCGCGTCGGATCGCTCGTCGAATTGGAGGGACGACTTCTACCCGGAGCGGTTCGCGCGATCGATCTCACGAGTGAACGGGGTCCGGTCGCCCTCGCCAGTTCCACTCCGCTGGCCTTGATCAATCGCTGCCTTGATCACTTCGACCTCTCCGGTCGATTCGCGTCCGTTCATTCGGCGGAATTTGAGCCGTACGGCAAGCCGCACCCCGGCGTCTTTCTCACCGCCGCGGCCTCATTGGGCATGGAGCCGTCGCGCTGTCTGGTCTTCGAGGACTCCACCGTGGGCGTCATCGCCGCGAGGGCGGCGAGCATGAGCGTCGTCGCCGTGCCGACGCCCGAGGACCGTTGCGAGGTCGAGTTCCTCCTGGCTGATCTGGTGTTGGATTCGCTGGACGACCTGTCGCCGCAATGGCTCGACGAGCGCTTCGCCTAGAGGACCTTCATAAACCAGTGGGCCTGCGGATGGCAGAAGACGCCGTCCGGGTATTGGTCGATCTCGGTCCAACCATTTGACCGATACAGCGCCAGCGCTTCGGGCTGGGCGGGGCCCGTTTCGAGATACAGCGTCAGATATCCGAGTTCTCTCGCGCGCGATTCGATCTCTTTCATAAGTACCAGACCGATGCCCTCTCGACGGAGATCCGGTCGCACCCACAGGCGTTTCACTTCCGCGAAGTGGAGATCGGGGTCCGCGATCGAGCGAAGTCCGACGCCACCCACGAGGTGACGATCGTGTCGCGCAACGAGAAAGATCCCCTGCGGTGGTCGCAACTCGTCAACACTCAGGTGCTGGTTGTCGCCGTCGCCGCCGTAGCGCTGCTGGAGTTCGTCACTCGCCGCGTGCACGATGGCGAGAGCGCCGCTCGTGTCAACGGATTCGGCAACGACGGTGATGGGAATCACGTGGACATCGTAGGGGTCGGTTCAAAGCGCATTGGCGGTTCAGTACGATGTGATGACTCTTTGAAGGAGATTTGTGTTTCGCCCCGTCAGCGCCGAACTTGATTTTGTGGCTCTCGAAGAAGCCGAATTGGCCCGCTGGCGGACGAACGACGTCTTCGCGCGATCCATGAAACACCGAGAGGGCGCCGAGCCCTGGGTCTTCTACGAGGGCCCGCCCACCGCGAACGGCAAGCCCGGTCTCCATCACGTGTGGGCGCGTGTCTACAAGGACCTCTTCTGTCGTTACCAAACGATGCAGGGCCGTTACGTCGCTCGTCGCGCCGGTTGGGACACCCACGGTCTCCCGGTCGAAGTCCAGGTGGAGAAGCAACTCGGCATCTCGGGGAAGAAGGCCATCGTCGAACAGGTCGGCATCGAGGAGTTCACGCGCCTGTGCCGTGAATCGGTCCTCACCTTCGTCGGCGAATTCGAACGTCTCACCGAACGCATCGGGTACTGGACTGACATGGAGCACGCGTACTACACGTTCCATTCGGAATACGTCGAGTCGGTGTGGTGGCATCTTCAACAACTCTTCGAACATGGTCTCTTGTACGAGGACCTCAAGGTGATCCCGTACTGTCCTCGTTGCGGCACGGCGCTCTCCAGTCACGAGTTGGGACAGCCGGAGGTCTACACCGACGAAGTCGACGAGAGTGCGTACGTCCGATTCTTGATCACCGACGCCGACGCACACGACCTCGCCGGCGCGACGCACCTCGCCGTGTGGACGACGACACCCTGGACGCTGCTCTCGAACGTGGCGGTCGCCGTCAATCCCGAGATCACCTACGCGCTGGTCGACGGCACGATTGTGGCGGCCGAACTCGTCGAATCGGTCTTCGGCGCCAGCGTCACGCCGAGCGCGACGTTCCCCGGCAGCGCCTTGGCCGGCGTGCACTACGAACGTCCGTTTACGGACGCCAAGTTGCCCGCGGACGCCGACGCCTGTTACGTCGTGCTCGCGGACTACGTGACGATCGAAGAAGGCACCGGGCTCGTCCATCAGGCGCCGGCCTTTGGCGAGATCGACCGTCAGGTGGCGCGCGACCACGGACTGCCAACGATCAATCCCGTCGGACCGGACGGCAAGTTCACGGCCGAGATCTCGTGGCTCGAAGGTCGCGACGTGCGCGACGCGAACCACGACATCAATGACGAGTTGGAGCGGCGCGGCGCCCTGATTCGACGACTGGATTACAACCACTCGTTGCCGCACTGCTGGCGCTGCGGGACGGTCCTCATTTACTGGGGCAAACCCAGTTGGTACGTCGCGACGAGTAAGTTTCGCGAGCAGATGCTCGCCGAGAACGCGACCATCGACTGGCACCCCGAGCACATTCGTGACGGCCGCTTCGGCAACTGGTTGGACAACAACGTCGACTGGGCGCTCTCTCGCGATCGCTTCTGGGGAACCCCACTGCCCATCTGGCGTTGCCCCGATGATCACTTCACGTGCGTCGGCTCGCTCGCGGAGCTCTCGGCACTGGCCGGACGCGAACTCGGCGACCTAGACCCGCACCGTCCGGCGATCGATGAGGTCGTCGTGCCCTGTCGAACGTGCGCTAAAGAGGCCCGCCGGGAGGAGCCGGTCATCGACGCCTGGTTCGACGCTGGTTCGATGCCGGCGGCGCAGGTCGGCTATCCGCACGTTGAAGGCAGCGCGGAGGCGATGCAGTTCCCGGCCCAGCTGATCGTCGAGGCGATCGACCAGACGCGCGGTTGGTTCTACACGCTGCTGGCGGTGAATACCTTGGTCTTTGGCGCGAAACCGTACGAGCACGTGTTGTGCCTCGGTCACATCGTCGACGAGAACGGCAAGAAGATGAGTAAGTCAGTTGGCAACGTCATCGACCCGTGGGAGGTGTTGAACACCCGCGGCGCTGATCCGTTGCGCTGGTGGATGTTCTCCCAGGGCTCGCCGTGGACCTCGACGCGCACGAGCCTCAGCGCCATCGACGCGTCGCTTCGCGAGACACTCGCCACGCTCTGGAATACCTTCAGTTTCTTTACCCTCTACGCCTCGATCAACAACTTTGATCCGACGGACCCGGAGATTCCCGCGCCCGAGGAGCGCGCCGCGATCGACCAGTGGATCCTCTCTCGTCTCGAGTGTGTGACGGTTGCGGTCACGAGTGCGCTCGACGGTTACGAGCCCCTCGGAGGTACGAACGCGCTGAGCGAACTGATCGACGACCTGTCGAACTGGTACGTGCGACGAACGCGTCGGCGCTTCTGGCGTACCGATCCCAACGCGCCTCGCTCCGATTCCCTGGCCGCGCAGGCGACACTGTTGGACGTCTTGCAACGAGTGACGTTTCTCCTGGCACCGTTCTGTCCCTTCGTCGCCGAACGTCTCTACGCCGAACTGTTCGACGTCGAAGCGACGGATTCAGTGCACTTGGCCGACTGGCCCTCCGGTGAGCCGGAGCGTCGAAACGTCGGGCTCGAAGAGTCGATGGCCGTAGCGCGACGATTGACGTCGCTTGGTCGCGCGGCGCGCGCCGAGGCAGGCGTGAAAGTGCGCCAGCCGCTGGCGCGAGCCTTGGTATTCCTTCCGTCGAACTCCGCGACTCCGCCCGCCGGGGTGGTGGAGGACGAACTCAACGTCGATCACTTGGAGTACGCGACGGACCTCGCGAACGTGTTGTCCTTCGAATTGGTGCCGAATTTCCGCACCGTCGGTCCGCGACTCGGAGAGGCGGTGAAGGAGTTGAAGCCGGCGCTGGCATCGTTGGACTCCGTCGCCGCCGCCGAGACGCTCGAATCGGGCGGATCGATCAGCGTCTCGCTCTCTTCGGGAACGTTTGAATTGGCTGCAGACGACATCGAACTACGGGTGAAGGGACAGGACGGCTACGCCGTTTCGCGCGACGGAGGTGAGGTCATCGCCCTCGACTTGACGCTGACCGACGAACTGCGTCGTCGCGGGTTTCTTCGCGACGTCATTCGCCAGGTGCAGGACCTGCGCAAGAACTCCGGACTCGACGTCGCCGATCGCATCGTGCTCCACGTCTCGGGCATTGACGACCTCGCCGACGGCTTCGCGATGTTGGCGAGCGAAGTGTTGGCCGTCGAAGTCATTACGGGGACGGGCTGGGGCGATGGAACGGTGTTAGAGCTCGACGATGATCGCGACGCGAGGGCCTGGGTCGCGAAGGCCTAACGCGACGAGTTGAGTTTCGTCAATAGCGACGCGAGCGTGACTCGTTCGCTCTCGGTCAGTTGCTTGGCGAGGCTCTCGTTGAGATATTCGAGGTGGACGTTGAGCGCCTCATCCAATTTTGCGTTACCGGCGTCGGTGATGGCAACGTGAATGGCGCGGCGATCACTCGGACAACTCTGGCGCGCGACGAGTCCGGCCTCCTCGATTCGGTCGACGAGTCTGGTCGTGCCGCCGCTCGAGTGCACGATCGCCTCAGCGATCTCATTCATCTTCAAGCGACCGTCCGGGGAACGGCGCAACTGCAAGAGCACGTCGAACCAGGCGAGGGGGATTTCGCATTCGGCTTCCAACTCAAGTCCCAGACTGCGCGAGAGTCGGGCGTTGGTTTCGAGCAAAAGTCCGAAGAGTTGGACCTTCTCATCTCCGGAGGGGCAGGTGCGGGTCACAGTACTCATGGGAGAATCATAGCATATAGTTCGTCTAACAATTACTGCTTGACAAGTAGTTGTATAGGCAAGTATGCTGGCAGGAGCACAGTAAGTGTCTAGAAAACAGGAGATTCGAAATGACCAATTCCCCCACCACAGAGGTTGTCACCAGCAACCTGCCCACCGCCGGTACCTACAACATCGACGCCGTCCACTCGACCGTTGGCTTCGTTGCCCGTCACCTCGTGGCCTCCAAGGTCCGCGGCCGATTCACCGATTTCACCGGTGTGATCAACATTGGCGACACCCCCGAGAGCTCGAGCGTCGAGGCGACCGTCCAAGCCGCCAGCATCACGACTGACAACGAGATGCGCGACGCGCACCTTAAGAGCCCGGACTTCCTCGAGTTCGAGACCTACCCGACGTTGTCGCTTAAGTCGACCAAGGTCAGCGCGAAGGGCGACGACTTTGAGGTCGTCGCTGACCTCACGGTCAAGGGCATCACGAAGTCCGTCACGTTCGACCTCGAGTACCTCGGTACCGGTCCTTCGATGACCCCCGGCGTCTCCGTCACCGGTTTTGAGGCCAACGCGGAGTTCGACCGTCGTGATTTCGGAATCACCTTCGGCAGTTCGCTGGAGAACGGCGCCCTGGTCGTCGGCAACAAGATCGTGATCGAGCTCGCCGTCGAGGCGCACCAAGCGATCTAAGCAATCACCTGAGTTAAAACGCCGGGGACTACGTCCCCGGCGTTTTGCTCGTTACGATGGGTTATGGCTGAAAACCGGAAGGGCAAGGGCGTCAAGTCCACGATCGGAGTGCTGGGCGCCTTGGCCTCGATCATCTCGGTGTGGTGGTTCGCCCTTCGCCCGCGCCGTAAACCGCGAGACGAGTAATCCGCTGACGCGAGCGATTCGCGACGACACCGACCGTTAGCGTTACGAGATGGCTTCTGCGTCGTTCGCGCCGCTTCGTCACCGAAGTTTCGCCCTCTCCCTCACCTCATCGTTCGTCTCTTCGACCGGGACCTGGATGCAGACGGTGGCGCTCGGCGTCTATCTCACCGAGACGACGCACGACGCGCTGTGGCTCGGTCTCTTGACGGTGTGCGCGTGGACGCCGGCGCTGATCGGCGCGCCGTTGGGTGGCGTCATTGCCGACCGCGTGGTTCGACAGCGCTGGATCCAGGCCAACAATCTCGTGATGGCCCTCACCGCGAGCGCGCTCGCGACGGCCGAGCTGACCCATCACCTGACGCCGCAGTTGGCCTGCTACCTCGCCATCGTCGAAGGACTCTGCAGTTCGGCGTCGTGGGCTGCGTGGCAGTCGTTGTTGCCGGACCTCGTCGATCGTGATGAGGTCTTCGCCGCGGTGTCATTGTCGTCGGCGCAGTTCAACCTCGGTCGCATCATCGGCCCGTTGTTGGCCGGAGTGACGCTGGCGTTCGCCTCGCCCGGCATCTGTTTTGCGATCAACGCCGCGTCGTTCGTCTTCGTCGTCGTGATGTTCTCCTTCGTGCGATCGGCGCCTCGACCCAAACCGACGACGTCCATACGCATCTGGTTCGAAACGAAGCACGGCGTCGTGCGCGCGTGGGCCGTGAAGGGCTGTCGCTACCCGATCATCGGCATCGGGACCGTCGCGTTCATTGCCAGTCCCTTCATCGCGCTGGTACCGGCCATGGCCATCCAGACGTTGCACTCTGGTCGCACGGGCGTGGCGTGGCTGGTGGCCGCCCAGGGCGTCGGTGCCGTCATCGGCGCGGTGACCCTGCCCGGGGTCGCTCGACGAACGTCGCGAATCGCCGTCCTTCGCGCTTCACTCGCGACGGTGGCGTTGGCGCTCGCGCTCTATGGCTGTAGCCAGACCCTCGGGTTCGCGGTGGCGTCACTGGTGTTGCTCGGTGGTGCCTACGTCGGCACGTTGACGGGACTCAACACCGCCGTGCAATTACACGCCCCCGCGAGTGAACGTTCGCGAATACTTTCGCTCTATACGCTCTCGCTCTCGATCTTCTATCCGCTCGGCGCCCTCGTGCAGGCGGCGTTCGCGCGAGCGTGGGGCGTGCGTCCGGTCACGGTGTGTGACGCAGTCCTACTGGCGCTCGTTTTAGGAATCGTCACGCTCTGGCGCCCCGAGTTTTGGCGCGAGATCGCCGCGACACCGAATGAGCCCGCGGTTTTGCTGGCAGACTAGAGCCATGTCATTCACCGCAATTAATCCCGCCACCGAAGAGTTCGTCGCTGAGTTTGATGCCCACAGCGACGCTGACGTCGAACACGCCCTCGCCCACTCGGCGAGCGCGTTCGAGGAGTGGCGCGCGACGCCTTTATCTGAGCGCGCACATCTGATGATTCGCGCCGCCGAAATGCTCGAGAGCGAGGTCCCGGTCGTCGCTGAACTGTTGACGAGCGAGATGGGCAAGACCTTCACCGCCGCCAAGGGCGAAGTCGCCAAGTGCGCTCAGACCATGCGCTACTACGCCGAGCACGCCGAAGCCATGTTGCGCGACGAGAGTGTCACGACGAGCGGGTCACGTAGCGGCATTCGCTACGACCCGATTGGTGCCGTATTGGCGGTGATGCCCTGGAACTACCCGCTCTGGCAGTTCATCCGCGTTGCCGCGCCCACCGTGATGGCGGGCAACGTAATGGTTCTGAAGCACGCCTCGAACGTGCCGGGATGCGCGAAGTTCATCGAGGACCTCTTCACGCGCTCCGGGTTCCCCAAAGGTGTCGTGACGACACTCTTCGTGAGCCACGACCAGATCCCACGTATCATCGCCGACCCGCGCATCGCCGCGGTGACGCTCACGGGATCGGACCGCGCCGGTCGTTCGGTCGCGGAGATCGCGGGCCAGCACTTGAAGAAGTCCGTCCTCGAGTTGGGCGGCTCCGATCCATTCATCGTCGCGAGCTCGGCGGATATGGACGCCACGGTGCCGTTGGCGGTCACGGCGCGCATCCAGAACAACGGACAGTCCTGCATAGCGTCCAAGCGTTTCATCGTCGTGCGCGAGCGCGCCGATGAGTTCATCGCAAAGTTCGTCGAGGCAATGGCCGCCGTTCCGATCGGCGATCCGATGGACCCCGCGACGGTCCTCGGTCCGGTCGTGAGTCGAAGTCAGCTCGATGAGTTGACCGCCCAGGTCGCGGACTCGCTCGCCAAGGGCGCGGTCGCTCGAACTGGCGGTGCCCCGTTGGAACGACGCGGTTACTACTTCCCGGCAACGGTGTTGACCGACGTTCCGACGGACTCGCGCGCCGGTTGCGAAGAGCTCTTCGGCCCGGTCGCCGTGGTCGAGGTCGTTGACGACCTCGACGCCGCGATTGCGTTCGCCAACGCGACGCCGTGGGGACTCGGTGGCGCGATCCACGCGACGGACCAGAAGGAGATCGACGCCGCCATCGCCGGACTCGACGTCGGTATGGTCTTCGCCAACTCCATCGTCGCCTCGATGCCCGAACTGCCCTTCGGTGGGACTAAAGAGTCGGGCTTCGGTCGCGAATTGGGCGAGTTTGGCGTACGCGAGTTCACGAACGTCAAATCGTTCTACGTGGCGTGAGCCAGTACTACTTTGACCACGCGGCCTCAGCGCCGCGACGCGACGAGGTCGCCGACGCCATGGCGCCGTGGCAACGCGGCGTCGTTGGCAATCCCTCGGGCAGCCACAAAGCAGCGCGTGACGCTCGACGAGCTGTCGAGGAGGCGCGCGACGAGGTCGCGGCGTTCATCGGCGCCAAACCGGGTGGCGTCATCTTCACCGGGGGCGGCACCGAGTCCTGTGACCTCGCCATCGTCGGCGTCACGAGTCGCCATCGCCGCCAGCACGAGACCTCCGAGATTGTGATTAGCCGTATTGAGCACCACGCGGTTACCGACGCCGCCGAAAAGATGGCGCGTGACTACGACGACGTGCGCGTGAGCTACGTCGACGTCGACGGTGACGGCGTCGTTGACCTCGACTCGCTCACGTCGAAGCTGAGTGACGACACCGCGATCGTGAGCGTCATGGCGGCCAACAACGAAACCGGGGTTCGTCAGCCGCTCGACGGGGTAAGTGCCCTATCGAAATTGATCATTCCCGGGGGCCTGCTCACGCACACGGACGCCATCGCCGCGGCGTCGTGGGTGAACCTCGCCAGCCTGACCGCCTCGACCGACATGGTCTCAATCTGCGCGCACAAGATCGGTGGACCGGTCAACTCGGGCGCGCTGGTCCTACGCAGCGACATTGCACTCGACGCCGTTATTCCCGGCGGGGGACAGGAGCGCGGTCGTCGCGGCGGCACCGTCGACGTCGCCGCGGCCGTGGGACTCGCCACCGCGGCACGACTCACGATGAAAGAACTCGCCGAGGTGAACGACCGGGTGCTCGACTTCCAGGAGAAGCTCGTCGCGGCGGTGAGCTTGATTCCCGGATGTCGGGTCACGGGTCTCGGCGCTTTGCGCGTGCCCGGTAGCGTGCACGTGACGTTCGAAGACCTCGCGAGCGACGAACTTCTCTTTTTGTTGGACCAAGAGGGCGTGTGCGCGTCGGCCGCCGCGAGCTGTTCGAGCGGCGCGGCCAGCCCCAGTCACGTGTTGGCCGCGATGGGCGTGTCGCACGAGCGCGCGCGTGGGTCACTGCGCCTTTCGATGGGGGCCGAGACGACCGAAGAAGAGGTCGACGCCGTCATCGCAATTCTTTCGGCCGTCGTCTACCGGTTGCGCGCCGAGGCATAGAGGTCCTGGCGACTGGCAGACTGGGACGGTGAAAGTCCTAGTCGCTATGAGTGGCGGGGTCGATTCGTCGGTCGCCGCCGGTCTCTTGATCCAGCAGGGTCACGAGGTCGTGGGCGCCACACTGAAGCTCTGGGGCGGCGTCTCGGATTCGGGCTGTTGCTCGGTGGCGGACGTTGACGACGCACGCCGTGTCGCGCAGATGCTCGGGATCGACCACCACGTCTTCAACTACACCGAGGAGTTCGAGCGTCACGTCGTCGCGCCCTTCGTCGAGGCGTACGCCGCCGGTCAGTCTCCCAATCCCTGCATCGAGTGCAATCGCCACATCAAGTTCGACCTCTTGTTCGATCGGGCCCGTCGACTTGGCTTCGACGCCGTCGCGACCGGTCACCACGCCCAGGTAATGGCGCGCGACGGAGTGCACTTCCTCGTACGCGGCGCCGACGACCAGAAGGACCAGAGTTACGTGCTCGGATACCTGGGCGAGGACCAGCTGGCCACGCTTCTGTTGCCAATCGGCGCGATGAAAAAGAGCGAAGTCCGCAGCCACGCCGAGCGACTTGGTCTTCGAACCTGGGACAAGCCCGATAGCCAGGACGTCTGCTTCATTGAGGCCTCGAAGGGTCGCGAGGTCTTCTTGCGCCAGCGCATCGACTTGACGCCGGCTGTAATCGTCGACCGCGTGAGCGGTGAGGAGATCGGCACGACGCAGAACGCGGAGTTGATGACCGTCGGTCAGCGCCGTGGCGTACTGCCCGCGCGAGACGGCGAGCGCCGTTTCGTCTCCAAGGTCGATCTCAGTGCCGGACGCGTGGAAGTCGGTCGTCTCGAGGACATCCTCGTCAATGAGATCGCACTCGACGCGTCGTCGCTGACCTTCTCTCACGACGAGCTCGTCGACGGTTCGGCGGTGCTCGCCCAGTGGAGCGCGCACGGCGCCGCGCAGGGCGCGACGCTTCGTCACGGTGGACACTGGCGCCTCGAACTGGACGTGCCGGCGCGACCGGTCGCTGCTGGCCAGTCGGTGGTTTTCTATCGCGTGAGTGATCCCACGATCGTTGAAGGTGCCGCGATCGTCGCAGTGTCGTGAAGCCGGCTGAGCGCGCCGCGCGACTGCGCGTCGAAATCGCCGCGCACAACGAGGCGTACCACGTGCACGACGCACCGACGATCCCCGACGCCGACTACGACGCGCTGGTTCGCGAGTTGCGCGCGATTGAGGCCGAACATCCCGAACTAAACGTCGAGGACTCCGTGTCGCACAAGGTCGGTGCACCGGCGTCGACGCTCTTCACACCAGTGACGCACGCCGAGCCGATGTTGAGCCTCGACAACGTCTTCGACGTCGCCGAGTTGCGTGCGTGGAGCGAACGCGCCGCCAAGACCCTGGACGTCTCATCCGAGGACGTCGTCTTCGCCGTCGAACCGAAGATCGACGGCTTGGCTCTGTCGATTGAATACGTCGACGGCAGGCTCGCACGGGCCGCGACGCGCGGCGACGGTCGCGTCGGCGAGGACGTGACCGAGAACGTTCGACGGATCGCCAATGTGCCCCACACGCTCTCCGGCAAGGTCCGTTCACGCGTCGAAGTGCGCGGCGAGGTCTTTCTCGCGAAGTCGGACTTCGTGGAGATGAATCAGCGCCAGCGCGAGGCGGGCCAAAAGGAGTTCGCGAACCCCCGCAACGCCGCCGCGGGCAGCCTGCGTCAAAAGGACCCCTCGGTCACCGCGAGTCGTCCCTTGTCGTTCCTCACGTATCAGTTGGTCGAGCTCGGCGGATCGTCACCGTTCACTCGCTACGTCGAGACCCTGCAACAACTTGGCGACTGGGGATTCCTCACCGCGTCAGAGACGACGACCGAAATTGGCGCGACGAAGATGATCGCTCGAAGCGACTGGTTCGAAGAGCATCGACACGAGTTGCGCTACCAGATCGACGGCATCGTCGTGAAGGTCGATGACCTGGCGCAACGGCTGCGATTGGGATTCACGAGTCGCGCGCCGAGGTGGGCCATCGCGAGGAAGCTTCCGCCCGAGGAGCGCACGACGAGGTTGCTCAACATCGAGGTCTCGGTCGGTCGTACGGGCCGAGTGACGCCTTTCGCCGTGCTCGAGCCGGTCGTGGTCGCGGGTTCGACCGTCGCGATGGCCACGCTGCACAATCAAGACCAAGTGAGGGCGAAGGACGTTCGTCCCGGAGACCTCGTGATCGTTCGCAAGGCCGGCGACGTGATTCCAGAAGTCGTGAGCGCGGTGAGCGAACCGGGTCGTCGTCGAAAGCCCCCGTGGAAGTTCCCGACCACCTGTCCGGACTGTGGGAGCGTGCTCGAGCGCGTCGGTGAAGAGAGTGGCACCTACTGTGTGAATCCGGCCTGTCCCGCACAACAGCTGCAACAGATCGTGCACTTCGCCTCGAGGGGCGCCCTCGACATCGAGGGTCTTGGTGAACAGCGTGTCGCGCAACTCTTGAGCGTCGGACTGATCAGTGACGTCGCCGATCTGTTCTCGCTGCAAGTGGCGGACCTCGCCGTGCTCGAAGGCCTGGGCGATCTCTCGGCGAGGTCGCTGGTTCGAGAGATTCAAAGTGCGAAGTCAATGCCGTTGAGTCGACTCCTCGTCGCGTTGGGCATCCGCCACGTCGGCCCAGTCGCCGCGCGCGAGTTGGCGGGCGCCTTTCACCGCTATCAGGCGCTCGAGGCGGCGTCACTCGAAGAGCTCGCCGGCGTCGACGGCGTCGGCCCGGTCATCGCGGCGTCGGTGGTGGCGTACCTCTCGGAGGACGAGAATCGCGACCGCGCCCGTCGATTCGAGGCCGACGGCCTCTCGATGGTCGAGCCGCAGGTGGTCTCCTCGCTCGCTCAGACGTTGGCAGAGCGCGCTGTTGTCGTGACCGGTTCAGTCGAGGGTTATACGCGCGACGGCGCCGAAGAGGCGATCGTCGCGCGCGGTGGGACGTCGCCGGGATCGGTGTCGAAGAAGACGTACTGCGTGGTGGTCGGCGAAGCACCCGGCGCATCGAAGGTCTCGAAGGCTCGTGATCTGGCGATTCCTATGGTTCAGGCGAGTGAGTTCGAAATCCTTCTCGCGACCGGTTCGTGGCGCAGCGTGCTCGCCTGAGTCCAAATCGGTATGGTTATGAGGGACTATGCCACCACCCACCTTCGCCAACGGACACCTTTTGGTCAACCGCTACCGGATCCAGGAGCTCTTGGGTATTGGCGACACGGCCGAGGTCTACCTGGCCGACGACCAGTCGCTCCAGCGTTCGGTCGTGGTAAAGGTGTTGTTACCTCGACTGGCCGGCCACGAGGACGTCCGTCGCGCCTTTCGCGAGCGAATCATCAAGGCCGCCACCCTGAGCCACTCGCACCTCGCGCGCGTCTTTGACGGCGGTCAAGAGTCCGGTTCGATCTTCATGATCTGTGAGTACCTCAGTGGAGGATCGCTCGAGGACGTGCTCTCGAGCGGACGCAGGCTGAGCGTCGATGACGGTGCTCGACTCGGTCGCGACGTGGGCAGTGCGTTGGCCTACGTGCACGAGAACGGCATGGTGCACGGCGTGCTCTCCCCGTCGAAGTTATTGCTCGACGAAGAAGGTCGCATCCGTGTGAGTGACATCGCGTTGGCCGGAATCGGCACCGAGTACCGCGAACGCGTGACGCTCGACGACGTGCGCTTCCTCAGTCCCGAGCAGGCGATCGGCGACCCGGCCAATCCTCGCAGCGACGTCTACGCCTTGGCCCTCATCCTTTATGAGGCGGTGACCGGCATAACGCCTTTCGACGGCGTGACGCCGGAGGCCGTGTTGCGTGCGCGCATCAACGCGACGCTGCCCATGCGACCGGAACTCGGCACGCTTGACATGATCCTCGCGCAAGCGGCGGTCTCGGATCCGCGGCAACGTCTGGACGCCGAACAGTTCGCGAGTCGACTCGGCGCGGTCGTGAGCGACTTCGCCCCGCTCGTGATACCTCCCGTCGGGGGAGAAGTGCCGCTGCTCAGCCAATACCGGCCGTCGGAGCCAAGAAACTCGGTTGGCTTTCGGCCCCCGTCGCCCGATCAGATCACCGGCGCGACCGCAGCTGTCTCGTCGATTGGTCGCACCGGTGCGCCGCGTCACGCCCGTCCGGCCGATGAGTGGGTCACGACGAGCTCGCCCGTCGGTCGAAGTCGAAGCGTCCGCGGCGACTTCGACGACCAGGACTACGCGCGGCTTGCGCCGTCTCGTCGACTGGTGTTTCTCGTGGCCGCAGTGGTCCTGCTCGTCGTGGCGATCGGTGGCGGAATCGCCTGGAAGGTCGGGCTGTTCAGCCAGGACAACTCGGTGCCGAACTTCGTCGGCGTGAATCTGGGCGAGTACCAGAACGCCAGCTTCACCAGCAACGCGGGAATCGTGAGCCTTCGATCGACCGTGAAAACGGACGGGTTCGTCCTCCACATCAAGCACGCGTTCTCTACGAGCGCCAAGGGTGGCACAATCATCTCTCAGTCACCGGCGTACAACACCGAAGCCACGAGCGGCCAAGCGATCACGGTGACCGTCTCCGACGGCGTCCAGACGGTGCGAATCCCCGCCTCGCTCATCGGCGAGACGTGCGCCGTGGCCGGACCGAAGCTCGTGCACCTGCACCTCGCCGTGCGCTGCCCGGCGAATCGGTTGATCTCGAGCGCGACCGTTCCGATCGATCGGATCGCGCGAATCGTCAACACCGCTGGTAAATCGATCACGACTGCGGCCGTACATTCGACCGTGATTCTGGAACGAAGTTCCGGCCCCGCGACGTCGACGACCACGACCACCGTGGCGACGTCGGGTACGACGACCACGACGGTCGCGGTCCAGAGCTTGGTCGCGGTGCCGAACGTCGTCGGAATGAACGAGGCGCAAACGCTCGCCGCGATGACGGCGGCTGATCTCTATTACTCGACGACCGGTCCCGGCGCCTCGCCGACGACTCCCACCTGGACGAAGGTCGTCTCGGAGAACCCCGCCGCCGGCACGATGGTGAAGAAGCTTTCCCATGTAATTTTGACCGTCACCAAATGAGCGCCGGGTGTGACCTGTGCGAAGCGGCGGTCATCACCACCCGGTATTTCGAGGACGACGACTGCTGGATCGCCGATTGCGAGATCTGCCTCGTGCCCATGGTCGTGTGGACCACGCATGACGACGTACCGCCCGAAGACGTAAAAGTCCGTCTGCGCACCGCGTTGAGCGCCGTCGCCGACAAAGAATTCGGCGACGGGAACTGGTCCTACGACGACCACATGCGTAACATCCCCGACCACTATCACGCGCACGCCCGGCCGCCGTACTTCTGGCGCCGGGGCCAGACCCGGTAGACCCCGCCCACCTCATTACAATCGGGTCACCACATTCTTTAAAGGGGTCACCATGGGTGCGCTGGACGGTCGCGTAGCAATCATCACCGGAGCTGGTCGCGGTATCGGGCGAGAGCACGCGTTGCTCTTCGCCCACGAAGGCGCAAAGGTCGTGGTCAACGACCTCGGGGGCGCACTCGACGGCTCGAGTCACGCCGCGTCGCCGGCCGAAGAGGTTGTCGCCGAGATCAAGGCCATGGGTGGTGAGGCCGTCGCGAATCACGACAACGTCGCGGAGTGGGAGGGCGGTCAGCGTCTAATCCAGTGTGCCCTCGAGACCTACGGCGCCCTGCACGTGCTAGTGAACAACGCCGGCATCCTGCGCGACCGCGTGCTGGTGAACCTCAGTGAAGAGGACTGGGATTCGGTCATCAACGTCCACCTGAAGGGCCACTTCGTGCCAACGCGTCACGCCGCCCACTACTGGCGCGAGGAGGCCAAGGCCGGCAATCCCGTGAAGGCCGCCATCATCAACACGTCCTCGACCTCGGGCCTGCTCGGCAACATCGGTCAATCGAACTACGGCGCCGCGAAGGCCGGCATCGCCGCGTTCACCGTCATCATCGCCGAAGAGCTCGGTCGCTACGGCGTGCGCGCCAACGCGATTGCCCCCGCCGCGCGAACGCGAATGACCGAGTCGACGCCCGGTCTCTCGGATCACGTCGTCGCGCCCACGGACGCGTCGGTCTTTGACACCTGGGACCCCGCCAACGTCTCGCCGTTGGTCGCGAGTCTGGCGATGGAGGACTGCGACATCACCGGTCAGGTCTTCTTCGTCCAGGGCGGTACCGTGCGAAAGTTTCAGAACTGGACGATGACCGCGACGCTCGAGAAGAACGATCGCTGGTCGGTGGCCGAACTGGCCGAGCAGCTGCCCACGCTCTTGCAGTGAGCGAGGAGCGCCGCGGGGCGCACGTCGACCGCGCGGACGCCGACGGTCTGCTGAACGCGCGCACCGATCCAGGTGCGGAGGCCTTCGGTGCGCTCGGCACCGAAGCCGGCAGCGACCTCAACTGGTTCGCACTCTTACGCCACCGCGCGCAGGCCCGCGCCGAAGGCTCGTCGCGCTACCAGTGGTGGGTGTTGTGGTCCCTGTTGGCCGGACTGTTCGCCTGAATTTCACCTTCACCGTATTTGTCGTCGCGTTGCCCACGGTGGCGGCGCAGTTCCACACCAGCGTCACCGTGCTGACGTGGACGATGGTCGGGCCGCTCCTCGCCTACGGACTGGCGGCACCGATTCTCGGTAAGACCGGTGACATCTACGGGCACCGACGTCTCTACCTCTACGGGCTCTTGGGGGCAATCGTTTCGGCGCTCTTGACCGCGCTCGCGCACAACGTGGACATGTTGTTGTTCGCGCGAACGCTGGACGGCGTGCAGGGCGCCGCGACGGGCACCGCATCGGGGGCCTTGATCAACTCGGTCTTCGGACGCGAGGAACGCGTGAAAGCCATGGGCTGGTGGAGTCTCGTGGGTGCCGGGGGACCGGTCATTGGCGTGTCGCTCGGCGCGCCGATCATCGCGGCCTTCGGATGGCGCGCCCTCTTCTGGTTCCAGTTGGTCCTCATCGTTGCCGCCTTGTGCGTCGTGTCGATCGTGCTGCCGAAGCGCCGAGGACTCGACCACGAAGAGGCCGAGGAGAAGGCGCGGGCGCGACGCGAGTTCAAGGAGATGGACTGGATTGGCAGTTGGTCGCTCTCGATTGCCGTGATGGCCGTCATGCTCGGACTCTCAATCGGTCCGAGCGTCGGGTGGACCAGTGTGTGGTGCGTCGGCACGTTCGTTCTCTCGGTGTTGATGACGGGCGCGTTCGTCCATCGAATTCGAACGGCGGAGCATCCGCTCATTCCGGCTGAGTATTTCCATCGAAGAAACTTCGTCATGCCGATGGTCCTTCGCGGTGCGGCGAACTTCGCCTATTTCGGTGCGTTCTTCCTCTTTCCCCTCCTCATGGAACAGGGCTACGGCTACTCGATCCCGCACGTCGGCGTGCTGGCGATCGCTCGACCGATAACGTTCTCCCTCTGTTCGCCCATCGCCGGCTACGTGGCCGTTCGTATCGGTGAACGCGTGAGCGCTATCGCCGGCGCGACGTTCCTCACGGCGTCGCTCGCGCTCTTCGCACTGTTGCAACCCAGTTCGGGCGCGTGGATCGTCGCGATCGCGCTTGCTCTGTCGGGACTGGGGATGGGCGTCGCATTGCCCTCGTCGAGCTCGGTGATGGCCAATGAAGTGAAGGCGAATGAGTTCGGCGTCATGTCGGCCGCCCAGATGCTCGCGATGCAGGTTGGCGAAGTGGCCGGTATCCAGGTGCTCGAGACCGTGCAGCAGGCGTTGGTCCGTCGTCGCGGACTGATGCACGCCAAGCCCGGTCCGGCGTTACTGGATACCTTCCATTTGCCGTTCCTCGTCGGCGCGTGTGTCGGCGCGCTCGGACTGTTCGCCTCGCTCTTCATGCGATCGATTCCGCGTGAGCGCACGAAGAAGGCGCTCGTTTCTGACCGGTAGGCTTTGGACCTATGACCGACGAGATTATGCCCGGCTGTGAACCTTTTTCCTCCCCCGGAAGCTCGATGGGAGTTCTCGTTTTGCACGGATTCACCGGGAATCCGTATTCCATGCGCCCCCTGGCCGAACGCTGCGCGAAGGCTGGCTACAGCGTGGAATTACCTCGACTTCCCGGCCACGGCACGTCACTCGAGGACCTGGTGCCGTGGCGCTGGCCCGACTTCGTCGAGGTCGCGCTGGGGGCCTATGACGACTTGGCAGAACGATGTGACAAGGTCGCCGTCGTCGGTCTCTCGGTCGGTGGCGGACTCACGGCGTTGATCGCCGAACAGCGGCCGTCGGTTGCGGGGTGCGTCTTCATCAATCCGATGTTCAAGGGTCCCGGGGCCGAAATGGAGCAGGGACTTCAGGACTTGATCGATTCCGGTCTCGAGGTGCTCGCGACCGACCGAGGTTCGGACATCAAGAAAGAGGGCACGACCGAAGCGAAGTATGAGGGCTGGCCGCTTCGCGCGTTACAGAGCGTGATCGAGGGCGTCGAGGTCGTCGACGCCAACCTGTCATCGATCACTGCGCCGAGCCTGTTGCTCTCCAGTCGCGAAGACCACACCGTGGCCCCTGACAACGGTGACGAAATCGTCGAGAATTCCTCAGGTCCCGTTGAGCGAATCTGGCTTGAAGAGTCGTATCACGTCGCGACGCTGGATAATGACCAAGAACTCGTCGAGCGTTCGACCGCGGAGTTCCTCGCGAAGGTCTTGGTGTAATGGCGAGCCTTCGTCGTGAGGACGTCGCTCACGTCGCTAAGTTGGCGCGCTTGACGATGAGCGACGCGGAACTCGATAAGTTCACCGCGCAACTGGGCCAGGTCCTCGACCACGCCGGTGATATGAACGCGCTCGATCTCGAAGGTGTGATTCCCACGGCGCATCCGTTCGGTCTGATCAACGTCGTTCGCGACGACGAACGGCGGGCCTGTCTCGATCACGACGTCGTGATCGCCATGGCGCCCGATGCCGAAGACGGGCGTTTCGCCGTGCCGCGCATCTTGGGCGAAGCGCCGTGAAGAGCGTTCGTCAAACGGCGCTCGACGTCCAAAACGGTGACGCGAGCGCGCTCTCGGTCCTCGAAGAGTCGCTCGCGCGCATCCGGGCTCGTAACGACGAGCTCAATGTCTTTCTCTACGTCGATGAAGAGGGCGCGCGGGCCGCGGCGAGCGCGCTCGACGAGCGCGTCGCACGCGGCGAGAACGTCGGAGCCCTCGCCGGGGTGCCCGTCGCCCTGAAGGACAACCTGTGTCAGACGAACATCCCCACGACCTGTTCGTCCAAGATCCTCGAGGGGTGGCGCCCGCCCTACAGCGCCACGGTCGTCGATCGACTGTTGCTCGCTGGCGCCGTGCCCGTTGGCAAGACCAACCTCGACGAGTTCGCCATGGGCTCGTCGACCGAGAACTCGGCCTTCGGTCCCACGAAGAATCCCCTCGACACGACCCGAGTTCCCGGTGGATCGTCCGGCGGCTCGGCCGCCGCGGTGGCGGCCGACATGACGCCGCTCGCCCTCGGCAGTGACACCGGCGGCTCGATTCGTCAACCGGCCGCGCTCTGCGGACTGATCGGTGTCAAGCCGACCTACGGGCTCGTCTCTCGTTACGGTCTCATCGCCTTCGCCAGCTCGTTGGACCAGATCGGTCCGCTCACCAAGACCGTCACCGACGCCGCGATGGCGCTCGAGGTGATCGCGGGACACGACCCACTCGATTCGACGTCGCTCCCCGAGCCGTCGCCGTCGTTGGTCGCCCACGTCGAAGACGGCGTCGCGGGCAAGCGCGTCGGCGTGGTTCGCGACCTCATTGACGGCGCGGACGAAGATGTCGTGGCCGCAGTCGAGCGCGCGGTCGAAGTGCTCAAGGAGGCCGGCGCCACGATCGTCGAGCTCTCGGTGCCCGAATTCCGTTTGGGACTGAGCGCGTACTACTTGATCGCTCCGGCCGAGGCCTCGAGCAACCTCGCGCGTTTCGACGGTGTGCGTTACGGGTTACGCGTGAACGCCGACGACGTCACCGCGATGATGGAAGCGACGCGCACCGCCGGCTTCGGTGAGGAAGTGAAGCGCCGCATCATGCTCGGCACGTACGCGCTCTCGGCCGGCTACTACGACGCCTACTACGGACAGGCGTTGAAGGTCCGCACACTCACGATCGACGCTTTTCGCCGCGCCTACCACGAGGCCGACTTGCTGCTCGGTGCGACGACGCCGTCGGTCGCCTTCGAATTCGGATCGAAGACCGCCGACCCGATGGCGATGTATCTGTCGGACGTCTTCACCATTCCGAGCAACCTCTCCGGTGAGCCGGCGATCTCGATTCCCTTCGGCACCGGCGAGGCGGGACTCCCGATCGGCGTGCAACTGCTCGGTCCGGGCCGCAGCGAAGCGCAGCTGTTCGCGGGGGCGCGCGTCCTCGAGATCGCCGACGGTCGACCATGACCTTGCGCGACGGCTGGGAGATGGTGGTGGGGCTCGAGGTCCACACGGAACTCAAGACCTACACCAAGATGTTTTGTGGTTGTGCCAACGCCTTCGGCGCCGCGCCGAACACCCTCGTCTGCCCGGTCTGCCTGGGGCTTCCCGGCTCGTTGCCCGTGCTGAACGTGCGCGCCGTCGAATTGGCGATGGCGATCGGGACCGCTCTCCAGAGCACGATCTCGCCGTCCACGTTTCACCGCAAGAACTATTTCTATCCCGATATGCCCAAGGACTTCCAGATCAGTCAGTACGACCTGCCGATCAACGTCGGCGGCTACCTCGACTTGCCGGACGGTTCACGGGTTGCAATCGAGCGCGCCCACCTCGAAGAGGACACCGGCAAATCGACGCACCTGGGGGGCGGTGGTCGCATCCACGGGGCCGACCGCTCACTCGTCGACTACAACCGATCCGGCGTGCCCTTGGTCGAGATCGTCTCGGGACCGGACATTCGAAGTTCGGCCCAGGCCCGGACCTACGCCGCCGAGCTTCGCGGCATCTTGATTGCGACCGGCGCCTCGGACGGACGAATGGAAGAGGGTTCGGTGCGCATCGACGCCAACGTCTCGGTGCGCCGTTCGGGAGAACCGCTCGGCACCCGCTGCGAGATCAAGAACCTGAATTCGCTGCGCAGTCTCGTGCGCGCCATTGACTTCGAAGCCGCGCGACAAGTCGAGTTACTCGAAGGGGGCGGCACCGTCCGTCAAGAGACTCGGCACTGGGACGAGAACCTCGGCTCGACCTCGACGATGCGCGTCAAAGAAGAAGCCGACGACTACCGCTACTTCCGAGAGCCCGATCTTGTCGATCTCGTCCCCGATCAGGCGTGGCAGGACCGGGTTCGCGATGGTCTCCAACCGATGCCCGCCGAGCGTCGCGCCGTTCTGACCCAACGCCTCGGCGATCGCGCGCCGGCACTCCGTGACGCGCTCGAGGTGGTGATCGACCTCGGTCTCGACCCCTACGTGATCGCCGCCCTCGATGCCGAGGTCGACGCAGATCTCGCCTTCGCGCGCGCCGCCAACGAGATCGCCAGCGACCTCGTTCACGTGGATAACTTGAGCGTCGAATCGTACGTCGCGACGCTGCGCATGGAACAGAGTGGCGACCTGTCCGCGACCCAGGCCAAGACGGTACTGGTAGAGATTCTCGCGAACGGGGGAGAGCCCGTGTCGATTGCGCAGAGCAAGGGATTCGAGCGACTCGCTTCCGGTGCATTGGGTGAGGTCGTGGCCAAATTAATTGAAGAGAACCCGGACGAGTGGTCGCGCTACCGCGACGGTAACGAGAAGTTGGCGCAGTTCTTCATTGGCCAGGTGATGAAACTCACCAAGGGCCAGGCGAACGGCAAAGAAGTGATCGCCGCACTCCAAGCGCGTCGCTAGGGGACCTTCGCTGACCTCAAGTCGGTTGCTCGAAGAAGTAGGTTTTTGCCATGCGTCGTAGTCCCCTCGTCCTCGCGGCAGTGCTGAGCGTGAGCGCAATCGCGACGAGCGTCAGCGGCGCTGATACGACGACCACGACGTCCACGTCGTCGACGACGACGACCACGACCACGACCACGACGACGACTGTGGTGCATCGACGCGTCGCGGCGTTGACGGGCCTACCGGACCCGACCGCCGTCACCAAACGCCGTTCGGCGCTCACCATCAAGATGGACAACACCCCTCAGGCTCATCCGCAGTATGGCGTCAACGAAGCCGACGTGGTGTACGAAGAGATCGTCGAGGGTGGGATCACTCGACTGGCCGCCATCTTCAATTCGAACTTGCCGACCAAGGTCGGACCGGTGCGATCGGTTCGCCGCACGGACCGTGAGATCGTCTTTCCTATCGGCGGCATATTCGCGTTTTCCGGCGGTGCCCAGTACGCCATCACCAGCATCGAGACAGCGCCGGTCGCGCTGATTGATCAATCGAACGCCGGTGCGGCGATGTTCCGCGACCCCACGCGCCCGCCGCCGCACAACCTGTTCGCCAACGCAGTCCTGCTCATGAAAGAGGGTGGCAAAGTCCATACGCCGCCGGCGCTCTTCAGCTACCTGCCCCGCAAAGCGCCCCCGGTCGGCGCGCCGGCCGGTTCGTTCACGGTGAACTTCGGATCGGGCTTCGCGACGTCGTATCAGTGGGACACGCAGACCCACGACTGGCTGCGCTCGATCTTCGGCGCACCCGACGTCACGGCGACCGGCGTGCGAGTGGCACCGACCAACGTGATCGTGATGAGCGTGAAGTACTACGGCGGCGTCGGCGTCGAAGGCTCCTACGCCCAGATGGTCGGCTCGGGCCCGGTCGAGATCTTCTCCGACGGTCGACTTCAGAAGGGGAAGTGGTTTCGACGCAATATCCGACTGAAGACGGCCTATCGCTCAGCGTCGGGCAAGGTCATTGTGCTGCGTCCCGGTCAGACGTGGGTCGAACTGCTCGCGACCGGTGAGACGGTCAGCGTGTACGCGCATTCCTAGCTCGTCACTGACTATCAACCACTACGAGGCCCCCGAGTTCGGCCCCGGGATGCGCGAGATGTTCATGGTCGCCGGCGATAAGAATGGCGTTGGTGGCGGAAAGGGAAGCCGTTACCATGAGGAAATCATCTTGTGCTGTCGTGTCGGATGTGCTTAGATAAAGGCGTGACGACCCGTAACGACATTCTCATGGTGGTAGTAGGCGCGCGGCGCCGGTAGTCACGCTCACACGTACTCCGGAGGCCTCCCAAACATGGGAGGCCTTTTTGCTTATCTAAGAACAAAGGAACATTGTGCAACTCACAGGAGCCCAGGCACTAATCAGGAGCCTCGAACAAGAGGGCGTCGACACGATATTCGGACTGCCCGGTGGCGCCATTCTCCCCGTGTACGACCCGCTCCTCGACTCCTCAATTCGCCACATCCTCGTACGTCACGAACAGGGCGCCGGTCACATGGCCGAGGGCTACGCCCTGGCGACCGGGCGACCGGGCGTCGCCATGGTCACGAGTGGCCCCGGTGCGACGAACATCGTCACGCCGATCGGCAACGCCCACATGGACTCGACACCGCTCGTCGTGATCACCGGCCAGGTCGCGACCGCCTCCATCGGTACCGACGCCTTCCAGGAGTGCGACATCACCGGCATCACCATGGGGATCACCAAGCACAACTTCCTCGTCCAATCGGCTCAGGAGATCCCGCGCGCCGTCGCGGCGGCCTTCCATTTGGCGACGACGGGTCGACCGGGACCGGTCTTGATCGACGTACCCAAGGACGTGACCCAGTCGATGATGGACTGGTGGTACCCGGCGAGCATCGAGGAGTACGACTTGCCGGGCTATCGTCCCGAGATCCCGCTCGACCAAGAGGCCGTTGAGCGCGCGGTGGCGCTCATCGCCGAATCGGAGCGACCGGTGCTCTACGTCGGCGGCGGCACGTTGAAATCGCGCGCATCACAAGAACTGCTGGCCTTCGCCGAGCGCACGGGCATGCCGGTCGTGACGACGTTGATGGCCCGCGGGGCGTTCCCGGACTCGCACGAACAACACCTCGGCATGCCCGGCATGCACGGCATGTACACCGCGGTCACCGCGATTCAAAAGAGTGACCTGCTGATCTCACTCGGCGCGCGATTTGATGACCGGGTGACGGGCAAGATCCCCGCCTTCGCCGCTGGGGCGAAGGTCATCCACGTGGACATCGATAAGGCCGAGTTCAACAAGGTTCGTCACGCCGACGTCGCGATTCAGAGCAATGTGGCCGCGGCGCTGGTGGCATTCGACGCCGCCCAGGCAACGCCGCGCAACCTCGACGTGTGGTGGAAGGCCATCAACGACTGGCGCGACCAGTACCCGCTGGTCTACGACGAACCAACGGCCGACGGACCGCTCCGACCGCAGCACGTCATCGAGGCAATCGCCGCCAAGGCTGCACCGGGCACCATCGTCGCATCCGGCGTCGGACAACACCAGATGTGGGCATCCCAGCACTGGAAATTCGAAGAGCCCGGCACGTGGATCAACTCAGGGGGAGCGGGGACGATGGGATTCGGAGTGCCCGCCGCGATCGGCGCGAAGGTCGGTCGACCGGAACGTACGGTGTGGTGCATCGACGGCGACGGCTGCTTCCAAATGACGGCCCAGGAGTTGACGACGGCCCGCTCGGAGGGAATACCGATCAAGGTGGCGATCCTCAACAATGCCTACCTGGGAATGGTTCGACAGTGGCAAGAGATGTTCTACGAAGAGCGCTACTCCGAGGTGTACCTCAGCGCCGACCTTCCCGACTACGTGAAGTGGGCCGAGGCGATGGGCTGTGTCGGACTTCGTGCGCGCACGCTCAAGGAGATGCACGAGGTGATCGACGAGGCCAACACCATCAACGACGTGCCGGTCGTCATCGACTTTCGCACCGACGCCGAAGAGAAGGTCTTCCCGATGGTCGCCGCGGGCGCGAGCAACGATGACATCATCGTGCACCCGTTGCAGCGAGGTGAACGTCGATGAGCCCCGAACCGTACTTAGGAGAGGTTTCTCGCACACCGGTGCGTCACCACATCCTCTCCGTGCTCGTTGAGAACAAGGCGGGTGTGCTGGCTCGAATCGCCGGGTTGTTCGCTCGTCGCGGGTTCAACATCTACTCGTTGGCGGTCGCCCCGGCCGAGAGTCACGCCAGGTTCTCTCGCGTCACTATCGTCGTCGACGCCGAATCTGCGCCCCTCGAACAGATCGTCGGACAGCTGGACAAATTGGTCAACGTCGTGGCGATTAACGACCTCGCGCCGCGCGACGCCGTGGAACGCGAACTGCTCCTGGCGACGCTGCCCTTGGGTGACGAGCATCGTTCGGCCATGCTCGACACGATCACGAAGGCCGGCGCGTCGATCGTCGACGTCGGACCGACGTCGGTCACCGTGATGCTCGCGGGGACGCCCGGCGCGTGCGACGAGCTCGAACGGGCGCTCGAAGACTTCGCCGAGGTCGAGCTCCATCGAACCGGTCGCGTGGCACTCCCTAGACTTGGCTGACCGAAGACCGACAATTAGCAGAATGAAGGACTCCCCATGACCACGATGTACTACGAAGCCGACGCCAAGCCCGAGCTCTTGAAGTCAAAGAAGATCGCCATTCTCGGCTACGGATCCCAGGGCCACGCGCACGCGCTGAATCTGCACGACGGTGGCTACGACGTTCGCGTGGGACTGCGAACCGACTCCTCGTCAATCGCCAAGGCCGAAGCCTCGGGACTTCGCGTACTGTCCATTGCCGACGCCTGCGCCGAGGCCGACGTCATCATGGTGCTCGTGCCCGATACTGAACAAAAGCGCACCTACGACGCCGAGATCGCGCCCCATCTCACGGCCGGTAAATGCCTACTCTTCGCGCACGGCTTCAACATCCGCTTCGATCTGATCAAGCCGCCGGCCGACGTCGACGTGGCGATGGTTGCCCCGAAGGGGCCCGGACACCTGGTGCGACGCACGTACTTGGAGGGTGGCGGCGTGCCCGCGCTCGTGGCCGTGCAACAAGACGCCACCGGACACGCCCACGACATCGCGCTCGCGTACGCGCACGGTATCGGCGCCACGCGCGCCGGGGTGCTCGAGACGACGTTCACTGAAGAGACCGAGACCGACCTTTTCGGCGAGCAGGCCGTGCTCTGCGGCGGCGTGTCGGCGCTGGTTCGCGCCGGTTACGAGACGCTCGTTGAGGCGGGCTATCAACCGGAGAGCGCCTACTTCGAGTGCCTGCACGAACTGAAACTGATCGTCGACTTGATGTACGAAGAGGGCATCACCGGCATGCGCTTCAGCGTTTCGGACACTGCTGAGTACGGCGACCTGACTCGGGGACCGCGGGTCATCAACGAATCAGTGAAGAAAGAGATGAAGCAGATCCTCACGGAGATCCAAGACGGAACCTTCGCCGCCGAGTGGATCTTGGAGAACGAGATTGGACGCCCCCGCTACCGCGAACTCCGTGACGCCGGAAAGAAGCACCCGATTGAGGACATTGGCCAAAAGCTTCGCGCCATGATGCCATTCGTCTCGGCCGGCAAGCAGAAGGTCTCCGAGGTTTCTGGGGGAGACACCGACTGATTTTCTGATCTCTCGCAGGAACCGCTGAGGAGTTGAATGTCGCGATTTAGGGTCAGACGGAGTTACGCCGATATGACGTCGAGTGTCTCTGGAATCAATGCGACGGACGGCGCGACTGGTCCGCTAAGTGGGGCAATCCAGCGCCGTTAGGCTTTCGAAGTGACCACCGCAGACCAATCTCGAATCAAGAGTGCGTCAATCGCGGGTCGGATCATGTCGCCCGATGAGGCAGCCGAATTCATACGACCGGGCGACAATGTCGGGATGAGCGGCTTTACGGGGGCGGGCTATCCCAAGAAGGTACCCGGGGCTCTCGTGCGACGAGTCGAAGACGCGGCCACACGAGGTGACCGTTTCGCGGTGAGTGTCTGGACCGGGGCGTCGACGGCCCCCGAGCTTGACGGTGCGCTCGCGGCGGTCGACGCGATCGACATGCGCATGCCGTACCAGTCTGACCCGGTGAGTCGCGCCAAGATCAATGCCGGACTGCTCGACTACCTCGATATGCATCTCTCGCACGTCGCGCAGATGGTCTGGGAGGGCGCCTTCGGACACCTCGACGTCGCGGTCGTAGAGGTGTCCGGTATCACCGCGGACGGCGAATTGATTCCGTCGTCCTCGGTCGGCAACAACAAGACGTGGATTGACATGGCCGACCGCGTCATCCTCGAGGTGAACGCGTGGCAGCCCGCCGCGCTCGAGGGGATGCACGACATCTATTACGGCACCGCACTACCGCCATTTCGCAAGCCCATCCAAATCCTCCAAGCGTCTGACCGCATCGGCGTTCCCTACCTGCATTGCCCACCAGAGAAGATTGTGGCCGTCGTCGAGACGAACTCACCCGATCGCAACACGGCGTTCAAACCGGTCGACGATACCTCGCAGCGAATTGCCGAACACCTCTTGGAGTTCCTGGCCTACGAGGTGAGGGGAGGGCGTCTGCCCGCGTCGCTCCTGCCCCTGCAGTCGGGCGTCGGCAACATCGCCAACGCCGTCCTTCGCGGACTCGACGGTGGGCCGTTCCGTCCGCTGACCGCGTACACGGAGGTCATCCAGGACGGCATGCTGGCGTTGCTGAACTCGGGCACGATGAGCACCGTCTCGGCNNGAGTACCACGACCGGATCATCCTTCGACCCCAGGAGATCAGCAATCACCCCGAGGTGATACGCCGACTCGGGTGTTTGGCGATGAACGGCGCCATCGAGGCCGACATCTACGGCAACATCAATTCCACCCACGTCATGGGCTCGAGCATCATGAACGGCATCGGCGGCTCGGGTGACTTCGCGCGCAACGCCTACATTGCGATGTTCCTCACGCCTTCGACCGCCAAGAATGGCGCGATCTCCTCAATCGTGCCGATGGTCAGCCACGTGGACCACACCGAGCACGACGTGCACGTCGTCATCACCGAATGGGGCGTAGCGGACCTGCGCGGACTGGCGCCGCGCAGACGCGCTCAGAAGATCATCGACAACTGCGCGCACCCCGACTATCGGCCGATGCTGCAGGACTATTTCGACCGCGCGAGCGCCACGGCCCCCGGCAAGCACACCCCGCACTTGATCGAGGAGGCGCTCTCGTGGCACGCGCGCTACCTACGCGAAGGCACCATGCGACCCTCTTGAGACTCGCGCGTCTCGACACTCAATCTGTTTGAGTGCACCCGACCTGGCGCGACTTCGTTGTTGTGAAGTGGGTATCGCTCTGACGCAGTTTCTCCCGGTAGTGAAACATTCCAACTGCCCCGCTAATTTGGCTTCCCCAGACATATCAGCAGCATCAGCGGCTCGGAAACAGCATCACTGCCGAGAGCGGTCTTGTCCAGACCCATTAAGTTCTGCCACCTGGCACTGGCGTGTGCCCGAGGATTCTCGTCCCGCGCCGTTCGAGCACGGTGAACAATAATGCAGGAATGACAAAGTTGGTAGCCCCAGTGCTTCCGCCGGGCTCGATGGGTGGGCGCCCACAGCCCGTCCTTCGAGTCGATGATCGGTTTGTGTTGCGCCCCTGGACTGAGGAGGATGCTCCGGCACTCGCAGCCGCTTTCGCCGATCCAGACATTCAACGCTGGAATCTCAACACCTTTGACGTGGCCGAGGCGAAGCATCTGGTTGTGAAATGGAACGACGCGTGGAAGAGCGAGCACGGAGCCTCCTGGGCCATAGCAAAATCCTCAGACAATATTGCTATTGGCCAGGTTGGCTTGCGCACGGTTGATCTTGCCGGAGGAGAAGCGGAGATCTGGTATTGGATTACGCCCGAAGCGAGAGGTGTTGGAACGTCCTCACTTGCGACGAACGCTCTCAGTGAATGGCTATTCAAAGACCTGGGCCTTCACCGTCTTGAACTGGGACACTCCATTCACAACCCGGCGTCTTGTCACGTTGCTACGAGGGCGGGATATGTCCTGGAGGGCACAAAGAAGAGTGCGCTACGACACTCAGACGGTTGGCACGACATGCACTGGCACTCCAGGATCAGCGAAATGGAAGCCGAAGGTTGAGCACTCTAAGTTTGTGAGCAAAGGGGGACCGATGTCCACGATCTCCGACTGGAGGCTGGCGATATGGTCAGTTTGAGTAGGTTGGATCGATGGGAATAAGGGCAGCGGTCGTGCTTTACGTACTCGCGATGGTAGCCGTCGTGGTCGGCGTGGACGTCTTGTTCTTCAGGCACCACTTCTTGGAGCGGCTGATAGCAAACGTCGGAATTGTCCTGGTGTTCGCGGCGTTCTATTTGACGTTCCTGAAGCGTCCATGAGCGCAGTCGCCGGAATGCTGCTCACCCAGCTCCACGGCGAACCTCAATTAACGCTCGTCAGGCGTAACAGCTGTTTCCTCCCAGGAAACGTAAAGAACCCACTGGTGTCCAAGGGCCGACATACACAATCTTCAACTGGCGGTTTCAGCCCTGGGGGAGCATGTTGATATGAATCACTCAGCTGACCCAGTGGATGACTCTCCTAGAGAGCCCTTTTCACTTGGGTGATTGATCTGATCCAAATAGCGGCAAGAATCGTGCCCACAAGCGCCGCACCAGTACTCAACCACAGCCCCCAACCAAGAGCGAACGATTGAGTCCCACTCAGATAATTCAGGTAGGCATGGTGCCCAACGACGCTGCGTCGTTCAGAGTTACGGCTCAACGTCGCCCGGACTCACATTCTTCAAAAGACTCTCGCTGGCAACAGGTTTCGCCAACTTGCCGATTGCACTCGTCTCTCGTGTCAGAAAGGCCCCCATCTCTTGAATCGTGCTCATCAGCGGTCCGGGGAACACTACCGTCGTGTTCTTGTCGACGCCTATCTCGATCAGAGTCTGCAGGTTGCGCAGCTGGAGAGCGAGCGGGTGCTCCATCATGATGTCCGATGCTTCCCCCAGCGCGGTTGCCGCAAGCGACTCTCCCTCGGCAGCGATGATCTTGGCGCGCTTCTCTCTTTCTGCTTCCGCTTGGCGCGCCATCGCTCGTTTCATGGTGTCTGGCAATTGGATGTCTTTCAGTTCGACCAGCGTTACGAGCACACCCCAGTCAGCGGTCTGGATATCAAGAATCTCTCTGATATCGACGTTTATCCGATCAGTTTCGGCGAGCATCTCATCGAGAGTGTGTTGTCCGACGACTTTGCGGAGAGTTGTTTGTGCGATTTGATTGATTGCCTCTTGGACATTCTCGATGGCGACGACCGACTTCGTCGCGTCGACGACGCGATAATACGAAACGGCCGAAACGTCAACGCTCACGTTGTCACGCGTAATAATCCCCTGGGACTGTATCGGCATCGTCACAATACGAAACGAAACCTTGCGAATTACGTTGATGATCGGCAAGATGAAGACAAGACCTGGTTCCTTCTCTCCAACGACCTTTCCGAAGTGGAATACCACCGCCTTCTCGTACTGGTGGACCACGTGCAAGGTAACGGCTAAGAAGACAATCACCACAACGACAACCAAGATGACAATGGCCAAAGACGTCATACGGACTCTCCTTTGAAAACCTCATCTATTCCGTGAAGAAGGAAGTGGTCTTTGCGTAACTGCGTTTCACGGTTCTCGAGAAGGGCCCACTTCCGCATCCCGGTTTGAATGCTCTTCATCACCCAACTTGTTCAAGATGGCTCCGTACAACACAGTGCTCAACTATTCAGTTGTCACGTTAGCCACTTCATCGAGAACGGACACCAGAGATACCTGGAACCGACTGATTGCACAGTCGTCTCACCTGACTGGGGACAAAGACCGGCAATTACTCGGAAGGAACATCTGAACTGCTTCCCCACATATTGCGCGGCCTTGTGGCCGAGAGAATTGCGTGGAGTCAGAGAATTTGATTGAGGTGGTGGGGTATGCATGTATATCGGGAGGGCGAGTGGTGACCGAGGTCTTAGCGGCGCGAGCGGCAACTTCTAATAGAAAGTCGAGCGTTTACTAACTCGGAGTTTCGTTACTTCCTCTAGTCCGCACACGCGAAGATGCCGAACTTGACAACGTACCGGCCTCCGGCCTTGACGGTGACCCAGCGGACTGGGCCCGTGTATGTAGAGATCACTTCGTACTTGCCCGGAGGAACCGTGAATGAGAAGGAGCCGACCCACGGGCCCTTCTTGGGAAACACGATCGACTGGCTCTCATAGGTGTGGCCACGGTGAATTAGCACCACCTTCTCAGGGACAGCAGTAGGGATCGGCGCGCCAGGGGCGACAACGACCGGGCCGGGACCGCACTCCAGCACTTTGCCGGTGATGACGCCGGTCGCATCGAAGGCCGACGCGGTGGTGACGTTGAGAGCCAAGGCGGCGGCGGAGATCAGTAGCGCCAGAGGGGTCAGAAGTCCGCGAGTGTGCGAAATCCTATTCATGAACATTCTCGTCTCCTGCCTTAGGTGATCTATCTGGATACTGTCCGTACAAGCCCCTTCGTTACCACGATTGGCCGGCTCGACCTATTCATTCATGTTTCACAAAGCAGAAATCCCGGCCCAACTACTCAGCGAGCAGACGAACCGGGACGTGCGTACTTCAAACTGGCTACATACGTGCATACCCCGTGGTGTCGGAGGCCCGACGTGACAGGTCTGCAACCTTTCATTGGCGGCTCGGTGACTAGAGATCGCCTCAGCCATCTGATCAGACCCCTATGCCTTGGTTTGAGGAGCGTTAGATTCGCCTTATGCGTCTCCGATTGATCACATTCTTCTTGGTAGTGATCGCGGTGATAGTGCTGCTGTATGCGTTCGGTGGCGTCAGAAAAAATCTCACGAATCAGGCCTCGTCGAATCTAAATGGAAGTCCGTCGGCAAGATTTACGCCGATTTCGACTTCGTTCCCAACGGCTACCCGGGGCTGGGTCCTCGGTACGGTGCGCTGCTCCGTCCGACCAGCCTGCGTGCAACTTCGCTCCACGCGCGACGGCGGCACTGCTTGGACGCTGAAAACGCTGCCGAGAGCGCTTCTGACGCCGGTCGACCAGAAGTACCACAACTCAATTGCCGCCCTCAACTCGTCGGGCCTCAATGTTCGTTTCGCGAACGCACGCGACGGATGGATCTATGGCACAGTTGCAAACTTTGACTACTTCGGAGGAATTACGACCTCGCGATGGCTGGTACTTCTTTGGTCGACGCACGATGGCGGGGCGACATGGACGAAAGTGAACCCTCCGGGTCTCGCGTCACAGGGTCCAATCTATGACCTCGAGGTTTCCAATTATGAGGCCTATCTGCTGGGAGAAGGACCGAAGTTCACCGCAGTACTAGTGGAGTCACCCGTTCACAATGATCACTGGAACGTCGTCACGACACCGCCTTTGCAACCCCCCGTCGGTGGCAGTGAGACCAGTGGCAACATCGCAGTGAGCGGACACGCAGGTTGGCTCGTTGAGGGAAACGATCGTGGCATCACGGAAAGTTTGCGTCTCAATCGAGAGGGTCAGTGGACTGCGTGGTCGCCACCTTGCACGTCCGTGGGTGACAGCTACGTCGTGCCTGTGGTGAGTGACGCCCGCCATCTCGTCGCAGTCTGTGAAATAGGGGGCGTGTTCTCCCAACCATCGCCGACGGCCCCACCAGGGGCAACGCCGGGCTCGTGGTGGCTCTACGTGTCGAACAACGCAGGCTCGAACTTTCACGCTGTGCGCAAATTGCACGGCGCAGGCGGCTACTTCTCCGCGCTTGCGTCGCCAATCCCCGATGTCTTCTTCTTTCAGTACGATCTTGGCTCTGGCCTGGAACTGGTGATGAGTCGGGATGCGGGGAAGCATGCGCACGTTGTCTTTCACGGCCCAGTTACCTACTTGCACTTCGTAAATACGACTGACGCAATCGGAATCGCCGAGTCACCGTCCGATACTTATGAGATGATCGTGACTCACGATGGGGGAAGGTCCTGGACCGTCCAACGATTCACCTCCTGATTTCCTTGAAGAGCGGCGGCGGCCAATTGGAGAGTGTTTGAGTCGGAGATATTCGAGTCGGAGGCCCGACGTGACAGATCTGCAACCTCGAATTGGAGATTGTCGATCTGATGGCTTGTGCTCACGGTCTGATGGAGACAAGACCAGATTCGAATCGAAAGCGGTCGTGACAAGCGCAGTCTCGCGAACGAAGACTCAGCGGCCGAGATCCGGCTCCAACGACGGCCGCCACTCCCGTCTGATCAGCCCGTACACCCACGAGTCCGAGACCTCGCCATTCACGACGCAGTCTTCCCGCAACGTCCCTTCACGTACGAATCCGAGTTTCTCCAGGACGCGGGCAGATGCCGCATTGCGCGTATCGGTCTCGGCCTGGACTCGATTCATTTCCAGCGTGTCGAATGCCCACTGCAGCAAGGCCCGCGCGGCCTCGGTCGCGTAGCCGTGGCCCCACGCTGCATCGTCGAGGCAGTAGCCCATCGACGCGCTACGGTAGTCCGGGTTCCACCGGGTCAGGCTGCACCAGCCAATGAACGCCCCGTCGGAGATACGGTCCACGGCCAGCCGCGTCCCGGTGCCCGCCTCGGCGATCTGTCGGCAAGCGGTTATGAACCGCTCGGCGCGGAGACGTTCGCTCCAGGGCGGCGAGTCCCAGTAGCGCAGTACGTAGGCGTTGCTGTGCAGCGCGAAGAGGGCGCTCGCGTCTGAGTCGTTGAAGGGACGCAGTCGCAGGCGAGCGGTGTCCAGCGTGGGAGTTGACAAGGACATGCGTGCCACGGTACCTCGTCACGGATGTCATTCACTCTCAACCCGGCCCCTCTCAGCGGGCGAACAGCAGGACTTTTCCGCCCATCGGTGGATCCGGCAACGCGTCTGCCCGGCACACAGCCGTCAATAGGCACACACCCAGTAAGTGAATCTCGCCAAGAACGCACACTTGCTGGTGTCGGAGGCCCGACGTGACAGAAGTGCAACCTAATGGGACTGGCGGTTCTGTCAACCGGCTGTCGGACTCATTCTCCAATAGCCCCGTCTATTGACTCGCGTAGCAGGTCCGCGTGTCCGTTATGCCGCGCGTACTCTTCAATAATGTGCATGTAGATGAATCGAAGATTGACGTCCCGTTCAAATACCACGCTGTACACAACGGTTTCGAGTGATCCCGTTTCGAGAATGACCCGGGATACATCGCAGGCGGCTAGAAAATTAGCAATAGCGATGCTGGCCGGCGTACTTTGTAGGTCCTCGAGGCCGCCACCTAGAAATACCTCTTGAAGCCAAAACCGTTCGACCCCGGTTAGGTGGACGATGAGTTCGAATAAGGAGAGTTCCGACGGCGCCACCGACCTTAATTTCAGTTGCTCTTCGGTTAGTCCTTCGCACTTCCAGAGAAAAGTGCTCCGATGGAACTCAAGCATGCCTCGAAGTACTTCGCTCTCCTCACCCAAATAACGACGATCGGCCCTCTTGACGTTGTCGATGATTGACATAGAAAGCAATAATAAGTCGCAAAACGCCTGTGGCGACAAAATCTCGCCACAAACAGAATCTCACTTTCGTAGTGGCGTTGGTTTCGTCGATCCGCCGTCGCTACTTCATGGTTCTTGATCGAGTTGCGGATGAGAGCGGCAATCGCACTTACTGATAGTTCTTGATGGCGCGGTAAAACTCAAGGTACCGGAGAATGCTGGTGTCGGAGGCCCGACGTGACAGGAATGCAGCCTTGCATTGGCGCTTGGGTTAGTCCATGTGGGTTCTGCTCTGTGGCCCGACGTAATAGGAATGCAACCTCGCACTGGCGAATCGATAATGCGAATTATTCGCAGTGTTGACAAACATCAATTCGTGACGCATACTTCGAAGCGATATGGGAAGTGCCCCGCTCGATCGCTGGAAGGCCTGCCTTATCTGCGCGGCCATTGCTTGCGCATCGATTTTCGTCACTGGCCCGGCTCTAGCGAACTCTCTTCGCGACGAATCACGGGCCTCATCTCCGATAATTTGTTCGGCCACGTCAAATACGTCAACGTGTCTGGCCGTCGTTGCAGTAGCAAATTCAAGCACGAAGCAAGCCCAGATATCAAGACTTCTCGAGAAACTTTGGGCGGTCAATGCCGGGAGTGGTCCGCCGATTCTCGGTTTCTACGAATTGCAGCGCTGCTCTAACCCGGGACCCGCTCCCTATCAGATCACGTGCGTTCTGTGGTCAAGCGCATCGCGCCACAATGCATCACAACTCAGCCAAGCATTCAAATCGTCTCAGTTATTCCAAATCATTAACATCACGTCCTTTGGGCACTTCACTGCGACGTCAAAGGCGGAAATTGAGATTTACGCCTGTCTTCAAATTTCAGTTCCGCCAATACCGGGGCCAGGGTCTTTTGAGGCGATATCGGTGCCCGACTCAACTCTTTCGGCACTCTCTAGGTCGGGTAGCGTCGCCTTAGAGAGCGTTGCTCGAGACTATTTAGCGGCGGCGACGCAGGGCTTCGACGCGATGAGAGGCGCGCTCGCAAAGGGAGCGGCCGCGTGTCATCGACTTGGCCTACAAACGGCAAAGTAGAGCCAGCAAGAGGTGAGCAATTGGCAACCTTCTCAGTCAATCGGCATTTTCCGCTTAGCGAGAAGTGAAACGCATGTATTTGAGATCGCTGGTGTCGGAGGACCGACCTGCACAGTCTCCGACTGGCGAGTTGAGAAGTGGGTTCCAATCGCTCAATCTAGGCGCGTGCCGTAACGCTCTCGTGTCTGCTTCAGCCGTTGACTCGAGTCGAACTAGAAGAACAACCTTGCAAATTTAATCATCTGTGGAAATGCCGTCTCTGGCGTACTCAGGGACATGCCGACGGTGCCCTTGCCTGCGTAAAGAAAGTGATACTTCACTTGTCCAAATGCGATATCCCCCAGATGCGGAACGTTTTCCACAGGAGGCGAAAGAGAGGATTCCTTTCCCCCCATTTCATTCTTGGACATGGGCCACGAATATTGAATTACTACGTGGGTTCCGTAGAGGCCCGCCGGGCCTACGTCAGTGCGATTGTCGATGTTGGTCAGGTATTCGCACAACTCGACTGACCAGAGTCCGTTCCCACGCCTAGGCGAGAATGCTGCCGACCTTGCCAATATCTCTATGTGAAGACCCGACGCGACTTCCGCAGCCGAAGGACAGATCCTTGGATTGATTTTCGGTGATCCCGAACTGTACGCGGCATTGGTACTGCCCAACAAGCTCAGTAGCGCGGTCAATGTAATGACAAGTGCGAACTTCGATGCGCGTCTACTCATCGCAACAACATATCTCTGTCTATCGAAAAGTTCGGAGGATGGTTGACCGGGTGCGATCCCTGTATCACAGCACCCGCAAACTGCATCATGGCATTGATTGAGAAGTAGGGGACTCGTGACTCTTGATCCAAGTTACGTCGGTATCGGTTTCGAATTCGATGTCCCAATAGTTCGCTCAGCGTCAAGCGATTCGTACTTGTGAATCTCGCCCGGTGGCGGCGAAGAATGTGCCGATTGGAAGAGTGCACTGACGGTTCAGTACGACGGTGTCAAAGGTCTGACGTGCCCGGCCAACAGTTCCGCTTTCGCTCCCTTGCACGAATGGTCCACCACTCGTGAGGTGCTTAGCGGGACCGCGACCAGTAGCGGTGGGCGCGGTGTCGCGGGTGTTTTGTGGATGCCTGTTGTTCGAGGCGCTGAAGTTCGTCCTTTACCGTGGGCTTCACCCAGCGCGAGATTTTGAACCTGTTCGTCATTGTCGCCTCGCTCTTATGACTTCAAACTACAGACATATTGACTCCGTCACCCTTGGACGTCAAATCTGGTGTCGGAGGGCCGACCTCGACGATCTCCGACTGGCGGCTTGAGCCCTGGGGTGGGTGCCACACCTGAGCAGCGGATAACCGTCAGCGATCGCTGATGCATTGCGTCCTCGCGACTGAGCGCCGCATGGCGCTTTTCAATCTTGCCGAGCAAGGCCTCGGCGTCAGCCCTTCGTGACGCCGAACGCGATGTCGCAGTTGCCGTTCTTGTAGTAGAGGTCGCCGGCGGTATGCGAGCCGCCAACGGTACCGGGGCCAAAAGCGATTTCGAGTTGGCCACCTTGTCGCTTCCCGGTCACAGTTACAATGACGCTCACGGGCCGGGTGACGTTGTTCGCCGGGGAGATGGCATATTCATTCGACGGGCTGTTGAGGTCATTCATGGGATTGCGAAGCAATTGCTGTTCGCCAAGCACCTTGACCGTGATGTTGCCAGTTCCGCACGGGCTCTCGGCTCCGGACCCCAACGTGAGGCGAAATCCGGTCACATATTGGGTAGGGGTGACAGTGAAAGATCCGCTCTTCACTTCGGGGGCGCCGGCGTTGATGTTGTGCAACTTCCAAGCACCGGGCGCCGGCGGCGCCAAACCCGCGGCACTCGCAGCGGGAATGATCGCGAGGCACACGACGGCCGCTGCAACCATCGACACGGCGGCGACCGGGAATCGAGGCGTGCGATTGCGTCCGACCAGTCCTAGCCGTGGGTGTCCCTCACTTCGACAGAATCGATCCTTGCTGGCGCGCATGTCTTGACTCCCTCTTCTTGTTGACGGACTACGTCAAGTTATCGCCCAGAAGCGCCAACGACAAGTTGGATCATTCCTGGGGGGCACTCTTGCGAGCCGGCACGCGGGAATCATCGTCTCCTCGATACCCATCGTTTCCTCTGTTCCGTTTGCCACGCCAACGGGGTTCCTCACTCTAGGCGGGTAGATCGAGATTTCCGATGTGCCGTCCGCTCCTTCGAAAGTTGAACACTTCCATCCAGCCGGACCAAGAATTGGCGTCAAGGTGTGCTTGGAGTCGGTGTAGAAGGTGAGAGAATTTGCCAGACTTGTTGCCGGACGTGTACGCAGAGTATTCGGAGCACGGCGATTCTTCATGTAGGTGGACAGGCCGTAAGAGGAGGCGCATGTTTTCACGGGAACGTCGTTCGACCCCCAATTTCCAATGTCCCGGGTGAGGTTCAAGCCCGCTACCGGATGGGACGAACTTGGAGCCGTTTTATCGAACGACTTGACGATGAAATGAAAAGTGCCTTCAAAGTGCCAGCGACAGGAGCCCCTTAAGGCGGCTAGTTCAAAGATGCTCCACAATGACTGCAGTGGTTGGTCGTCAAACTCTGTTCTTCGGAAGTCGGTCTGCGCGTTAGGAGCAGATCGTTGGTGTCGGAGGGCCGAATTGCACAATCTAATGGGACCCGACATCGTCTTTTGAGAGATGATGTCACCGAACCGCTGATCGGTGAGCACTGGCACAATCTGAGCGACGAGCTCTAGTCGGAGAACGTGCCCCGATCAGTTGGTGAGGTCGGCGGAGAAGGCTGGAGGGGTGTCGTGCTTCGAGCACTGGTCCATTAGGTCGCCACCGCTGCCTCGAGGTTCATTGAGCGTCAACGAGCGGGAGGTGTCAGATGATTTTTGATTCCTAAGCCACTAACTTTGCGAGTCTTTGTTGGTGTTGCACCTTCCAGCTCTTAGCGAAGTTCGCCGGCGTTTGTCGACGTAGCGCGCTGTGAGTTCTATCGTGATTGTATTCGTGTCGCCAGTCGCCGAGCAATACCTTCGCTTCGAAGAGCGTGTCGAACTGTTGACCGTTCAAGAACTCGTCACGAAGACGCGCGTTGAACGATTCGATCCAGCCGTTTTGCCAGGGTGAGCCGGGGTCAATGAACAGCGATCGGGCTCCATTGAATCGACACCAGTCGTTGAGAGCGTGCGCAACGAACTCGGGTCCGTTGTCCATGCGCAAGTAACACGGCGCGCCGCGCTCGGCGCAGAGTTGCTCGAGGCGACGAACGACGTCGTCGGCGGTGATGGACCGGGCCACGTCAATCGCCAAGCACTCTCTAGGTGCGTGGGTCAGAAT
>PKYQ01000001.1 GCA_003133685.1 Acidimicrobiaceae bacterium
ACCCCGACGGTGGATGCAGGCTTAGGGATGTTCACTCGGCGCAGGGGTTGGGGCCGGTAACTCTGGTCCTTCACCTGCGCGCTCAGTTCATCGAGGAAGGACATCACTCCTTCGTAATCCCCGGCTTTGACGGAGTCAATGGAGACCCCATCGACACCGGGGGCACCCTGGTTGGTAGCCACGTTGACCCACGCCTGCCACATCACGTCACTGCGGGTGAGCTTGTCGTAGAGGGCGTGGAATCTCCGTGTGGGATTCTGCTTGGCACTGCGGTAGAGCACGCGTTGGAGGGCTTGAAGATTGCTCACGCCTTCGTCTCGGGCAACGTCACTGGCCCGTAGCCGGGTTCGTTCGTCACCTGATTCGTTGGCGTTCGTTGGCTGATCTAGTCGTTTCGACACTGACCTTCTTCTTCCCTTTTCACTCGTGCATCGATGAAGCAGGGGTCCTTCGCTCAGGGCGGGTTATGTTGTCCCGTCCGTCGTCACTACTACGACCCCCTCCGACTCCCTCTCGGCCATCCGCCACTTCCCGGAGACCGGTTATAGGTAGACAGACTCCTCATCCCCACAGGATGAGGGCCGAGGAGGGCCTCTCCAGTTGCCACGACAACTTTCTTCACATTCCACGTTCCTTGCGCCGGGGGGTTCTTCGATGTCCGCTCCAAGTACTGAGACATCTTCCATGGCCTTCACCCTGAGGTCAAGGGTTCGGCACCCTCTTGTTCTGCTCTCGCAGAGAAATTAACGACGCTGCAAACTTCACTTAACGTTGCGGACTGCGAATTCGATTCACCCCGCTTCGACGCTGGCATTTCGACCAACGCCGGAGGTTTCACTACCGAGGACCTTGGCGCCTCCTCGGACCGGACTTGCACCGGCAAGCTATCGCGACCTTGTCGCTCGGTTACGTCATGTGATCACTCCTTTGTACTCATGGCGCCCGAGCTGCTGGACGCACGGCCTCATATTTCTGTAACACCACGAAACCAGACCGACACCACGCAACCATCGAAAACTTCCTCTTAATCAACGGGTTCCGGGTTCAAGTCCCGGGCGAGATCTGCGCGGTCGTCCGCGTGGAGTCTCGTGGATTCAGTGCCCGTCAACATCGGTGCCAGCGGCCACCTGCGACGACTCATCGACCGGCGATCTGCGATCAGGGGCCACCGTCACGCCTCCCTCACTCGCCGGTTCGGTCCGACCGGCGATCTTGTAGACCGTCGCGCCGTCAACCGTCTCATTGGCAACGAGCAGCGCCACCAACTCGTCCACGGCGTCTCGATGTTCTCTCAAGATGGCGATCGCTCGCCCTTCAGCTTCACGCAGCATTCTCGCCACCTCTGCGTCGATGACTGACTGGGTCTGTTCTGAGAAGGGCCGACTCGAAAACGCATTGCCGCCTTCGCCCAGGAACACCGAGCCCCCTGAGGAGTAACCCACTGGTCCGAGGGCCGAAGAAAGTCCGAACTCGCGCACCATCTTCGTTGCGAGTTCGGTGGCTTTCGCGAGGTCATTCGAAGCGCCGGTCGATCCCTGACCGAGCACGACCAACTCGCTCGCCCGTCCGCCGAGAAAGACGGTGAGGGTGTCGTGGAGATAGTCGTCGCCGTAGAGGTGTCGTTCCACGAACGGGAGTTGCTCGGTGGCGCCGAGCGCCTGCCCGGCTGGCAGGATGGTCACCTTGGCCACGGGATCGGCCTTGTCGCAGTAGGCGGCGACCAGCGCGTGACCGGCTTCGTGCACCGCGACGGCGTGCTGTTCGTCGGGAATCAATACGTTCGATCCCTCGCGCTGGCCGAGAATAATCCGGTCTCGAGCCCCGTCGAAGTCCGCCGCGCTCAGCACGACACGTTCGGCGCGGACCGCAATGATCGCGGCCTCGTTGACGAGGTTCGCAAGATCGGCGCCGGAAAATCCTGGGGTACCCCGGGCCACGACCTCGAGGTTCGCGTCGGGGGCTAGCTGTTTGCCTCGGGAGTGGACCTCCAAGATCGCGAGTCGTTCCGGGAGGGTCGGGAGCGGGATGATCACTTGTCGGTCAAAGCGTCCCGGTCGCAACAGGGCCGGATCAAGCACCTCGGGTCGGTTGGTTGCGGCCAGCACGACGATGCCGGTCGCCGGATCGAAGCCGTCCATTTCGGCGAGTAGTTGGTTGAGCGTCTGCTCACGCTCATCGTTGGCGACCACCATGGCGCCTCCGCGGCGTTGTCCGATGGCGTCGATCTCGTCGACGAAGATGATCGACGGCGCACGTTTTCGCGCTTCGGCGAAGAGATCGCGCACGCGCGCGGCACCAACACCGACGAACATCTCCACAAAGCTCGACCCCGTCACGGAGAAGAAGGGGACGCTGGCCTCGCCCGCAACGGCCCGAGCGAGAAGAGTCTTACCGGTGCCCGGGGGGCCGATCATCAACACGCCCCGCGGTGCCATGGCCCCCGCGCGAGCGTATCGC
The DNA here is from genome assembly GCA_003133685.1 of Acidimicrobiaceae bacterium. Classification (GTDB taxonomy): domain Bacteria; phylum Actinomycetota; class Acidimicrobiia; order Acidimicrobiales; family RAAP-2; genus RAAP-2. The sequence continues at coordinate 2,458 of PKYQ01000001.1, forward strand.
TCGGGGCGCTGGAGGAAGTCCACGACCTCGCGAATCTCGAGTTTGGCGCCCTCGTAGCCGGCGACATCGGCAAACGTCGTCTTCGGACGCTCCTCATCGAAGACCTTCGCCTTGGAACGGCCAACGCCGAGTGCCCCTTGGAGGCGTCCCCCGGCCCCCTTCGACATCCGCCACCAGATGTAGCCGAAGACGAGGAAGGGCGAGAGCAAGATCAGCCACGACAAAACGTCGGCACCAAACGACGTCCCCGTCGTCTCGGCGGTGATCTGCACCTTGTCCTGTCGGAGTTCGTCGAGGAGGGCTTGGCCGGCCTGCGGCGGAATCGCCGTGGTGTACTTGTCGCCGTTTCGCAGGTTTCCGCTCGCCGCGCCGGTCGTCTCGAGGGTTACGGTCTTGACTTTGTGTGCGGCAACGTCGCTGAGGAACTTCGAATAGTTCAGCGTCACTTGCGTCTGACGACTGGTCGCCGGGACGAGGAAGAACAGAAGTACGAACGTCGCGATTGCGACTAGCCAGAGGTAGTGGCGCAACGCCGATGGTGGCGGTGGCGCGGTCGGTGTACCGCGGTCTCGAGTCGAAGGTGCGTTCGCCGGCTTCGTCACGGGCGCCAGCTACGGTTTGAATCGCACTCGATTGGGCTGTCGTCGTACGTCACAATTGAATTATGACAGAGGTCCACCGAGGTCCCCTCCCCCAATTGACTCGGCACACCGGACATTCCAGACCAATGTCAGGACGAACGGAGCGACGAGGTGCCGGGATAGGCACCTCGAACGCCGCAAGAGCGATCATGACCAGGGAGTGCTTGACAACTGACGGTCCACGAAACGAAGGCAATGATGAGAGCGGTCCTGGTGTGTTTTCTCGTCGAGATTCTCTTCGTTTCCGTCCTCGCCGCCGTCGTCGTCGGTCCGGGTCAATCGGTCGCCGGAGCCGAGCACCCGTTCAGGATTGGCCCTTGGGATTCCACCGGTCACTACCGCCAGATCATCTTTACCCTTTCGCACCGCGGACGAGTTGCACGACGCTGATCGAACGAGCCCTAGTGGGAGTGAAGAGGGGACGTTGCTCGCGATGAAGAGGATGTTGAGCATCCCTGGACCGCTGGTGCCGCGAGCGCAGCTCGTGACGTTCTTTCAAGAGAGTCACAGCACGCTGAAATCGGTGACAGGCAATGCACGACTTCTTATGAGCCCAGAGCCCGATCGACGAGTGCGGCAATATTCGCGGGCCATTCATGAGTGCCACCGTTGATCGTGTCGAGGACGACCGAGGTTTTTGCTTGACATCCCGAGTACGTCAGTAACGTCTCCGATGCCGATCGCACCTTCGATTTCGGCGTTCGATCGCAAGCATCCCTTTTGGCCCAAAACTTAACGGAGGCTTTGGCGCTGAGCACAGTTGAGCCACCACCGAAGGCGCTTTGAAACGGACCGCCGTTGTAAGGGAACACCGCGTCAGCAGTGCCGTGCACTTCAAACACCGAGATCGGAACCGTCCGTGGACATGCTTTCGTGAGAGGAATATTTACTTGACCTTCTACGGGTGCGATCATGGTCACCTCGCGCGCGAGATGACAGCCAAGGTACTCCGCCATCTCGGCGCCGTTCGAGAGGCCCACGGCGGCAATCTTCTTATGGTTAAAGACAAGACTTGCTTCCAATTTCGCGATGACGTCGGCGGTGTAGCTCACGTCGTTCACACCGGCGGCGTTCGCGGGCGTATCAGGTAGTCCATCGTTCCAACTGCCGTCGTAACCTTGAAGATACGCCACTACGAAACCATCTTGCTGGGCAACCGACTCGAAATCCGTCGTCGTTAACGAGTTCGACGCCGATCCCCCGGCCCCGTGATACACGAGCATGAGGGGTCGTGATGCCGCGATTCCTCGGCTGGGAACGAAAACTATGAACGTACGATCGCGCGATTGCACGACAACACTCATCTGGTGCAACCCCGGTGTGAGTGACGTTGCCTGTGGTTGAAGAGTGGTGGTCGTTGCCATCGACGTGGTGGTCGTTGCCTGCGACGTGGTGGTCGAGAGAACCAAGCCGCCCAGCACTACGAGTGCCACCACAGCCCACCACGCCACTGAGCGATGTGCGTCGCGCATGGAAGCGTTCACTCCCCCACGATTTTCACAACGAACCGGTTCGCCCGGTCGATCAGGCGAACCCCTTCGTGATCGGCTGCAGTGCCAAAGACCGAGAACACATAACCGTGATTGCCTTCTCGCCAGTCAACAGATTGTCCGGGGCCACGATTGAGTATCACCTCTTGGACACCATCCATCGCCCGCAATTCGTCCAGTCCCTCGACAGCGATGATGCGTCGCATTTCAGTGGGAGCGTGCACATAAAAAAGATACGCGACGCAGGGGGCCGGCGGCAGGTCACCGGTATCCACCGTGTCGCCCAACGCAAGGCTCATCGAGATCTTCAGAAAGTCGACTCCAGTCGCGGCCAAGAGCATCTCCGGTACGCCGCCGCCGATGCGACCATTCACTTCAATCACAACTGGACCGTCCGGCGTAAGTTTAATCTCTGTGTGGAAACAGCCAGTCGTCACGTCCATGGCCCTGATTGCCTCGGTGGCTACGTCAAGTACCGCCTGCGCTAGTTCGTCATCAAGGCAGCTCGGGATAAAGAAGCCCGTCTCACGAAACGGAAACGCCGGTGGCATCCGACCGTTTACTGCGAGATGCATGACCGTGCCGTCGACAACGAAACTCTCGACCGAGACGTATCCGGCGAATCCATCACCCGCGACACCAGGGAGTGCGTCAGGGATGAATTCCTCGATCACGAACTCGCGCTCACCGCTCGCCAAGTGCTCTTCGATCAATTCACCCAATTCCTCCGACGAGTTGACGAGGACCGTATCTCGACTCGCCTCACCGCGACGAGGCTTGAGGACGGCCGGATACTTCACCTCGTGCTCAATCGTCGACCAGGTCGTCTGATAATCAATTGGTGAGATAACCCAACTTCGTGGCACCTCCAGCCCCGCGCGCTCCAGCGCGGCGCGCTGGAGGTGTTTGTCGGTGAGCACCAGTGCGGTCTCGGGTGAGTGAAATGTCAGGCCGAGGCGAGAGGCAAGTTCGGCGCAGAGCCGCAGATTGTCATCGGCCAGCGTCAAGATACCGTCGGGCTCGAATTGTGCGATGGCCACCGCGGCGTCGTCCATTCCCAGACCATTAATATCGACGACCGTTCCCAGTTTGCGGAGCAAGCGCTGCATCGATGCCTGTTCTTCATTCGAGGTGTCCACGATCCACAGAAGCTTGCACAGTCCTCTTGCCGCTTCGCTAAGTAAAAGGGTGGGGAATGAACGAGGATGATAGACGTAGGCCAATAGGCGCTCCGAAACCGGAACGTCGTCAACGGCTGCGCCCACCGCTCAAAGGGTCTTCATGGCGAGCAAGAGCTGCGCGTTGACGTGGAGATACCGATCGTTACTCACCATCACGAGTCCACCGTGTGCGTCACGAATGATCCGAAGGAGGGAGAAGGGCGAGTCTTGCTTGTAGCCCATGATTCCGCACACTTCGAGCGCCGCCCTCGAAATGCTGACGCCCAACTTCGACGTTGACACCTTCAAATCGCGAAGGGTAATCGTGAGGTTCGCTGTCGACATCTCGCTGCCCTCGACAAACGACGAAAACCGAATGGCCGAAGTGATGAGAAGGCTGCGAGCGGCTTGCAACTCGCCAACGATTTCAGCGACGCGCAGAGCCCCCGGCGGTACGACGCCAACCGAACGGCGTGCCGCCGCTCGAACGTAGGCGTGCGCTTTGGCGGCGGCCGCTTCGGCGATTCCCACCCACACTGCACTCAACATCAGTTGTTGTACTTGGCCCAACCCCTCATTCGCCATGGTCGCGAATGGCGCCGAGTACACCAGTCCCGGATCGACCTCGGCGATAATTCGAAAACTGCGACTGCACGTACCGCGAAGTCCCAGCGTGTCCCACTCGGAGAGCGGTTCCAAAGTGAAAGACTCACGACGAAGGACGACGTAGATCTGATCAGTCTCGGCGGCGTCAGGCGAACTTCTAGTGGTGGTCATGATGGCGTCGGCGTACTCGCCGTAGGAAATGGCGAGCGCTTCTTTTTCTAGGGTCCAGGGCTGTTGCACGTTGTTCAGTGCACAAATACTTCGTGCGACGTCGCCCCCGACACCGACTTCGCTGTTTGCGTTGGCAAGGAGGAGTTGATTCTTCGCCACTTCGCGGGTGAAATCGCGAAGGGGCGACGTGGTGCCGTGACGACCGAGATTAAATGCCTCGTTGGTGTGCATCCCGAGCACCAATGCGCTCGAGGCGCAGTGAAAGGCCAGCGCGCGAACTGCACAAGCCATCTCTGCGGCGTTGGCCCCGCCACCACCAAACTCCTCGGGCAGCGGCGCCGATAGGAGCCCGGCGTCGCGCATCGCGGCCAGCGATTCGTGAGGAAAGCGGGCTAGGCGATCGACGTCGTCGGCATTCGGGCCGGCGACCTCAACGCCGACGTCCCAGGCAGCACGTTCCCACTTGCCGATCCCTTCCGACGGTGCGACGACGCCATTTTTAAGTTCGCGCATCATGTCCATTCCAGGTCAACTCTCGTTTCGTTCTTGCAGAGGAGCTAACGACTCCCCACCTTGGTCGATGTCCGTCAACGGGACCACAATTGGACTTTCGGCGGCAAGGGAAAGCTCAAGTTGGCTCAATGAAATGGGAGGACTGGCCTAGCGCAAGGCGCTCTCTGACCTCATCGGGCCATTCCTCAAGCTGGAATCCGTGAGCATAATAAAGGGCGAGGGTGATGCGGTCAAGTCCGAATGCGAAGCACGCAGAGTGAGCCACGTGACCATCGTGTGTGGACATAGAAAATGTGACCCCGAAGTGGTCTTCGTGATAATTGCCAGAACTGATGGCACCTGGTGTATCGGACGAGATTGTCGCCGTAATTTCGAATTTGAGTTCCTTCTCCAGTTGCCCCTGGGCCATGATCTGCGCTCCTCGACCAAAGAACGGATCGTTGGCAGGGACTAGATCGAGGACGAGACCGAGGTCCCCTAATAGTTGCTGACCCTTGGCGATCCAACGCTCGCGAAACTCCAACGCACCATCCGGGTTGCCCAAGTACACGAATTCGTGCATTCGAAACGACTGCAATCGAGCGGGATCCATGCTTGGTTCATGGCGAAAACAATTTGCCTGCACTTCAAAGTAGAGCCCCTCGATCGGCAGTGTGGCACCTTTGTACATCGGATACACACTGTGACACGCAGCCGAACAGAGTGCGACGTCAGTATGCGACATCAGTTCGAACCATTCGCCGCCCGAGTCGACACGCTCACGGAACTCGCCCAGCTTCTTCATGTCGCCGTCAAAGCTGTCGATCGTGCCAATCAGGTTGGGGAAGGAACCGACGTAACCACTGCCCATCAAGGTCTCTAGATTGATGACCGGTGCAAAGAACAGTCGTTGTGGATTGTCGTCGCGACCCGCTTCCCGGACGTAGGACTCGAGCGCTCGCACCACACTCTCATAGTCGGCTGAGCGGTGATAGAGGCCGGGCGAACCAGCGTCGACCAATACGCCCGCCTCCAATAATTGGTTCCGGAAGTCATTTGAATTCACAGGCGCTTTCTCCGGATTCGCATTGCTCGCTCCCACTGAGTGATTAACCTAGTCCATTCGTGAGGCCAAGCGATTCGACGGTCTCACGAATTGAATCGATTGTTCTGAACGTCGCCCTCGTAAGGAAGGCCTCAGGAATCTCAATTTCGAAAGCATCTTCGATCGCCAGCATTACGTTGACGCATGCGTGAGAAGACAGCCCCTTTTGATACAGGTCGTCATCGTTTTTCAGACTGGCGACCACCGCGCCAAGACGGCCGTGCACCTCAAGAACCTGACGGATGGCGGCGTCAATATCGGTCATCGTCGGGTCCAAAACCATCGAGGGGAAATCTGAGCAATGACCGCTGCGGCCGCGACTCCCCCACTGTGGCTGAGACTCAACGAAAACTGGTCAATGCCTTGTTGACGGGCAAGTTCAGCGGCCAATCCTTTCAAACGGACTGTGGGGCGACGATCATCGACCCGCCAAATCTCGATTGACCTCATCGCAGGCACTTTGTCTTCAATATCGAGCACCTTCAACACGGCCTCTTTCGCGGCGAACCTTCCCGCCAGACTGCTCGCGCGCGTCGAACTGTCCCCTGCCGAGGACTCGATTTCGTGAGGGGTAAACACGCGTTGCGTATATAGATCGCCAAATTCTGCGATTGAGTCCTGCACCTCCTCGATCGACTGCACGTCGAGACCTATGCGATACGTCGCACGTCGTCGAGCCATCCGATACCCCCTCGGTCTAATGAACAAAATGAATGAATCTTCACTGCAATGTTATAAAAGTCTTGCCCGTGCGACATCCCAGTAGTCTCGCACGTCAATGTCTAGCAAATTGACGTGCGAAAGAAGAACTACGAATCCTCAAAAACCCACTTTCTACCGGAAGTCTGCTCATTGAGAGCCAGAACGATGGGCTACCCGCAGCGGGAAAAGACGTCAACAACGATTCATCGCCAACCTCTTCGGCCCACCATTCGCGAGACACAGTTGATGGTTCACGAGAAGCCCGGAAGGTCGCGATCAATGCCGAATCGGCAACGCTCACCTATATTGAGAAGCTCGCCAGGTAGAAACCACCCGGCGAGGTCGGAAAAGGTCTCGACAGCGAGCTTTGAGTCCGACCGCCGCGCGTAGAAGCCACGATGTAAAAGAATCAACTTGGAATCGATTCAGCCTCAGTGAAGCCCGAGACGATTCAGCCCACCACGTAGACGCGTTTCCCTACGCGTCGAATGTCGTCCTCATAACCATGGAACTCGGCTCCAAGCCCTGCACGCCAACGTCGAGAGGCAGTTCTGCGTTTAAGCGTGCACGACGAGTGTTCTACATATTCGTTGAATGGGACTTTGTTGTTCGCGCGGTTTATTTTTCGCCGCCGACGAACACGTCGGCGGAGATACCCATCGATATGAGAGCTTCTCGAATGGCGTCCACTGATTGAAATGTGCTCTTTCTCAATAGAGAATCCGGAAATTCCTCGCCAAAGGCGTTCTCAAGGGCCAGCATCACGTTCACGCTGGCGTGAGACGAGAGACCGTGTTCGTACAAGTTGGCGTCGTCAGTGAGGGAAATCGACGGAACGTTAAGTCGGCCGTGTATGTCCAGCACCTCTCTGATTGCCTCACCCATGTTCTTCATTGAAAATAACCTCGGGTCTCGTCTTCCGATCGAAATTCAATTCTCGATTTTGCGTCGCAACGGTACTGGTTCGAACAACGCAAACCGCAGAAACGTCACACCCACTAGAAAGTCCACACACATTGATGAACTCTCGACTCTACAAATACCAGTGTATGGAGTTCAGGGGCAAGAACGACAGTTCAATATTTCAAATTAATTCGCCCGTTACTGACTATGTCGCTGGAGCATTTCGGTTGGCATTCATCCAACCGAGAGGACATTAAGAGTTGATGAAGAATTTATTGATCTCGTTTCGCTTCGCTGGTCTGCGATGACGATGCTTCCATCCGGATTTCGCGGCTCATCATGGCGGATGACTTAGTCACTCCACTCTGTGAGTCGTTAGAAACCCCCACAACACGAGGTATCGTAGCGAAGAGATTCGTCAGCGCAAGGACAATGAAGACCATGCCCTTCAATTGGCAAGTTGTATGAAAACAAACGGGAGCCGCAACTTCGCAATTGGAGGATAGAAAACATCGAGACTTAATCGCAACGCCATTTCTGAGGAGCCGCAGTGACTGATTATTGGGCCGACGGTTTGGGCGCACCAGCTGATGTAAGGGGCAAGTGGGGACAAATCGCCTGGAAGATTGGTGAAGAGATCGCTGGCCCCAATGCCGACGACGTCGACAGAAACGCCCGCTTTCCTAGCGAGACCGTGGCCGCCCTTCGAGAAAATGGCCTGCTCTCCGCACTACTTCCCAAGGATTGCGGGGGTGACGACGCGTCATTGGCCGAAATCTCAAGTGCGATTCGCGGCCTGGCGTTCCACTGCGCCTCGAGCGCTCTGGTCCTCGCAATGCACAGTTTGGAAACCTTCAATTTGAAGCGACACGGCACCACGCCTGGACTAAAGGCACTGGCGAAGGATATTGGAACAAATAATCTCCTTGTCGCCAACGGCTACAGCGAGGTGGGCTTCGGCGGTGACATCGCTCGGAGCTTTTGCGCACTCGAAACCGGCAAGAACCCGATGACCCTAGAGAAACAAGCGCTCGCCATCTCTTACGGTGAGTACGCCGACATCGTCACTACGACTTCTCGTCGTTCTCCAGAGGCGAGTGAGAGTGATCAGATAGTGATGTTCCTTCGCCCTCCGCACCTGCAATTGGAGCCCACCTCAAACTGGGACTCGATTGGACTGCGAGGCACCTGTAGTCGAGGTTTTCGCATCACCGCCGAAGTGTCACCTGAACTGCTCTTTCCGGTGCCGCACGCGACGTTGTTGATCGATGGTGGAGCTCAGTCACGACAACTTCTATTGAATTCTGTGTGGATCGGACTGGCCGAGGCGGCCGCGGCTCGGGCCCACTCGTTCGTTCGAGAAGCAGCCCGCAGGACAGTGGGCACGACGCCGCCGACCGCGCTCCGGCTCTCAGAACTGGCGGTCGAGTTGCAAGAAGGCCGCAGTGTCCTGGTATCGGCGGCACTGCGCTTTGGGGAACTGGACAAGGTCGGCGACGTCCAGAATGCGGGCTACATCTTCGCGATGCGTAGTCTGAAGGTGTCCACTTCAACCTTGGCCGTTCGCACCGCTACCAGGGCCCTCGCAATCATCGGCATTGCTGGCTACCGGCGAGACAGCCCGTTCAGTTTGGACCGCATCATTCGCGATAGTCATGGTGGAGTGATCATGGGCAGCAATGAACGGAACCTCCAAGACAACGCGCAGATGCTCTTGGCACGAAAGCAGATCTGATTGACCAACACGCCGTCGTCCGCTACGCCTAACGGCGATTCACCACTGAAGCTTGCGTACATGTACCATCCTCGCTCGTTCGCGACGATGTCGTTGGCTGAGGCGGCAGAAGGCGTGTGCGAACTTCTTTGGATTGTCGATACATCGGACGACGAAGTGTCATCGATGTCGCGATTATTGCGACGCCTCGGGACGGTGGTTGACATCGCCGGACTCTCGCTCGACGAGTCATCCGCGTTGATCGCCGAGGCTAGCCCCGACGGGATCCTCGCATTAGCCGACGATCTTCTCGATAAGACCGCGAATATTGCAAGGCGTCTGGGATTGCCCTTTCTCTCCCCGGAGGCCGCGAATCTCCTCACCGACAAATTTGCGCAACGACACGCCTTTGAAGCGGCGGGCATCGAGATCCCGCTTGTCGTTCCGATCCAGATACCGGCGTCTCAACAGGACGTTGAGGCGATCATCGACCGTGCTCGTTTCCCCTCGGTTCTCAAACCGCGCAGTGGTGAGGCGAGCCGCAACACGTACCTGGTGGAGACGGCGAACGAGCTCCGAGATCATCTTGAGGATTTGTCCAAGGTAGACAGATCGCAGAATCGCAAATATATTTTGGAGTCATATATTCCCGATGCGTTAGAGCCCCTGGCGGGCATTGGATTCGCAGGGTACGTGTCGGTTGAGAGCATCGTCAGTGCGGGCGTCGTGAGCCACCTCGCAATAACGGGAAGAACGCCAATGGCTGAGCCCTTTCGTGAGACGAGCGCCTTCATCCCCAGCGAACTGAGCACGCACGATCAAGTCGCCGTGATGGAGATGGCCACCCGAGCCGTTCAGGCGATGAAGGTTTCAATCGGATGCGTTCATACCGAAATAAAGCTGACACCCGACGGTCCCCGAGTCATTGAAGTGAATGGTCGAATCGGAGGGCACGTACCCTACACGTTGTCCACGTCGACGGGGATTGAGATCCTGCCGTTGGCGATGCGCATCGCCTTGGGCGAAATGATCGTCTTTGGGACACTCCCTGAATGTTCGAAGTTGGGCTACGTGCTTCACTACTATGCGCCGCTGAACGTCCGTCGTATTACCTCGGTCTCGGGCCTCGAGTCACTTCGAGAACATTCCGGTGTCGACGAAGTTATCCTCAATCGCGGACCCGGGCGAACGGTCGACTGGCACGAAGGAAGTTTTGGACACGTCTTCTCCGTTTCTGGTGCCGTTCCTGATCACGATGAATTGCGCGAACTTCTCCGCACAATTGCTGACACCGTTCGCATTGAAGGAGAGTGAAGCCGATTCGACGGCAGACGCACTTTCGCACTTCGCGTTGCGCCTCAGACTTCAGAGAGAAAGCTGGCTCTGAGTTCTACGGAGCGAACTGACCCATTACGTACGAGTCAAGTATTGCTACGGCGCGACCACGCGCATTGATGTTCATGAAATCGTGATCGAGACCGGACAACACATTGATCTGGCACATTGCTGAGGACACCAACCGACGCTGGTCGAATGAACGCAATATTGGTACACGTGGAAATGGCGTTAAGTCGCTCGGGCTCGCAATGAGAAGCATCTTCGTCCCGTTGGCCACCAACCGCCTTCTCAATTTGAGCGAATAGGCGGACGGAAGCACTATTCGAGTTATTTGCCACACCAACTTCCAAATCCAGCGATACCGCTCAAATCGACTCCTTAAACGTGCGCCCATCGACCTCACAATGTTGCGTTTGGACATGTGAAGGCGCAAGCCATACTGAACGATTCCGCGACCCACTTGAGGATTAATGACGCACAGCCCACGGGCCTTGAGCTCGAGGGCGGATTCGAGAGCTTGGTGACCTCCGGAACACAGCCCTACGAAGATGGCGTCTGAGGGATCCTCGGGGCTCAGCGCGCGAACGACATCGCATATATCCTCGACGCGAGCGCCCGGAACTTCTGATCTCGATGAATCATCCGAGGGCCAACCACTTTCGCCCTGAGCGTCTGAGTCAAACCGCACGCACCGGAAACCCTCACTCGCCCACTTTCTCGATAGATCGACCCAGAGTCGTGACGGGCCCCAATGGTCTTCATTCATTCCATTGACCATCACAATCAACGGACCGCTATGCCCTTGCAGAGGCTCGCTCACCACGGCAAACAGTCCGAGAGGACCAAGGGAAACGAGGCGTTCACGCACCGACTCTGGACCGTCACCCCCGCCCAGCGTCGCCGTAACCGCCCAGTCCGGCATGACCAATGGTGTAACCGGAGTGGCCGTTGATTGAATCCAGTCACCAATTCGCGAGATTGTCTCTTTGGGCAATTCGGTCGTCGGGAGTTGATACTCGATGAGTGCACTTTGTTCGCTCGTCGTCTCCCAATCAATCGCGCGGGAATTGAATTGCTTTGTCAGTGCGCTCGGTGTGACTCGATCGTCTCGCATGATGATCAACACACGATCCGCCAACTGCTCAGACGTCGCATCCAAGAGAGAGAGGGAACTTATTTTCTTCTTCGTTTTATCACTGAACACGAACTCCGACGATGCGTCGGGATTCGAGGGGTCGACGTTCACATCGTCGGGACGCGTCGCTTCAAGTGCCGCTCGCTCACGCAAGTACGCGCGCCCCGAGACGCACGGATCCCAAAGAACCATGGACTCCAATTTGAGTGGATTCCGGCTTGCCGAGGCGCCCAGGATGGTTGCCCCGAGCCTCATTCCCACGGCCGATACCACCGGACAGCCCAGTTCGCGGAGATAGTCAATACCTTGAGTGATTTGGTCGGTCCATAGCGTGAGAAAGTCCTCCTCTTCAAGACTTCCGCCAGAATCTCCCGTGCCGAAGTGATCGAAACGTAGTACCGAGAACCCCTCGGCGGCCATGGTCGTGGCGAGCGTGCGAAAGGTGCGGCGCGCAACTCGCGCCTCACTCCCGATAGGGGGTGAAATGAGAATTCCTCCTCGAGTCGCTCCCGAGATAGGTGTCGTGAGCCTCGCAAATATCGGACCTTTCTCGGTACCGAGCCAGAGTGATCGTTCCGTCACTTGTTGAGACAGTTCGTAAATCCCTCGGGCGCTCCCTCTCACGTGGCCCGTCCCCGAGACCGCTAGAACTTCCTCGGGGATGGTGTCCCCTAAGCCAGAGCCCGTTAACTTGGGCGTCTGCCGGTAGCGACGAATCGATTCCGGCAGAAAGACAATCACTGTGAATCCCGAATTGACCAGCGCGGCAATGCCGATCGCCAGGAGTCCGTGGCGATCGATCAGGAGAAGGATTACCGCTACCTGGAGCACGCTGCCAATGAAGATCCGAATTGACATCCACCAGACCCGTTGATCGAGCCACGCGAAGGCGCTGTAAAAGACCATCACCGTGCTGCCGGGAATCGCCAACAACAACAGCCTCATCAGCGTTGTCCCGCCAGCCGAATACCCCGTACCAAATACTCTCAGATAGTAAGGCGCGAAGACGTACCCAATGATCACGCTCGGGACCAACAAGACCGCTAATGCCCGCATGGCGGATTTTGAGTGTTTGCGCAACAAATGTGGTTCATGAGACGCTTCAACAAGAAACGATCGGACAATGCTCATTGCCACAACGCTGAGTCCGGTCGCGATCAACGCTGGAACGTAAAAGTGAGCGTTGGCAACTGCACCCAGGCGCTCGATCACGATGAGAGTGATGAGCGAGGGCATGAAGACGGTCGACAGCATGGATGCGTATTGAGCGCCCGCCAACCCGATCAGGTTTCGAGTCGAAGGCAAACGCGCGGCCGATCCGCCCATCGAGATGTGATCAGGTATGCGTTTGCGAAACAGATACCAGGTGATCACGATGATCGTCACAATGACCGGAGCAGTCCATGCGGCGAAGATTCCTTGCTTCGGCGATATAGCTATGGCGAGAGGAAGTAGCAACAACTTCGCAATCGAAAACGAGATGTTCTCGACTGCTACCCACGGCGACGCTCGAAGTCCAATCAGCACTGAGTCCTGTAGCGCAAAAATCGTCCACAGGACAACGGAGACAATGAAGAGCGCTTTCCAACCTGTGGTCTGCGGTAAGACGCTGTTCCCGAGTCCGAGAGTGACGTAGGCGATTGCGAGAACGAAGCCGGTCACGACGCACATGACGTACGCGCGGAACACGAAGTCCCGCGTCAAATCGCCAGCGACGGGAAGGAACCGCTCAAAGATCGAACCGAAGCTCAGTTGAGCCAGGTTCGCCAGCAGCACCATCGCGGCAATCTCGGCCGTAGTTTTTCCCACGACCGACGCGGGGGCAAGATGCGCCGCTATGGCCCAGAACACGACTCCGATTACGGCGGTCCCACCCGCTGAGACCATTAGGGCGATTGCGTTTTGAACTAGGCGCCCGGGCCGGACTCCAGCGCCTATGAAATCGCGAAGGGAACGTCTACCAGTGGTCTGCAAGTCTCAGCGGTTCCATGGGAAGAAGCTCTTTGTCATCGCGACCAGCCGTTCTAAAGGTACCCGAAACTTCGCTCCTGGGATGAACTTGACGAGCGTTAACAGATTAATCGGCCACAACGGATTGTTTCTTCATTCGGAAATCCGTCACGCGCGCCGAGCAGTCGCTCACTGAAAAGGAAACGGAGCTTATTTCGTCGAAATCACGAGGTTGGTTGCGGCCCGGACAGAAGTCCTTCTTTGTCGGAACCTCTTCGAAAGGCGCAGCGCCTCGTAGCCCCACGCTGATTGCGCAGGGCTACGAGGCGCTCTCGAACGACACGTCGTAGCGACGGGTTCGGCCTACTTAATGGTGTAGTTGATCTTGCAGATCTTGCCACTGGACAGACGAATCGTGAATGTCCCGTGGCCCGCTCGAGTGCCCTTGGGTACGGTCACCCAGGCGGTGAGTCGCGTCCCCGTGTCCTTAGACACGGAGATCTTTATCCCCTTCGTCGTTCCCGTAATCTTTGGCTGCCCGCTGAATCCACTTCCAATGAAGGCTATTGAAAGGCGGCGTCCAGGAAGGATCGAGCCAATAATGCGACTGGCGTGAAAGACGATGGGCGGCTTGGCTTTCGCCTGGATGGTGAGAGTGCCGGATACATAGGTATAGGTCGTCGAGTAATCAACGGCGTCCGCGGTCGGAGTGACCGCAAGCGTGGCTGCACTCGGCGTGATCGAATACGTACCGGCCGCCGTTGGAGCGGTGGCGGAGGCTGCGTACGTCGTCGATCCAGTCCCGGCGTAGGTGTACGTCGCGCTGGAAACAGTCGCCGCGTCCGACCCTCCGACGCCGCTAACAGTGGCCGTAGGTGTGACCGTGCCGCCCGCTGTGATGCTCAGATTTCCGACAGTAACCGTCAAGGTGCCCGCTGTGATCGTGAGCGCCCCGGCGACGTAGGTATACGTCGTTGAGTAATTGCTCGCGTCAGTCGACGGTGTAATCGCCACCGTGGCGGCCGAAGGAGTAACGGAGTACGTTCCCAGCGCAGTTGGCGCCGTGGTTGAGGATGCGTACGTCGTCGACCCGGTACCCGCATACGTGTACGTGGCCGTCGAGACGGTTGCCGTGTCACCGGTGGCGAGTCCAGCGCTCACGGTCGAGGCTGGGGTGAATACAGTGCCATACTTCGCACTGCCTCCAGTCGCCGTAACTGTCAGCGTGATCCCGGTTCCACCGCCGCCACCGCCACCGCCACCGTTCGACGTCCACTGGGCGAAGAGTGGCAGTGATCCGGTGAGCGTGTACGGCGAGGTCTCGTGCGTACCGCCGGTTGCGGCCGTGAACCAGCCATTGAACGTGGAACCGGCGAGTGTTGGCGTCGGCAGGGTGATCGCTGAGCCATTCGGTCCCGTCATGTTCGCTTCAGTAGTGCCACCTTGAGAATTAAAGGTGATCGTGTCGGTCGCGTTCGCGGTCCACTGGGCGAAGAGCGGCAGTGATCCGGTGAGCGTGTACGGCGAGGTCTCGTGCGTACCGCCGGTTGCGGCCGTGAACCAGCCATTGAACACGTAGCCGGCCTGTGTTGGCGTCGGCAGGGTGATCGCTGAGCCATTCGGTCCCGTCATGTTCGCTTCAGCAGTGCCACCTTGAGAATTAAAGGTGATCGTGTCAGTGGCGTTCGCCGTCCACTGCGCGTAGAGCGTGGCACTGGAAGTAAAGGGATAACTGGCGCCATTGGCGTACGGATTACCCGATCCATTGGCGTCCGTATTCCAACCGGCAAACGTGTAACCGGGCTTCGCCATGGTGCCTGTCGAGAAGGCACTCAGGTTTGTGGCCACCGTCGCAGATTCCGTGGCCAACGATCCCGTCCCGCCGCTGTTGTTGAAGTTCACAGTGCAACACGACCTAGCAGAAATCAGGGCAGCGATTGCGCTCTGGATACTCGAGTTCGCGCTATCGGTCGTCGTGGTCGGCGATTGTGATCCGGCTGACGTGCCCGGATTGATGAGAATTACGTCGTACATCGCGGCGACCTCAGCGGCGTACCCGGTGGTGGTCCCTGTGGGGGGGGTATTGTTGGCGGCGACAAATATGTTGAATCCGGCGTAGAGTTCTCCCGCTGTTGCCGTCAATGTTGGGTACGTCAAGGTCGTCGATGCAGGGGTCGTCTCGCTGGCGCCGGCAGGGCCCGTCGAATACGTCGCCGGCGAAGCTGGCTGGAACTCCTGTGTCGAGTATTCGATCTCGTCCGACGCCGTAAGGGTGCGAGACCACGTGACGTTCAACACAATCGAGCCCGCCGCCGTGACCGGTACGTACCAAATCTCGAAGTCACTGGGGATCTGGATGCCCACGCGATCGATTGTCTCCACTGGCGTGCCGATGGCCCCCGTCCCCGACGCCTTAGCAATGGCCGTGACATGTGCTCCGGGAGGCGTTCCAGGCGTTCCTACATTGGTGTCCTCAGTCCAGATAACGAGCACGTCGCCCGCGTTCGCGAGCGTGGGCGACACCGTCGTCAGGGGGGTTCCGGTAGTTGAGGCAAAAGAACCCGCAACAGGCGTGAGAATGACAGCCCCTTCGAAGGTCACCGTGGCGGTCAGCGCCACGACCTCGTTCGCGTCGGTTACGTCCGTCGCTTGATACGTCACCGCTTCACCGACCGTGTCACTAACGGTGAACGCGGCGACATTCCCGGACGCTGCTTCCGTTACTGACGCACCGGCGGCACCGGTATTGATTACGGAGGAGTTCGCGTTCACGCCAGCCAATTTGACCGTGTCAGTGGCACCATTGCCACCAGCCAAGGTGACGGTGATCGTCGTAGTCGTTGTGCCGTCCGCAGCAACTACTGGCGCACTCGCAACGACGGTTGACGCGCTCGACACGGTGTCGGCGGCGGCAACGCCCGCGAGCCCTACAGTGAGTCCCGAGGCCATCAGGGCGATTACGGCGACGTACTTGCCAATGACTCGATGAGTCCTGAAACCGCGTGATTGAACTTTCATTCTCCATTACCTCCAGGTAGACGAAAAGATCCACGTAGCGCGGTTGTCTCTCGGGTGAAGGCTACACGGAAAACCCATTTGTTTACTAGGTCAAACTTTGTGACGAATTGGTTACAGTGCAATCCTCGGGCTCAGCCATCGCGGACTCTTCGGACTGCGTGCGCACGTTCGTAACTTTTGAACTTTAGTAGAATTTAGGGCAGCGACCGACTTCCCAGTCGCGATTGGCCACGAAGAAACACTCTTCACAGCGTGGAGTTTAAATGCGCTGTCACCAGGCATTTTCGTAAAATCAATTTCCGCACAATGATTGCCACTGTTTCATGTGGGCTATTGAATGCCATTCGGTTGTCCGGTGAATGTCCACGGATACAACCCGCCCCGAGCAATGTCGAGGTCTACCCCGCGGTCGTGCTGTGCATTGTGACCACGACCGTGGCATTTCGAGCTCGCCAGGCGGGCGTTGACGTGAATGTCGAGGGATTCTCCGTTTTCGCGGACGTGACACTGATCGCGACGTCATCGTCATTGAGTTGCTCCAGGTCGCTGAGCAGAAAACTCCGGACACGCTCAGCCCGATTCTGACTCACCACGCTCGCCTTGCTCGCCGCGGTTTTGGAGTCGCTATAGCCGACAAGGTCCACTGACGAGTCACCCTGTGCGTCAATGACCGCCGCCAATTCAGCAATCTGTGTTTGAAGTTTGGTGTTGATCGCCCAACTTGAGGACGCGAAGGTTCCCACGGACTTCGTGTAATTGGCCGCCGCGCTGTACTCCGCCACCCAGTCCACCAGCGTCGATTGAGGACTCGTTGGGCACGCATAGTTGTACGTGCACCACGTCTGTGTTTGTACGCGCATTGTCATCGGCACGGTGGGAATCTCGGAGGGCACGTCGAACTGCCCCCACACTTTGCCGTCGACCGTATAAAGAATGGACGTCGGTGTCCAGACGACTCCCCACGTATGCCACTGCGTCATATCAATGTTGAGCGCCAATTGCCTTTGTTGCCGCTGACCGCCGGCGTCGCCCCATATAACTGTCGCCGTCGTTGCGTTGGTCACGCCGACGGTCTCGTTGAAGTCAATTTCCGGTGGCCACGTGTTGGACGTGGGCCAAAGTAAGTCGACGCCGGTCGGTCCCGGTCCGGTCTGTCTCGACCGAACGAAGTACGCACCGTAGAGCTTCGAGTCCTGACACAGACATATTCCGCCAGTGACCCATTCGTTTCCGTACGCCGGATCCATCCACGTATTAAGGGAGAGAACTCCGTCGCCCACCACATCGTGGGTAGCAGCGAACTGCTCGCCCGTGTCAGGGTCGAGCGAGTCGGTACCACCGAATGTTACCCATCCCGGAGGAATCGTCGTACCCGTGAAGTCATTTTCGTACGTCTCGACGTACCCGGGAAATCCTGTCGGCGACGGTGGCGCCTCACCTGACGGCTCAGCGGCGTCTACCCGCCCGTTCGGAAACTCAGATATCGACGACGAGTGCGCGACGGTGTTCTTTCGTACGACGTTACCGTCGCCGGCGTTCACTCCTTTTGCCTGCACAACGACCGATGCAACAAGGACCAACACAGCGACGCCAAGAAACACGCTCATCTTTCTCGAACGTAATTTCGAAGGGGCGCGGCGCTTATTCCCCCGGTGATCATGTTCCGTCGTGGACTCCGCCTTCACGGACATCCTTCCTGCTTGTCGCACCAATGCGAGCCGTCAGCGCATTGGCCGATTGACATCGCGTGTTCGCGACTCAGCGATGAAGAGAAATCTAGTTTCGATAGGTCCGAATCGCAACAGCGATTCTCGGAGTCGAAGCGTTTCGTGCGCCACTTCTTGGGCGCGAAGGGCTCTCTTATGTTGCTCTTAGATTGGTCAGCGAACGTCGACGCTTCATAAACGCTCGACGTTTTGGTGTTCTCCTACGCCGGGTCGAATGAACCTTGGAGACCTTCAGGGAAGGGCCGAAATGTGAGTCCCATCTCACGAGCCACGTCCATTCCGGGGACCGCTTCGGCTGAACGAATCAATCCCAAAAGCGAATCGGAGCGAACCGGCAGTTTCATGCCGCACTTCTCGGCGATGCGCAGCGCGAGTAGCAACGGATGCCAGGGAACGGGAACCATCCGCGAGGTCGTTCCTTCTTCCTCGGCGATCGCACTCATGATGTCCGAAAACGACGTAGACGTCCCCTGAGCCAGTCCAATGACCGCGGAAGGTACCTCACGAGCGGTGGCCAATGTTTGCAGCGCCGCGACGACATCATTGACGTTTACCGTGAAAAGTCTCGCGTCACGGAATACCGGTATCACGGGTAGTCGAGCGAGTCGTGACAACGTCAGCGACATCCCTCCGGACACTCCTCCGATCACTCTTCCGTACACGAGACCCGGTCGCACGACAACTTGACGGGCTTCGAGGACAGTTCGCTCGACGGCCATTTTCGCCAGTCCGTACTCCTGCTTCGTTCCGAAATACGCCGACATCGACGAGACGAAGATGACGCGAGCGACGCCCTCGTCGAGTGCGGCGGCGACCAGCCTCTTCGAGCCTTCGACGTTGATCTCCCAGTTACGACGCCGGTTCGTTTCTTTAAGGTCCCACGCCGCGTGGACTAAACACGTCACGCCGGCGAACGTTCCCTTGGGGTACTCAGCGCCTAATTCGAACTTACGCACCTCGGAGCCGTTGGTCGACAGTGCCGCGCCACGACGGTATTCAATAACATCGGTCCCCGATTCGCTCAACAGCGTGGCCAGGGAGCCGCCGAGGTACCCGCCCGCCCCGGTGATGCCCACCGTCATCGAGCTCTCACTGGACACGAGCATCCTCGACGACAAGACGAGCGATTCGGTGGGCATTGGCCATGATCGTGAGGGTGAACGTCGTCGCCGAAACGGTCGGAAACACTGAGGCGTCAATGAGATGGATGTTGCTCCACGGATCAACGCGACCCACGAGATCCGATTCACGTCCTGACACGGGATTCGTGGCGTGGGGGAAACTTCCCCCGAAGTGATAACTCTTGCCCGGAGGGGACAGCGAGACCATCGGCACAACCGGCACCACGCCGAGATATGGCGCCACCCTCAGCAGCCTCGCGTTGATTGCACGCAGCTTCGACTTGGCGACGTCGTTCCTATTCGCTGTCGCACTGATGTTCACGCTCGCGAGCTGATCGTTCGTGTCGGGCTTCTCGATCGACACGTCAAATCCCGGTGACCACCATGAAGGAAGATAACCCAGACCAACGGTGACGTGCTTCAAGAGCGAGTTGCCAAGAATGCGACCGATCGACGTCCGCAACGGAGCGGGAAGAGCGTCGTCCATTGACTTGCTATAGGGGTAGCCATGAATCTGGACTAGGTCGCGACCGGCTTCGTCAAAGGGCATGAGGATATTGAACTGATTCAAGGTGAACGAGTTGTCTTGCGAGAGGCCGCCACTGCTACGCAACGACGCCAGGGGCATCAAGAACTGCGCCGACTCTTGAAGATGGATCGACTGTGACCAGAGTTCGAGGGAACCGGCCACGAGTCGAGTGCTGCCAATCGCGCCGCAGCCGACGAGAATCTTGTCGGCGTGGATAGTCTCGACCGACCCGGAGCGCGAGTCACGCGAGACGACGAACGGTCGCCCTGCCGCTTCTCCGATCGACAGCGCCTCGCGACCGCCGGTGTACGTGATGCGACCGCTGGCGATCAACTGATCGAAGGTCTGCGACGCCGAATAGACGTAGGAGTAGGGGCATCCGGTCATGCAGAGGCCGCACGACACACACGCCGATCCCTTCAACGCGAGTCGACTCTTGCCGACAATGACACCATGATGGCGAACGCTCGTGCGATGACGGCGATAGCGCTCGAGGATCCGAGCCGAGTTCTCGTTCAAAGGCGGTAACGGGTCCGCCTCTGCCCACAGCGGGTGATATTCAGCCAGGTCGTCTTCCTCTGCCGAATAGGGAATCTTCGAAAGGATCGCGCGGTAGTCAACTTCGAGCTCCGCACGCGATATCGGCCAGTCATTGAAGCTCGCGGCGCTGTAGACCATGGTCTGGGCGCCCCACGTGTTGGAGAATCCTCCGTAGGCGCCCGAGATCACGTGCGTGTTGACGTCACCGACGCCACGCACCCCAGCCAACTGCCCGAAGTCGTGGAACGGGAAGTCGGATCCGAAGTTTCTCTTCTCCGGCAGACGTTGGTGCTTGGTCGCCTCGGCGATGCGACTGACGACGTCCACGTCGGCCGCGGACCACTCCGACGGGGCGCCGTGTGACATGCGCTCTCGCGCTCTTTCGTTGGGCTCCTCGAGGCGCCCACCCACGTCAATGACTCGAACTGAAACGTTCGGAGCTGCCGTGAGGGCAATGGCCGCGCCGGCGGCGGCCGGTCCGGCACCGACGATGACGACGTCCACTATCGATCCCCTGGCGTCATCGTCAGCGCCGAGTCGCTCTCGAGCGAGGACGTCACTGCAGGCGTCCGACCAAGGCTCCCGTGCCCCCCAGGGCGAGAGCGGCGGCGAGTGCGCCGTAGCGCACCGGCGCATACCAATCACCACCGAGCAACGCGCCACCTTCGAAGAGCACGCCTCGGCCCAGTGATCGAAGTGCGAAACGAAACTCGGCCTTCAAATTCGACGCTTCATCTAGACCGCGAAACGCCGAAACTTTCCCTCGGTTCACGAAAAAACAGCGGCGCCAAAAATATGTCCACGTCAATCGCGCGGCCGGCACGAAGTGATGCACGATGGCCGACGGGTCGTAGATAACCGACGCCGTACCGTGCGCGTGAATCGCCCGGTGACTCAGATCCATGTCGTCGTGGTTGTCCGATTGAAAACCACCCCATGACATGAGTACGTCGCGGCGAACGGACATGTTGGCGCCGATCATGTGATCGATCGGTCCCACGTGTTCGGGCAGTCCACGATACGCGCAGCCGAATATCCAATTGCATTCGAGCGGCAGCCAACGTGGCCGTTCGCTTTGATAGCGAGCAATCGGTGCGCCACCTACGGCAACGATGTTCGGATCGTCGTAGTGCTTCGTGAGCGTGCGCAGCCACGAGGGCGACGCCGCGGCATCGTCGTCGAGAAAGACCAGGATTTCACCAGTGGCGAGCTCGGCGGCAGTCGTGCGAGCTCCCCCAAGACGCGTGTCGAAGCGATTCTGCACAATCTGCAACGTCCAAGAAACGCCGTCATCGATATTGGACATCTCGGTAACACACCGATCGAACATCTCGGGATTGTGGTCAATACAGAGGAAGACCTCATACGGTGCTTGATCCTGCGCCACTACCGAGCGCAGAGATTCATTAAGCAGTTCCCAACGGTCCAGAGTAAACGCGCAGATGATCACGCTGGCGCGCGCTGGCACGTCGCGAGTCGATTCATCTTGGTTCTTACTCGAGTTCATGAGGGTACTTTCGCTCCTCGAGCCAGCACAAACGTTCGGTTGCTTTCTCGGCGTCTTCAACCGACATGTTAGTCCCCGTCATTTGTCCTGTTGTAGGACCATGAACCGAAAGCTCTTGAATTCAGGTTCTCCTCGGGCTTGTGTG
>PKYQ01000013.1 GCA_003133685.1 Acidimicrobiaceae bacterium
TTCGAGGCGCACGCGTTCGGCTTCCTTCTTCTCCCCTTCGGCCGTGACGCGATCGGCTTCGGCTTCGAGGCGCGCGCGTTCGGCTTCGGTCTTCTCCCCCTCGGCCGTGACGCGATCTGGCTTCGACTTCGAGGCGCACGCGTTCAGCTTCGGTCTTGACTCGAATGCGTTCGGCCTCAACCTCACCCACTTCAGTGGCGTCTCGAATCGTTGCAGAGATCAAGAGTCCAGTGTCGGCAGTCATTGTCGACACCGAAACCGACGCTGGGAACTCGCTCCCGTCTTGTCGTCGACCCGCCATCTGCAAGCCGGTTGCATAAGGTCGAAATTTGGGATCCGCAATGGGCACGAGTAACTCGACGGGCCTTCCGATGAGATCTTCACGGCGATACCCGAAGAGTCGCTCGGCTTGAGCATTCACCAGTACGATCAGGCCAGCCTCGTTGACCGCGAGCATCGCGTCCGGTACCGCATCGAGAAGGCCAAGCAGCGTACTGTCGGCGAGTCGAGTCATGCCAAGCCTTCCCCAGGGTCGGCGTGCATTTCTACAAGTCCATGCTGGACGGCGACGGCAACTGCTTCGAGGCGAGAATTGGCCTGGAGTTTGGTGAGGATATTGGCGATGTGGTTCCGGACGGTGTGGATACTCACGAAGAGCTGAGTGGCGATCTCGGTGGTCGATTGACCAGTGGCAAGGAGGTGGAGAACTTCGGCTTCCCGAGGAGTCAGGTCGCTGCCGAGGACACTCGGATGAGGGCGCAAATGTGCGACGAGCGCGATCATGAGATCCTGTGGAACTTGGACCCGTCCCGCAATGACGGTCCTGATGGCGGCAACGAGTTCGCCGAAGCTGGCCTCTTTTGGTAGGAAGCCTGAGCAACCTGCTTCGAGCGCCTCGCCGAGGATCGCACCGCTGCTGAGGCCCGTCAACATGACGACCTCGATGTCCGGCTGTTCCGCTTTGATTTGCTTCGTCGCTTCTGCGCCGGTGCCGTCGGGTAACCCGTAGTCCATGACCACGACGCGGGGATGGAGAAGACGGGCACTCTGGACGGCATCGTGGACCGACCCAACCACGCCAACCACGCTGAAGTCATCCTCGCCGTTAATGACGCGGCGAAACGCCTCTGCGACCATGTCCTGGTCCTCGACGATCAGGATGGAAACGGGTTCGTCTACTTGATCTGCGCCGCCGGACAACTGCATCAACAACCCCCCATGTGCCAATGGTTAGTACCAAATGATAATCCCATTAGGAATGGCTAGTGGCGCTTATGTGGCCGGTGTCTTATGGGGTGTCTGCATCGTTGACCTGCAGCTGAGGGGATTATCCCCGCCCCTTCGGCCACACCGCGCGTCACTCGTCGCTCCAGGTCGAGAACCACAGCCCTGTCGTTCCATCACACCACCCATGGAATCGCGAATCCAGACCGTCGCGAAAGACACCAACGACCTAGTAAAGATGGATCATCTGCTGATAGTAGATCTTGACCGGTCGGTAATGATTGAGGCGTATCTGTTTTACTAGCACGCACCATCTGATTATGTAGTGGGGCGCTCTGCGCTATCAAGCCCGCGTGCCAGTGGGCCGAAACGTGGGGCGCCCTTCTACCGCTTTGGCGAGCTCGAGCGAGATGGGTGCCTTTGGTTCATCTGCCCTAGTCGGAAATGGTCCACCGCCATCTGGCACTGACTCGTCCTTGCGAGGAAAATCGACCTATGGCGAACCGCACGAGGTCCTCGGATCCGAAGAGCCGAGTTGACACGTCGTGAACCATCTGGATGATCGAGTTATCTCTTGGCTTCACCTGCTTGACGTGCTCCCGGACGGGGTCGCACTTGTCGACGAATACGGAATCATCCGCCACGTAAACGAATTCCTCATGAAGATGACCGGTTACGCCCGCGACGATCTGGTCGGTCAAGCGGTCGAGGTCCTTGTGCCTTCGCGGCACCGAGGGACACACGTCGGACACCGTGGTGACTTTTCTCGAAAATCGAGCACGCGGCAAATGGGCGCCGACGCAAATCTCGACCTCGTTCGCCACGACGGAAGCGCGCTCGCCATTGACGTCGCACTGGCACCAATCCAACTTGACGGGAAGCCGTGGGTCGTCGCGAGCATTCGCGATGCGACCGAACGAAGAGCGACGGAGTGCGCTCGTCGCGTCGCCGAACAACTAGTCGACGTGGCGAAAGTCGAAGCCGCTGAAGCACTCGCCACGAGCGAGCAACGCTTTAGAAATGCGTTCGAACAGAACATGGCTCCGATTATCTTCACCGACCTCGAGGATCGGGTGACCGCCGCCAACGAGGCTTTCTGCCAGTTGCTCGGGCGCACGAAGGAGGAGTTGCTAGGGAACGACATGACACCCTTCACCCATCCGGAGGACGTTGGCATCTCTGCGGCGTCTCACGAGCTCGCCCTAAAGGGCGAGACAGACCGTAGCCGCTACGTCAAGCGTTACCTACACAAGGACGGGCGGGTAGTTGTCGCCGAAGTGTCAAGGTCTCTCGCGCGTGACGCCGCGGGGACCTTGCTCTACTTCGTCATCTCCGGGCGCGACATCACCGATCGGATAAAGAAAGATCACATGCTGCGATTGCTGTCGGAGGTGAACAGAATCGCGATGCTCGCCATCGACGAGGTCCAGTTCCTCCAGCAGCTTTGCGACATTTTGGTCGACGTGGGCGGCTACGCGCTGGCATGGATTGCCATGAATTCCCGAAATGGGACTGACGGTGTCGACGTCATCTGCGCCGCGGGAGCCACTGACTACCTCCACGGTGAGATGGATTCTTGGTGGGGGTCGAAGGAGAGTGGACTAGGACAGGCCGGGAACGCACTGCGCACCCAAGCCACCGAAGTGGTCAACAACCTGGAGATCAACGCCATCACCAAACCATGGCGTCAGCGTTCGTCTCAATTTGGATTCGGCTCATCGGTCGCCATTCCCCACCGAATCGGATCCCAGCAAGGGGCACTGGTGATCTATGGTCGGGACGTTGACACCTTTGACGAGATGACCGTCAAAGGACTCGAGGAGATCGTGCGTGAAGCCGGCTTCGCGATTACGCACGTTCGTTCGGTTCGAAAGACCAAGGTCGCCCTCGAAGAGACCACCGTCGCGGTCACGGCCATGACGTCCGCCGAAGACGCCCTCACTGAATCCGAGCAGCGATTCCGCCTCGCTTTCGAGGACAATATGGCCCCGATGAGCTTCAGCGATCTCGACGATGTGGCCATCGCGGTCAACGACGCCTTCTGCGAGATGGTTGGCTTCACGCGCGAAGAACTGATCGGTCATGACTCGACACAGTTCACCTATCCCGAAGATATCGGCATCACCGAAGGGGCGCATCGGCAACTGACGTCGAAGGAGGTTGGTCAAGTTCGTTACATCAAGCGCTACCTCCGTAAGGACGGTCGGGTGATCGTCTCGGAGGTATCTCGGTCCGCGGCGCGTGACGTCTCGGGAAAGATCCTCTACTTCGTTTCCTCAGAACGCGACATCACCGAAGAACGGGTGCTCACTGACCAGCTCTCCCACTTGGCGCTTCACGACCCGCTCACCGGACTCGCCAACCGCACGCTCTTTGAAGACCGGCTGAGCCATGCACACGCGAGAGCTTCTCGACATGGCGAAATTGGCGCGGTGTTGTTGTTGGACCTCGATGACTTCAAGGGGGTCAACGACACGCACGGCCATCTCGTCGGCGACGAACTACTCGTAGGGATCGCGCGACGCCTTGAACTGGTAACTCGCTCTTCGGACACCTTGTGTCGCCTCGGCGGTGACGAGTTCCTCTACCTCGCTGAGGGGCTGACGTCCACGACCGAGGCCGAGGAGGTTGCGAAACGTCTTCTCGCCGTTCTCACCGATCCGTTTTCATTTAGTGGGTTTCATCTAGAACAGCACGCGAGCATCGGCGTCGTGGTCTGGGATGGAGGAACCGCTGACAGCAACGAATTCGTCCGAAACGCCGACGTCGCCCTCTACGAGGCCAAGCGCCAGCGAAGAGGCGGCTACGCGCTCTTTACTCCGAGTATGCACGAACAGGCAATCAATCGATTCACCATCGTCCAGGAGTTGCATCACGCTCTTCAGGTCGGCGAACTCTCAATGCACTTCCAACCCATCGTGAACCTCACGACAACCGAGGTGGTCGGGTTTGAAGCACTGATGCGATGGCAACATCCCGAACGAGGATGGCTACCGCCCAACATCTTCATCCCACTAGCCGAGAATAGTTCACTGATCTTAGATCTCGGCTACTTCGCGCTTCGCGAGTCGGTGGCCGCGGCGATCTCCTGGGGACAATTAAGTGACCAAGCCCGGAGTCCATACGTCACGGTTAATCTCTCGGCGCACCAGTTTCGAGATCCGGGCCTCGTGCCGATGATCGAGGAAATTCTTCGCACGAGCGGATTGGCCCACGAGCGACTGATTCTCGAGATCACCGAGAGCGTGGCGCTTCTCGACGTCATCGAGACACTGAGCGTGATTGATCATCTCAAGCGTCTCGGCATCAACGTCGCACTCGACGACTTCGGCACTGGATTCTCCTCGCTTTCTTACCTGGTGCTCTTAAACCCGAAAATCATCAAAATCGACCGTTACTTCGTCAACCCTCCGAACGACAGTGCCCACAACGAAACACTGCTCGAGACGATTGTCTCACTCGGTGACAAACTGCAAATGAAGATGCTCGCTGAAGGAATCGAGACCCAACCACAGCTCGATCTTCTTCGAGACCTCAAATGTGAACTCGGTCAGGGCTACCTCTTCTCACCTGCAGTACCGGCCGACCAGGCGAAAACCATGGTTGGAAGGGTGTTTGGCAATAAGGAATCAATAATCGATGGGCAAATTCAAGGGGTGAGCGCACCGCCGACGTGCGAGCGGCACCCTCCATCGGAACGGTCCGCGAAAGTCTTGACAATGCCGTAGTCGAACCAGTGATGGGACTCTTCAAGACCGAACTCCACCGCAACCCCGCCGCGTTAGCCGACATCGGTGACCACTGGCAAGGGCTCGACGAGATTGGCGGCGTTCTTAGTGCGCGAGTGTGCCGCTCGTCGTGCGCCCGATCGTCGCGCTTCGCCCTGGCGCGCCTTGCGTCGCTCAATCCGCAGGGGCATCTCAGCGACGAGATCCTCGACGTCGCCTCGTCGGAAAAGGTCGAAGGTTCCCCACTTCCACTTCCCCGAGCCGCAGGGTCGTAGCGAGTGATCGGCCACCATCTCGTCGACGTGTGCCCGCGGCACGCCCAGCAACTTGGCTACCTCGCCGATGTTGATCTTCTCCTCGCGCACCAGTCGCGCCGCGAACAGGTCAGGCGCGGCGATCGCCGCCGCGTACTCCTCGACAAGCACGGAGTGGCTCGGCAACCCGCTCGTGAAGACGCCGGACTCGAACGCCAACTCCATTTGCCACGCCGCGAGTCCCAGCGCGTCGCGCACGACCGCGTAGGGAGCCGCCACCGCAGCAAGGGCCACGTTGATTGCGCCGCGCACCACCTTGGCGTCGCGCCGAGCGGACTTGACACTTTCGAGACGCTGTTGCCATGCTTCGGGCGTTCCACGGAGGTCGAGCAGATCGTGGTACTCGTCGTGGCTGATTGTCGGCTGTGCACTGATGAAGTACTGCGGGCAGCGCAGCTCGCGAGCGACGTCAGACACGTGCACCCGCATCACGTAGCGGTTCAGCAACTGGGCGAGCGCGCTAGACGGAGACTCCAGAAGCGTGTTGCCGACCAGGAGTACGTCCCCGCTGTTCAGTGGCGCGGGCACCCGAGGGCAGTCGGTTCGGTGGTCGAGCAGGCCGCGTGACAACAGGACATCGCGACCAACAAGGTTCGCGACGTCGGTCCACTCCATCGCAGAACCGGGTGCCCAGTGAGGAACGAGCGTCCGCGCTGCCTGATTCGAGGCGAGACACCGCTTCTCGCGGCATACTTGCTTGCCCTCACCTGGGACTCCTTTGCGATTGTTACGTTTGGTCACGCCTTGCCTCTCATCGATCTCGCCGACACGTTACGCAACGACTGTTACGCCACTGGTCTTGAAGGTGCCGCCTAGCACCAGTGGCGCAGTCCCCTGTGATGGCGACCGCCGCCAGATCACAGGTTTGAGGATGACGGTGCGACCGACGAAACAGGACCGATCACCTGGCCGACGTTTGTTGCGCAGACGTCGAACACCCATCACTCTTGTCGAGCAAGAAGGCAAGAAGGGGACGAAAGGCCCTATCGGGCACCGACATCGAAAATGGAGAATTGCATTTGAACGCAACACGGTTCAAAACCTGGGAGAAAATTCATGCCCGCAGAACGCCTCGCTCGTAGGAAGCATCCAGTAGTTCGCCGAACGACAATCCCACCAACGAGCAAGACGCGGTTTGTCGGTCCCGTCGGCATTGCACTCATCACCGTCGCGGCGATCCTGACGCTGCGCGGATTCCCCAGCACCGCCGAGTTCGGATGGGGCAGCATCTTCTTTTACGTCGTGGGAGCGCTGTTCTTCTTCGTTCCACTCTCGTTCGTCGCGGCCGAGCTGGCCACAGGTTGGCCACGCGCGGGCGGCGTTTACGCCTGGGTGAAGGCCGGCTTCGGGCCCCGTTCGGGGTTCCTCGCCGTCTGGTTCGACTGGATTGAAAACGTCGTCTGGTTTCCGACGGTACTGTCCTTCGTCGCGGCCACCATCGCTTATACGTTCCAGCCAAACTTGGCGAACAACAAGTGGTACTTGGTTGTCGTCATGCTGGTCGTTTTTTGGGGCATGACGCTCCTGAACTTTCTCGGCTTGAAAAACATCCTGCGCTTTAACAACGCCGCGGTCATCGCGGGAACTCTCATACCGGTCGCAGTGCTTATCGCCCTGGGCCTTTACTGGTTAGGGAGCGGTCGGCACAACGAGATCCCCTATCACGCGAGCGCACTGATTCCGAGTTTCTCGAGCATTGGCAACCTCGTATTTTTTGCGGGCATTCTCCTCGGATTCGCGGGCGTCGAGATGGCGGGCTATTCCGCGAAGCAACTCAAGAACATCCGACGCGACTACCCACGCGCTGTTGCCGTATCGACGGTGCTGATACTCGTTCTCTCCATTCTCGGCACGCTCGCCATCTCCTTCGTCGTCCCCGTGCACAAGTTGAGCTTGGTGTCGGGGTTGATGCAAGCGTTTCAGATCTTCTTCGTTCGCATTGGCCTCGGTAGTTGGGCGACCAAGCTGATGGCGGTTCTCGTCGGCCTCGGTACCCTCGCCCTCATCAGCACGTGGATGCTCGGACCATCCGAAGGCGTATACGCGGCCGAAGGAAGTGGCGAACTGCCTCCCGAAGTGCACTACGTGAACAAGCGCCACGTGCCCGTCGCCATGCTGATCTTTCAGGGAATTCTCGGGACGCTCTTCGCGCTGCTCTACCTCTTCACCCCCGGAGTGAGTAGCGGCTACTGGATGCTGACCGCGCTCACCACGCAACTCACCGTGTTGATGTACATCATGGTATTAGCGGCGGGCATCCGGTTGCGATACACCGAACCCGACACCGAGCGCCCCTACCGCGTGCCCGGCGGCCCGCACCTGGGCATGTGGATCATTGCCAGCATGGGCATTCTCGGATCGCTGTTTGGGCTGATACTGGGCTTCTTCCCACCGACGGGCATCTCGCACTGGTCAACGCCGGTGTACGTATTCGCGATGATCGTGGGCATCGTCATATGTTCCATCCCCCCATTCCTCGCGGACATATTGAAGAAGCCGAACTGGAAGATCACGCACCCTGACCCCATCCTGCTCGATGTCGACGACGAGGACGCCGCGAGCAATCCCGACGGCGTGGCGCCCGTTGCCACCGACTCGTTCTAGCCATGACCCGGTCCACGATCAACGCAGCACGCAGGACTTAAGGAGAAGTTGAATGCAACGACCACTAACTCCCGCCGAGGTGATCGACGGCGCCATCAGTCCCTTCGCGGACTACTGCGACGGCTACGGCAATCCCGGCTCGAGTGGCACCGGGTACGTCTCGGTACTAAAACTCTCGACTGGCACCGTCGTAAAGAGCATGGACAGCGTGCTCGAGGGCATCGTGTCCTATGACCGAGCCGAGAAGAACGACGCCTACGCGGGACAGATCAATATGATTACGGCGTCCTCGTTCTCCGGACTCAACGGCGTGGTGTGGGGGTACGACGTCGCTCGCCACGACGGGCTGATTGACGGTTCCGTGAAGCCACAGTTCCACCGAACGCGTCACGACGGCGTCGAAATTCCTGTATATCCAGTCGAGCCACTCCTCGAAGCCGGGGAACGGCTCTTCGGCACGGCGGACTCGCGCCGATTTCCGTTGCTTCCCGGATCACACGTGATTTGTGCCACGAAGGACGTCACCGCGAGCGGCCCGACATCCGTGTGGTCGGCAATCGCACTGGCGTTTGCTGAAGACCGTGGAAGCAACTCCAGTCTCTTCATTGAGGACGTGGGTCAAGATGTTGTCGGCGCGACGCACGCGGATCGAGAATCCGTGCTGTGCTCGCGAATGGAGAACATCGTCGAAAGCATCATCCTCTGCGGCGACGATCAAAACGTGAAGTATAAGGAGATCTTCGTGGGCTTCAAGACTGAATGGGTCCCCGACGGTTCGGTCGGTTGTGCACTGACGTGTGCACCATACGCGGTCCTGGCCCAGAACGCCGTGCCGTCACCGCCCAGCGATCTTCTCACGATGTCACTTTCGCAGTGGGAGAGTTTCGTCGCACCTCGACTGGCGGCGCGCACGGAGGGCCAATGACTCACTCGTCCTCGCTCGATCGCAAGGCCTTTCCCGTCATGGTCGTGGGTGGCAGTGAACTACTTCGACTCGCACGAGAGTCCATGGAACGGATCACAGCCGAACTGCGTTCACTGGGTCACGAAGTTGTCGTAGTCACTTCGGCGAACGACGCCTTGGCACTGGTGACGTCGGACCCCTCGTTCGGCAGTGTCGTTGTTGATTGGAGTCTCGATTGCGAGGGAGAGGTGAGACCCGCCGAAGCCCTGCTGAAGGCCGCTCGAAGTCGTCACGCCCAACTGCCTGTCTTTCTCCTCGTTGAGCGACGTGACCTTGAGGACATTCCACTGGACGTCGCCGAGATAGTCCAGGAGTACATCCTGCCCTTTGAGGACACCCCAGCATTCGTCGCCGGTCGGATCGACTACGCCTGGCGGCGCTACACCGATAATCTCCTTCCACCATTTTTCTCGTCGCTCGTAACCTTCGACGAGTCCTACGAATACTCTTGGCACACGCCCGGTCACGCCGGCGGCACGGCGTTTCGAAAGTCACAAGTCGGGAAGGCCTTCTACGATTTCTACGGTGAGAATCTCTTTCGCACTGACCTGTCGGTCTCGGTGGGAGAGCTCGGCTCGTTGCTCGATCACTCCGGAGCAATTGGTGCGGCGGAGAAGAACGCCGCGAGGGTCTTTGGTGCCGACACGACGTACTTCGTCCTCAACGGGACGTCGACGTCAAATCAGATCGTGGCGCACAGCTGTGTCGTCGCGGGCGACGTAGTCCTGGCCGACCGCAACTGTCACAAGTCCGTCAACTACGCGCTGACTGTTACCGACGCAATCCCTGTCTACTTGGTTCCGTCGCGCAACGGCTACGGCATTATTGGGCCCATTCCACTGGCGCAACTTTCCCCCAACGCCGTCGCAGAATCGATTCGCCGCAATCCTCTCGCGCAAGCCGCCACCAACCAGTCCGCGGTGTACGCCGTGGTCACGAACTCCACGTACGACGGCCTTTGTTACCGCGCCGATCAAGTGGTCGACTTGCTCGGTGCGAGCGTTCCCCGGATTCACTTCGATGAGGCGTGGTTCGCCTACGCCCGATTCCACCCGATGTACCAAAGTCGCTTCGCCATGCACGAGCGCGAGACGAACGCCGACGACCCGACCATCTACGCGACCCAGTCAACGCACAAACTTCTCGCCGCCTTCTCCCAAGGCTCGATGATTCATGTCCGGTCCGCTGAACGCGCGCCCGTCGTACCGTCACGCTTCAACGAGGCGTACATGATGCACGGTTCGACCTCGCCCTTCTATCCGATGATCGCCTGCCTCGACGTCGCTTCATCGATGATGGACGGTACCGGAGGACGGACGCTCGTGAATGAAGCAATTCGTGAGGCGATTCATTTTCGCAAGCGCGTCCTGGCGCTCGGTCGCGAGTTAGCGCGCGATACCAACAGCAGCGCCCCCTGGTTCTTTGGAGTCTGGCAACCCGACGAGGTTCGCGACCCGAAGACCGGTTCAACGTCGTCGTTCAGCGACACTCCCAACACGGTGCTCGAAAACGAACCATCGTGCTGGACCCTGGAAGCCAACCAGGCGTGGCACGGCTTCGGCGACCTCGGCGAGGACTACTGCCTACTAGACCCGACGAAGGTGACCCTCACGACTCCCGGCGTTGACGTAACTGGCAAACTCGCCGAGACCGGCATTCCCGCTCCCGTCCTCTCCAGCTACTTAGACGCGCACCGCATCGAGGTCGAAAAGACAGGTGACTACTCGGTCCTTGTCTTGTTCTCGATTGGAACGACGAACGGGAAATGGGGATCGTTGCTCGAGGGTCTGCTGTCCTTCAAACGCGCCTACGATGCCGGGCAGTCCCTCAACGAAGCGATACCCGATCTCGTGGCCTCGTTCCCGGATCGCTACGACGGGGTGACGATTCGCACACTCTGTGACGAGATGCACGCTGAGGTCAAAAATCACGGAACCATCGAACTCCTCGACCAAGCTTTCAATGAAGTGCCTGCGCCACACCTGAGGCCGGGTGACGCGTACCGGTGTTTGGTGCGCGGACAGAGCGAACTCGTGCCCGTATCGGCGATGGCCGAACGAGTGGCATCGGTAATGGTGGTGCCCTACCCGCCGGGCATCCCAATCCTCATGCCGGGCGAGAACGCCGGAGCCGCCGATGGACCGATCCTCCAATACCTGATCGCCCTCCAGGAATTCGACAAGAAGTTCCCGGGATTTATTCATGATATTCATGGGGTCGAGCGCGACGAGTTCGGCGAATTTCGCATTGAGTGTGTCACCTCCGAACCATGATCTAATGCGATTGTTAGTGATCTGGAGTCGAACGTAGCCAGATCACTAACCAATCAAGAAGTGAAAGAAATAGCGTGACCACACCGGCCGGGACTGATGTCGGTTTAGGTGTCAGGTCGGCTTGCCCCATCACTGGACACCCCACAAACCCGAAGCGATTTGGCTGTCTGCTTCTTAATTGCGGAGCCCCTCCGCTCGGGCAGGCATCCTTCGGTCTCCGAAGATTCCACTGCGACGGTTATGATAGTCTAATACCCATACTTCTTCGTATCTAGTAGTTAACGGTGTTCAGATATTTATGATACTCTAACACCAATACATACGTACGACAGAAAGGTGGTGGATGGACAATGTCACAAGTCGCCGGGATATCCAGTCGCCGGCGCAGTGATTTAGCGCGGGTA
This sequence comes from Acidimicrobiaceae bacterium, assembly GCA_003133685.1. Lineage (GTDB taxonomy): Bacteria > Actinomycetota > Acidimicrobiia > Acidimicrobiales > RAAP-2 > RAAP-2. The sequence goes on from PKYQ01000013.1 coordinate 11,512, forward strand.
CTGTCATCCACGCGAAACTTCATCACCCCTGATGATGTCGTCACGGCTCTCAACGTTGATCCCGATACCGCTGCGAAAAGGCTGGCTCGATGGGCTAAAGATGGTTGGCTTCGACGGGTCCGCCGCGGACTGTACATCGCTGTGCCCGTAGGCGTGACGAATCCGTCAAGTTGGACCGACAACGCGCTCGTCGTCGCCAACGAAGTTTGGCCACCTTGCTACTTCAGCGGTTGGACGTCGGCGAACTACTGGGGCCTGAGCGAACAAGTCTTTCGCTCGACGATAGTGAGAACGACGGCGCGCGTTCGAGAGTCCCCGGTCACGCTGCTCGATCACGACTATCTCGTCTCTCATGTTGGCGAAGAATCAATGACGTGGGGACTCAGTACTNNCGGCGCAACTCGTCTGCTCTTCGCCAGCCCTGCTCGGACCATCGTCGATATTCTCGATTCACCAATCATTGGCGGGGGTATCCGCAACGGAGCCGAGATCCTTAACGCGTATCTCAACGAATACGATCCAAGAATGTTGATCGAGTTCGGTGACCGACTGGGTAATCGAGCCGTGTTTAAGCGACTCGGCTATCTCATTGAAGTGACTAATCAAGAATTCCCCGACGTCATCGCGGCCTGTCAAGAGCGAGTCTCCACCGGCATCTCCGCACTTGACCCAAGCAGTCCGAGCGCTGGCCATCGGGTGATGAAATGGGGACTTCGGATCAACGTTCACGTAGGACCAGAGGATCCCTCATGATCGAGCAGCGCGAACTTGAACAACTACGTGGCGAGTGGTCACTGGAGTCGAGCGTGATTGAGAAGGACTACGTGCTCGGTTGGCTGTTGGCTGGGATTGCACAACATGAAGCGCTGTCGCGGACGTGGATTTTCAAGGGTGGAACTTGTCTTCGCAAGTGCTACTACGAAACTTACCGTTTCTCCGAGGACCTCGATTTCACCGTGACGAGAGGAGGCCCTGAAGACCCTTCGGCCTTGATTCAAATCTTCAACAATATTGTCGAGTGGGTACGCGAAAACTCAGGCTTGGAACTCGTGATTGATGAATCATCATTCCGGGTACACCAGAACCGTCGAGGAAACCCCACCATCCAAGGCCGAGTCGGATACCGGGGGCCCAACCCTCCGCCAGTCCTGCCCAAGATCAAGATTGACGTGACCTCCGACGAACTCATCGTTGAATGGTCCGTGTTGCGAACCATCGGCCATCCCTACAGCGATGCGCCCTTGCCAATTTCGGGAGTGCACTGCTACTCGCCGTCGGATCTGCTCGCGGAGAAAGTGCGCGCGCTTGCCGAGCGCTGCCGTCCCCGCGACCTCTACGACGTAATCCACATGTACCGCCATCCCGACCTTGTGGGTAGGTCCCAGGACGTGCTCACTTCGCTTTCCAAGAAATGTGAGTACGTGGGCATCGAAGTACCCACGCGTGAGTCAATTCATTCCTCTCCGTTTCGCTCAGAAATTGAACTCGAGTGGGTGAACATGCTGGGCCACCAACTGCCAAAGCCGTTGCCCGGTTTCGATCAGTTCTGGGACGGACTCGACGACGTCTTTGCCTGGTTGTCGGGCGATCTTGAAACCCCGTTACTTCAGCGAGCCTCTCAGAGCGGCCTCGACGAGACATGGGAGCCACCGAAGGCAATCGCCTCCTGGCGTGCCGGGTTTCCGCTCGAACTCATTCGCTACGCCGGTGCAAACCGCCTCAAGGTCGAAATTGACTACCGTGCCGAGCAAGGCCGGAGCGGACCACGGATTGTTGAGCCATATTCGCTTCGTCGAACATCAGAAGGCAATATCTTGCTCTTCGTAATCAACGATCGTGGGCAGTTACGCGGTTACGGCATCGATCGAATTGCAGGAGCCAGTGTGACGCCTCTTGTGTTTACTCCCAAATACCAAGTCGAGTTCTAACCCAAACGGTGGAGCGAACGGAATTCAGGATGGTCATAATTTGACACAGGGGGTTGCTAAGGGCGACGGCGACGGTCCGAACAGGCCTCATATTTCTGCAACTCCACGAGACGAGACCGACTCAACAACGCGATTCCTTAAAAACAATAGACATGCGCAACGAGAACGACACACAACAACCATTGAAAAGTTCCTTTTAATCCCAAGGTGCCGGAATCGAGAACCGAGCGGCCCGCCAGCAATATGTGGATATTCGGCTGATTCTTGTCGAAGCGGTTTCAGCCCGCCAGCGCGACGACCGCCTCCGCCGACATCGGGCGCGCCAAAAGGAACCCTTGGCCTTGGTCACAGTCCAGTCCAGTGAGCGTGTCGAGCTGGTGATCCGTTTCTACGCCCTCACCGACCACGGATATGCCGAGGGCGTGAGACATCGCCGTCACTGCAGCGACGATCGCGCGGTCACGCTCGCTGGTGCCTATCTGCTCAACGAAACTTCGGTCGATCTTCAAGATGTCAACCTTCATTCGTTGCAGGTGCGCGAGCGAAGAGTAGCCAGTTCCGAAGTCGTCCAGGGCAATGCGCACACCGAGTGACGATAACGCCGCCAAGGTCTCTTGAATCTCACCCCATCCAACGACGAGGGCGGTCTCGGTGATCTCAAGACAGATCCTTTCTGGCGCGATTGCGTGCCGACGGATCGCCTCACCGACAATCTCCGCGAAACCGGTCTCGGCCAGTTCGCGTCCTGAGACATTGACCGCCATGGTGAAACCGCTTGGCCAGCCGTCGCGGTGGATCCATTCGGCGAGTTGGCGACAGGCCTCGTCCAAGACGAACGAATCGATCCTCCCGATCAACCCGTGCTGCTCGGCAAAGGGAATGAAATCGTCGGGCGGCACCACTCCGCGCTCTGGATGGCGCCAACGTACGAGCGCCTCGACGCCGACCAGCGTCTTATCCTCGAGCGAGAAGAGGGGCTGGTAGAGCAGGAACAACTCCCCGAGATCGATCGCACGCGAAAGGTCGACCTTAAGGCGGTTCGCGCTGGACGAGAAGTGCTGAGAAGAGTCGAAAACGCGATGCCGGTTGCGTCCAGATGCCTTCGCCTCGTACATGGCCTCGTCGGCGCCGCGGATCAGTTCGTCGGGATCGGCTTGAGGATCGCTCGTGACGAAGATTCCGACGCTGCAGGTTACGGAGAGATCGCGTCCTTCTCGTACGTATACGTCACGGACCCCCTCGACAAACCGAGTGGCGATGAGAGCTATATCGTCGTCATCGCGCAGTGCTGTGCAGAGCACGACAAACTCGTCGCCGCCAAGGCGAGCCACGGTGTCGGCGCGCCTAGAGAAGTGCGAGAGCCGGCGCCCGACCTCAGCGAGCACTTGGTCGCCGGCGTCGTGGCCGAAGGAGTCATTGATTTCCTTGAAGTGATCTAAGTCGACGAAAAGAACCGCGAGCCGACCCGGCAGACGTTCCATCGCCACAAGCGCCTGCTTTAGCCGGTCCATGAGGGCAAATCTGTTCACCAAACCGGTCACCGGATCATGCAAAACTTGGTAAGCGAGAGCGTTCTCCGCCTTGATTTGCGCGGTGACATCGCGAGTGATTCCGAATGTGCCGATAATCTGTCCACGCTTATTGCGAAGCGCCATCTTGCTGGTCGACGCCCAGGCATCGGCTCGATCGTGGAACGTTTCGCGTTCGAGCTTTCCCAAGATTGATTCACCGTTACGAATGATCTGCTGCTCGTCCTCAAAGGCCGCAGCGGCGTGTTCCTGGCTGTAGAAGTCGAAGTCCGTCTTGCCGATGAGATCCTCTAATACACGACCCGCGGGCACCGTCGCGTCGCAACCTGCGCTGACCAAGAGAAAACGGCTCTCCAGATCCTTAAAATATACGCGCGCCTCCGAGGTGGCCAGGAGATTGTCCATGCAGGTGAGTTTTAACTCGCGCAACTGAACATTCTCTTCTGACAGTTGTCGTTTCACCCTACGATCACACTCCAGTGCTCGGAGATCTGTTCGTACCATCAACCGATACGCGTTAAAAGTTTATCACTGGCTCATTGAAATCTGATGAAAGGGCTGACGCCAAGATAGAGAATCTTGCCTGGTCACGGCGAGTCAGCCTGACTCTGCGTTGCTCGCCCGGGGTTATCTTAAGTTCATCGACTTCGGAGTCGGGCGAACAACCCTCCGCCACCGCTCGAGGCGACCCTATCTTGCGAGCAGGTGCAGCGTTGGGCCTTGGGCACACCCGCCAGCGCTTGTTCGACGTGATTTCCACATCCCTTCCAGGTCGCCTTATTGCACTTCTTACACGTTGCCTTGTGGCACATTGGTATTGCCTTTCTCACTTTGTTGTAGTTTCGATTTGATTTCACAGCTTTAGTTCACGGGCTGAAGCTCGATCGCCGCGGGCGAACAGCGCCATGTGCGGTAACCGCCGTCGAGGTTCTTGGCGTGAAAGCCGATCTCGTTGAGCAGCATCGCCGCAACGTGACCACGCTGGCCGACCTGGCAGTTAACAACGATGTCGGAGTTGGCGAGTTCGCTCGCTCGCTCGCGCAGTTCGTCGATCGGAATGTTGAGTGCTCCGGGCAACGTGCCACGAGCGAATTCCTCGCGCGTACGAACGTCGACGAACTGCGCGCCGCGCGCGCGGTACTCATCGACCTCGTGCCACTGCACGGTCTCCACGAGGCCCGAGAGAATGTTCTCGGCGATGTAGCCGAGCATGTTGACGGGATCCTTCGCCGAACCGAACGGCGGCGCGTACGCGAGCTCGAGGTCCGCGAGTTCAGGCGCCGTGAGCCCGGCGCGAATGGCCGTGGCCAGAACATCGATCCGCTTGTCGAGGCCCTCCGTGCCGACACCCTGGGCGCCGAGGATTTCACCCGAGGACGGGTCCACGAGCAGTTTCAGGCACATGGGTTTGGCTCCGGGGTAGTAAGTAGCGTGCGAGGAGGGATGTGTATGGATTGCGATGAACGGACGCCCGCCGGCGCGCAGCCGCTTCTCGTTCCATCCGGTCGTAGCGATAGTGAGATCGAAGACCTTGACAATGGCGGTGCCGATGGTGGCGCGCGGGCGCACCGTTCGTCCCGCGATGTGGTCGGCGACCACTCGACCGTGTCGATTGGCGATGTTCGCCAGTGGCACGAGGGTCGGCGTGCCATCGAGGGCGTCGACCTTCTCGGCGGCGTCACCGACCGCGTAGACATTCTCGACACTGGTGCGGTTGAACTCGTCGACGGCGATGCCGCCGCGCTCACCGATCGCGAGGCCCGCCAGCCGTGCGAGGCCGGTCTCGGGTCGCACCCCGATGGCCACGACCACCAGGTCCGCCGGGACGATCTGACCCGAAGAGAGTCTCACGTGCTCGAGTGTCATCGATTCGACCGAGTCACCCAGGTGCACGCTGACGCCGTGACGGCGCAGCTCCGCGGCGACCGGTGACGCCATCTCGGGGTCGAGCGGCGCCAGGACCTGGTCGGTCGCCTCGACCAGCGTCGTCGCGATACCGCGATGCACGAGGTTCTCCGCAATCTCCAACCCGATGAAACCGCCGCCAATGACGACGGCGCTCCTCGGCGCGTTCTGCACCTCACGCACGAGGCGCTCGACGTCTTCAACGGTCCGTAGCGGCATCGCGCGTTCGATGCCCGGAATCGGCGGGACGACCGGCGACGCGCCGGGACTAAGGATCAAATAGTCATAGCGAATCTGGTAGTCCTGGTCCTTGACGAGGTCGCGAGCCGTCACGGTGTTGGACGAGGTGTCGATGGCGACGGCTTCGGTGTCGACGCGCACGTCAAGACGGAACCGGTTGAAGAGCGACGCGGGTGTCTGGAGCAGCAGCGAGTCCTCGTCTTCGATGACACCGCCCACGAAGTACGGCAGCCCGCAGTTGGCGTAGGAGACGTGACCACTTCGTTCGAGCACGACGATCTCGGCGTCGTTCGACAACCGACGCAGCCTCGTGGCGGCTGACATCCCCCCGGCGACTCCCCCAATAATGACAACTTTCACGATTCTCCTTTACGCCAAGCTCAAGAAGAGCTTCTGGAACTTTGCGGTCATCGGTCCGCTGTCGACGTCGGGATTGACGAGACATTCCTTGAGACTCGCCGAGATGAGATTGAAGGCGGCGGTGTTCACCGCCTTGCTCACTGCGGCCATTTGGGTAACGATCTCTTCGCACGAGGCGCCTTCGTCGAGCATGCGCACTACGGCGCCTAGTTGGCCGTGCGCCCGCCGCAGCCGTTTGCTAATCGCTGAGAGCTGGTCATCGTCCTCGAGCGTGTGCGTGTTGGTGACGGCCATGATCACGCTCGCTCGTGGGACACAATGTGCCTCTGGCGACGTGGGTTGCGATTCGCTGGCATGGCTCTATCGGCCCTTGAGGGGCTGGCCCATGAGCGGCGCCAGCAAGCACACGTTCAATGCTCCGGCGAAGAGGGGGATCAGACCGATCACTGACAGCGTCAACCAACCGCCGCCTAGGGCGACGCCGACGACGATGAACACGAGACCGACGAGTGCGCGCGCAAGGCGTCCGGCGCTCGATGACATGAACTTGACAAGACTCACGGTTCCTCCTTTGCGAGCTGGGAATGGTCCATGCTCGACCGACGCATGGTCGGTTCACGAAACCAAGTATATACCCTAGGGGGTATATACGCAAGTCGGCGCAAGTCGCCCTCTCCTACGCTGAGGAACGCGCGTCGCCCCACCTGCTTCGGATTCGCCGATGGGGCCGGTACCGCCGTGGCGACCAGATCAAGTCTCGAACCCACGGTGCCGGCGCTGGTCAGGATCATGAAATCAGGGTCACCCGGGCGAACATGAGCCGCCACGCGAACGCACGTCGACGTTCCACCCGTTTGTCGACTCAGGAAAATAGTCCCCTGACGCCGGGTCCTGCAGATAGTCGCACGGGGGCGCCGCACCGGAGGCGATGATTGCGACGGCGTCGAGCAACTGGTGGATGTCCTCGTCGGTGGTATTGACACCGCAACTGGCGCGAACCGCACCCGGCATTGACAGTCGATCACCGTGGCGCACGTCCTTGTGGAATCGAGCGACCTCGTCGTGGTCCAACCCGAGGAGGCGTATCAAATACGGATGCGCGCAGAAGCAGCCGTGGCGCACGCCAATGGCGAACTCTGCGGAAAGGCGTGCCGCAACGAGAGCGAAAGGGACTCCCTCGAGCGTGAACGTGGCGACCGGCAGCGTGTCGCACGAAAGTTCGGGTCCGAGCACCCGCACACCGGCGATGGCCCTGAGCCCGCCGCGCAGTGCGCGTGCCAGACGCCGGTCGTGCTCGATGATCGCGGGCCAACCGACGTTCGTGAGCTCGGTGATCGCCGCGTGAAGGGCCACGGCTCCCACCACGTTCGGTGAACCGGCTTCCTCCCGATCGGGCGGCGTCGTCCAGACCACTTCGTCCAGGTCCACCAGATCGACGGCACCCCCGCCCGCGAGGAACGGGTCACCGTCGGTGAAGGCACTGCGCGGGCCGACCAACACGCCCGCGCCGAACGGGGCGTACATCTTGTGCCCGCTCCAGGCGACGAAGTCGGCGTGGGGCGGGAGGGGACGGTGCGCGGCGAGTTGCGCACCGTCGACCATCACCTGGATGCCCCGTGCGTGGGCGGCGTTGATGATCTCGTCGATCGGTGGCATCCAGCCCGTGATATTCGACGCCCCGCTGATCGTGAGCAGGCGCGGCCGCGGTGTCGCATCGAGCGCGTCGACGACGTCGTCGAGCGTGAAGGTCCCATCGGGGCCACACTCCACGTAGCGACACGTGGCGACGCGTGACCACGGCAGCAGGTTGGCGTGGTGCTCGATCACGGTCGCGACGATCACGTCGGTCTCGCGGAGGTCCAGACGGTAGACGAGGTGGTTGATCGCCTCGGTGGTGTTGCGGCAGATGATCGCCACGTCGTCGCGACCGGCGCGACCGGCGAAGGCGAGGGCGGCCTCGCGCGCGTCCTCGTAGCGCGCCGTCGACAACTGCGATTTGTACCCCGCGCCGCGATGCACGCTCGAATAGGACGGCAGGAACTCAATGACTCGATCCAACACCGACGGCAGCGCTGCGGTGGACGCCCCGGCGTCGAGTCCGACGTAACGCCGTGACACCCCGTCGACGCAGGGCACGAGACTCTCGTCGCCGACGAGTGCGACGGGAAGCTTCAAGGGTGACACCTCAGCGCTCGGGTTCTGCGTTGACCTCATTATGCAGTCTCGAACTGATGCGCGTGGCTCATTGGCACGTCGTCGCCCCGCGAGGACGTGAGAGCCAACGAAATGCCTCGCGATCGCCCTGGAGTTCGAGTCGGCGACCGAGTACCGGATTATCGGTCGCCTGACTGACGTGCTGATCGATGGCCCGTAGCTGGCGGGTGCGCTCGACGCTGACGAAATAGTCGAGCTCTTCGTCGCGCCGGCCCACGAAGCCGGCGGAGAACTCGGAGTTGAGTACTTCGGTCACTCGTTGCGGCAACGCCCACGCGAGCACCGGCAGGTCGAGCTCGCGCGCCGCAGCGATTCCCGCCTCGGTGGCGCGACAGTGGTCCGGGTGGCCGGTGATGCCGCCCTCGTCGAAGACGAGTAGGAGATCGACCATCGCCCGCTCGGTCGCCCGCCGGATCGGCGCGGTCAGTTCATCCATCTTCTCCTCGGCGAGACGGCCGTCGCGATAATCCAGGAGCTCCACGTTCCCGACGCCGAGTTCGCTCGCCGCAGCGGCGAGCTCACCCGCTCGAACGCGACCGAGATCACCAGAATCGGCTCCGAGGGTCGACGCCTCACCGTGCGTGAAGCACAGCACTGACGTCGAACTGCCCGATTCGCCCAACTTGGCGAGCGCCGCACCGAGGCCGAAACTCTCGTCGTCGGGATGCGCGCACACGACCAGTACCGAACGAGCGTCGGGCAATTCGTCGAGCAGCCGCTTCGTAGGACTTTCCATCATCTCACCCCGATCGTCGTAGCCGTCGCGTGACGAACAGCCCATCGTCGTCATCGAAGCATATACCCTACGGGGTATGTGCTACTGTCGAGAACGACCCACCCGGCCTCGCCGCATCTCGTAGGCGGCCACATCGACCACCAGGAGATTCTCATGACCGAGCTCGACCACGGGACCTCGCCCACGCCCACCCCGCTCGAGCCCCACGCACCGGTGTTGCTCGAGCGGGCCAGCGTCTTTGCGCGTCTGGGCCGCTGGACGGCGACCCGTCTGCGTCTGGTCCTACTGTCGTGGCTCGCCATCCTCGTAGTTTTCGGCATCTTCGCCCCCCAGGTCGAGACGGCCCTCTCAGGAGCGGGATGGCAGGACTCGTCGAGCCCGTCGGTGCAGGCGCGTGACATCATTCAGCGCGATTTCTCGGGCCTCGGATCGGCGGCGCTCGAGGTGGTGGTAGTCGACCATCACGCACCGATCGCGAGCGACTCCGCCGCGCTCTCGCTCATGAACAAAGCGGCCGCGCTGCTGCGCGCTGACGCGCGCGTCTCGAAGGTCGTCATGCCGAGCGCCGGCACGTCCATTTCTCGAAACGGGCGCACCGCGATCATCACTGCGGGCTCGGCGGCGGGAACCAACGTCATGGTGAAGGCCGCCAACGACCTCGCCGGACCAATCCAGGAACTCTCCGCGTCGGGCGTGACCCTCACGCTCACGGGCGACAGCGCGCTGTGGGCGGACTTCAACAACGTCAACCGTTCAGCGATGCTTCGCTCGGAGATGCTGTCGTGGCCCGTGACCATGATCATCCTCGTAATCGCCTTTGGAAGCCTGGTCGCCGCCGGACTGCCCCTGCTGCTGACGATGGTTGGTCTGCTGGTCGCGGCCGGCGCGCTGGTGATACTCACGCACGCGTTTCCCGTCTCGATCTGGGCGCTCAACTTCGCGCTGATGTTCGCGCTCGCCCTTGGTATTGACTACGCGCTCTTCATCGTCGTGCGATTCCGATCGGCACTGAAGCGTCGGGGCGCGACGCCGGGCGACCGCGACGTGGTGATCGCCTCGGTCGCCGAGACCATGGACACCGCGGGCAAGGCCGTGGCGTTCAGCGCCATCACCGTGCTGGCCTCCTTGGCTTCGATACTGCTCGTGCCAAGTCCGGCCTTTCGCAGCATGGCGCTCGGCATCATGCTGTCGGTCGTCGCGGTGCTCGCCGCGACCCTGACCCTGCTGCCGGCGGTGCTGGGGCGGCTCGGCACGCGCATCAACAAGGGACGAGTGCGGTTCTGGCGACGCCACCCCGATCCCGAGCCCCCCGGCCGGCTCGACATCATGCTCCACTCGTGGGGGCGGACCATGTGGCGCCACCCCGCGTGGTTGGGACTGGGCGCGCTCGCGGTGCTGCTACTCGCCGCGTCGCCGGTGATCGGACTTCGCACCAACATGCCCTCGATCACGATCATCCCCCCGACTGCCAACGCGCGCGTTGGCTACGACGAAGTGACGTCGGCCTTCGGGGCCGGTGCCCCCGGCACGCTGCAGGTGCTGGTGCCCGCCTCGCACCAGCACCAGGCGCTCGCCTCGCTCGCGGCCACCACGGGGGTCGCGGGCGTGTCGCCGGGACCCACCAAGGACGGTTGGAGCCTCGACCAGGTCATCCCGACGTCGGGACCCTCGACGACCGCAACCGAGGCGACCATCGTACGAGTGCGCGCCGTGCTGCCCGCGGGATCGCTCGTCGGCGGGGCTGCGGCGGAGAACTACGACCTCCAGCAGTCGCTGTCGCACTACACCCCCATCGTCTTCGGCGTGCTCATCGCATTCGGCTTCATCCTCCTGCTCATCGCCCTCGGGGCTCCGCTGATCGCGGCCGCGGGAGTACTGCTCACCGCGTTGTCGGTCGCGGGCGCCTTCGGCATCGCCCGACTGATCTTCCAGAACGGCGACCTGTCGGGCCTTCTGCATTTCCAGTCCCAGGGGTTCGTCGACGCGTGGGGGCCACTCTTCTTCGGCGCCATGGTGTTCGGCGTCGCGATGGACTACACGCTGTTCATGTTGTCCGCGGCGAAAGAGCACTACGAGACCCACGCGCACCCCGAACACGCGATGATCGGTTCGGTACGCAGTTCGGGCCGGGTGGTGCTGTCGGCGGCCGCGGTGATGATCGCGGTCTTCTTGACCTTCGCGCTCTCGGGTCCGCTCGCCCCGAAGGAGATGGGAGTCATCCTCGCGGTCGCGGTCGCCCTCGACGCGCTCGTGGTGCGACTCGTGCTGTTGCCGATCGTCCTGCGCTACGGCCGCCACTACAGCTGGCACCGGCCCACGTGGCTGGGACGGCTTCTGCCCAAGGTCCGCTTCTCGCACTAACCGACCGGGTGAACGTGGCGCACCGCTGGCGGTCTTAGAGCGGTCTCGTTCCAGGGAACTGACGCTCGAGCTCTCGCTTCACCTGGCGCGGCGTCGGGTTCAACAGGGTCACGCCCGCGACCACCACCGTGGGGACCGTCTCGTCGCCGCCGTTGACCGAGCGCACGAACGCGGCGGCGGCCGGATCGGTCCAGATGTTCAATTCCTCGGTCGTCACCTTCATCCGTCGCAGTCCCCAGCGCAATCGCGCGCAGTAGGGACACCCCGGACGCCAATAGATCACAGGCTTCGGCGCGCAACCACGCGTGCTGTCGTGGTCCTCGGTGCCCATCACGCGTCGCGCGACGCGACGTCCCACCAGATCGTCGACAGCTCGCGCGCCAACGGCGCCGGGTGCGACTGGAGAAAATCGCGGACCTCGCCCTCGCGCGATTCGGGCAGGCAGAGTCGTATGCGCATAAAGTGCGCCGCCTGCTCCGGGCTCTGCTCGGTTCGCGTAGGAGCGCGCCACTGTTCGCGTTGGGCATCGACACCGAGCTCGTGAAGGACGTCGAGCAACTCCGCGGGCGTTGGTCCGTCGGGACGCTCCAAATTCCAGAAGTAACGCCACGCCTCGGACATCGACGCCAGGGGATGGCGATCGGGCATCTCGAGCACCACGCGAGCGCGCGCGTGGTCGTCCAACGCCAGAAGGAATGGTTCGATGTCGGCGACGTTGTAGACGACGTGGTGCGCGGTCGCGACGTCCGCGACCGGCGTGCGGAGGGCGACCTCCGGCCAGAAACCTTCGACCGTCTCGACGTCAACCCCGCGCGCGGTGGCGTTCGCCCTGAACATCGTCAGCATCTCTGGCTGGTGGTCGACTCCGATCACGTGGGTCGCGGGTGGCGTCAGCGCGAATGCCGCGATGCCCCCTCCGCAGCCCACGTCGAGTACCGTGGCGCCCTCGACGAGAACTTCACGCGCCCGGTCATGCGACGGCGACGGCGATATCGTGTCGGGGACCTCGAAGAGTACCGGCGGGTGGATCCACGGACTCTGCGGGGCGGAGTTGACGATCTCATCGGGCAGAGCCCAAGCCTCAAGTGCACTGCGCCACTGCTGAGCGGGCGAACTCACGACTCAGCGCCGAGAGAGCGAGCGAAGATGGCCTCAGCCGACGTGGCGGAAAACCCCGCGAAGCCCTGATCGCAGGTGCAGCGTTCACCCGGCGCGACTCCGGCGAGCGCTTGTTCGACCTGGTTCCCACATCCGCTCCACGTTGGCTTCGAGCACCTCGCGCGCATGACTTGATGACACATGGTTCTTTCCTCTCTCCTTGGTTACTTCTTCTCGGCCACGCTCACCGACGAGGACCCGACCGCACTAGATGCTGGCACGTCGCACGTCGGCGCCGAGGCATCATCGACCGACGCCTCACCACCGGTGGCGCGAATGAACCTCGTCGTGTAGTATATACCCCTA
>PKYQ01000031.1 GCA_003133685.1 Acidimicrobiaceae bacterium
CCTTTCCCAACTTCCTGATCGCTCTGGCCGCGTCGACGATCCATCTTCTCGCGTGCGACCATAGCTGCAATCCCCTCAGACTGTTCAGCCAACGCCCCTGACGCCCGCTGCCGGTGGAATCCTACCCTTGCCGCCATCTGCCGATGGGATCGAGTGGCGGGTGACTGCTGCGATCAGCCCGGCGAGATCGAGTACACGTACACAGCACCAAGACCGGGGTTGCCGCACAACTTCTTATAACCGCTATGTGAACGATCAAATCATCCTTCGTAGTCATTGTCTAAGTCATCACTCTGCTGGGGATGGCCGTTTACCTCAAGGGCATGGCCCTGGGCGCCGGACTGATGATCATTGACCTCCTGAATGCGGCCATTCGAGATCCGCATTTTGTTCTCGGAATTAGACCCTCTTGAACTTCCATGACGTTTCCAACGGCGCAAGGGGCTCGTGAAGTTAGACATTTGATACCCGGTCATAGGGGGCGTGATTACAAACTCATTGATCTATAGCGTTTCGAATTAGCTAGAGAGGTGGGTTCACATGTATATCGGGATGGGAACAGTTGTGCTTATCTTGGTCATCGTTGTCATTGTTTGGTTCGTTCGGCGAGCCTGAGCTTCGCGACCGGGACTGGCAGGCTCAGTCCGCGTTGGGGAGTTCCACTTATCCTGATTGGCGCTTCGCCAGCCCCGATTGCCGGGTCCGGCGCGGCGTCCGTGATCATCCGATGGATGGTGACCTTCGACCCTGTTCGAGGATTGCGCCACATTGCGAGATGGTGGCAGCGGTAATGAAGATTGAGGCAGGTTCACTATGGGCTGTGGCGAGAATAGAGGGCGTGGAGGCTCCGGACTCCTGGTCCTGATTCCTTTGATCGCATTTTTCGGGGCGGGTGTTGTGCTCGGTACTTGTATGAAGCATCATCAGGGTCACGATGGGCATTGCAACGGACATTGCAATGGGCATTGTCGTCCTGGTCCCGACAAGGCTCCTGGTCCTCACGAAGGTCCTGGTCCCGACAAGGCTCCTGGTCCTCACGAAGGTCCTGGTCCTCACGAAGGTCCTAGCAGCGATTCGGGACCGGGCCGTTAGGACAATCCAATCACAGCGTTCTTGACTGGCGCTTCGCGAGCGGAAAGACTAACCGGGAAGGCAACGGTTCGGGATCATGTGTCCCATTGCCAGGAGTTGATTCTCCACTCGGAAAATGTTGACGTCGGCCCGAGGTCTCGAACCCACACGGTCTATTCCAAACGCCAGTGCGAGGTGGTATTTCTGTCAAGCCGGGCCTCCGACACCAACAGTTTTCGAGACCGCGGATCTTGAGTTGATTCGTGGCCCGTCGATAACAGACGAGACGGTTGGACCTCTCAGCGGAATCAATCCAGACCAGAGACGTCGGGCACGTATTCGACACTCACCTTCACACCCGGTTTCACCTGAGCAAGTGCGGGCAAGATGTGATTGAGAATTTGTTCTGCCGTCGCCTTGTGCCTGTTGCCCGCCGAAGTCATCTGATACCAGCCGGTGTCGTCCTTCGCAAAGTAGTAGTAGAAACGACCCTCCCTGGAACTGAATGTGATGCGGTACTCAGTGTTTCGCAGAGTCATCGCCTCTTCTTGCCCCTCCGCCAGCCGACATTCACTGCATGGTACGGCAGTCGCGTCCCCACGGTGCTGTTTCTCTGACATTCAACATCTGGTACTTGGAGCATGTCGCCAGTGCACGGTTGCGTTCCTGTTGCGTCGGGCCGAGGTCTCGAACCCACACGGTCTATTCCAAACGCCAGTGCGAGGTGGTATTTCTGTCAAGCCGGGCCTCCGACACAAGTGAGGGCAATGCAACTGTTAGGAGGGGATGCGCAGTTTTACGCTACGAAACAGTTTGGACTCCTTGAACGCGGCCTCGAGTTTGACCAGATCCCCTTTTGGCGCGGATGGCCAGAGAAAACAAGTGACCTTGTATGAAGGGGATCCCGGGTTGTTACAGCCCTGGATTCCATATATGCCAAGTAGAGGCGCCTCCGTCACATCCGCTTCAATGATGGATTGCAAGAAGCGAGACACTTGACGCTGAGTAGCGCTGGAATGCAGTTGCCCGACGACCGCTCGACAATCGTTTGAATTGTTCAGGCACTTCGCGGAGGAAAGCGAATCAGACTGCCCAAACGCTGAACTGGCTGGCACCAAGATTGCTGTTGCGGCCACGGTGAAGCAGCACAAGAGTCGATTGAGATGCCTCATGGGCGTATCATTTCACACGTCGAAATCTCGTACAAGTGCCACTATCCCCGAGATACGAATCGATCAAATAGCCAATTGCGCCGTTAGCCGCCAATGCGAGGTGGCAGAACTGTTCAATCGGGCCTCCGACAGCAGTGAACGCCAATCGATTCAAGCTTTGAGTGCGAGCGGCTGAATTGTTGCGTTGGGCCGTCAGATCAATACTGAAGTGATTTCAACGGACAACGCGAAACATAGATGCGCCGAAGCCAGAATCCCCACTCGCATTCCAGACCGTTTTCATTTCAAGATCGTAAAAGCCCGATCTGGCAGTCTTTGATATATGAATAACTGATACAGGATTAAGTGGTACGGAATTTGAAAGGACGAGTCGAGGAGCAAGCGCCCATGTGAGGTCGGATTTGCCCGGTGGTCTTCCCTCATAGTGCTGAAGTGCGTTGTCACTCTTAAACGGACCGATGATTGCCACCGTGATTTCGAGAGTTCCCTCAGGTTCCGACATCATCAGCGTCCGCTTCCAATGGATGTCGATTGCGTTTCCGGGATGGTACAGATGTGACGGCAGTTGCGAAGTACAGCACAAATAGTCGTATGTCGAATTTTCATTGCCTGCTGCACCGCTTCTGGAACTCACTCCAGAGAACAACAAGGCGACAGTTAGCACAGTCGCTAGTAGTCGTCCCATGTGTGAGATTCGAATCACTCTCATGAATTTTGTTTACTACATGGCTCTGCAATTTTCACCGCAAACCGAAGACTGAGCCCCACCACGAATCGATTCTCCAGGCGGAGAGATTTACGCTTTCTCATAGCGCCAGTGCCTTGCCGCATTCCCTTCACGTCGAACCTTCGACATCTGCGAAGGAGTGGTCGGACTGTGGGAGATCATCGCATACGACTCCAATGTTGGTGAGTCAATCGACTATTTCGCTCAGGCCTGATTCAAAAGTCTCCTTGAGTCTCTTGGCGAAGATTGTTTCATCTACGAAAGCTTCTTTCGAACAGAGGAGTATTCGCGGTTGGACGATATGAGACCAATTTCCCTGAACGCTTAAGACAATTACAGCGGCTTGGACGAACTCTGGTGAGACCTGGCGTTCTTCAATCACACGTTCGGCGACGGTCTTGGGTATCAACGAACCGTGGAGACCACTAGGTCCGGCGTTGGATCTCGTCCATTCGACACCCTGTTTCCAATGTTGCTGTGCGGCGTTCCTTAAGGAGGGGAAGTCTTTGAGACTTACGAAATCCTCAAAGGGGTCAAATACTGACTGGATGGCTGTCGCGTGGGCACGAGGCCGCTCGTCACTCGGCAGATTCCTCAAACTGCCCAACTGGAGCGCACCCGTCACCTGGATCAGTCGACGCCACCACTCGAGCCACGCGAATGACTGGTCACTCTCTTCAGATTCATTGGCAGGTGATTCGGGGGCGTCGTTGAAGTTGATTAGCCGAGGCGGTATGTCTAGACCGTTTGGTTCCAAACCCATGGCATCTCTGATGTAGAGACACACGTGAGTTGCCTGATCGTTCGAAGTGCTCAAACTCCAGGACCGAGAACCCTCCCTCTGCATTAGCGCACCCTATTCCACCATCTAGCGGTCCCCATTGCCCGATGTTGTGGACTGCCAAAGCCTCCAGCCCCATTAGGTTGCAGAGTCACGTCGGGCCTCCGACACCAACAATCTCCGGTACCTGGAGTCCCATTTAACTAATCAGGACATCAAGGGGAGCGCCGGAGGCTGTCGCCTCTAGATGTAATGGGAAGATCTTGACCCATTCGATGAGCTCGCGTCCGACCGCAAGGCATTAGAGGTCGAGAAGGTTGCCGTCTCGTAAACTGAGCGCATGCTGCGTCGCCTGTTCACGTGGAGGATGAACCTTTACCGACTATTTGTTGGCGTCATCGTCCTAGCCATCGTGATCCCTGCATGGATATCCGGGGTACAGGCGATGTGGCTTGTCGCCATCGTGTGCGTCCTTGTTGTAATTGTCGCCGTCGCTGCGGGAACGCATGTACCGTCGCTGCACAAATGGTTGCGTCGCTGATCGCGGGAATCGTTCTATTGCCAGGCTTCCAAACGCCTGTCGAATTGTTGACGTTGGCCCTCCGACACATGGTTGAGTTTCGCGTTTCGAGACCTTCCATGTTCACAGCACTACGCAAATGAATGAAGCTAAACCGACGTTCAGCGCGCCGCCGCTCGCCACGCAGCCAACACCGAAGAAGCGAGAACGGCTTGACCGACAACTGTCGGGTGGAAGGACCCCGATTCAATTACCGGAGCGGTATCGGCCAAAATTAGCCCGTTAATGTCAGGAGACGTTCCAGTCGCGCAGTTCAGGGGCGCGAAACCGACGTTCGACGGAATCAGCGACACATCGAGATATCCGTCCCGCCGCAGAGTCTCCGCGACGACGGAAGTTTCGAGTTCAACGTAACTATTGATGTCTCCCAATGCGTATCCGTTGGCGTTGCTGAATGCGGGATAAAGGGGTCCGCCTTTTCCAACAGTCGTCGGGGGGCCCGCCGACGGAAGGGGCGTCGCAGAGAGGAGACAGGCGCCCACTCCCGGAGAACCCATTAAAGACGGGTACTGAACGACCAAGAGCCGTGGGCCGGCTTCCCGGTTCTTGACGGCGCCTTCGGAGTGGAGTACGTGCACGTACAGTGCGGACAGGCGCGTCTCGAAAGGCGACGGCATGGAGAGGGGGAAAATCAAAGCTCCCACGGGAATCGTCACATCACCGGTCACGGGATTGATGCCCGCACCAAGGAGTTTGGCCGCGCCGCTGATTGCGTTCGCGCAAAGCGTCGGACTGCTCACGCCGGGAAGGTACTTGATCGTTGGCGATGTTGTTGAGTTGACCGCCCCCACACAGGCCGTAATCAGACCAAAAAGGGGAAGGTCGTTTCCCCCAGCCGTGACTGTCGTGATCTCGACGTGATGCAAGGTCCTCGACGGCAAGACCGAGACTTGTTGATCGATTTGCGCGATGGTCGCTCCGGAGCACGCAAGGAATTTCAACTTCACGTCAGCGAAGTGATGCGCGACGATCTCCGGGTAGGACTTGGGTGATCTATCGCACAATCCGGAACCGGGAAGAAACGGTCCGAGGCCCTCGCCCGCAGAATACGAATCGCCCAGGGCCAGATAGATCAGCTTCGGATGCGATTGAAGCGCGCCCACTGACTGCGCCGCAGGAGCCAAGACCGTCGCCACAAGAGCGAACAGGATTGCTGTTCGGACAAGCGCAGAGCTGCGATTCACCGTTAAACCTCAAAATGAGAGACTGCAGCCCACGTTACAGTAAGTCGCCAGTACTTTGTACCAAAGGGTCAACTCGGCTGGAACTCTTCTTTACGTTGTCAAGTGTGAAGTCTGAAGACAACAAGTTCGCAATTCCAATGTTGGGTTAGAACCACTTGATGGACGTCAGTGGCCAGATCCGCACGAAGACTTTGCCAATCAAGTCAGATCGCGGTACCGTACCCCAAACTCGACTATCGCAAGATCCTGCGTGGTTGTCTCCCATCATAAAATAGTGACCGGCTGGCACCGTCGTCGGTGGGATGGGAGTGCCAATGGTGGGCCAGACTGTCCACTTCTGATCGAGTGGCTGGCCGTTCACGTAGATCGCATTGCCTTTGGTGTGCAAGCGATCGCCCGGCAATCCGATAACCCTTTTCACCAGATCAGTGACCGGGTCCCCGCAGTCCTTGGCAACATCAGGCGGAGCCCTGAACACCACGATGTCCCCAATGTTGATTGTGCCGAATTCGACGCTCAGCTTGTCTACGATAATTCGATCCCCTTTCCACAGGGTTGGGTTCATCGAACCTGACGGGATGTAGAACGTTTGGAATACGAAGGTACGAACTAAGAAGGAGGCCAACACCGCTACGACAATGATCAGCGTCCACTCAATTGCGACGCGACGTTTTTTGTTGACCCGGCTCGGATTCGGCTCGCTGCCTGAAGCGTCGGTCTCGGTTGTGAGTTCATCAACGGGCACTACACATCTCCGTTCGCTGCCGAGCCAGTTACGGTGACAGATACCAATAATGCCTTTAACGGCGTATCCGTCAATGCATTCACCACATTATGCGATTTGAAATCATCCATTCCTGACACGCCGATATGGACCAATTGACGGACGTGCTGTTTGAGTAAGTCGCCAATGAGTCGTTGCAGAAGCTATGCGTCGGGCCTCCGGCACTAGGCGGTCTCTGAGATTCAGCGATTTTCCCTAGGCTGCCAGCCTGTGACCAGGTAATGGAAAATCCACGCCGATTCATTGAGTCCAACTTCACGAAGAAGGACATTCAATGAGGCGGTAGCCGAGAGTTTCACCACGGGTCAATCCATGAAGTCCTTCAGCGATTTGAAGAACTGTTCGACCAAGATACAAGAGGAAACAGACCTTCGTCTATTTCGTTGAGTCTCGACCGGTGTTCTAAGCGGGTCTCACTTGAGTCGAGCGCTCTTGCGATTGGCGACGGATAGCCCGACGATGAAGATACTCATCTGGATTACCGCGTTCAGCCAAATATGAGTCGTAGTTGCGTAGGGGGACCAGTGGTTCCAGCCCGCTATCGCCGAATAGACGGCGTAGAGGACTAGCACCACTCCCGTGTACCACAAAGTGAAGACCCGGCCATTGCCCTTCGACGTCGTCCGATTCGTCCAAATCTGGCGATGAGTCACCGGTGGCGAAGAACCTCTGAAGGCAGAAGGCGTCGGCTGCAAGTACTCGCTCACTAGGCAAAACACCATGATTGTGGTGAAGGCAGGTACGAAGACTTGAAAGACCGTGGGTAATCCTATGAACCCGAAGAGAAGGTACGCGCCCACGCCGTAGGCGAGGGCGGTGAGCAGGCTGACACTCGTTGTGGTGAAATCGCGCCTGGAACGGGCCCGGTCGAACTGGCGCGAGGTCTCGAACGGTCCATTCGTCACGTTCGGGTGGGCCCCGACGAAGGCGATCACTTTGGGTCGCACCCAACCGACGTAGTAAACCGCGAAGGCGAAACCACCAACGAGGCCGAGGAAGGTGAAAACGACGATGCACGTCGTCAGAGTGCTCTTCGAGAACGAGCCGCGCGGGTACGCCTCAGCGGGTTTGGAGTTCGCGTCGACGACGGCCCAGATTGAGAACGCGAGACACGCCAGGTATACCGAGAAGGGCACGAATGCGATTGGCCCTTGTAGATCAGCAATCATCACTACTCCGCGTCCCAAACCTTTCAAACTGAAGGGCCGACTCGATTGTCAACTTAGCGCGTCACGTTCGTTCGTCGAAACCAGCGCATGTTCGCTTGCGTTTAAAATTCCGCGCGGAAGTTCTTTTCAACTGACTAAACGCCGATGAACGGTTGCACTTCTGTTGTTTCGGGCCACGGTTGTGAACCGCACGGTCTAATCCCGTGGCCAGTTGGTGGTGGCAGACCCACCGCATCGGGCCTTCCAGGTTTAGGCGTCCTTCGGGGTCGTGCCGCGAAATGTGTTCCGCACCGCAAGCGACTGTTGGCGGCGGCGAAGATCAGTATCGCGTCGCAGATCCCGAAGGAAGCCGCACTCCGAGTCGACACTCTTAAATTGAGTCCTTCGCCAGGATCGCAACATATGGCTCACTCGGGTGTGTCCCCAACGCGCGTTCGAGATGCCAGCCAGTACCAACCAGGATCGATCGCATTTCGCTCCGAGACACGTAGAGCCAATTGAACCACGGGCCGACTAGGTGTCCATAGTGGTAGCGCAACTTCACCTGTCCGGGGCTAAGGCCACGTGCTTTGTTCATGTGATAGTAAGAACGATCAAAAGCGGGAGCGCCTCCGCAGTAGGCGCTTGTACTCTCAGCGAAGATCCGTGCGCCAGGCTTCGTTCCTTTCGCCAAGCGGATTAGCAATTGCCGAGCACGAGTCGGAGTCTCAAAGATTCCGAAGTTGTTGCCGAACAACACTAATGAATCAAAGGTTTCGATCCGCCAATCCGGATCCTCAATTGACATTGACCACACTTCGTTCACGCCTCGAATCTTGGCCGCTTTCGTCGCGAGGGGTGACGCGTCGAGACCAACGACCTCGAGGCCTCGATTTTGAAGCTCCAGAGCCACCCTGCCAGCTCCGCAACCAATGTCCATCACGCGTCCATGCATGTATCGGATGGACTTTCGTTCCGCGGTCGGCCAGCCTTTGAATCCCGAGAGATAGACATCGGGTCCTGCGCCGACTTGAGTAAAACCATCCTCGCGCTCAAGTACCTCGGGCGATGTGCCGCCCATTGCCCAATCGAGGAGCGCACGTCCAAATACATCGTTGTCCGGCGCCATGATTCTCCAAAATCCTTACCCAGTTGACCTTCGACATGGACCACGGTAGTTCGGATGAGTTCAAGGTCACTGAAATGGCGTTTGTGATGCCGGTCGCCGAACTTCGCGAGTGTAACCTTGACCTCGTCAATTGGCTGAATGTCAATACCCGTCACCACGGTCACCGTCGTGTCGACCTCGGATGCGACGCCTTTAATGGATTTTGAAGAAGTCAAATATTTACACGACAATCGGGTAATAATGACAATCACGGTGCTGGCCACAACGCGGTCGGTCTTCATCAATACCGATGAGTGATTGGACGAAAATGCAAAAGGTGATCCTTCTCTTCAAGTGTCAACCAGGAATGGGGGAGGGGCTCTTAGAGACGTTTACCACCGCCCTGGTTGACACCCGCGCCTTTGACGGGTGTATTTCCGTTGAGACGTACGTCGACGCCGATAACCCTGACACGATCATGCTCTTCGAAGAATGGGAATCGAAAGCTCAGCAAGAGACCTACGTGGGGTGGCGAATTGAGAACGGCATGATTGAGATGCTCGCGCCGATACTGGGCGAGCCAATGGAGATGCGCTATCTCGACTCGCATCCCGCGTAGTTGTCACATCGTGTGACTGAATTTCGTTGTTCCTGATCGATGGGTGTGACGAAGCCTGCGACGTGAGTGATCGCATGCACGTTCCGTCAAGCGTAAGCCCGTAATCAAACTCGTTTGGAGGCGAACGATAGTTCGATGAAGTGACTTTGGACCCCGGTATTTAAAGGGTGTTCCGAGATGCCAATTTTTAAGATGAGTGTAAGACGAATGGCAAATCGGAAGGAATCTCATGAGGATTCGAACGAATTCACTCAAGGCAATTACTGAAGTATCTTTGGCCCGCAAACTGGTCGCGATGGGGACAATTGGTCTCGTCGCAACTTTCGGCGTTGCGGTTCCCGCCGGTGCGGTCAACGCGACGACGCCCGCGGCGCACGCCAGTGTGGCGAGCCACGCAGCCGCCACAAAGAAGGTCACCAAGATTACGCACGTCCCTTTCAGGGGAAGCTACACGGGCACGATCGGACTTCTCTGGAGCAGCACGGGTGTCAAGGCAACGTCGGTTGCCGGTCACGGCACCGGGACCTACGGTTCCAACACAATGAACGGTTCGGGCGGAGGTTCGGCCGCGAACACCTGTGACCCCTTCTCAGGCGCGGGCAGTCTCGTGGGCGCGAGCGGTTTGAAGTTGAGTGTCGTGTCGTCGACCAAGACGCAGGCCTGTGCGGTTAACAGCGCCGCGCCGTCACCCGTCACCGTTATCGGCGTGGCGAAGATCGTGAGCGGCACCGGCAAGTTCAAGGGCGCCACGGGCACGTTGAGCTTCAAGGGCTCGTTCTCCATACAGGCAACTACCGCCGGATCGAGCGAGAACGATTCGTTCAACGCGACCCTCACCGGAACAATCACGGTCAAGACGATCACCACTGTGGCCGTCAAGAAGTAGTCATTAACCAAGCAAGAGGAGAATCACAATGAAGAGAATCATGTCACTGGTTGTCGTGGGGTCCCTGGCCCTGGGCAGCGTCGCGGTCTTCGGCATCTCGTCGGCGTCGGCGGCTACCCAAAGCGCGACAACCATCAAACTGACGGACCCGAAGGCAGTCTTGGGTATGGGTGCCGCCACCATCACGGCCACCACCAGTGTCGCCGGTACCGTGGACTTCACGGCCGGAACCGCGTCGATCACCGGTTGCGCCGCTGTCGTAACGAGTGCGGCAACACCGTTCCTCGCGACGTGCTCGTGGACGCCGGCCGCTGCCGGAGCGATTTCACTGGGTGCGACGTTCGTGCCGACCGACGCAGTTGACAACGCGAATTCAACCGCGACGCCAATTGCCGAAATCGTTGCCGTTCCCGTTCAGGGAACAGCGACCGCACCTATCTCGCTCTACGTGGACACGATTCTCGCGTCCGGTTCGACCGGCCCTCTGGCGCCAGTCTTTGGCGCGGGCTGTGAGATCACGAATGAGTTCATCGTCGGTCAGACCATCGTGTTCCGTGTCTACGGCAACGACTGGAACCTCGCAGGGGCGGCACTCTCGCCACTGAATGTCTCGAGCGCGAACGTGACCATTGCGGGCGTCACCACACCGTTGGCCCTGGCCTACGGTAACCACGCAGGCGAGGCCTTCTACACGGCGCCACTCCCGACCGGTACCGCGGCGGGTCTCTACAGCACGTTGGGGATCATCAACTACAAAGTCACCGTCAACACCATCGCGGTGCCCGCAGTGACCAAGAAGGTCCGAGCGACCAAGTTGGTGCCCACCCTTAAGAACGGCAAGCGCGTCATTGTCCACGGCAAAGCCGCCACGCACCGCGTCACGTATCAGAAGACCGTTGTGGTCACCCCCGCGGTAGCGGGAGCAACCGGCACGTTCGTGTCGAACTTCAACCCCGCCTCGGTCGCCACCCTCAACGCATTGCCGGCTCACTGATCATCAGAAGTCGTCTCACGTAACACCGTCAAGCCCGGGCGGAGCGAGTCAGTTGGATCGCCCGACCGGGCTTGCGTGCATCAAAAAGTGAATCAGAGTCAGAAGTCCCTGACCAAAGTCCCATTCCACCGCAGTCACCTCGTCGTACGAAAGGATCACCATGAGAAACCATCGACTCACGCGATTTCTCCCATCAGTTGCTCTTCGAGTCATCATCGCGGCGGTCATTCCCGTCGCGCTGTTCGCCGGAATCAGTAACGCCGATACGACACCAGTGGTGGCGCCCTACACGCTGACCGCGCCGAGCGGCATACCCGGAGCGGCGGCGTTGCCGTTCACCGGTACGACCGCCCCGACGTTCACGACGCCCGCGACCATGGGCAACCTCACCGTGACACCGGACCAGGGTGTCACGGGCACACCGATGGTGATCACCGGAAGCGGACTTCCCGCCAGCTCGAGTGTGGAGCTGACGTGGTCGACGAACTCAGCCACCTGGTTGGCCGACGTCGAGCCCAACACCGTCAACTACATGGGGACGTCCTACGCCAAGTTCACGGTGATCATGGCGACGGTGACGACCAACGCCCAAGGTAACTTCAGCTACCCCACGAAGGCCCCCGCGGACTTCGGCGGTGTCCACGACATCTACGCGGTGCAGAACGGTGTCGCCCTGGACCACGGCGGCTTCGAGCTCCTTCGAATCCTGTCGGTGACACCGCGGAGCGGACCAATCGGCACGCCGATCACCATCACGTACACGTCGATGGGCGCGAGCCTCTACACCGGCGGAGCCGAAGTGTTGTGGGATAACCACTACACGGGTGAGATGCAAGCGAACTGGACTCGAGGCACCGCGTCGGTGACGATTCGCGCCGCCGGTCCGGTCGGGACGCACTTCATCCAAGTCGGCAACGCGATTAGCTACATGTACCTCAACGTGATTCAGTCACCCATTCCCTACACCAACGGTGGCATGGTCAAGTTCAAGGTGACGAAGGACAACGGAGCGCCGAAGGCGTTCATCACGTGGCCCGCCAACGTGGCACCCACCGTGAGTCAGGTGACCACGATGTCCACGGCCGGCCTCGACCCCGCGAGCACTGCGGTGGCGACGCTCTCACCCGCGAGTGGCCCGGTCGGAACATCGACCACGTTGAAGGTGACTGGTCTTCCCGTGAACGGTCCGGCGACGCTCCAGTGGTCGACCGTGGTGGGAAATCGCGTGAACTGCGCGAGCACCTGTTGGGCGTTCAGTTCGTTGCCAATCGGCCCGGCCACGATCGCCAACGGCTCGATTGATCAGAAAATCACGGTGCCGGACAACCTCGGCGGATTCCACGTCGTCCAAATCCTGAATGGCACCACTATTGAGGCACAAGTGCCGTTCTACGTGAAGGAGAGCATCGTCCCCTTCTACAACAAGGCGGGGAGTGTCATCAGCATGGGGCTCGCGACGGCGGACGACTCGAACACGCCCACGGCCATCGCGGCGGGCCAGTCCGGCGTTGGCTCACACACCTTCAAGAACGGACAAGAGTTCACCATCAGCATTAAGGGCGTCGGTTGGACTCAACTCGACAACACGCTGGGTGTTGACTACGACAACAGTTACATCGGCTACAGCTGCGGCTTCAATTCGAACGGCTACATGGTCGTGCACCTCAAGGCGATCGGCGCCCCGGGCACGCACCTCATCGACCTCTACCCGATGCTCTACTCACTGTCACCGTCCTTCCCCAACACGCCCTACGGCATGGTTCCGGTGTTGACGTCAAACCGTGACTACCCGGGACTCGCGCTCGGCTACCAGGTTCCGTCGATTCACTTCGCGATCACCATCGTCAAGTAACCAACAGTTCGGGGTTCTTTACTGCCCGTTCCCTTGATTCTCGAGGGGCCGGGCAGTGACGCGTAGTGCCTTCTGCGCTCGAGCGGGCAACCACCAATTGCGCGCACCGAGCAACGTCATGACGCTGGGCAACAACAGTCCGCGCACGATCAGGGCGTCGACGAGGACGCCGAACGCGAGTCCGACGCCCAGCTCTTGCAGTCCCGCGATGTGACCGAAGACCATGCCGCTGAGTGCCGCGACCATGATCAGCGCGGCGCTCGTCACCACGCCACCGGTATTGGCGAGACCGTCGATGATGGCCTCGGACGTGGACGAGCCGTTGTGCCACGCTTCACGAATTCGGCTGACGATGAAGACCTCGTAGTCCATTGAGAGTCCGAACAACATCGCGAAGAGGAAGACCGGAACCCATCCTTCGATCTGACTCACGTGATACGTGCCAAGAATCTGTGAGCCAACGCCGAATCGAAAGACCACCACGAGGAGGCCGTAGGCGACGCCGACCGTTACGAGGTCCAGCAACACTGCGATAAGCGGCAGTACGAGGGATTGAAACGCGCGCGCCAGGACCAGGTACGCAAGTAACAACGCCAAGAGCACAATCCAGGGAAAGGCTCCGTAGACCGTATTCAAGAAGTCGACTCCTTGCGCGGGCGCCCCACCGACGAATGCCTTTGTGCCCTCGGGAAACGTCATCGAGGGAATCGTCGTGTCGCGAAGCACGGTCACGAGATGTTGGGAACCGACACTCCCGAAGTATTCGCGACCGATCACGAGGATCTGTTCGTAGCGACGCGTGGGATTGACAAAGGGCACCGTGTGTCCGATAGCCACTATTGCGACCTCCGGATTCTTCAGGATCAACTTCGCCAATGCCAGCCGTTCCCGTGACGCCGTGCCCGTCGCCGCACCATGGCTGCGACCGGTATCGATGATGATCTCAATCGGCGTGATGGCGCCGGGTCCGACTCGGCTGCTCACGAGGGTGAGCGCTTTCGCGGCTTGAATGTTGTGCGGGATTGCGGTGACCGATCCGGGTGTCAGTTGCAACCAGAAGACGGAGCACGTGGCGCCTCCGAGCACGACGGTCGTTGCGACGAGAACTAACAGTGGCCGCGCGATGACACCGCGAGCGATGCGCGCCCACAGTCCCGTCGCGACGTCTCGGTGGGCCATGAGTCCTCGCACACCACTGGGTCGAACCCCTCGACGCCCCAGGAATGAGAGCAGCGCCGGTTGCAAGCTAAGGGCGGCCGAGAGTGAGAACAGGGGCACGACCAGACCGGCCGCCCCGAGCGACCGCACGAACGGGACCGGCACGATGAGTAAGGACGCCAAGCCAATCGCCACCGCGAAGCCGGAGAACACGACGGCTTTCCCGGCGCTTCGCATCGTCGCGACGATCGCGTCGTCAACGCTGACCTTCTCATCGCTGACTTCTGCGCGAAATCGATGCACGATAAACAGCGAATAGTCAATTGCGAGCGCGAGTCCGATGAGCTCAACGACGTTGGGTACGTAGAGGACCATAAGGAAGTGGTGGGCGAGGAGATAGACCACGCTGAGTGTGCCCGCCGTGGTTGCTCCGGCAACGAGGTAGGGAATGACGACCGCCCAGCAGATTCCCAGGACGGCAATGAGTAGGAGGAGGGCCAGAACGAGAGCGAGGACTTCGCCTCTTCTGAGGTCGCTGGTCAGCACGGGCGTGATGTCGTGTTGGAGAGCGGGTGGCCCGGTGACGAGCGCGTTCGAGAGTCCCGCGTCGTGCAGGGCGTTGCGCAGGCTGTCGGTGACGTTCGCCGCACGCTCCAAGTTCAAAGAGGTATTGACGTTCGCGTAGAGCACACCGTCCACCGCTCGTTCTTCGCTGACGGACCCTGTTGGTATTTTCGTGGCGGCAGTGCTGATCTTGGCCTCGAGCGCTGCGATACCAACCGTGGTCGCGTTCGTGAACGGCACGACGACCGTGAAGGTCCCTTCAACGTTTTCGTGGAAGTCGCGGACCAAAATTGCGTTCGCTTGGGCCGAGTCCGTGCCCGGCACGGTGAGCGACGTCGTGAGCAGTCCAGTGAGTTGCGACGCCGAGAAAACTCCGGCGATTGTGATACCAATCCAGATCACAATGACGATGACTCTTCGCTTGATCACCAGGCGAATCCATCGTTCTAACACTCTCGTAGCGTAACGGTCACTTCAAGTATCATTCGGCGAGTCATCCGTCGCACGACGTCTAAAGACGTGATGCACCACTGCATGGAACTGTCAACGCGCGAAGGGCTAACTGACAGATTGTGGCCACGCGATGTCGACGGCTTCACGAGCCAAAATCACCATGGAGTCGACGGTCATGGCCAGTCCGCGATTCCACGCGGTATCGAAGGTCGTCTCGTCGATTCGATCGTTCACTTGATTTCGGATTTGCCGATAGCGCTTATCGCTCCACGTGCCGTCCGACCCGGGACCGAATTGAAGTGCTGATACTCCCGCCGAGAGGGCCACTGCTGATTCGGTCGCCACCTCGATCAACGATTCGCTCATTTGGAACAGGGAGAGCAGCACGTTCTGGCGAGCGCCGCTGTCGAGCATCAAGAGCAACGCCTGCGCGTACGCCTGGCAGCTGCCAGCCGTGTCACCCGACGTCAGTCGGGCGAGTGCGAGACCGGCCCACGCGCTGCCCTGGTAGTACTTCGAGCCAACGCGCTTGGATTCCTCGATGGCCTCGAGGCTGGCCTCCGCCGCTCGGGTCGGGTTGGTTTTGAAGGTCGCGTACGCGAGGTTGGTGAGGGCCGACGTTAGCCACAGGTCGGTTCTGCGAGCTCGAGCGATAGCTTGCTCGCAAATAGCGGTGCCCTCTTCAGCGTCGCCGGAGAACGCGAGCACCGCGCCCAGTGTTCGTTCGACGACCATGAGACTCTCGAGGTCAGAATCCTGATCGAGGGCAATCGAACGAGCCAATTCACAGAGCCGGCGCCCCTCGGTGGGATCGCCCGCGAGGCTGCGAATTGATCCCAATCGCACGAGCGCCTTCGGAGGTGGGTGGACTCCTAAGCGTTCGGTCATAGCGATGGCGGCGTCGAGATAGCGGACGGCCTCTTCGGTGTTGGCCATCACCCACGCCAGTGTCCCGGCATCGTCCAGAGCCCTGATGACTTCCGGGGTCGCAGGTGCGCCGTCGATACCGCCCGCCGCATCGATCGCCTCATCCAGCCATCGGCGACCGTCGGCGACGAGATCTCGGATGAGCCAGAGCGCGTAGAGATCGGTCGCCATGACAAGCGCCGCGGTCGGATCGTTGAGCAGCGCATGCTCGAAGGCCCGACGAAGATCCAACAGTTCGAGGCGGCATCGATTGAGAGGACCCAACGCGTGATCGCTCCACATGTCTCGGCGCAATCGCGTGGCGAAGTTGGAGAAGAACGCGCCATGACGTTGACCCACGGTGAGCGCCTCGCCGGATTTGTCGAGTCGAAGGGCGGCGTAGTCGCGCATGGTTTCAATAAGTCGGTATCGAATGGTGCTACCACTATGGTCAGTAGTCACCATGGAGTTGTGCACCAACTCTCCGAGTTGGTCGACGACGTCCAGTTCGTCCACGCCGGAAAGAGCACTTGCGGTATCGAGTTCGAAACTCGACGCGAGGACGCTGAGGCAGTTGAACAACCGTTGTGTGTCGGCGTGCAGATTCTCGTAACTCCAGTCGAGCGTCGCCGCGAGTGTGCGATGCCGCGGGTCTTGTTCCGGACCGGCCTGCAGGAGTCGAAAACGGTCATCCAATCGAGCCGCGATTTGGGCGAGCGACATGAGCTCCACACGGGCCGCAGCCAGCTCAATAGCGAGGGGAAGGCCGTCGAGGTGGTTGCAGATGGCGATCGCGTCGGAATAGTTCTCTTCGTCCAGGGTGAAGCCGGGATGAGCGGCGCGCGCACGCTCGACGAACAGTGCAACGGCGGGACAGGCCAGTGCCTGGGCGAGCGACAAGACTCCGATGCGGTCCGGCGTCGTCAGCGGGTCCACGCGAATCCTGTTTTCGGCTGATCCTCCCAGGGGCACGCGACTGGTGACGAGGAGTCGCGAGGGGGACCCGTGGACGAGGACTCGTGCAATGAGGTCACGAGTCGCCTCGGCGAGGTGCTCGGCGTTGTCGAGGATGAGCAGGGCTTGGCGGCTCGAAAGGACGTCGCGAAGCGTGGCCTCGAGTGTCTGACCGTTGCGACGCGACACGCCCATCGCCCGGGCGACAGATCCGGCGACGCCTCGAGGGTTACTCACCGGAGCGAGGTCGACGAACCAGATTCCGTCCGGGAAGTGCGCCGTCACTTCGTGACCGGCACGGATGGCGAGACTGGTCTTGCCGACACCGCCGGGACCAACCAGCGTGACCACGCCGGGAGATTCGAGCAGTTCACGTATTCGCCGCACCAAGTCGTCGCGGCCAAGGATGCGGTCAGTGTCGATTGGGAGGTTGCCGAGCGATGAGTTGAGTGACCGGGGAGGGGGGAAGCCCTGGATTAGGAGGGGATGAGAGATCTGGAATAGCCTCTGCGGACGCGCGAGTCCCTTCAGACGGTGCAGTCCGAGATCGTCGAATTCCACCGGAGTCCAATTTTCTTCGACGCGCAGCCGAGATTGATCGCTGAGTTCTTCCCAGACGCTCTCACTCACGAGTATCTGACCACCGTGAGCGGAATCCATTATTCGCGCACATCGATTGAGCGGCGGGCCGTAGAGATCGCCGTCACGCTCTTCGACCGCGCCCACGTCGACGGCGATTCTGATTCGTAGTCCGTCAATCGACGAGAAGTCAATCTCGGAGAGTTGTAGTTGGGCGTTCAGCGCCGCCGCGGCGGCATTGGCGCAAGTATCGAAGCGGGCGAGAAATCCGTCACCCGTGTGTTTGACGACCCGACCCGCGCTGTCCGCGATCGATCTCGTGAGAACCTCATCGTGTCGAGCAAGGGCCACGCGCATAGCTCCGGCGTCGGCTTCCCATTTAGGAGTCGATCCTTCGATGTCGGTGAAGAGCACGGCGACCGCGGCGGGTTCGACTGCATCTCGCCGCCTTTCGATGCCCGTCATCACTCTCCTAATGTCGAAAGTTTCATTGACATTAGTCGTGTATGGTCAGAAAGTTCACTTAGGAGCGGCGCTCGCCACCCGGTGCATCGCCCGCGTCGCCAGAGTAAGGAGCCCTGATGCCCGTCATATTGCCCACGGCGTGGAACGACCTCGTCGACGAAATGCAAACCGGTGACCTGATCATGTTCTCGGGAACGTCGAGTGAAAGCGAATGGATCAAACTGTTCACCGGCGGTCAGTTCTCGCATTCGACGATGATCTATCGTCCGGATCCGAGCCAACCGCCCCTCATGTGGCAAGAGGCACCTGACGCCATTGTCCCGGACCCGCACACCGGTACGTCGCACGGGGGAGCGCAACTCGGAGACGCCCTCGGGGCCACCGAGGTCATCACGAATCAATATCTCGACGTTCCTTACTACGTGAAACTCAATTGGGAGCGGCCCTCGACGCTCAATCAATCAATATTGGACGTCATTAACGCGTACGAGGAGCGTCCCTTCGGCACGGTCTTGCAAATGGCTCTGAACTACGCCATCGGCCACCTCTACGGTCAGGCGACCGACCAGACGTCGATCTTCTGCGCCGAACTCGTCGCGATCACCTATCAAGCGCTCGGTCTTCTCGACCCGTCGCATCCGCCGAACTGGTACTCGCCGAACAGCTTCGACCTCAATCCAATTGATCCCGTTCCGTGGCTTCAAGGAGTGACGCTGAGCGCACCGATTGAGTTGACCGTGCCGAACGACGGTGGTGCCAACGTCGCCGTGGCCTTCGACGTCGAAATGACAGCGTGGCCCGCCGGTCCGCTCGCACCCGATCAACTGCCCATGCCACCCAAGTTGAGTCAGGCGTTAGCGAAATAATCCGCACGGCGTCGAACGCGGTGTCGCGGCGAGCAAATCCAGTCCTTCGTCGAATGAACTGATGTGAGTTGCGGTTTCGCGGCCAAGTCCATGGCCAATGTCGGGCGACCTACCGGGTCTTGACGACGACCGTCTGAGCGAACTTGTCGTGGAGCGTTTGATTTCTCTTGTCCCACGCAACCCACAGGAGGTCGATGAGGTGCGGTATCAGAAATACGAAGAAAATGAGTTCCGCGTGGAGCTCACGATTCAACTGAGCCGTTGTCGGGTTGACGTAACGGTACAAGTGGTGGATGGACCCGATCAAAAGGAGTGCGGTGTAGAAAATGGACCGCTTCGCGGCGCGCGCGTAGTTCAGTCGAGTGACGCCATCTCGGTCGACGCACCGGACCGAGACAATTCGCATACCGGGCGTCTGCCCATTCGCAAATCCTATGAAGAGAGAGTTGTAAAGAAACGCCAGGGCCGTCACACCGATGACGTCGGTCGCGAAGGTCACGTGCGCCGCTCCAAGGGCCACCCAGCCGAGGATCAAGAGCAGGATGTCATCGATGAAAAAGCCTAGAAATCGTCGCCAAAATCCCGCGAGGGTGTAGTCGAAGGGAGAGAGTACTTCCGCCGGGTACCGGGGTAGCGGTGCGAGACGGGCGTACACGCTGGTCGTCGGGGATCCACACGAGCTACAGAACTGTTGACCGGGAACTTCCTCCGTTCCACAGGTGGGGCAATTCGCCATTTCAATGTCTCCTCGGTCCGATCCGCGTGACCGCTATTCCGGCACGAATCACTAGAACAATAGAGCCCGGTGCTTGAACAAGTTTCGCCCCAGCGCGACGACTCAAGATCGCTTCGTCGCGATGAAAACCGGTATGCGCCGATCGGTCTTCAATTGGTACTGCGCGTACGGCGGAAAGGCCTCCACGGCTCGAGCCCACCACACGGCACGCTCCTCGTCCTCTGCTTCGCGAACTGTCACTTCGGAGGGTTCGGGGCCGTCTTGGATCGTGACCGAATCGGGGTCCGCGAGCAAGTTGTAGTACCAGACCGGATGGGTGGGTGCACCGCCCTGAGACGCGACGAGGGCGTACACGCCGTCGTGCTCCACGCGCATGAGCGGTGTTTTTCGAATCATGCCACTCTTGTTGCCGCGGGTCGTGACGATAATGACTGGCAATCCGGTGTCGCGCAGGGTGTTGCCTTCCGCGCCCCCGGTGCGTTCGTACAACTCGACTTGATCGCGCACCCATTCGGATGGACTCGGTTCGTAGCGTCCCTCTAGTGACATTGATCTCTCCTCACGTGATTTGAATGCACCGTATTTCGATTTCATCGTAAAGGCCAGATTGTCGTGAGTGACGCCGTGCTTCGAAGCAGTGATCTTCGCCGAACTACCCAAGAGGGTGTCGGGAGGAGCGTGCGTGGCGACGAAGCGAACGAAGAAGTCCTCAACATCGCCGTTGGGACACGAGGAATCGGCAACGTCGCGCGTCGGCGGGCGGACCTACGCTCCCGCTCCCGGCCCAGGCCTCGTCACCGGAGCGTCTGACGACGAACCTTCCGGCATCGCGACGTACGCCCAGGCGGGCGCCAAATTCGGGTTCTCGATGTTGCGGGTTACGGTGTGGCATCGACGTGACGGAGGAATGATGGGACTGAGGATTGCTTTGGCGACAACCGTGGACGCAGATCCGTCGAAGGTCTACGACGTGGTGCGTACCACGGAGGGACAGAAGGCCTTTTGGACGTCGGATTGCGATCTCGATGACCACCACGGCCGATTCGGTTTCGCCGAAGCGTCGGTTGATCTCAACGTCGCGATCTCGCTCGTCGCGAATGAACTCGCGCGCATGAAGGTCGAATCCGGATTTCCCGGTTGGAATGGGTCAACGTGGGAGTGGGCGCTGAGTTCGCACCACGATTCCCCGAATCAGACCAATGTCCAGTTCCGCCACTTCGACTTTGAGTCGGGATACGGTGAGCCCGATGTGGCCTACGCGGCCCAATCATGGGCGATGATCCTCGACCGACTCGCTCGATACCTCAAGAGCGGCGTTCCCGATCCGTTCTTCGCCAACCACGCTGCGTAGCGCCACCGGTCGTCGTGGGCACCGCCGTGCGCCTCGTCGGCGCAACGCTATTCTCGACGTCACCGCCGCCGCGGGCATTAAAAGGGACTTCCATGGCCATTGACTTCACTCTCGCTCCGGAACACGAAGAGATTCGCACGCGCGTTCGCGAATTCGTCCAGGGCACGATCATTCCGGCCGTGACACGACCCGAGGGCGAACAACAGGCGCGTTCGCGTCACGACTATTTGACGACCATCACGGGACTGCGCGAGCAAGCCAAGGCCCTCGGCCTCTGGCTGCCGCACATGCCCAAGGAGTGGGGTGGCATGGGACTCGGTCACGTGGAACTCGCGATGGTGCAGGCCGAAGCCGCCAAGACGCGTCTCGGCCCCTGGGTATTTAATTGCATGGCGCCGGACGAAGGAAACATGCACACCCTCCTCCACTGGGGTAGCGAAGACCAGAAAGAGCGATACCTGCGTCCACTCTGTGACGGGACCGTGATGTCGTGTTTTGCGATGACCGAACCCGAGGTCGCCGGCTCCGACCCAACGTTGATTCGAACCCACGCAGAAAAAGACGGTGACGAATGGATCATCAACGGTCATAAGTGGTTCATCTCGAACGCCCGTCGTTCGCAGTTTGCCATACTCATCGCCCGGACCGAACCGGACGTTCCGGAAGGTTCGTCGGGAGCGACGACGGCGTTTATCGTGGACATCCCGTCGGAAGGCTGGAACGACGTCCGTGAAGTGGAGACGATGCACGGCGCGACGGGCCACAGTGAAATCGTCATCGAAGAGTTGCGCGTGCGCGACGAACAGATCCTTGGCGGACGAGGTAACGGTCACCGCCTCGGTCAGGCGCGACTCGGACCAGCTCGTTTGGCGCACTGCATGCGTTGGATCGCTCAGGCCGAAACGGCGCTCGACATGATGGTCGATCGATCGATCAATCGCTACTCACGCGGATCGACCCTGGCCGAGAAACAGGGTGTCCAGTGGATGATCGCCGATTCAGCAATGGAGCTCTATCAGTGCAAGCTCATGGTGCTGCACACGGCCCACAAGATCGACCGAGGTGACGATTTTCGAACGGAGGTCTCGATGACGAAGCATTTCGTCGCCAATAACCTCAATCGGATCATCGACCGGGCGATTCAGGTGCACGGCGCGCTCGGATATTCCACGGACACGCCCTTGGCATCGATGCTCCAACACGCGCGCTGGGCGAGACTCGCCGACGGGGCCGACGAGGTCCACCAGATGAGGATCGCGGAGCGCACAATTGCCGCCTATAAGGACAGCGGCTCCACGTCATTGGCCACGGGTGACTTGCCCATTTGATCCAGTGATTACATTCGCAGTAGGCGAATCCGGATTCGGATCGTGGTCAAGAGAAGCGACAAGGAAGGTTCATCGTGGTTGACGAAGATATCTATCAGCGCATTACTACTCTGGTTGACGAGGAGAAGGTCCTACGCGAGAACGAGACACCCGAAGACGTCACCCGACTCGCGCACCTCGAAGAGACGCTGGACCAGTGCTGGGATCTGCTTCGCCAACGCCGTGCGTTGCGTGAGTTCGGACGCGACCCCGATGACGCGAACATTCGCGATGTCGACACCGTGGAGCGATACGAGCAGTGACTCGTCACCGGTACTTGAACTGCTATCCCACGAACTTCTTGAGATCGGCAATGATCGTGTCTTCAACCTCGAGGCTCCACAGCGAGTCCGCGACGTCGATGGGCAGAAAGAGTTCAGATATCAGCAGCGTTTCAACGGCGGCAACGCCGAGATTCTGAACCCACTTGCCAATACCGAATCGCACGGTGAAGTCATCCGGGCTCCCGGTGATCGTGATTGTGAAGGCTCGATCAGCCGAGACAATGTCACGAAGGAACCCGGCCTTCACGGCTTGAATCACGGTTCCCTTGTCACCGGGAGGCGCGGTTTGGACGTTGAAGCCGTCACCCTTCAGATACTCCGAAATGTGTAACTCCAGGGCCGTTAGGTTCGTGCCCTTGCCGACATAATGTTCTGACTTATCTCCGAGCATGGTGCCCTCCTCATTTGGTTGGTGTCTTGACCATACGGGTGTCGCGTCCATTCGAAGTCCGATTATTCGAAGATTCTTACGTTGCGTTTTCATACGTCGCTTCGTTCAAGGCTTCGTTAACGAACTGATCCGACGACTCGTTCGAAGAGCCGACCAATCTCTTTGACAGTGAAATCCATGGTGGCGTCGCCGACGTTGAATTCGAAACGCTGCAAGTTCGGTCCCCCGGTGTCGTACGGACCGCCGAACATCCAGATCCCGACCTTGCGCGCAAAATTCATCATTCGGGACGTGATCGTGTCGCGAGGTCCGTTCACGCGCACGTGCATCATTGGACTCTGCACCGGATTGGGAAGGATCTCAATGCCGTCGATTCGCTGCAGGGCGCGCGCGATCTGTCTGGCGCGCTCGTAGTAACTAGTAAAGCGGTCACCGCCAAGTTGCAGCGCGCTGAGCGCCGAGGCGGCGTAGGGCCACAGTCCGTAGGCGCGACTTCCGTGTCGCACTCGCTACAAATTCAGTTGTTCAATCGTCTCCTTGTCGCCGGCGACACAGCACCCAGCGATCGCACCAAGTCCCTCGTAGAACGAGACGTAGACCGTGTCGAACAGAGCGGCAATATCAGCGATCGACTTTGATGCGGTCGACGCGTAGAACGGCGCGGCCTCCCACAGGCGCGCGCCGTCCATGTGCGCGGCGGCCCCCCGTGTGATTGTGGAGAGGTTGTGTAGGTGAGTTTTGACCACAGAAACGTGCACACCTGAGCCTTGTCTATACCATTGCGAGCATGCGTCGCATACTTCTTATTGCTGTTGTCGCCCTCGTCATCGGAGGCGTGGCGTGGGCGGTCTGGCCGGCCACCACCTGGCCTCGGGCGTTCTGTGCCCCTGTCGAGCGGGTCGTCGGTGCTGACGCGGATGCAATCGCCAAGAGTTTTAGCCACCCCGAGCCCACGCTTACGGTGACGCAAGAAGATCAGGTGAACAAACTAATGTACGATCTCACGCTCGCAGTGGGCGCCGCCCCCACCGCCCAACTGAGAGCGGAGTTGAACCGGTATCTCGCTGAACTGGGCGTCGTGCTCTCGACGAACATCGTGACCGACGCGATGAGCCACTTCGACCAACAAGCACGCACCCAGCTCAGGGCGTGTGGGGTCACCCCACTTGGCTCCTAAGGCGCAGTCGGGTCGCGCCCGTAAGCTGTCGTAACTCCGGGGATCGCGGACTGCCCCTTGGCGTTCGTGGCGGGCGCGGCGCGGTCGGACTCTTCGAGTTTTATTTCTTTGGCGGAGTGGGCAAGAAAGTGACGATAGTCACGATCTCTTTCGGGCGTCCCCGGCGACGTTTGAGCGGACTGCGCCTTGTGACGAGACCTAGCGCTATTCGCCCACTTGTCCTTCAGCTAATTCGGCGTAGATGTCGAGATGGCCGAGGTGTCGGGCGTATTCCTGGACGAGATGAAACAGGACTCGCTCGAGGGTTGCGGGTTCGTCGCCATCCCATCATGTTCCCGGTTGACCGAGCTCATCGAGATCGTGACGCCGAACGATTTCGGCACTCTGGACTCCCCGGTTGCGCAGCGCTTCGACGAGTGAATCGAGGGAGTCGTCGGGACTGACGAACCAGCGGTCACCAAGGTGATCGCCCCAGGGCTCATCGACCGACTTTCCCTCGAAGCCCCAATCGAGCCAACGCATCTTGACGTAGGTCAAGTGTCTGACGAGTTCCAGCGCGGTCCAATCAGTGGGGACCACGCTGACGATCAACGCATCAAGGGGTAGCGACGCCACCTTGTCGATCATTCGCTCGCGAAAGAAGTCAAGGTACATCACGAAGACCTCGTTGCGAGGGAGGGCAGGTCCGGTCGGCGAAGGAAAGTTCATGGACCGAGCCTAAGTCCGGATTGATCGCTCTTCTCGGGGCGCGTTGCGACGAGCGAGACTTCAGCCTCCAACTTCGAAGTGATGGCGTAACGTTTCGGCCATGGACGGTTCCAAGAAACGGCGTCGTGAGGACACGGCGGCTGTGGCACCCCAAGACGATCTGACGCCGCCGGTTATGTGGCCAGAGTCTGGGAGCGGATTCGAGGCTGACCCGTTTAGCCCGGCGGGAATGTCGCAACAGATCTGGCGCGCGACGGGTAGAAGACCGCGCAGTCGCACCAGTCTGTGGATCGTGCGCATCGTCTGCATACTGATCGCCGCGGCGTTCATTGCCGCACAGGTCGCTCACTGACGCCGTGCACAGCTGCTGCGCGGCGCGTACTCTTCGGTGACATTGGTTTTTGAATCGTAGGTAAATCAATGAGGAGCACTCGATGAACAATCCCGTCACGACGGTCGACGATCGATTCAGTGAAGATGGCGCCGGACCAACGACGTGGCACGACACGCGCGCCGCGATCGAATCCGCGGAACTCTTTTGCCTCACGACGGTTCGCGCCGACGGTCAACCTCATGTCACGCCACTCGTTGCCGTGTGGTTTAGTGACGCGCTCTATTTCTGCGCGGGAGCCGAAGAACAAAAGGTCGTGAATCTTGGTCACAATGACCGAGTGATCCTTACGACTGGTCGCAACGATTGGAACGCCGGCCTGGACATCGTTGTCGAGGGCGTTGCGTCGCGAGAAGTGTCACAGGAGACGCTGACACGCGTCGCTGAGGTCTGGACGCACAAGTGGGATGGACGTTGGCAGTACGCGGTCGGCGCAGATTGCTTTCATCATCGAGCTGGCGAACGAGTCCTGGAAGGGGACATTTTTGTCTTTCGTGTCGCGCCTCAGAAGGTTTTCGCCTTCTCGGAGGGAACCCCCTTCAGTCAGACGCGCCATCAGTTCTGATGTTCGCGCTCGACGTATTGAACTGTCCAGCGAACGTGGCCCGTCACACGTCCCGGGTATCTTCACGTCAATGATCCCTACCTGGCCCGCCGACAGGCCACCACGAGTCGAGCCGAATCGACTCACCGAAGAGAAGACGGCGCTGGACGAATGGGTTGACTTTCATCGCGCCACGCTGTTGATGAAATGCGAAGGACTTTCCTCCGAGCAGCTGAAGACGAAATCGGTGGAACCGTCGGAGTTGACGCTCCTCGGCCTGATCCGACACATGAGCGAAGTCGAAAGGGGATGGTTCCGCCGACACGCCGCACGAGAGAATGTCGAATTTCACTACTGCACGGATGAGGATCCCGACGCCGACCTCTTGAACCTCGATTCGGCCGATGCAACAGCGGACCTCGCGCACTTTGTCGAGGAGTGTCGACTGAGTCGAGAGGCGACGGCGAATCTCTCGCTCGATGAGGTGGTGCCCAGTCGAGGTCATCATCCCGAGCGAACGCGAAACATTCGATGGATCTACCTCCACATGATCGAGGAGTACGCGCGTCACAATGGCCACGCCGATCTGATTCGAGAGCGCATCGACGGAGCCACCGGGGATTAGGCGTTGAGGATGACGGCGCGTCGCCTGGGAGTTCGCAGACCATAGGGACGACGCCGTTACGCTGCGATGATGTTCGAAGTCTCCAATGAGCGATTCGAGGAGTTGGCCGCGGAGGCGGTGGCGTCGCTACCCGAATCGCTTTCGTCGCGAATGGACAACGTCGCGATAATCGTCGAAGACGAAGCCCGTGGACGTAACCTCTTCGGTCTCTACGAAGGAATTCCACTCACCCGTCGCGGATTCTCCAATTACAACGGCGTCATGCCTGATCGAATCACGCTGTACCAAAAGACCATCTGTCACGTGTGCGCCAACGAGGACGACGTGAGGGCGCAGGTCCGCAAGACGGTAATCCACGAGATCGCACATCACTTCGGCATCAGTGATCCACGTCTCGGCGAACTCGGTTGGGCGTAATAGACCCAGCGCCCCCTCATTGACTCGTAGTCAACGCGTCCGGTTCTGCCAATTGTCGCGCCTGACAACCCAAGCGACGCCTTGTCCCGAATGGCCGGGTGTCAGGATGTCGCGTTCGTACTCGACGTCACGCTCGAAGCCGAGTTTCTGAGGAACCGCCGCACTCGCACTATTTGCTCGGTCCATGGAGATCTTGACCGTGGCAACGCCAAGGTCGGAATTGAACGCGGCACTCGTGAGCACGCTCGCCGCTTCGGTGGCGTAGCCGCGGCCCGTTCGATCAGTGCGGACCCAGTATCCGATCTCGAGTTCGTCCACGCCCCCGCGACGAGTCAGCGCGGCGCTACCGACGAGCAGACCTCCATCAAGTTCTCGCATCCAGTAGGACCATTTATCATCAGAATCGAAACGGGTCAAGCTCTCGCTGGCGAACGCTGCCAGGGACTCACGTGTTGGCATCGTCTCAGCCCACGTCATCCACGTATGCAGTTCGGCGAAACTGGCGACAATCGCGGCGAGCACTTCGTCGACGTCGTCGAGCGTCGCGCGACTTAGTCGGAGTCTTTGGCCGAGAAGTTCATTCGGAAGCGCTGACACCTGTCCAGTGTGTCTCCGTGGCGACACAGCGACGCGAACGAAGCGCGACGTTTCGAACGCTGTAAGGCAATCCACTCAGTGCGGTGCGGGACTCAGTTCACCCAGTCAATTGTTGCGTTCGTTAACTCGACGTCGTAGTTCGCACAGATTTCAAGATAGGAATTGACTCATCGTCCACTTGCCCGTGAAGTCATAGTCGCAAAGGGCCTTGGTGAGCGAGCACATCGCCGTGAGGACCCCTTCGGCTGACGTGTCGACGGGAATCTCGAAGAGTAGTCCTCGCGTGTTGTGGTCTTGTCGAGTCACAAAGGGCGCGCCGCCCAACATTGTGGCGATGCGTTCTTTGCCCAGGCGACTTCGTGAATGCAGGACACCGAGTGTGGAGGGTTGCGCCAAGCCGTGACGGGGCGTTGCCGTGACGAAACTAGCGACCGTGACGCCTTTGTTGAGTCGCAATCCGAAGTAGTTCACCTTCATGTCGGGCACTTCTTCTTCGACGTTGGGCGATACGTTGCACCAGCCTCGCCCGCCGCTCACCGCGTCGATGGCCGCGACGGCGGCTCCTCGATCATCTGAGAAGGTGATCACCGTCGGAGTGGTCACTTCAATGCTCCTGTCGCGGTCTCGGCGCGCGGAGAGTTATTCACGGAAGCCTCGGGATTCGAACGTTGTTATGCACGAAAAGTACTCGGCGCCGCGCCGAGCCTTGAAATGAATGATGCGAAAGAGCGTGCGTAGTACCGAGAATTCGCGTCGTTCTCGGGGTATGTTGAGTCCATGCTGAAGAGGATCTTCGAACTGTTTGGACTCGTGACGATGGGCGTCGGGGTTTATTTTGTCGTCGAAGAGCACCATAAGGTCAACGTGTGCAACAACGCGACCGAGGGCAAGTTCGTGGGCTTCGGCGTAAGCCCGGCGTGTCAGCACCTCGTCTTCACCTACTTTGGCGGTTT
Organism: Acidimicrobiaceae bacterium; assembly: GCA_003133685.1. GTDB lineage: Bacteria > Actinomycetota > Acidimicrobiia > Acidimicrobiales > RAAP-2 > RAAP-2. Next base: position 28,393 of record PKYQ01000031.1, read on the forward strand.
CATTCTGTTGGCGGTGGGCGCCCTGGTGGTCGTGTTCGGCCTTCTCGCCACCCGTAAGGGCGCGAAGAAGCGCTTGTCGACGAGGAAGCCCTCGCTGGCCTCGCAATATCAATCGACGAACCCGAAGACCGGACGCTCGGCGCAGCCGTAACGTCGCCGTTTAGCTCTTTGGCACTAGCTCAACGACGGGGATCTTCCTCGTCGTCTTCAGTTCATATTCGGCGAAGCTGCTAAAGCGTTCGGCTTGGACTGGGTAGATTCGGTCACGCTCTTCGAGCGAGACGGGCGTCGCCGTCGCCTCGTAGGTTTTGGTGCCCGCTTCGACTGTGACGTCGGGGTTCGCAACCAGGTTGTGGTACCAGTCGGGGTGCGTCGGAGCGCCGGCGTAGGAAGCGAAGATGTAGCGCTTACCTTCGTAGTCGAGGTACATCATCGGGTTAATTCGTTGTTGGCCCGACTTGGCCCCCATGGTGTGCAGCAATAGCACGGGCGCACCCTCGAACTGTCCTCCTACGACACCTTCATTCGAGCGGAACTCCTCGATGACCGTGGCGTTCCAATCGTTGACCGCCTTGGTGGCCTCATTCGTAGCTTCGTCGTCACTCACGATTCTCTCCTTTTCATATCTGTTGGTCAGAGCGTAGACGCTCCGCCGCAGTGCACCTTAAGAGGCCAACGCGNNGAGGCCCAAGGTGTGCGCCAGTTGCACGATCGCCGGCGCGAGACTGGGCCGACCGTCATCGCACCTCACGTGTCCGATGGCGGCGCAACGAAACACGACGTCGAGTGGACACCTCAGTGAGCCCAGAGACGAATTTCATTCTCTGAACCGTAACGCAGCCCACTCGCGTTCTTGCGCACCATCCGGGCGAGAGTCTGCGCTTCGCAGAGCGCTCGTTTCCCTGTGCACAACGCTGTCATCAATCTGTGTGAAGTGTTGTCAAAATTCACATCGAGTCATGCGACGTACGGTTCTCCCGGGGTTATNNTCGCGACGCGTGGCGCGATTCAAGTTTTGGGTCATTGTTGAGAACTTGTTGACAATCGCAAAGGTGGTGCGGCCTAGCGTCACTTCGTGACCGATCTCTCCGAACGTCCTCGCGCCACGAGCCGCATCAGAGAAACGCGTTCTGCTCGCGACGGGTCGGACGGCGCTTCCCTCGAAGGTGCATCCGCGACGTTCCGATCCGCTCATCCTTCGTCGTGGAATGGCCTCCTCGAAGCATTGCCCGAGGCCACCGCACTACTCGACGGCCTCGGCGTCGTCCACTACGTCAACGGACTACTTACGGAGCTGACGGGCTATGAACAGCACGAGCTGATTGGTCAAGATGTACAGATTCTGGTGCCCGAGCATCTCCGCGAGCGACTGGTACGCGCGCGCCGCGAACGACCCCATACCGCGGTGGCGTCAATCTGGAATTACGAGGACTTGACGATCTTGGGTCGCAACGGAGAAAACATACCCGTCGAAGTCTCGCGCTCACCACTCGCGGTGGAAGAAGGCTCGTGGGTCATCGTGGCGATCCGCGACGTCAGTACGCATCGCGCCAACGAGCAGGCTCGCGCGGACGCGGAACTCCGATTCCGTGTCGCCTTCGAGAACAACATGGCGCCTATGACCTTCGCTGACGCCAACGACCGAATCATTGCGGTCAACGACGCGATGTGCGAGATGGTCGGCTTTACGAAAGAAGAGCTGTTGGGCTGTGATTCGACACCCTTCACCTATCCCGACGACGTGGGCATCACAGAGAGCACGCACCAACGACTCATCTCAGGCGAAGTAGAACAGGAACGCTACATAAAACGTTACCTGCGAAAGGACGGTCGCGTCATCGACGTCGAGGTGTCACGTTCCCCGGCGCGCGACGCTGACGGCAAGATTCTCTATTTCGTATTCTCCGAGCGCGACATCACCGAAGAGCGTGCACTCGCGGCGCAGCTCTCGCACCAGGCCCTGCACGATCCGCTCACCGGTCTCGCGAACCGGGCCCTCTTCGAGGACCGTCTCGGCCACGCCCACGGTCGGGTCGTTCGCCAGGGGGGGATCGGCGCCGTTCTGTTGATCGACCTCGATGACTTCAAGGGCGTCAACGACACGCACGGTCACTTCGTCGGCGACCAGTTGTTGACGGCGATCGCCAATCGGCTCGAACTCGTCACGCGCACGGCCGACACGCTGTGTCGCTTCGGGGGAGATGAATTCTTGTACCTGGCCGAAGGACTCGTTTCGGTCGAAGAGGCTGAGGTCCTCGCCCAGCGACTTATTCGAGTCATCGCCGAACCGTACAACATCGCAGGATTCCTGATCGAACAGCGCGCGAGCATCGGCATCGTCATTTGGGATTCGGCGTGCACCAGCTTTTCCGAGACGATCCAGAACGTTGACGCCGCGCTCTACGAGGCGAAGCGAAACGTTCGAGGGCACCACGTGGTCTTCACCCCGACGATGCACCAAAACGCGGTCAGCCGATTTTCCTTGGTCCAGGAGTTGCGCCAAGCGTTCAACGCCGGCGACCTCGTGATGCACTATCAGCCAATCGCCGATCTCACCACGAGTGAAGTAGTCGGGTTCGAAGCTTTGATGCGCTGGAATCACCCCGAACGAGGATGGGTGCCTCCGAGGGACTTCATTCCACTCGCGGAACAGAGTGACTTGATTGTCGAACTTGGTTCGTTCGCGCTGCGTGAGTCAATCCGCGAAGCGAGCAAGTGGGCCGAGGATTCGTCGTCGCGTCGCCCGTACGTAACCGTCAATCTCTCGGCTCGACAGTTCCTCGATCCCGGCCTGGTGCCGACGATCAAGAGGCTCTTACGCGAAAGTTCCCTCCGGCCGGAGTTCCTCATCCTGGAGATCACCGAGAGCGTCGCGTTGATCGACATCGACGAGACGATGACCGTGCTCGAGCATCTTGGCAACCTCGGCGTGGGCATCGCGCTCGACGATTTCGGCACCGGATTCTCGTCACTGTCGTACCTCGCCAGACTCAATCCACGGATCATCAAGATCGACCAGTCGTTTGTGCGACCCGTCGACGATAGTCTTCGCAACGACACGCTGCTCGAGACCATCATCTCCATGGGCCAGAAACTCGACATGACGACGCTCGCCGAAGGCATTGAGACCGAACCACAATTCAGTCGACTTCGCCGTTTGGGATGCGAACTCGGTCAGGGCTACCTCTTCTCAGCGGCGGTGCCGAACGACCAAGTCGAAGCGATGGTGGGTCAGGTCTTCACCACCTGATCAATGAGTTCGTTGGTTGCCGGCAATGCGTCAGGTTGAATCGTTCGCTTTGATTAACTTTTCGGACCCGGGCAATTTCAGCCACCAGGGGCCAGATATCGCGAACGAATCCGCTGAGCCTCTGGGCATTTGGGGGTACACAGTTTCCATTGCCCCTTCGGGTGAACTGAACTCGTCGGCGTAGAATTCGCCCATGTTGGTTGATGGCGGTCTTTCATTTCGAAGCGATGACGTGGGCGCCGAAGCGCGCGAACTCGAACTCGCAGGCTACGACGGCGCCTGGTCGGCCGAAACCGGACACGACCCGCTCATGATCGTCGCCGGCGCCGCAACGACCACCACGACGTTGGAACTTGGCACCGGCATCGTGGTGGCCTTTGCGCGCAGTCCGATGATCACCGCCACCATGGCCAACGACGTGCAACTGCTCTCGCGTGGTCGACTGCTCCTCGGCTTGGGATCACAGATCAAGCCGCACATTGAGAAGCGCTACTCGATGCCGTGGTCGCATCCGGCGCCGCGAATGCGCGAGTACGTCCTGGCGATGCGGGCTATTTGGGCCTGTTGGAATGAGGGGGCCGCACTCAACTTTCGTGGTGAGTACTACCGTCACACGCTGATGTCACCGTTCTTCAATCCGGGTCCCAACCCCTACGGTGCGCCCCGGGTGTACCTGGCGGCGGTCGGAGAACTGATGACCGAGGTCGCGGGCGAGGTCGCCGACGGTCTCTTGGTCCATCCCTTCACCACCGAGCGTTACGTTCGCGAGGTCACGTTGCCCGCGTTAGAACGAGGACTCGCGAAGTCGGGGCGCGAGGCGAAGGACTTTCCTATCTCCTTCTCCGGTCTCATCGCGACGGGCGACACGGATGAGGAACTGGAGGACGCGACACGACGAGTTCGGGGTCAGATTGCCTTTTACGGATCCACGCCCGCGTATCGCGGCGTGCTCGAACTTCACGGCTGGGGCGACCTTCAGAGTGAACTCAACACGCTCTCCAAGACGGGAGAGTGGGAGAAGATGGGCGAACTCATCGACGACGACGTCCTTAATGCCTTCAGTATCGTCGCGAGACCGAACGACGTGGGTGCGATCGTTCGATCGAGACTCAACGACGTCATCAGTCGCTTCAGCATCTACGCGCCGTACGCATTGAGTGACGACGCCCGTCGAGCGATCGTGAGCGGACTTCGCTCGTAGTCGCTCAACGCAGCGAGACGAGACGCTTCGGTGACGATCGCTCGCTCGGAGAATCCTCATTTTTCACCTAACGCAAAACTAAGGTCGAGGGGTGAGCTGGAACGAGGAGCCGTGGTCGTGGGAACCGACCCAGGACATCCTTGATTATTTGGGCTTCGCTGGCGTCGAGACCACGCGTGATCAATTGGCCCGCCTCCATCGCCGCCGACTGATCGGCGAGCCGTTTCACGACCAGAACGGTGGACGTAGTTCGCTGGCCCGCTACCCCGCGGGGACGGCCGAACGAATGCTTCGCATCTCGCAGTTGCGCTCGAGCACGAAACAGCTGGACGAGTTGGCGTGGCGTCTGTGGTGGGAGGGCTTCGACGTCGAGCCCGAGCTCATTCGCACGTACCTCTTGAAGCGCGCGACCCGTTGGGACGAACAGTTGCGAGAGATTCGCATGGTCGCCGGTGAAACGAAGGACGACGAAAAGGCCGAGCGTGACGTGCTCGAAGAGGTCTTCTTCGAGCACCTGAAGGTGGGGCCGGCGATGGTGTCGGCGCGCAAACGACTCGGTCGAGGCTCTGAACTCTACGCTGAGTTTTCGGCCCTGCTCATCGACTTGATGCACGGTGACCTCTCGTCGCTCGATCGAATCGACGGCGGGCTCTTCGATCGCGAAGCGATCGGTGGGGCGGACCGCTCCAACGCCGAAGAGTCGCGACGGGCGGGCGAAGTAGCACTGCAAGCGATGCAGAACAGCATGGATACGGCCTTTATCCAATTGGTCACCTCACTCGATGACAAAGAAATCTCGAACGCCCGTCCCGTGGCATTGCGACTTCTCGGACTCATCTCCCACGTCGGCAGCATCGTTCAAGAGGTCTTTGGAGGATCCGGTCACGGTCGTGACAATGTGGGCAAGAGCCTTATCACTATGGCCGAGAACTCCGAAGAGCAAGTCCTCGCGCTGCTCTTGACATCGTCGTTCTTGAAAGATGACCGGGTTCGAGAGACCTTGCCCGAGATGACGCCCGAACCGGCGACGGCGCCGGCAATCTCGTTCCTGGATTTTCTGCGGTTGCGCTATCTGGCGATTGAAGTNNTGTTCGCGGACGAGCCGCTCGAACCGGACGAAAAAATAGAAATTGAAGTCGAAGCTAAAAAAAAAAATCTAAAATGAGGTTCTGGAAAGGTGAATGCAGTCGGGCATTCACTGACTGGCGCGGGCTCCATTCCGGAGTCGGGGGCGCTGCGTGGCTCATTGAGGATGACCGAATCGACGTTTCCACCGAAGCATTGATCTCTTCGTAGTGCCTCGCGCAGCGCGAGGCGACGGACTATGTCCCTAAATCCTGCCGAGTTCACCAGTCGTATTGTGCGCTCGCTGATGGCAGCCCGTGCATAGGTACTGGCAGTTCGACACCTCGTCATCACCGCCCGCGCTCGGTGATTTCTTGTGGTGAAACTCTTTTGCGGGTAGACGGCAGTGTCGGTAGTGGGGACACCAGCTGGCAGTGCACTCACACGTACCTCGTGCTCGCTGACGGGCCAGACGCTGTACCGATTCGGGAAAACTCACGTGGCCCTCCTTCGTAATCCCATTTTCGCCCGCATGACTAGGTCATAAAGCGTACTGGTCCCGCGGAAAAATTCGGGTGACCTTTCGTGACGGCCCAGCCGCTAGAACGAGAGCGACGTCCCCACCATCGACGCAGCTTCCGCGAACGGAACGGCGCGCGAGAACAGGAAGCCTTGACCAAGGGAGCAGTGCAGTCCGCGAAGGGTCTCGAGTTGCTCCGGCGTCTCGATCCCTTCTGCGAGCATCGTCATTCCGAGGTTGTGTCCCAGCGACACAATGGTCTCAAGCAGTCGATCGCTGTGCTTCGTAGTCGTCGTCGGCCGAACGAATGTCTGGTCGATCTTGATGATCATCGGGTTCAACAGTGCGAGATAGGAGAGCGAGGAGAATCCGGTGCCGAAGTCGTCCAGCGCCACGCCAATGCCGAGGGCGGTCAATTGGTCGATCATTTTGAGCGTGTCGGCAATCTCCAAAAGCGCCACACCCTCCGTGATCTCCAGGATGAGGCGGTCGGCCGGCAGCGAGCACTCGTCTAACTCTCTTTTCACCAAGGTGAGCAGACCCGGATCGTGGAATTGACGGGCCGAGAGGTTCACCGAGACGTAGGGCTCAGAGAGTGAGTCCTTCGAGCGTCCCCATTCGCACGCCGCCATGATCGATTCATGCAGCGCGAACGCCCCGAGGTCCAAGATGAGTCCGCTCTGTTCGGCCAGCGGAATGAAGTCACTGGGCGGCACCCAGCCTCGCTCGGCGTGATGCCAGCGCATCAAGGCTTCGAAGCCGACGACTTCGTTGGTGGAGAGTCGAACGATCGGTTGGTAGTGCATCGCGAGTTCGCCGGACGCCACCGCCTGTCGCAATTCCTGGACCATGGAAAATCGATTCACAACCTGGTGGTGCATGCCGGGGACGTAGACGAAGTGTCGGCCCCTGCCGAGTCGTTTGGCCTCGTAGAGCGCGACGTCGGCGTCGCGCAAGACGTCGGACACTTCAGCGTTCGAACTGTCCCACACGACGACGCCAAGGCTTGCGCGTTGCTCGAGGCTAAGTCCGGCGATGGCGAAGGGCTCGTCGAGTGAACGAAGGAAGCGCTCGGCAATGAGTTCAGCCTCCTCTGAACTCGTGAGCCCTTCGGCGAGGTACAAGAACTCATCACCGCCGAAACGACAGAGTGTGTCGGTCGTTCGGGTGACGCCCTCGAGTCGCCGCGCGACACCTTCTAGAAGTTGGTCGCCCACGAGGTGACCGTAGGTGTCGTTCACGCCCTTGAAATCATCGAGGTCCAGCAGAAAGAGGGCGCCGTGTCCGCCTTGGCGCGCGATGCGCGAATGGGCCAGGGCGAGTCGATCGTCCAAGAGCGCTCGATTCGCGAGGCCGGTCAGCGGATCGTGGAGCGCCTGGTGCGAGAGCTGGGCGGTGAGCATTCGTTCTTCGGTGATGTCACGTTCCGAGATGATGAAGTACATGGTCTTGCCGGTCTTGTCACGGGCGGGAGATTTCGAAACTTCGGCGACGATCATCCGACCGTCCTGGTGGAGGTAGCGCTTCACGTAGCGCACTTGGCGAATCTCGTCCTGTAAGAATCGTGCGTGCGACGCCTCGGAGATGCCGACGTCGTCTGGGTACGTAAAGGGCTTGGAGTCAAAGCCGATGATATCGCTTCGCGTGCGTCCGATCATCGCGCAAAAGGCGTCGTTCGCCGCAATGATCGAGTCCTGTAAGTCAGTGAAGACCATGGGCGCCATGTTGTCCTCGAAGGCCAGGCGGAAGTGTTGTTCGGCTTCGATGCGAGCCTGTTCCGCCGCTCGCTGGACGCTGTTGTCGCGGATCGACCCGACGGTCCAACGGTGGCCGTCAACGATCAGCGATGACAGCGCAAAGTCCACCCAGCGCTCGCTGCCGTCCTTACAGAGCACCGTCAGTGCCCGGTCGTTCCAAATGATGCGCGCGTCCGGATCTCTGGCGTACTGACGTCGAGCCTCGTCCTCCATTGGTTGCAGAACCGGAGGAATCAGTATCTGGACGTTCTGTCCCACGAGTTCGTCGTGCGTGTAGCCGGTGAGGTAGACGAGTTCGGCGTTCACGTAGCGCATGACGCCGCGGACATCGATGATCGCCGTGCCGTCGGGCAGGGCTTCCAGGAGATTCTGCCAAGAGATCGACAGATCCTCAGGAGTACTCACTTCAGTTCAGCGCCCAGCAGAGTTGAGCGCCGACGGTTGCACAATGCATTAGTTGAATGATGGCACAGTGCGTGGAAAAGTACGGCATTTCGCCACGAAGGGCTCACGAGATAACTACGCAGGCACAAGATGTAGTTGTTGGTGCCGCTCACGGGGAGGTCTCATCTTCGCCCCGGGCCTTACGGTGGTACGGGCGCACTGACCGCCCCTGCTCTTCGGCCTCGACCCGACGAATCGTTCGCCGCCTCTCGGCTTTGTTGGTGTTGCGTCGCGTCGTGACCCTGATCGCGTGAGCCTCGTCGACGACCACCTGCTCGCTTCGTTGTTGCCTCAGTTGTTGGTTGGTAACGGGTGCTCGAGTTTCCATCAGGCTGCAGACGAGGCGCCAGAAGATGAGGCCGCGGTTGCGAGAGTTTCGGCGGTTGAAGCGAAAGACGAATTCGTCGAGGTAGGCGTCCAAGTGCTGGCCCCTCACCGCCCCTTGGTGAGTTCCGAGCAACCAGCGTTTCAAGAGAGAAGCCACCCGGTGAACGTGGGGGTGAATGAGGTGTGCTCTGGACTCGGTCTTTGACAGTGTCGTGGTTTTAGCCGTGTAGTGCAGTCCGCGTGCCCTCAGCTCACTGAGGGCGGGCCTATAGGAAGCCCAGTCGTCACAGAGCAACACCGAGCCGGGTTCGACGTTTCGCTCCAGGAAGTCGGCTATGGCCAGGGCCGATGCGTCAGGCAGGCGAGCGAGTCGAATGCGCCCCATGGCCTTTGGCGATACCACCTCGCAGGCCACTGCCACGGGAGACCTCTTGCCTCGTGAGCGGCCACCAGCTCCAAGTTCAACACCGCCAACGTAGGTCTCGTCGAACTCAACGTCGCCACTGAGCTTCTTTCGTTCGTCTTGATTCATGGCGGCTCTCATCTTTTGAAGGAGGAGCCATGCTGTGTCGTAGTTGACGCCGGTGATTCGTTGGACACTAAGAGCCGAGACCCCGATCTTGGTCTGCACGAGATGCCAGGCCACGACCAACCAGGTAGCCAAGGGCACCTTGGTCCGCTCGAGCAGTGTTCCCGTGGTCAGGGTGAACCAGCGCCGGCAATCTCTGCACCACCAGCGCGACTCATTCGAGCGCGCGACTTCGACGCCGCAGCGAGGGCAGGCGAACCCGTGCCGGAAACGCACGTCAGTGAGATATTTGGCGGCGCTCGCCTCGGACCTGAACCACCGGTTGAACTCAGCCAGGTCTCTCGGGTAGTGACGTCCCGCCACGGGCACACCGTCGTCAACTTCCCAGGTCAGCACCACTCGAGCCTAGACACAACATGTAGTGCCTGCGTAGTTATCTCGTGAGCCCTTTCGCCACGTTTCGTGCGTCAAAACCCGCCCGGTATGGGCCCGCCCGCTAGGAATTTACGAAGGGTTGTCCTCGAGGTGTTCTGCCACCCACTCGGTCTCTGATTCCATCCCCGGATGCTCCTTGAGCCACTCCGCGTGGCGGGGATTGTTGGGATCGAGGAGGTCGTCGGAAACGTCAGCCACAGACTCATCGTGGACGATTTCCTCGGTCTTGACATCCGGTGTCGCAATCGCGACCTCCGGCAAAGTGCCCGGACCGGGGCGCACGCCCAGCGCCTGGTAACCATCGCCAGGCTGGATGTTCGGATCGGGCGCGTAACTGATGCCTCGCTGGTCGGACTTGTGACGTATCAGTACGGCTCCGATCAACAGAACGACCAGAGCAATCACCACAATCACGTAGATCATCTGACGAACCTCGTTTCACTTGTCAGCAGTTCGACGGTTGATTGTCGTCGCTGCGTACGTAACAAGCGTACCGAGCTAAGGAAACCCCGAACGTGCTCACCCGCGTTGAGCGCCGGGCCGCGAGAGCGACCTTTGTTACTACCATTGAGCCACGAGGTGAATGGTGTCGCAATTACTCTTTACGGCCTTCAGCAACCGAGCTGACGCGGTCCAACTCGCCCGAGAGGCCGGTCGGCAACTTCAAGCCGACGGCGTCACGTCGAGCCTTCACCTTCTCGACGTCGACACCACGCCCGACATGGACGCCTCGACGCTGGTGGTGAGCCTCGGTGGTGACGGGACGTTTCTCAAATCCGCTCGACTCGCCCACGCGCTGGGCGCTCGGGTGCTCGCCGTCAACCTGGGCCGGCTGGGGTTTCTTCTCAATGTTCCGTCGAATGAAGTGGTCGCCGACGCCAAATTCGCGCTATCGGGCGACGACGTCGTCGAACGACTCGCGCTCTTGATTTCGGTCTCCGGGACGAACTTGAAGGAGTTTGCCCTGAACGAAGTCGTCGTCGAGCGAGCCCACGCCGGTCACATGGTGCGGGTGAAGACCTATGTCGATGACGACGAATACCTCACCTACTCCGCCGACGGCGTCATGGTCGCCACGCCGACGGGCAGCACCGGCTACAACTTCTCGGCCGGCGGACCAGTTGTCGAAGCGACGTTGCCCGTGATGATTCTGACGCCGGTAGCGCCGCACTTCACGATTGACCGTTCGATCGTTGTCGCCGACGACAAGGTGATTCGTCTGGTCGCCGAAGACAAGCCGGCGATCATCGTCGCCGACGGACAAGACATTGGCTCGTTGGGCGCCGGTCAATTCGTCGAGGTCCGCAAGAGCCCGACGCCGGTTCGCGTCGTCGCGACGCGGAGTTTCGATCTCGCCTCACGCCTCCACGAGGGTCTCCGAGAGGGTCATGCCTAAGTCCCAGCTGTTGGAGTTATACGCCCACGGACTGGGAGTGATCCAAGAGGCTCGCTTGGAATTCGGTCCCGGCTTCAACGTACTGACGGGTGAAACCGGGGCGGGGAAGACGCTCCTCCTGGGCGCCCTCGATCTCTGTTTAGGCGGCGACGGCTCGGTGACGCGCGCGGCGATCGCCACCGACATGCGCGCGGCCGCGGTCTTCAACATGAACGGTGAGCGCGAAATCGTCCTCACGAGGGAGTCGGGCACGTCGGGACGTCTCCGAAGCGCCATCGACGGCGCCTCGAGCAGCGCCGAGGCCCTGCGAGCCCTGGCCGATGAACTGATCGTCATCCACGGGCAACACGACTCGCTCACACTGCGTAAGCGCGGCGAGGTGCTTCGCCTGGTCGACGCGAAAGGACATGTCTCTGTCGAGGATCTCTCGCGGACACGACGCGATCTGCAGGAAGCGCAACGTGAACGAACCTCACTGGGCGGCGACGCGGAGGAAAGGATTCGAGAACTCGACTTCGTGGCGTTCCAGATTGACGAGCTCGAAGCCACCGCGATTGGGTCGACCGTCGAACTTGACGAGACGTTAGAGGAACTCACGCGACTGACCGAACTGCGCGACGGCCAGACGGCACTCGTCGAAGTACTGGACAACCTGGACGCCGACGGTGACGTGGCCGTCTTCACGCAGTTCGCTCGAGCGATCAATCGACTACCCATCGGCGAGGCCTACGACCCCGCCCGCGAATTACTACGAAACGCCCTCGAGCAGTCGCGGGAAGCGGTTCACGAACTCGCGGCCCTTTCGGAACCGGAGTCGTTCGACGCCTCGGCGTTGAAAGAACTGGAGGATCGCGCGACCGTCTTGCAAGCGCTCGTGAGAAAATACGGCTCGTTGTCAATCGCGCTGAGCACGCTCGACGATCTACGTGAACGTCGGTTGGCACTCGTTGCGGCGTCGTCTCGAAGCGCGGCGCTCGACGGAGAGATCGAGGCGATGACAGAGCGCCTCGCGACGTTGGCCGAGCAGGCTCTTCGCGAGCGAACGGCGGCCTCTGAGTCCCTGACGCGAGCCGTGGCGGAACAGTTGTCGCGAGTGGCACTGGCCCACGCGGAGCTTCGTTTCGTCGTCGCCGGTGACGACGGATCAGAGGCCCAGATCCTCTTCACGCCCAATCCCGGCCAACCGGAAGGTCCGCTGCAGACGCTGGCGAGTGGGGGAGAGTTGAGTCGAGTCCTCCTGGCACTCTCGCTCGAGTCAGCCCACGAGGACGTCGTCGCGGTCTTCGACGAAGTTGACGCCGGCATCGGCGGGCAGGTGGCCCAGCAGATCGGCGAGTGCCTGCGCGAACTGGGCCAATACCAGCAAGTTCTCGCGGTCACACACTTAGCGTCCGTCGCGGCGAAGGCCGATCAGCATTTCGTCGTCGAGAAACAGATCGACCATGAAGACGTGAGGACGTCGGTGCGAGCCCTCAGTGGTGACGAACGGGTCGAGGAGATAGCGAGAATGCTCGCTGGTGACGAGATCACGCTCGAATCGAGGGCGTTAGCGCGACAGATGTTGGAAACACAGCGTTAATAGTTCCGATCGGTCTCACGGCTTCGCTATGCTGGTGTTCCGTGGAAGCGGCGGTTTAGGAATGACCAAATTCGTCTTTGTAACGGGTGGTGTGTCGAGTTCTCTGGGCAAGGGATTGACCGCCTCGTCGCTTGGCCGGCTCCTCAAATCTCGGGGCCTGAAGGTCACGATGTGCAAGCTCGACCCGTACTTGAACGTCGACCCCGGCACGATGAATCCCGGTGAGCACGGCGAAGTGTTTGTCACCGATGACGGCGGCGAAACCGACCTCGACCTCGGTCATTACGAACGATTCATTGACGAGTCGCTCTCCAAGATGTCCAACACCACGACCGGATCGGTCTATTCGAACGTGATCGCCAAGGAACGACGCGGTGACTATTTGGGAAAGACCGTACAGGTGATCCCGCACATCACCGACGAGATCAAAGAGCGCGTTCGACGACTCGGCACGCTCGGCGCCGACGTCGTGATCGTCGAGATCGGTGGCACCGTCGGGGACATCGAGATCGTTCCCTTCATCGAATCGATTCGTCAATTTCGCCGCGACGCCGGTCGCGATAACGTCTGTTACGTCCACTTGACGCTCGTACCGTACCTCGCGCCGTCGGGCGAGCAGAAGACCAAGCCGACGCAGCACTCGGTGACCGAACTGCGATCGCGCGGTATCCAGCCCGACGTCATCGTCTGTCGCAGTGACCAGCCACTCTCGGACGGTCTCAAGCGCAAGATCTCGCTGCTCTGTGACGTGCCGATGCAGGCCGTCATCTCGGCCGTCGACGCGCCCAGTATCTACGACATCCCGATCACGATGTACGACGAGGGCCTCGACACGATGGTGTGCAACACACTCGGCATCGACCTCGAGGCCAACCCCATTGATCTGAGCGCGTGGCGCGACGTCGTTCGCCGTGTGCACAGCACCACCAAGACCCTTCGCATCGGCGTCGTCGGAAAATACGTGACGATGCCTGACGCGTATCTCTCGGTCGGCGAGTCGATTCGTCACGCCGGATTCGCCATCGGTGCCAAGACCACCATTGAGTGGTTGGAAGCCGAGCGCGTCCCGACCGAGATCGATTCTGAGCGCATCCGTCAACTCGACGGCATCGTCGTGCCGGGCGGCTTCGGTGAGCGCGGCGTCGAGGGCATGATCGCCGCAGCGCGCATCGCTCGCGAACACGACATTCCCTATCTGGGCCTGTGCCTTGGAATGCAGGTGATGGTGGTCGAATTCGCCCGTCACTGTCTGGGGCTGAGTGACGCGCACTCCACGGAGATCTCGATTAGCACGTCGGCGCCGGTCATCGCGCTGATGGCCGAGCAGATGGACGTCACCGATCTCGGCGGCACGATGCGCCTCGGTGCCTGTCCCGCGATGCTGGACGAGGGCTCGGTCGTGGCCGAGCTCTACGGCACGACGGTCGTGTCCGAGCGGCACCGCCACCGCTACGAATTCAATTCGCGCTACCGCGCCCAGTTCGAAGCGGCCGGCATGCGTTGTTCCGGCACGTCGCCCGACGGACGTCTCGTGGAGTTCACCGAGATCGCCGATCATCCGTTCTACGTCGGTACCCAGGCACACCCGGAGTTCAAGTCGCGTCCCGATCGTCCACACCCCCTCTTTCTCGGACTGATCAAGGCCGCCGCCGCACGCGCCGAAGGACGTGAGCCGCACATCATTGACCCGGAATCGGTCGACGCCACGTTGTGAGCGAGGCGTTCCGAGTCGTTGGCACCAAGCGACTGCTGCAGTCTCACGTTTTCGGTGTCGAACAGCGAACCGTCGAACACGACGACACTACCTTCGAACGCGACGTCGTGACGCATCTCGGCGCGGTCGCGATCCTCGCCATCAACGAGCTCGACGAGATCGGCATGATCCGCCAGTATCGAACGCCCTTTGACCGATTCTGCTGGGAGGTGCCGGCCGGCACGCTTGACGTGCCCGGCGAAGACGCGTTGAGCGCCGCGAAGCGAGAGCTACTCGAAGAACTCGGATGCAAAGCAACGCAGTGGACGTTGTTGGGCCGATTTATGACCTCGCCCGGCTGGTCCAATCAGCTGATGACGATTTTCCAAGCACGTGGACTCACCGCGACCTCGCGCCACCCGGCCGGGCCCGAGGAACTCAGCTCGACGGTGCGATGGTTCTCACGCGAAGATCTGCGCGAGACTCTTCGTCGTGAACCCGCGATCGACAACACAACAGTTGTCGCGCTCGGGGGCGTCTACGGAACGTTCTTTGACGACCTCTGAGCGGTACCTCACGGAGTACCTACAGTGGCTGACCATTGAAAAAGGTCGAAGTCGCGCGACGATCGAGGCCTACCAAAGAGACGTGACGAAACTGCTCGCGTGGATCAAGGACGCCGGCACCGAACTCGACGCCCTGCGCGAACGTGATCTCGAGCGTTACTGCAATCAGCTCCGTCTCCAAAAACGTGCCGAAACCTCGATCGCACGGACCGTTGCGTCGATCCGAGGATGGTTCGCGTACCTGGTGGTCGAGGGCTACTTGGCGAACGATCCCAGTATCCGACTGAAGGGCGGTCGACGGGGCCGCTCGTTGCCCAAACCCTTGGCCGAAGAGGAGATCACGGCGTTGCTGGATTCCATTCCCGACACGTCGCCGAGTGATCTCCGTGACCGGGCGCTGCTTGAACTGCTCTACGGTACGGGGGCTCGGGTATCGGAGGTCGTCGGCATCGACCTCGGTGACCTTGATTTTGACGAGCAGCTCATCCTCGTGACCGGCAAGGGATCGAAGCAGCGCCTCGTGCCCATGGGCGCGGCGTTGACAGTGGCGCTGCGCGACTATCTCGGAGCGCGGGGTCGCGGCTCATTTCCCGGAGCCCGAAAAGACGCGCGACTGTTCTTGAACGCCCGCGGGGGAGCGCTGAGTCGACAGGGCGTCGACCTCATCATCGACAAGCGGGCGCTGCACGTCGGCATCGAGCGTTCACGCATCAGCGCGCACGTGTTTCGCCATAGTTGCGCCACACACATGCTGGCCCACGGGGCTGATATTCGCGTGGTACAAGAGCTTCTCGGGCACGTTTCGATCTCCACGACCCAGATCTACACCGCCGTAGCGGTAACGTCACTGAAACGCGAATACCACAACGCGCACCCTCGGGCGCACGACTAAACCGAAAGTCTCGATGTTCCACACTTATTACTTCTACATAGCGCTCTTGCCGTCGATCATCCTGCACGAAGTGAGCCACGGATGGGTGGCGAACTTCTTCGGTGATCCGACGGCGAAGAACGCCAAGCGACTGTCGCTCAATCCCATGCGTCACATCGATCCCTTCGGCACGATTCTGTTGCCGGCATTGTTGATCGCGCTGCATTTTCCGCCGTTCGGCTATGCGAAACCCGTTCCCGTAAACACGTCGCGACTTCGTAAGCCGCGAGAGCAGTCGCTCTACGTGTCGCTCGCCGGTCCGTTCGTCAACATCGTGCTTTCGGCCATCGGTCTGATCCTCTGTGACTTGGCCGGCACGCACGTTAGCGGTGGGTACATCTACTATCACAACTCGACTTTGTTTGACGTGGGTTACGCGCTGGGCGTTTCAAATCTCCTACTCGCCGCGTTCAACTTGCTCCCGATACCGCCGCTCGACGGCTCAGCGGTGATTGAACGATTCGTCCCAAACAAGCACTTGGGGACTTACTATCACTGGCGAGCTCGGGCCCTTCCACTTGTATTGGGTTTCGTGATCTTGAGTGAATACGTCTTCAGCTTCGGATCGAACGCGTTCGGCGACCTTCAGAATTGGTGGCTCAGCCTACTTAGATGAGGCCCATCGCATGCGCGGCGCGCCGGTAGACCTCGCCGGCGACCTCATTCGCTTTGAGGGCACCTCGTGCCACGACCGCGCGAAGTTCGACGGGATCGGTCATCAGTTCGTCGTAGCGCTTCTGTATCGGCGCGAGCGATTCGACCACGAGTGCGGAGAGGTCGCTCTTCAAATCGCCGTAGCGCGTGTAGCGCTCGGCCACCGCCTGGGGAGTCTCGTCGCTGAGGCTCGAATAGATCTCGAGCAGGTTCGAGATGCCGGGCTTCGTGTCCCAGTCGTAACGGACTTCGTTATCGGTGTCGGTGACCGCCTTCTTGATCTTCTTGTCGATCTCTGAAGCCGAATCCGTGACGAAGATCGAGCCCATGGGGCTCGAGATCGATTTGGACATCTTTCGCGTTGGTTCTTGTAGGTCCATCACGCGTGCCGCGACCTTGGGTTGCACGCCGACGGGCACCACGAAGGTCGGTCCGTATCGATTGTTGAAACGTTCCGCCAGTACGCGTGTTAACTCGAGATGCTGTCGCTGGTCGTCGCCGACCGGCACTTCGGCCGTCTCGTAGAGCAATATGTCCCCGGCCATCAGGACCGGATAGGTCAAGAGACCGACGCGGTAGCCAGTTTTCCGTGTCGACTTTTCCTTGAACTGGGTCATGCGGCTCAGTTCACCGTAGGTGGCGACGCACTCCAGGAGCCAGTTCATCTGGGCGTGGTACGGGACCTCGCTCTGCAAGAAGATGGTGCAGATCTCGGGATCGAGTCCGGCGGCCAAATACGTGGCGATCAGATCAAGCGTTTGACTGCGTAACGTCGCCGGATCAATCTCGAGCGTCAACGCGTGAAGATCGACGACGCAGTAGAACGCGTCGGAACTCTGTGCCTCTACCCACTGTTTGAGTGCGCCAAGGTAGTTGCCGATGTGCAACGTGCCCGACGGCTGCATGCCCGAGAGAACTCTCATCACGCAATTCTACGTGAAGCGAGTTCGCACTTACGAAGTAGTGTTGGGCGGTGACCTTCGTCGTGACGACGCCGTCTTTCAGCGGCCCCGTGGAGTTGCTCCTCCAACTGATTTCCAGTCACGACGTCGATGTCCTTGACGTCCCGCTCGGTCCGATTGTCGACGCCTTCGTTGCGGTGTTGCGCGACGAGGCGGTCACGACTGAGGTCGAAGACCTTTCGGAGTTCCTCCTCATCGCCTCGATCCTGCTCGAGATGAAGAGCCGGAGCCTTTTACCCGGGCGCGACGACACCGAGCCGGACGAGGAGTTTGTCGGCTGGGAAGAGCGCGACGTTCTTCTGGCCCGGCTTCTCGAGCTGCGCACCTACGCCGCACTCTCCGACGCGTTCGTTTCGCTCCTCGAGCGGGCCACTCGGGCCTACCCGCGCCTACGGGGGATTGACGACGATTTCGTCGTTGTTCCGCCGGATCTGCTCGCCGGCGTGACCACGGCGATGCTCGCCAGCGCCTACCTGCGGGGCATTGAAGAGAAGCCCGTGCCCGTTCTGCGTCTTAACCACGTCACGGTCGACGCGGTCTCGGTCGCCGAGACCGTCGTGTCACTTTCGCAACGTCTGCCGTCAATGGGTCAGCTGTCGTTTCGGGCGCTGACCGAAGCCCTGGGCAGTCGCATCGAGATCATCGTGCATTTCCTGGCCCTCCTCGAACTCTGCAAACTCGGGCTGGTCGAACTCGGGCAGGGCTCGACCTTCGGCGACGTTCAGATCTCCTGGATCGAAGAAGGATCAGATCTTGACATCGGAAGGGTTGACGTCTATGAGGGATGACTTCTCGCTCGAACAGCAGCTTGAAGCCATGCTCACGGTGGCGCTCGAACCCATATCGGCCGAAGAACTGGCCGACGTGGTTGAAATCGACGCCGCGGACGTGACGACGACCCTGCGACGACTTCGCAACGAGTTCCTCGAAGAACGTCGAGGTTTCCAACTCGCCGAGTTAGCCAGCGGATGGGTCATGCAGTCCTCGCCGGACGTGGCGTCGTGGGTCGCGAAGTTCGCCAGCCGCGACGTCTCGCACCGACTGAGTTCGGCGGCGCTCGAAACACTCGCCATCATTGCGTACCGACAGCCGATCTCTCGCGCGCAGATCACGGCGCTGCGCGGCGTGAACGTCGACGGCGTATGTCGACTTCTCGAACAGCGTCAGTACATCGAAGAAACAGGTCGCGCCGGTGGACCGGGCCAGCCCATCCTCTATGGCACGACCGAACTCTTCCTCGATCGGATGGCGCTCGCTTCACTCAACGACCTTCCGTCAATCGAAGCGTTCATGCCGCCGATCGAAACGGCCAATCGACTGGTCGAAGAGATGGGCTTCGACGTCGACGAAAGTTCCGAGGTCTCGTAGTTGGACGAGGGCGAGCGCCTTCAAAAGACCCTCGCTCGCGCGGGCTTTGGATCACGGCGCGCCTGTGAGATCCTCATCAGTGAAGGTCGGGTGACGATTGACGGTCGCGTCGCGCAACTCGGCAATCGTGTCGATCCCGACATCCAGGTCATCTGCGTCGACGGATCACTGGCGCCGACCGCACAGAACACCGTCTATTTCTTGCTGAACAAGCCCGACGGCGTCGTCACCACCGCGTCGGATCCTCACGGGCGAACGACCGTTTTAGAACTCGTCGAAAGTCCGGTGCGAATCTTTCCCGTGGGCCGTCTCGACATGAACACCGAGGGCTTACTGATCCTCACGAACGACGGTCGGTTGGCGCACTTGTTGACCCATCCCAGTTCCGGCATTCCCAAGGAGTACCTGGCGCGCGTCGAAGGTGACCCGTCGCCGGCCGCGATTCGGCGCCTGCGCGACGGCGTCGAATTGGAAGACGGCATGACCAGTCCGGCCCAAGTCAGCCGGGTGAGTGAGGGACTGCTGCGCATCGTCATTCATGAGGGACGCAACCGTCAGGTCCGCCGGATGTGCGCGGCCGTCGGTCACGACGTCACTCGTCTCGTGCGCACGCGCATCGGACCGATCCAAGACGCCACGCTGTCGCCCGGCTCGTCGCGACAGCTTTCACTGGCCGAAGTACGCCGACTGATGCAAGCCGTTGGGATGAGTGAGGCAATCGCCTCTACGATGCCTACATGAGATCGGCACAATTACGAGGCCTTCGCGGCGCCACGACGTGTGACGAGGACACGCCCGTCGCGATTGAGGGCGCCACACAGGAACTGCTGCGCGCGATGATGGACCGAAACGAGTTGGCCCACGACGACGTCGTCAGCGTCATATTCACCACGACCCGCGATCTGACGTCGACGTTTCCGGCCACGGTGGCGCGTGGTATTGGTTTCGGGGACATTCCACTGCTGTGCGCCAGCGAGATTGACGTGCCGGGATCGATGCCCAAGTGCATTCGCATTCTGATTCACCTCTATACGACCAAGCCCCGCAGCGATCTTCGACACGTCTACCTGCGAAACGCTCAGGGCCTGCGTGATGACCTCCCCGAATAGTCGCCACGCCCACGTCGTCGGTCTGGGTCTGATTGGCGCGTCGGTGGCCCTCGCCCTCAAAGAGACTGGCTGGATCGTCACTGGAGTGGACAGTGACAGCGCGACCGTGACGTCCGCGATCGACGGCGGCGTGATCACGAGCACCGAACTCTCGCCCGACGTGGACCTGGTCGTCATCGCCACGCCGGCGGGAAAAGTGGCGAAACTCGCGAGCGAGGCCCTGGCGACGCTGGCGAATCCCGAAGTCGTCGTCACCGACGTCGCGGGCGTAAAAGGTTCAATCGTCGCCCAGGTCGTCGACGAACGTTTCCTTGGGGGTCACCCCATGGCCGGCTCGGAGTTGCGTGGGCTCTCGGGCGCGCGCGCTGACCTCTTTCAGGGATCCACGTGGGTCCTCACGCCGACCGATCGCACGTCACCCGCCACCTACAGCACGCTGCACGGCGTCTTGCGCGAGATCGGCGCGAACGTCGTCGCGGTCAGTGCGGAGGATCACGACCGCCTCGTCGCCATCGCGAGCCACGTGCCGCACTTGTTGGCCGGTTCGTTGATGAACGAAGCGAGCCAGGTCGCCGAGCAGGACGCCGTCTTATTGCAGTTGGCCGCCGGAGGTTTCCGTGACATGACGAGGATCGCCGCCGGCGATCCGGGAATATGGCCCGACATCTTGTTCGAGAATCGCGACGCCATCGTTCGAAGCCTCGAAGCCCTCGAGGGGCGACTCAAAACACTGCGAGAAGCGTTGCTCGATGACGGGCGCGACGTGATCCTGGAGAGTCTGTTGAACGCCGCGAGCGCTCGTCGACAGTTGCCCGGTCGCGCCCTCAGCACCGAGGACCTGGCCTATCTGCGGGTGAAGGTGAGTGACGAACCGGGTGTGCTGGCTCGTGTGACGAGATCGGCCTCGGACCTGGCGGTCAACATCTACGACATTGAGATCGCCCACGGCATCGAGGGCACGGGTGGCACCTTGCTGCTCGCCGTCGACGCGCAGCAGTCCCAGATGTTTGGTGAGGCCCTCTCGTCGCTCGGTTTTCAGGTAGCGCTCGAGCAATGAGTAGCGCCCGAGTCGAACACTTCGAGCGACTGCGCGGGGAGGTTCGCGTACCCGGGGATAAGAGCACGTCACACCGGGCCCTGATGATAAGCGCCTTGGCCGACGGCGAAAGCACGATTCGTGGACTGTCGCGCGGCACGGACGTCGCCGCGACGGCGCAGATCATGGAACAACTTGGAGCGGCGCGCAGTGTCCGCGACGACGTCGTCAGCATGGTCGGGCCTTCGGAGGGACTCCGCGTTAGTGACGCGGCGCTCGATTGTGGCAACTCCGGCACCACGATGCGACTGCTGTCGGGGGTCGTGAGCGCGGTCCCCGGCGAACACCATTTGATCGGCGACGCCTCTTTGTCCAAGCGCCCGATGGACCGAATCGCCGAGCCGTTGACATTGATGGGAGCACGGGTCGAAGGCCAGGGACCGCGACTGAGTGCCCCGTTGCGCGTCACGGGCACGAACGCCCTTCGCGGTGTGGCCTACGACGTGCCGATGGCCAGCGCCCAAGTGAAATCCGCCATCCTCTTCGCCGCGCTGGCGGCCAGTTCCCCCACGACCGTTGGGGAACGTGTACGCACGCGACCGACCACCGAAGAGATGCTCTCACGCGCCGGCGTATCGGTCGTGAGTATTGAGAGCGGCGACGGACGAAGCGTCACGATTCATCCCGGGCGTCCCCTGGCACGAAATTGGCTCGTGCCGGGAGACCCGTCACAGGCCGCGTTCTTCGCCGTCCTGGGATGCATCCACCCCGACGCTGAACTGGAGGTTCTGGATATCGACAGCGCCCGTGAGCGCATCGGTTTCCTCAGCGTTCTCCAACGAATGGGTGCGACGTTGAGCGTGCACGCGAATGACGCTACGACGTCGTTCGCGGCGCGCACGTCGCAACTATCGGCCACGGAAGTTCACGCTAGCGAAATCCCTTCCGTGGACGAAGTGCCAGTGCTCGTCGTTGCCGCGGCGGCGGCCGAGGGAGTGACGAGTTTTCGCGACGTCGGTGAGCTGCGCCTTAAAGAATCTGATCGCTTTGAAGGATCATTGGCGTTGGCGATCAAACTCGGCTGTCGGGCGTGGTCCGACGGTGACGATCTGTTCGTCGAAGGACTCGGGAGCGCCGCCCTCTTCTCGAATTTCGAGATCGACGCGGCGCTCGATCACCGGATGGTGATGGCGAGTGCGATTGCCGGATGTGCGGGCGACGGCTGTTCAATCGGCGCGGCCGAAACCGTCGAGTCAAGTTATCCGAACTTTTTCGATGACCTGGAACAACTCGCGTGAGCGATCTCGTCATTGCAATCGATGGTCCGGCCGGATCGGGCAAGTCCACAGTTGCGCGAACCGTCGCCGAATTACTCGGTTGGTCGTTCCTCGATACCGGGGCGATGTATCGCGCGGTGACGTGCGAAGCGATCTTTCGAGGCATCGAGGTCCATGACGCTGTCGCTGTCGCGGGCGTCGCCGACGACGTGTCGCTGACGACCCTGCCGCGCGTCACGGTGAACGGGCGCGACGTCGAGGACGAGATTCGCGGCGACGAGATCAACGTGGCGGTCTCCGTGGTGGCGGCCAATCCTGAAGTGCGAGCATCGATGGTCGCGAGGCAACGCGAATTCGCCGCCGCCCAGCCACTGGGGACGGTGGTCGAGGGACGTGACATCACGACCGTGGTCTTTCCGCACGCGTCAATCAAGGTCTTTCTCACTGCATCGCTCGAGGAGCGTGCCCGACGTCGAGGTGACGAGGGCGAGGATTCGGTGGCCCGTCGTGACGAAGCCGACTCCACTCGCGCGGTCTCGCCCCTGCGCCAGGCGGACGACGCCCTCGTGCTAGACACGACAGGTCGAGACGTCGAAGACGTCGCCCAGGAGATAGTTCAATGGCTGAAGCACAACCTCTCCCGCTGAGCGAGCGACGCACCTTCACGTACCGTGTGTGCGCCGCGCTGGTGTCGGGCCTGTCCCAAGTGCTTTTTCGACCGACCGTCGTCGGTGCCGAGAACATTCCGCTCGAGGGACCGGTTCTCATCGCACCGATCCACCGATCGAACGTCGACTTTGCGCTGACGCTCTTCATCTCCAAGCGCAAGGTCTTCTTCATGGCGAAGGATTCAGTCTTTCGTGTGCCGATGCTCGGACCACTCATCACGCGTCTCGGGGCCTTTCCGATCCATCGCGGGTCGGCCGATCGCGAGTCCATGGCGCATTCCGAGGCCGTGCTGCGCCAAGGTCACGCGCTGGTGCTCTTTCCCGAAGGGACGCGCAAAGAAGGTCGTTCGGTCGCTCCATTGCACGACGGGGCAATGTTCATGGCGGCGCGAACGGGTGCCAAAGTCGTGCCCGTCGGTATTGGCGGCAGTGACCGGGCGATGCCCAAAGGCGCCAAACTGCCTCGACCGGCGAAGATCAAGATCGTCGTTGGCGCTGCGCTCGATCCGCCGTCCTCCGAAGGTCGTGTCGCGCGTTCGGCGCTCAGTGCCAAGAGCGAGGAACTACGCGCGGCTCTCGAGCAGGTGTATCACGAGAGCCTGCAGGCCTGAAGCGAACAGATTCCTCGAGTTTCGCGACCGTTCACGCTGGAAGCGGCGTAGGATTCGTGCATGAAGAGTCCGCAAGGAAGAGAAGCCAAGAAGCCGAAGAAGGCGAAGGTGAAAACACCACCTCGCGTGTTCGACGACGCCAATCGCAAGAGTTTCACGGTTCCTAAGACGGAGCCCGACTCGAGTTCGAGTTAACGCTCGCGCCACCAGGTGCCGAAGACCACGCGGGCGTACCGGAACCCGTAGGTCCACGTCGCGCCCTTTTTCGTCTCACCCGACACGCGCGGGTACCACTCGGTCGGTACTTCGCTGACGCGCCAGCCTCGTTTCAGACAGGTGATGAGCAGCTCCGACGTCTGATACTGCTGTTGGCGAAGGCGATCGACCACGTCGGCGAGCATCGTGACGCGAAGCGCGCGGTAACCGGTGGAGGTGTCGGTGATGTGTGATGCGGTCATCCGATTCATGATGAACGAGAAGAACCGCACCCCGAACTTGCGAATCTTGTCCGAGGTCTTGTCGACACCCAGGACTCGACTGCCGAGGACGAAGTCCGCAGTATCGGCGAGCAGCGGAGCGAGGATCTGAGGAATCTCGGAGGGATCGTTCTGACCGTCCGCGTCCAGGGTCACCACGTACTTGACGTTGTTGTTCACGCAGTAGCGGTAGGTCACCTGCAGCGCCACACCGTGACCCAGGTTGACCGGGAACTCGATCACCACGACGCCCGGAAAAGAGCGCGCGATCTCCGCGGTCCGGTCGTCGCCACCGTCCACGACCACGAGCGTCGTGTAGGGCTCG
Organism: Acidimicrobiaceae bacterium; assembly: GCA_003133685.1. Lineage (GTDB taxonomy): Bacteria > Actinomycetota > Acidimicrobiia > Acidimicrobiales > RAAP-2 > RAAP-2. The sequence continues at coordinate 52,572 of PKYQ01000031.1, forward strand.
CCGTTCACCGAGACCGGCATCTTCTCCAAGACGTGGGCAATATTGCCCTCTTCTTCGTAGGCGCAGATCGAGGCCACGATGGCTTCGGGACTAAAACCTGGACGATCGCTCTCGAGTCGGGCGAGCGCCTGAGAGATGGCGAAGGCGCGAAGACGCGTCGAGCGACCTTGCTCTAGATCATCGTTGACCATCGTTCTCCTTCAAAGGTCCTGCCTCGGCGTTCGCGCATCGGTGCCGACTCGAAACGACCGGCGGACCCGTCCTTGACGGTGCCGTAGCGGGCGCGACACGCCAATGACGCGAGAAAAAACTCACTGGTAGATACTAATCGGGGCGCTGCTGACGTTCAGGTTCTAGCGATTCGCGGCCGAGAGCACTTCGGCCGCGGTGAAGCGACGATCGGCCTCGCCGTCAAAACTCGACGTGGCCGGCGTGGCGAGTGACAGGTCCAGGAGGGCCGAAAGGGTCTTGAGCATCTCACGTAGTTCCGGGGGTGGCGGGAAGTATTCGTCTTCGACCGTCACCGACGTGACCGTCACGCCGTGCGTGGGGTTCAACGCCTCGAGCACTTCATTGACGAGCGATTCGGGTGCCGAGGCGCCCGCGGTCACCGCCACGGTGCCACTGAGGTCATCGGGCAGTTCGAAGGCGCCATTCACCCTTAATACCCTCGGACAGCCCACCGCCTCGGCGACCTTGGTGAGGGCGACCGTATTGGAGGAGTTCGCCGAGCCAATCACGACGACCGCGTCGGCTTCTGCGGCGATCGTGCGAAGCGCGGCCTGGCGATTCGTGGTCGCAAAACAGAGGTCACTGCGATTGGGCATCCAGATCTGCGGGAACTTCACCTCGGCGTACTCTCGCAAGTCCTGCCACTCGTCCAGGCTCAGCGTCGTCTGGCTGAGCAGCGCGAAGGGACCGGCGAGGTCGCCCAGGGCGTCGATGTCTGCGGTCGATTCGATCAGGTGAACCGACTGGGGTGCCACGGCCATGGTGCCCACGGCCTCCTCGTGGCCCTGGTGACCGACGTAGAGCACGGTGTAGCCCTTTCGGGCTCGGACCTTCAGCTCGTGATGGACCTTCGTGACGAGCGGACAGACGGCGTCGATGACGGTGCCGCCGGACTGACGCGCGGCGTCGATCACCTCGGGCGGGGACCCGTGCGCGCTCAACATGACCGGCGCCCCGGGAGGGACCAACGTGACGTCGTCGATGAACACCACGTCGAGGGATTTGAAGTAGTCCACGACGAACTGATTGTGCACGATCTCGTGGTAGCAAAAGACCGGTGACGCGAAGACGCGCGTCATCCAATCGAGCGCCTTGATGGCCTTCTCGACCCCGGCACAGAATCCCCGTGGCGCCGCGAGTACAACCTTGTCCACGTTCACGAATTCCAGCCTAGTAATAAGAGTTGGTGATTCCTCGTAGGCTGGACGGGTGTCGGGCGCCCGAATCTCCTCGATTTCTATGGATTCTCCGGCTTCGAGCGTCGATCTGGCCGTCGGCGACGAACTCGTCAGCGTGAACGGTCGCGAGCCGAGCGACATCATCGAATACCAGCAACTGATTGACGGTGAGAATGTCGCGCTGGTCATTCGCCGCGAGGGAGAGGACCTGGCGCGCAAGGTTACGATCACCAAGACCGAGGGCCAGCCGCTCGGACTCAGTATCGACTCAGCGGTCTTTGATCGCATTCGCACCTGTGATAATCACTGCTCGTTCTGCTTCATCTACCAGCTTCCCAAGGGCATGCGCCGCTCGCTCTACGTGAAGGACGACGATTTTCGCCTCTCGTTCCTCTACGGCAACTACACGACGCTGACGCGTTTCACCGAGTTCGACTTAGAACGCGTCCTCGAAGAGGGTCTCTCACCGCTCTACGTGTCGATCCACACGACCGACCCAGAGTTGCGCGCCGAGATGCTGCGAAATCCCCGCGGCGCGACGAGTCTTCGTTGGCTGAAGGAACTGCTTCGAGAGGACATAGAAGTGCACGCCCAAGTCGTGGTCTGTCCCGGGGTGAATGACGGCGATCACCTGGAACGCACGTTGCACGACGTCATCTCGCTCTATCCGGAATTGGCGTCGGTGGCTCTGGTGCCGGTGGGCGTCAGCGCCTTTTCTGACGAGGCGACGATGCGTTCGCACACGGTCGAGGAGGCGCGCAGTGTCGTCGCGCTCGCCGAGCGTTTCCAATCACTCTCTTTCGAGATCCTGGGGCGCGTCAACGTGTTCGCGAGCGATGAGTTCTACCTCGTCGCCGGAAAGACGCCGCCGTCGGCGGCGAAGTTCGAGAGCCTGGACCAGGCCGAGAATGGCATTGGACTGGTCGCCGCGTTCGTGCAGAGCTTCGTCGAAGAGACGCCCATGGACAAGCTCGGCACCGGATTCTTTCAATCGGTCGATGGTGCCCCGGCGTTGGGTTATCGCGCACCACGCGGGGGCGAGCGCAACATCCAACGCGGCGATGACGTCCTCGTCGTGACCGGCGAATACGCTGCCCCGATCCTTCGCGAGATGTTCGACGCCCAAGGATTCTCTGACGTGAGGATTCTCGCGGTGGAGAATCGATTCTTCGGCGGCAACATCAAGGTCGCCGGTCTACTCACGGGCCAGGACCTCATCAACGCCCTGGCCGACGTCGCCCCCGAGACCGTGATCTTGGTGCCCGACGTCTGTCTCTCCGAAGGGAGATTCCTCGACGGACTCGATCTCGATGACCTCGGGCGTTCGGTCATGATCGTGCCCACGACCGGTCAAGACCTTCGTGCGGCACTGACCTCAGTACGTGTGGGACGAGTTCCAGTATGAAACCGCAGGTCGTGATCGTCGGCCGGCCGAACGTCGGCAAGAGCTCGCTCGTGAATCGTCTCGCCGGTAAGCGAGTTACGGTCGTCGAAGAACACCGTGGCGTGACCCGTGACCGCAAGGCCGTCGAGGTCGAGTGGGGCGGCCTCAGTTTTGACGTCGTCGACACCGGAGGGTGGCTCGAGGCCGGCGACTCGCTCGAGGCCAAGGTCTCCAAACAGGCCGAGGCGGCACTCGCGACAGCCGATCTGGTGCTGCTGGTCGTCGACGTGACGACCGGAATGGTCGACGAGGACACGCACGCCGCTCGCTGGGCGCTGCGAAGTGGTCGTCCCGTCTTGCTCGTCGTCAACAAGGTTGATGACGCCCAGCACGAAGCCAGCAGTTGGGAGTTCCTCAGTCTGGGCGCGGGCGACCCACACACCGTGAGCGCCCAGCACGGACGCGGTACCGGTGACTTGCTCGACGTCATCGTGGCCCGACTCGAGGAGAATCGAATCGTCGACGAGGTCGCCGACGCCGACGATGATGGCGCACTGCGCGTCGCGATCGTGGGACGTCCGAACGTCGGCAAGTCCACACTGTTCAATCAATTGATCGGCGAAGAACGCTCCGTGGTCCACGACCTGCCCGGCACGACGCGCGACGCCATCGACACCCTGGTCTCCACCGACGTCGGGCTGATTCGATTCATCGACACCGCCGGAATGCGACGTCGAGCCAAGACCGAAGCGGGACTCGAGACCTACGCCGTACTACGCAGCCTCGACGCCCTGGACCGCTCCGACATCGCCATCCTCGTCATCGACGCCACCGTCGGTGCCACGGGTCAGGACCAACGTTTGGCCGAACGTATCTCCGCGGCCGGTTGTCCATCGCTGGTCGTACTCAACAAGTGGGAACTCGTGGCGGTCGACGAACGCGACGCCGTCCTCGCGACAGTCGGCGAGAAGTTGGCGTTCCTCGGCGACGCGCCCGTGATGAAGACGACGGCCACGTCGGGCAAGGGCGTGCACCGCATCCTTCCCGCGTTGGCGATCGCGGCGGCGGACTACAAAAAACGAGTACCCACCGGCGCGCTGAATCGCGCGATCCGGGACCTGCAGGTGAAGCAGCCGGCGCCCACGGGCAAGATCCGCTACGCCGTGCAGGGGGCGACTGAGCCCCCGACCTTCACATTGTTCATCGCGGGCCGTCTGCCCCAGACGTACTTGCGCTATGTCGAGCGATCGCTCCGCGAGCGATTCTCCCTCGGCTCGCAGCCCCTGCGAGTACGAGTCCGGATTGAATAGTGACGAAGTGGTGCGAGCAGTGCGACCGTCCCGTCGAGGGCGACATCTGTGAAATCTGTGGCGAGACGGTTGCCGAGACGGTTCGCGAGCCGATTCCGTGGCGCTGGCGATTCTTTATCGTCGTCACGATTATCTACGTCATCTGGCGGATCTATCAGTTAATTTCATGGCTGAGCCACTAGGAGAAACCATGCCGCTTTACGCCCTGGGAAACCGTACGCCGACGATTCATCCCGACGCCTTCGTCCACCCCGACGCCGTCGTCATCGGCGACGTACACATCGGCGCGGACTCCTCGGTGTGGCCGAGCGCCGTGTTGCGCGGCGACTACGGCACGATCATCGTCGGCGAGCGTACCTCCATCCAAGACGGCGCGATCATCCACGCGGTCGACGCGTTCCCGACGGTCATTGGTGACGACTGCGTCGTGGGTCACCTCGCGCATTTAGAGGGCTGCGTGATCGAGGACCGCGCACTCATCGGCAGTGGCTCGATCGTGCTGCATCAGGCGACGGTTCACAGCGGCGCGACGGTGGGCGCTGGCGCCGTGGTACGAAATCGCATGGACGTACCGGCCAACGCGCTCGCCGTGGGCGTGCCCGCGGTCATCAAGCTCGATTCGAGTGGCGAAGACAGCATCGTCGAGAACGCCGCGTCCTACGTCGCGAACGCTCGCTGGTACAAGAAAGAACTGCGAGCGCTCTAGGCGTTCGAGATTGCGACGAGTTGCTCGAGCGCAACCCCGGCTCGACCTTCGCTGACACCGGCCGACGCCAGTTCGAATCCCTCGATCAGCGTCGTCGCTCGACCGGCCACGATCAGGGCCAGTGCCGCGTTGGCGCACACCACGTCAAAGACCGGACCTCTCTGTCCCGCCAGGAAGGATCTGGCAACCTCGACGTTGTGCGCGGTATCACCCCCGCGAATGTCAGAGGCTGTGTGGTGTAGTCCCAAGACGGCGCCGGCGTCGAGTCGTTGAACCTCGACGCCCCGGGGAGCAATGACGTGCAGCGTGGACGCTGCGCCCAGAGAGAGCTCGTCGAGTCCGTCATCGGCGTTCACCAAAATGGCGTGATCAATGCCCCGAGCGACGAGTACTTGCGTCATGGCATCGAGCAGATGCGCCTGTGACACACCAATCAATGTTCGACGCACGAGCGCCGGATTCGCCAGCGGCCCCAGCACGTTGAATATTGTTCGAAAGCCCAGCGCGCGTCGAATCGGCGTCAGGTAGCCCAGCCCGTGATGGAACGTTGGTGCGAACATAAAGCCGATACCCGCGCCGGCGACGCAGGCGCGAACAATCTCCTCGGGAGCGTCCAGACGCACGCCCAGTGCCTCGAGCAGGTCCGCGGAACCGACCGACGACGACGCGGCGCGGTTGCCGTGCTTCGCGACCGGAACCCCGCACCCGGCCACCGTCAGCGCGGCCATCGTGGAGATGTTGACGGTGTGAAGTTGGTCGCCGCCGGTGCCGACAATATCCATGGCGTCGGGGCCGATCGAAAAAGTCGAGGCCGCGTCGATCATCGCGTCGATGAATCCGGTCATCTCGTCGGCGGTCTCTCCTTTGGCTGTCAGCGCGGTCAGGAAGCTCGCGATCAAGACCCCTTCGACCTGTCCCTCCAGGATCTCGACCAGGGCTGCTCGGGCCTGCGCGCGTTCGAGGTCGGTGCCGCGTACGAGCGGATTCAAGACGTCGTTTGAGAAAGTTCCGGGCATTAGTGGGCTCGCGCGCGAGGGCGTGACATACGCACAAGTTAGTCGTGAGGGAGAACGCCCTGGACACAACTACGATTTTGTGATGGCGACGTACCTCGACGAGATCCTTTCTCATCATCGAGCACGTGCCGCGGCCGACGAGCGCGATTGGCGCGAACGGATCGGGTCAATCCACGAACCGGCCCCTTCGATGTTCGCGGCCCTCACCGAATCCGCGAATGGCAACGTCAAGGTGATCGCCGAAGTGAAGCGTCGCTCGCCGAGCAAGGGTTGGCTTCACGAAGGACTGGACGTCGGGCAGTTGGCGCGTACCTACGCCGACGGGGGAGCGACGGCCATCTCGGTCCTAACCGACGCCGAGCACTTTGCCGGTTCGCTCGAGGACCTCGACATCGTGCGTCACGCCGTCAGCCTGCCGTTACTGCGCAAGGACTTCACCGTCAGCGCGAACGACGTCCTCGACGCCGCCGACGCCGGGGCGAGCGCGGTTCTCTTGATCGTGGCGGCCCTGAGTGACGAAGAACTCGAAGAGTTCATCGAGGTCGCGCACGCGGCGGGCCTGGACGCCATCGTGGAGGTGCACGATCACGATCAGGCGAAACGTGCGCTCGACGGTGGCGCGCGGATCATCGGGGTGAATCAACGCAATCTTCACACCTTCGAGGTCGATCGCGACAACGCCGCGAAGGTCATCGAGTCGCTCCCCACTTCGGTCGTGACGGTCTGTGAATCGGGACTCGGATCGTCCGAGGACGTCGTTCGAGCCGCCGACGCCGGCTTCGACGCGGTGTTAGTGGGCGAAGCGTTCGTCACCGCGACGCAGGTCGCCGAGACGGTGCGGGCATTTTCATCCGTGCCACTGGTGCCTCGTGACTGAATTCGACGCGCCGTTCTTCGTCAAGATCTGTGGTCTCACCACGTTGGGTGACGCCAATGCCGCGATCGACGCCGGAGCCAGCGCCGTCGGCCTGATCCTCGCGACGTCGCCGAGACAACTCTCCCTCGATCGAGCGTTGGCCATCGCCGAAGCGACGAGAGACAGAGTCCTTCGGACTCTGGTCTTTCGCGACAACGATGACGAGTTCATACTTCACGCCCTCGACCTCATCGACGCCGACGTCGTGCAGGTTCACGGACCACTGAGTGGTGAACTGCTCGAACAGTTGCGCCAGCGAGACGTTCGAGTCATCAAGGCCCTGTCGATCACGAGCGACGAGTTCTACGACTTCAACGAAGGTTCCGTGGACGCCGTGTTAGTGGACGGGGCGACCCCCGGGAGTGGCGAGCGCCATTCATGGGAGGAGTTGAAGGACCGACCCTTCGTCGTGCCCGTCATCGCCGCCGGGGGACTCAGCGACGAGAACGTCGCGCACGTGATCGCCGAAACCAACACCTGGGGCGTGGACAGCGCCAGCGGCGTTGAATCGTCGCCCGGCGTGAAGCACCGCGAACGGATGAATCTCTTCGTCGCCAATGCTCAATTCGCCTTTCGAGAGCGCGACTCGTCGTGAGCACGAACAACACGTATATGAACGAGCCCGACGACCGGGGACGATTTGGAGAGTTCGGAGGTCGATTCGTTCCCGAGGCACTCATGCCCGCCTGTCTCGAACTCGAGGCGGCCTTCACCGAGGCGTGGAACGACACCACGTTCGTCGATGAGTATCACACGGTGCTGCGTGAGTTTGCCGGACGACCAACGCCCGTCACGCCGCTCACCCGTCTCGGCGAGCACCTCGGACTGCGAATATTCGCCAAACGCGAGGACTTGGCTCACACGGGTTCGCACAAGATCAACAATGTCATCGGACAGACACTGCTCACCAAACGGATGGGGAAGCACCGCGTCATCGCCGAGACCGGTGCGGGACAACACGGCGTCGCCACCGCTACCGCTGCCGCCCGACTCGGGCTCGAGTGCACGGTCTTCATGGGCGAGGTGGACACCGAGCGTCAAATCCTGAATGTCTTTCGCATGGAACTTCTCGGATCTCGTGTGGTCCCCGTCACGACGGGCAGCCGTACGTTGAAAGACGCCGTCAACGAAGCGATGCGCGAATGGGTCACGTGCGTCTCGGACACGCACTACTGCATCGGGTCCGTTATGGGGCCGCACCCCTTTCCTTGGATGGTTCGTGAGTTCCAGAGCATCATCGGACAAGAGGCGGCTCGTCAACTATTGGAATTTGGCGTCGACCACCCGGACGTCGTTATCGCCTGCGTCGGCGGTGGGTCGAATGCCGCCGGCGTTTTCGCCGGATTCGCCAACTCTCCATCGCGACTGGTGGGCATTGAAGCCGCCGGTGGCTCGGCCGTGGGCAGCGGATCGCCGGGCGTCCTGCACGGGATGCGCTCGCTTCTGATGCAAGACGAATTTGGTCAGATCGAGGAGGCGCATTCAATCTCGGCCGGTCTGGACTATCCCGGTATCGGACCAGAACACGCCCACCTCGCACAGACTGGTCGAGCCGAGTATTACGCGATCGGCGACGAGGACGTCATTCCCGCCTTGCAACTCTTGAGCGAGATGGAAGGGATCATTCCGGCTCTCGAGACCGCCCACGCCGTGGCCTGGTTGGCCCGCGAAGCGGGGCACGCCATCCCCAGCGGTTCAACGGTGCTGCTCAATCTCTCTGGTCGAGGGGATAAGGACGTGGCCCAGGTTCAAGCGATACTGCGCGGCCAATCATGAAGAGTCTCGAGCGCGACCTTCGCGCTCTTCGCGACGCCGGAAGGAAACTGTTGGTGCCCTATTTCATGGGTGGCGTGAGCGAAAACTGGACCGAGCACGTCGAAGCGGCCGTCCTCGCCGGTGCCGACGCCGTGGAGATTGGCATCCCGTTTTCCGATCCGATGATGGACGGCCCCGTAATTCAAGAGGCTGCACTGCGAGCTCTGTCACGTGGCACGACGTTGGATTCAATCTGCGATGACCTCGTTCGCCTCGACGTCCACGTGCCGCTGATCGCCATGACCTATTACAACATCGTGTTGCACTACGGGCTTGAACGCTCCGCGGGGAAACTGTCGTCCAGTGGCATCAGTGGAGCGATAGTCCCGGACCTCGCCCTCGAAGAGACCGAACCGTGGATCGCGGCCTGTGATGACACGGACGTGGCGACGGTGCTGCTCGTGGCTCCCTCGACTCCGCCGCGACGCGTCGATCGACTTGTGGCCACGACGCAGGGTTTCGCCTACGCCTCGGCGCGAATGGCCGTCACCGGAAAATCTGAAGGGGGAGGAGAGGGTGAACGCGTGGTGCGCTCCATCCGACGTTCGAGCGACGTGCCGGCCCTCATCGGAATCGGAATCACCACTCCCGATCAGGCCAAACAGGCCGCCGAGGTGAGTGACGGCGTCATCGTGGGCTCGGCGTTGGTTCAGACAATCTTGAACCACGCGAGCGCCTCTGACGTTGAGTCGTTCATCAGGGAATTTCGATCGGCTCTCGACAACTGAATGTAAATCTGTATATTTCATCCGATTTCTTTGCATCGAAGAACCTTTTTGCCCGTCAGTAAATCAAGGGAATCTTGCGGCACGGCGCCCACTTTGTGAACCTCTTCACGAAGTTGCGGGGTTTCTATCCGTCATACCCAGTGTTAAGTGATGTTTAATCTCAGTAGCCGTCATCCCGACGGTGGGAATAAACCTATGTGGGGAGAATTACATGGAACACAGAGTTGCGGACCCCGGTCCGCTCGGACTCGCCGGTTTCGCCATGACCACCTTTTTGCTGAGCCTCTTCAACATCGGACTTTTCAAGTTCGGTGGTGCGAGTAGCGCGGCCATCAGTGGTGCGATTTCACTGGCATTCATCTACGGCGGCGTCGCGCAGTTCGCGGCCGGTATGTGGGAATTCGTGCGAAAGAATACCTTTGGTGCGCTTGCGTTTACGTCATACGGTGCGTTCTGGATTGGTGTGTACTTCTTCATCAACTTCCAGGGTGGACTCGCTGTCAAGGGTGCCCTGGGCCTGTACCTACTGCCCTGGATCCTCTTCACGGCGTACATGACAATTGCCGCCATGAAGGTGAACGTGGCTGTCTTGCTGGTCTTCGTTGCCCTGACGCTGGCCTTCTTGTTCCTGACCATTGGAGCATGGGGCGGCGGTCACACGGACATGACCAAGATCGGTGGGTGGCTCGGCATTATCACGGCCCTTCTCGCTTGGTACGCGTCCGCCGCTGGCGTGATCAACGAAACTCACGGGAAGGTTGTGCTACCGGTCGGTCCTTTGGGCTAACCTCAGTGTCACTGGTGGCTTGCCACCGGACCCAACCGCCAACAGCGCCCCAGCCACCAGGCTCGGGCGCTGTTGGCATACTGGGCCGATAGAGCACTACTCTCGGCTTCAGTCACAATTATCGACCACGCAGTTCATTCGCTCGACGAATCTTCATCGACATCACAGCAAGGAAAGAACATGACAGAAGCAAAACTCGAAGCATGGCTCGAAGAGACACGAAGTTTCGCGCCGTCCGCCGAATTCTCCAAACAGGCCAACGCGCAACCTTCTATTTACGCCGACGCCGCGGCCGATCCAGTCGCGTGGTGGCGCACGCAAGCCGATCGCTTGGCGTGGACCACGGCTCCGACGAAGAGTCTCGAGTGGGACTTGCCCAACGCCAAGTGGTTCAGCGACGGCATGCTCAACGCCTCGTACACCTGCGTCGATCGCCACGTCGAAGCCGGGAACGGCGACAAGGTTGCCTATCACTGGGTCGCCGACGCCGAAGGCGAAGGTCGCACGATCACCTACGGCGAACTTCAGAAGCTGGTGGCCCAGGCGGCGAACGCCTTGACCGAATTGGGTGTGAAAGAAGGTGACCGCGTCGCGGTCTATATGCCGATGATTCCCGAGGCCGTGGTCGCGATGCTCGCGGTCGTGCGCCTCGGCGCCATTCACTCCGTCGTCTTCGCCGGATTTTCGGCCGAAGCTCTTTCGAGTCGGATCCTGGACTCGGACTGTCAGTTCGTCGTCACTGCCGACGGTGCCTTTCGACGAGGCACGCCGAGCCCTTTAAAGCCTGCCGTGGATGAGGCTCTGGAATCCTGTCCGAACGTCAAGGCCGTGCTGGTCGTACGTCGCACCGGGGGAGAAGTGAAGTGGAATGAAGGCCGCGATTATTGGTGGCACGACGTGGTCGAGCGTCAGAGTGACGAGCACACGTGCAAGTCGTTCCCCTCCGAACAGACCATGTTCATCATGTACACCTCGGGCACGACCGCCAAGCCCAAGGGGATTTACCACACGACCGGCGGCTACCTCACGCACGTTTCGGCCACGCACGAGTACATCTTTGACGTGAAGCCGGAGACGGACGTCTGTTGGACGGCCGCCGATATCGGGTGGATCACCGGACACAGTTACATCGTCTACGGGCCACTTATCAACGGAGTAACCCAAGTCATGTACGAGGGACTGCCGGATTCCGGTGGCAAAGACCGTTGGTGGAAGATCATCGCCGAGAACAAGGTGACCATCCTCTACACGGCGCCGACGACGATTCGCACACTTATGAAGTGGGGACACGAGTGGCCTCAGGGCCACGATCTCTCGAGCCTTCGTCTGCTCGGCACGGTTGGTGAGCCCATCAACCCCGAGGCCTGGATGTGGTACCGCGAGTACATCGGCGGCGGGAAGTGCCCAATCGTGGACACGTGGTGGCAGACCGAGACCGGCGGCATCCTGATCACACCCTTGCCGGGCATCACGGCCACGAAGCCGGGGGCGGCGATGACGCCCTTCCCGGGCATCGACGCGGACATCGTCGACAACGACGGCAACTCCGTCGGCAATGGCGAAGGCGGCTACCTCGTCATCACCGCACCGTGGCCGGGCATGACCCGCGGCATCTACGGCGACCCCGAGCGATTCAAAGAGACCTACTGGAGTCGTTTTCCCGGCAAATACTTCGCGGGTGACGGCGCCAAGCGCGATGACGATGGTGACATTTGGCTGCTCGGCCGGATTGACGACGTCATGAACATCTCGGGTCACCGATTGTCGACGACCGAAGTCGAACACGCGTTGGTCGGGCACCCGTCCGTCGCCGAGGCCGCGGTCGTCGGCGCCTCCGACGAGACGACCGGTCAGGCGATCGTGGCGTTCGTCACGTTGAAGATGTCCGCCGAAGACGCGTCAGAGGATCAGGTGATCGTCATTGAGGAGTTGCGCAACCACGTCGCGAAAGTGATCGGACCGATCGCCAAGCCACGTCAGATAATCCTTACGCCCGAGTTGCCCAAGACCCGTTCCGGCAAGATTATGCGTCGCTTGTTGCGCGACGTGGCTGAGAATCGCTCACTCGGTGACGTGACCACTTTGATGGACCCCACGGTTGTCAACATGATCGCCGGGCTCATGGACTCTGACGCCGACTCCGAGGAATGACGCCTTTCGGCAATGTCCGATTCGACTCATAACTTTCGCATTACGTAGAAGGCCACGTTGAATGACGTGTTGACGCGCCGTGGCAATTCGCCAGTGAAAGTTTCGTGTTGAAGGCGACAGGTACTAAGTGAATGGTGATGCCACACGAAATCCTTGAGATGAGGTGGAAGCCCACGACGGAGGAATATGAATGAGCGAAGACACGAGCAATGAAGACGAGCAGCACGTCCACCGTCACGGCGAAGGACACCGCAGCGGTCGCCGGCCTCGACTGACAGGCTGGATTCTTACGATGTGCACGGCGCTGGTCGTGGTCGCAGTTGGCTTCGTCGGTGTCGTGCTTGGTCATTCCAAAACAGGCACGACTTCGACGATCACGGTCACCGGTTCGGGGACCGTTCAGGGCACTCCGGACACGATAGATTTCCAAATCGGCGTCTCGACCGTGAATCCGACCGCGACGGCCGCGTTGAGCGACAACGACAACAAGGTTCGTGCTTTGGAAGCCGCACTTTTGAAGAACGGAGTGACCAGGAAAGAAATGCAGACGTCCGGTCTCAATATCTATGACAACACCAATAATCAGGGCGTGGTCACGGGTTTCACGGTCGAAGACACATTGAACGTAACGATGCACAAGGTGCAACGCGCCGGCGTCGCCATCGACGCTGCCGCACGAGCGGTCGGTAACGGCGTTCAACTGAACGGTGTGTCGTTCACCATCACCAATGACTCGTCGCTGTTGCGCGCCGCGCGAATTCGCGCGATGGACAACGCTCGTCTCGCCGCGGGTCAACTCGCCAAGGCCGGCGACGCCCACGTGACCGACATCGTCAAGATCACGGACAACGAGAACCAGAGCTCGGGGACCTACTATCCACCGGTCGCAACCGGCGCGTCAGTGCACGCCTCAGTGCCAATCCAAACTGGCAGTCAGCCCGTCAACGTGCAGGTCACGGTCGTCTACTCACTGGCCAACTAAATCAGACCCTTCGGCTGCGTCGGACTGAACTTCCACCAACTACGAGTCGAAGCCCAGACCGAAGAGGTCGATGAGTTTGAGCCAAAGGTTGCGACGGCCCTCGTGCTCGTCGGCGTACCTGATCGCCGACTGCGTGATACGTATGAAGATCCACTTGAACGGCTCGGGCGGGAAGGGCATCGGATGCTTTCGAACCATTGTCAATCGAGTGCGGTCCGTCTCGAGCCCGTCCAAGAGGTCCAGCATCGTGGCGGCGCCGAACCTGGTCGAGGCGACGCCGAGTCCGGTGTAGCCGAGCACGTAGGCCACTTTGTTCTCGTGGGAGGTTCCCCAGAACGGTGAGAACCGCGTGCACGTGTCGATCGCTCCGCCCCAGGCGTGCGTGAATTTGACCCCGGCCAACTGCGGGAACGTCTTCAGGAAGTGACCGGCGAGCGTCGCGTAGGTCTCGGAGTTGAACTCGTACTCGCGGCGCACTTTGCCACGGAAGTTGTAAATCGTGTCGTAGCCACCCCACAGGATGCAGTTGTCACTCGTGAGGCGGTAGTAGTGAAACTGGTTGCCCGAGTCCGCGATGCCCTCTCGACCTGACCACCCGATGCTCTCGAGTTGGGCCTCGGAGAGTGGCTCGGTGACCATCACGTAGTCGTAGACCGGCACGACGTACTTTCGTGTCTTCTTGAGTAGCGACGGAAAGACGTTCGTGCCGAGCGCGACCCGCGCGGCCGTGACGGCGCCGTACGGGGTGTGGACGCGGACAGCGTCGTGCAAGTCCTCCAACCACTCGACCTTGGAGTTCTCGAAGATCTTCACACCGAGGGAGATGCACGCGCGTTCCAGACCCCACACCAAGCGAGCGGGATCCACCAACGCGGTCCCATCGTGATCGAAGAGAGCTCCGACGTACGAGGGGGAGTGCACACGAGCCTGCACCTCTTCTTGGCTGAGCACTTCAACGGTGTCGCCCATCGCGTTACGACGTTCGGCCTGTTCGGCCATACCCTTGAACTGCCAGGGGGCGACGGCAACTTGAAGTTCTCCGGTGCGTTCGAAATTGCACTCGATACCGTAGCGAGCGATGGTCTCTTCGATCTCGTCGAGGTTCTCTCGTCCGAGTCGTTGGATCAGCTCTATCTCGTCCGGGAAGCGCCGCACGCCGTTCAAATAGCCGTGCGTGAGGGATGCGGAGCAGAATCCGCCGTTGCGACCTGAGGCGCCCGCTCCGGTTTCGTACTGCTCGACGACGACCACTTCACGGTCGGGGTCGCGTTCTTTCGCGAGCAACGCCGTCCACAGGCCGGTGTAGCCCGCGCCCACGATGCACAGGTCGGCGCCGATGTCACCAATGAGCGCCGAATGCGGAGCCGGCTCCAGCGGGTCCGAATCGAGCCACCACAGTTCCGGTTGGACGTCGGCGAGGTGGCGTAAGACGAAGGGATCCTTCTTGTCCATACTGTGTCTGGCCAACGGCCAGACTCACCCTCTCTCGGCACTTCCTTTTCGTCGGCGCCCCTATTGACGCCACGAACGCCGGCCGTCTCGACCGGCCTCAACTCGTCAATTCTACCGGATTGACCTATTTCGCTGAACGATGGCGACGTCATATTCTGACGCGGGTTCGCAGTGGGTCTCGGTAAGATTCGCAGGACATTGCCGCGTGAAGAAGGAGAATGATGCGACTGGCCAATCTCAACGGACGAGCGACGATCGTGGCTAACGACGGCATCGTTGACGTGGCCGACGCCTCGAACGGAGCATTCTCAGCGTCGATCGAAAAGTGCATCGGCCAACTCGACAAACTCGACGCCTGGTACCGGTCGGCTCAGCCGACGCTCACACAGAAGATAGCCCTTGATACCTTGGCGCAAGACACCCGACTTGGTCCAGTGGTCAGACCACAACAGGTATTTGCAATCGGTCTCAACTATCGCCAGCACGCTGCGGAGTCCGGTCTCGAAGTGCCCAAGGAACCCATGGTGTTCACCAAGTTCGCCTCATCGGTCTGCGGACCCAACGAGCAACTGCCCATTCCCGGTCCTTCGACCGACTACGAGGCCGAATTGGTCGTCATCATCGGCGCCACGCTTCGCAACGTGGGGGTCGACGAGGCCCTGGCCGGAGTTGCCGGCTACTGCGTTGGTCAGGACTACTCCGAGCGCGAATGGCAGTTTCGCGGTTCGCCGCCGCAATTTTCCCTTGCGAAGTCATTCAAGAACTTCGCGCCCATCGGACCGTGGCTGACGACCGCCGACGAGATTCACGATCCCAACGATCTCTCAATCACTACTCGGCTGAACGGTGAGACGATGCAGGACTCCAACACGAGTGACATGGTCTTTTCGGTGGCGGAGCTCATTGCGTACTTGTCGTCGGTCTGTGAACTTCGTCGCGGCGACGTCATATTCACCGGCACACCCGAGGGGGTCGGACAGGCCCGTCGACCACCTGTGTTCTTGAAGCCGGGCGACGAAATCGTCACGAACATCGAGCGACTCGGTACGATCCATAACGTGGCGGTTGCCCCCTAAGGGACCCAGTGGTCGGGCTGGGGAGATTCGAACTCCCGATCTCTCGGCCCCCAGCCGAGCGCTCTAGACCAAACTAAGCCACAGCCCGTGAACGAACAATCGTAGTCGCTGCGTCTTCGTCATCCC
Organism: Acidimicrobiaceae bacterium; assembly: GCA_003133685.1. GTDB lineage: Bacteria > Actinomycetota > Acidimicrobiia > Acidimicrobiales > RAAP-2 > RAAP-2. The sequence goes on from PKYQ01000031.1 coordinate 68,430, forward strand.
GTTGGTGCGTGCGCGCCGTGCGCCTGATCGGGATGGGTCAACCACGCACGAGCTTCACACAAAAAGGCAATAGTTTCACCCGTAGCCTTCGCCCGAAGCGCTTCCAGAATCCGCTCATCGAGTGCCTGAATCAATTCGTCAACCGCCATCACTTTTCACCTTTTCTCAGCCGCCGGCGACGGCGGTCACGATCTCTATCGCGTTGCCGTCTTCAATTCGTGTTTGGGACCACTCGGAGCGGCGAACAACCTCACCATCAATTGCCACGGCCACGCCCCGAGATTCAATCGAGAGCCGTTGCAACATCTCCTCTACTGATTCAGAGACGAACGTTTGGTCCTCTCCGTTTACGCGAATCACGCGACACGCTCGGCGAATCGAAGGGCCTCGTTGGCGGCGATCGGAGCCAGGGTCACACCGTGACGAAAGTGACCTGAGGACCACGACCAGCGTCCGTCACCCAGAACCTCGAAGAACGGCCGCAAATCGTCACTCGCCGGTCGATTGCCTTCGCGGGTCTCGAGGATCACCGCGGTTTCCAACGCGGGCACGACGTCGAGGGCGTCGCGCAGGAGGCGCTGGACCTCGCCGACTTGGGCACCCGCCTCGTGGCGTTCTTCTGACGAAGCACCCAAGACGTCGTAGCCACCAGGTCGGCTCACCATATAGACCGTGCTGCCCCTCACGAACGAACGGATCATGGGCTGCGCACTTCGATCGATACCCCGAACGCGAACGGTAATTCCGTGGATTGGGCGAACCACATGTTTTCCCGAAGTCACCGCGCCGGTCGGGAGCGCTCCGGCGCCGGTGGCAATCACCCCGATGTCGCCAACGAACGAATCCGATGGCGTCGTTGCCTCGACACGGGTCCCGTCGCCACCCACACTGACTACGACTTCTTTCACGATCGACACACCAAGTGCTTCATTGGCTTCGCTCACGTAGGCGACGACTTGGTCGGGGTCGAGCCACGCGTCACCTTCCACCAAGAGTCCGTCGGAGATCCGAGGAGAGACTCCATCAAACATCCCCGGTTCCTCGTCAAGCGACACTCGTCGAGGGACGACGCCAAGATCGGCGGCGATCTGTGCGAACTGCTCGACCATTCGACGGTCCGAACCATCCCAGCCCAGCAACAACGTCCCGATTTCAACGATTGAAAGCTCTTTCTGCGTCACCTTGCGTAGGTCATTCGCGAACCCACGCCACGCGTCGAGCGCGCCGCTTTGCAGCCCGTAGTTCGCTGCCTCACCAGCGCCGATTTCGGCGCTCGGGGCAATCATCCCGGCAGCCGCCCAGGTGGCGCCCCCACCGGGCCGGGGATCAAAAAGTGTCACCCGCCAGCCGTGGCGCGCCAGCTGGAATGCACTCGTCAGTCCAATGACCCCCCCGCCGACGACGAGTGCGTGTTTGGCCGACTTCACGTGAACAGCGTAGGTCGAAGGTCGACCAGCCTTTTCGTTATAATCGTGATGGGTCAGCGTTGCCCCGCAAGGAAACGCTATGACAAAGACACTCTACGACCCCTCTTTCGAGCACGACGCCTGCGGTGTGGGGATGGTCGCGGACTTGAGCGCCACGCCAACCAACGCGACGATCCTCGATGCGCTCACCATCCTGGAGAATCTCGAACACCGCGGAGCCTCCGGCTCGGACGTCGACTCGGGCGATGGGGCCGGTGTCCTCATCCAGATGCCCGACGCATTTCTCCGGACCCAATTCGGCGACGTCATGCCGCCCGCGGGAAAGTACGGCATCGCGCACTGGATGGTGCCCAAGAGCTCGGACGTGGCGGAGATTCAGCAAGCGATCGACGTGGTGCTCGAACGGGTTGGCTTGGTCTCACTCGGCTGGCGAATTGTGCCGGTTGACTCAACAATTCTCGGTGCGACCTCGCTGGCTTCGGAACCAGAATTCGTCCAACAACTCATCGCGAAGAGCACCACTAACCCGGCACCGGATCTCGAGCGCGCCCTGTACTGCGCCCGAAAGGTGATCGAACACACCGTCGATATCTACGCCTCTTCGTGTTCACCCCACGTGCTCATCTACAAGGGAATGTTGACGTCACGCCAGTTGCGACAGTACTTCTGCGATTTGCGTGACGATCGCCTCACGTCGGCCATCGCCGTCGTGCACAGCCGATTCTCGACGAACGTCCTGCCGCGTTGGGACCTCGCCCAGCCGTTTCGCTACATCGCTCACAATGGCGAGATCAACACGGTACGGGGCAACCGCAATTGGATGACCGCACGCGAGACGTCGTTGGAGAGCGACGTATTGCCATTGCCCATCACCGAGCTGACGCCTCTGGTCACGACGGGTCTCAGTGACTCCGCGAGTTTCGACGAAGTGGTCGAACTCTTGGTGCAGGCGGGCAGGTCTCTACCGCACGCAGTGCTGATGATGATTCCCGAAGCGTGGGAACGTTCGACATTCATGAGTGAGGAGCGCCGAGACTTCTACCGCTACCACGCCGGACTCATGGAGCCGTGGGACGGACCGGCGTCCGTGACGTTCTGCGACGGCAAGGTGGTCGGAGCGGTACTCGACCGCAACGGACTGCGTCCGGCGCGGTACTGGGTCACCAAGGACCGGCGCGTCATCTTCGCCAGCGAAGTCGGCGTCTTGCCGGTTGATCCGGCCAACATCGAGCGCAAGGGTCGCCTGCAGCCCGGGCGAGTGTTTCTGGTCGACATTGAGCAGGGACGCATCATCGACGACGAGGAGCTGAAGGGCACTCTGGCGCAGCGAGCCCCCTACGGCGAATGGCTCCGCGAACAGCAGCGCTCACTCGATGAGATCGACGCACCGACCATGCTCACGCCGAATCACGCGTCGATCGTGTGCCAGCAGAAGAACTTCGGCTACAGCGAAGAGGACCTTCGCCTCATTGTTCGCCACATGGCCCAGGTGAGCGAAGAGCCCATCGGCTCGATGGGCTCGGACTCGACGGTGCCGACGCTGTCGAAGCTCGCGCGGCCGCTCTTTGACTTCTTCACCCAGCTCTTCGCCCAGGTCACGAATCCGCCCCTCGACGCCATCCGAGAGGAGCTCGTCACGTCGACGCGCGTCACCATCGGCGGCGAGGACAACCTGCTCACCGAGAGCGCGAACCACTGCCACCAGATCGTGTTGCCGTCGCCGATATTGAGCATCGACGAACTCGCGAAGATCCGTTACATCGAAGAGTTCGATCGCATGGAGGGTTTCACCACCGTGGTCATCGACGGTCTCTTCGAGGCACACGGCCTCGGCACGGGCGCTGAACGACTCGCGTCGGCGATCGACACACTGTGCGATGAAGTGGTCGACGAAGTTCGTCGCGGCACGAACATCATCATCCTGTCGGATCGCAACACGACAACCGAACTCGCCGCCATTCCCAGTTTGCTCTTGGCGTCGGCGGTGCATCACCGACTCGTCGACGAACACTTGCGAACGAGCGCGGCATTGATCATGGAATCTGGGGACGTCCGCGAAGTGCACCACGTCGCGCTGTTGCTGGGATTCGGTGCGTCCGCGGTCTGCCCGTACCTCGCGTACGAGTCAATCGACGCGATGATCGAACAGGGCGAGCTCACGGGCCTGAGCTCGTTCGAGGCGCGCTACCAGTACGGCAAGTCGCTCAACAAGGGTGTCGTGAAGACGATGTCAAAGATGGGCGTCAGCACCGTCGCCAGTTACGTCGGCTCACAACTGTTCGAAGCCGTGGGCATCTCAGAATCCGTCCTGGCGAGATACTTCCCCGGATTCACGTCGCGTCTTGGTGGCATCACGCTCGAACACATCGCGCGCAGCGTTCTCACCTGGCACGCCAGCGCGTACGAACCGGTGCTCGGGGAGCGAGTGGAATTGCGAAACAACGGCGAGTACCAGTGGCGTCGTGACGGGGAGATTCACCTGTTCAATCCCCGCACCGTGCAGAAACTACAACACGCCACGCGCGCGAAGCGCTTCGACATCTTCAAGGAGTACACCTCTCTGGTCGACGATCAGTCCAGCGCGCTCGTGACGTTACGCGGACTCATGAGTCTGGTTCCCAGTGCCACGCCGCTGCCGCTCGATGAAGTCGAGAGCACGGCGTCGATCATTAAGCGTTTCAGCACCGGTGCGATGTCCTACGGCTCGATCTCTGAAGAGGCTCACAGCACCCTCGCCATCGCCATGAACCGCATGGGCGCGAAGTCCAATACGGGTGAGGGGGGCGAGGATGCCGAGCGATTCGACACCTCTGATCCGCAGTGGAATCGCCGTTCGGCGATCAAGCAAGTCGCCTCGGGTCGCTTTGGCGTGACGAGTCGATTCTTGGTCAACGCCGACGACATCCAGATCAAGATGGCCCAGGGCGCCAAGCCAGGCGAGGGGGGACAGCTGCCGGGAACCAAGATCGCGCCCTGGATCGCCAAGACGCGACACTCGACGCCGGGCGTGGGACTGATCTCGCCGCCGCCGCACCACGACATCTACTCGATCGAGGACCTCGCTCAACTTATCTACGACCTCAAGAACGCCAACGACCAGGCGCGAATCCACGTGAAGCTCGTCAGCGAACAGGGCGTCGGGACGATCGCGGCGGGCGTCGCGAAAGCGCACGCGGACGTGATCCTTATCTCGGGACACGACGGCGGCACCGGGGCGGCGCCTTTGACGTCGCTCAAGCACGCCGGCACCCCGTGGGAACTCGGGCTCGCCGAAACTCACCAGACCCTGGCCGCCAACGGTCTGCGCAGTCGCGTCGCTCTCCAGGTCGATGGACAACTGAAAACCGGCCGCGACGTGATCATCGCCGCGCTCTTGGGCGCCGAAGAGTTTGGTTTCGCCACCGCGCCGCTCGTCGTCGCGGGCTGCGTGATGATGCGCGTCTGTCACCTCGACACGTGTCCGGTCGGCATCGCCACACAGAATCCCCGTCTCCGCGAGCGCTTCACCGGCCAACCGGAGTTCGTCGAGAACTTCTTCGAATTCATCGCCGAAGAAGTTCGCGAGTACCTCGCGTTGCTCGGCGCGCGAACCCTCGAAGAGGTCATCGGCGACGCGACCAGGTTGTCGATCGCCGCGACGGACGACGAGACCAGCGACCTCGACCTCTCCGCGTTGCTGGTCACCGTCGCACCTGATCAGCGCCATCAAAGCGTGAAGCAGGATCACGGTCTCGATGGCGCGCTTGATTGGACCTTCCTGCACGACGCGGTCAGTGCGGCGTCGCGGACGACGCCCTTCACGTTCGCCACGCCTATTCGAAACGTGAACCGCGCCGTTGGCACCCTGACCGGCAGTGCGATCACGCGCGCGCTGGGCGAACGAGAACTGCCCGACGACCTCATTGAGATTGACCTGGATGGATCGTCCGGCCAGAGCCTGGGGGCCTTCATGCCCCGTGGCATGACGCTTCGGCTCACGGGCGACGCGAACGACTACGCCGGCAAGGGACTTTCCGGCGGGCGCATCATCATCCGACCCTCGCTCGAGGCCACCTTCGCCAGCGAAGAGAACATCATCGCCGGCAACGTCATTGGCTACGGCGCGACGAGTGGCGAGATCTTCATCAGCGGCGTCGTGGGCGAACGATGCGGCGTACGCAACTCCGGAGCGACGATCATCGTCGAGGGCGCCGGCGATCACGCGTGTGAGTACATGACCGGCGGGGTCGTCGTGATACTCGGCGCCGTCGGACGAAATCTCGCGGCCGGCATGTCCGGCGGCACGCTGTTTCTCTACGATCCGCGTCAAAGCGTCTATGACCATCTCAGTGCCGGCGTCTACGAGATCGATCCGTTGGAGTTCGACGACGATGAACACCTCCACGAGCTGCTCACTCGCTTCGTCGCCGAAACTGGTTCAAAGACCGCCCAGTCAATCCTGAGTGACTGGCGGGCCGAGCGCATGCACTTCGTTCGCATCGAGACCTCGGAGTACCAACGGGTGCGAGACGAGTTGCGAAATGGGTAAGACGACGGGATTTCTGGAGTATCCGCGACAGGGTCCTCATCACCGACCGGTGCCGGTGCGCCTTCGCGACTGGCGCGAGGTGTACGAACCCCAGAGCGATGACGAGGTCTCGATCCAGGGCGCTCGATGCATGGACTGCGGGATCCCGTTCTGCATGCAGGGCTGTCCCTTGGGGAACCGCATCCCGACGTTCAACGATCACGTCTATCGCTCGCACTGGGATCAAGCCGCCGATCAACTGTTTGACACCAATAACTTCCCGGAGTTCACCGGCCGACTCTGTCCTGCGCCGTGTGAATCGGCCTGCGTGTTAGGAATCTCAGACAGTCCCGTCACGATCGAGCGGATTGAGTACGAGGTCGCCGAACACGCCTTCGCGCACGGCTTGGAGGTCGCGCGCGTGGCTGCGACCCATACGGGCAAGCGCGTCGCCGTCGTCGGCTCCGGACCAGCCGGACTGGCGGCGGCGGCGCAGCTCGCGAGCGTCGGCCACGACGTGCACGTCTTCGAACGGAGCGACGCCATCGGCGGGCTCTTGCGCTACGGCATACCGGAGTTCAAATTGGAAAAGGCGATCCTCGATCGACGCCTCGCCGTGATGGAGGCTTCCGGCATCACCTTTCACACCAGTGTGTGCGTCGGCGACGCCGCCACGCCGCTCGAGGACCTGCAGCGTGCCTACGACGCCGTGGTGCTCGCGCTCGGCTCGACGCGACCTCGACTAATCCCAGTGCCGGGAGCGCATTTGAACGGCGTCTATCCCGCGATGACGTATCTCGAGGCCGCGAATCGTGCGGTGCGTGACGGCGAAACGTCTGTCATCGACGCCCAAAACCAGCGTGTCATCATCCTGGGCGGTGGTGACACGGGCGCCGACTGTCTGGGCACCGTGCACCGACAAGGGGCCCGGTCCGTCGTCCAGATCGAGATTCTCGAGCGTCCCCCGGATGATCGGCCCGACGATCAGCCCTGGCCCACCATGGCGAGGATTTTCAAGTCGTCGCCCGCGCACGACGAAGGCGGGGAGCGACGCTTCTCGACCGAGACCCTCGAGTTCCACGGTGACGAGCAGATCGAACGAATCGTCGTTCGCGATGCCACGAGCAATGAAACGGTCGTGATGTCTGCCGATCTCGTGCTCATCGCGGCCGGCTTCGTCGGTCCCGAACTCGAGCAGCTCGGTCTCTCCGGCGAACCTTTCGTCACGTCGCGCGCCACGCTGTCGGTCGACAGCGAATGGCGCGTCGACGCATTCGAAGGCCCGGCGCCCGTCTTTGCCTGCGGTGACGCGGTGCGCGGACAGAGCCTGATCGTCTGGGCGATCGCCGAGGGCCGCAGCGCCGCCGCCGCGGTCGACGCCCATCTCTCGCAGCGCGCGAGCGTCTTGGCGGCGCCCGTGGCGCCCTACAGCCTTTCCTGGTAGCGAACTCTGCGTACGTCGAAGAGTTTGTAGCATCGTCGCAACAGGACTAGAGGGGGATCAGTGCAAAGCACGATGCAAGACGCGCCACTACTCATCAGCGGCATCATCCGCCACGGTGAGTACGTGTACTCCGAGAAGAAAGTGTTCACCGTCACGCCCGAGGGCGTTGAGGAAGCGACGTTCTTCCAAATCTCCAAGCGCGCCGAACAGTTGGCCGCCGCGCTCACCAAGCTCGGCGTGCAGCGCGGCGACCGGGTCGCGACCTTCATGTGGAACAACCAGGCACATATGGAGGCGTACTTCGCCGTTCCGTGCATGGGCGCTGTCCTGCACACACTCAACATCCGGCTCTTTCCCGAACAGTTGGCTTTCATTATCAACCACGCCGAGGACTCGGTGATCATTGTCGACAGTTCACTCGTTCCCGCGCTCGCGAAGATTCGCGACCAGATTCCCACGGTCAAGCACATCATCGTCCACGGCCCCGACGACAGCGGACTGCTCGGTGCGACGATCGACTACGAGACCTTCCTCTCGGCCGAATCGGCCGGATTCGAGTGGCCGGAGTTGGACGAGCGTTCCGCCGCCATCATGTGTTACACCTCCGGGACGACCGGGAACCCCAAAGGCGTGGTGTACTCACATCGTTCGACTTGGCTGCACTCGATGGCCTCGACGACCTCCAATTCGATCGGACTCAGTGAGCGCGATCGCTGTCTCTTGATCGTTCCGATGTTTCACGTCAACGCCTGGGGAGCGGCCTACACGGCGTTCTTCGCCGGAACCGAGTTGATCATGCCGCAGATGTTCTTGCAGGGTGAACCGATCATCAAGATGATTCGAGAGTTGCGACCCACCGTCTCCCTGGGCGTCCCGACCATTTGGAACGACGTGCTTCGCGTCGCGGAGAACAATCCCAGCGCTGATCTCTCGAGCCTTCGGGGCATCGTCGCCGGTGGCGCGGCCGTGCCGCGCGTGATGATCGAAGCATTCCGCGATCGATTCGGCATCGACGTGATCCAGGGTTGGGGGATGACCGAGACCAGTCCCTTGGCCGCCGTGTCGATACCGCCGTCCGGTGCGCCGTCGGACGTGCAGATTGACTATCGCGTCAAGGCCGGTCGCGTCGTCGCCGGTGTCGAAGTACGCGTTACCGCCGACGACGGGACGGTCCTTCCGCGCGACGGAAAGACCGTCGGCGAGTTCGAGATTCGGGGTCCCTGGATCACCGGTTCGTATTTCGGCGTCGACGCCCCCGAGAGGTTCCACGACGGATGGCTGCGCACCGGCGACATCGGCTCGATGGACGGCGAAGGATTCATGACGATCAGCGACCGCTCCAAGGACGTCATCAAGTCCGGCGGGGAGTGGATCAGTTCAGTGGACCTCGAAGGCGCGTTGATGGCCCACCCAGCCGTCTTTGAAGCCGCCGTGATCGCCGTGCCCGACGACCGCTGGCAAGAACGCCCGCTCTGTTGCGTCGTGCTGCGTCCCGGCGCCAGCGCGAGCGCCGATGAACTTCGTGAGTTCTTGTCCACCCGGGTCGCGAAGTGGTGGCTGCCCGAACGTTGGGCGTTCATCGAGAGCGTCCCCAAGACCAGTGTCGGCAAATTCGACAAGAAAGTGCTGCGCGCCGGGTACGCCGAAGATGAGTTGCCCTACGAGACGCTCGCCTAGTGGAGTCCTTCGACACCTTGGCCGACGAGGTGGGCGCTCTCGAAAGTCGCGTCGCCGACGCCATCTTCGACACCGTGCGCGCCCAGCTTCGTGCGCAAGGCGCCGACGAGGCGAAGGAGTTGGAGCGACGGCTCGCCAAGGTTCGTCGGAGTCTGCAGAAGGCCGAGATGCTCCTGCGCGGCGCGAGCGACGACTAGTTCCAGTCGTTGATCTCGTTGATCAAAAGCCGCAGGTTCACGTAGTTGCGACCGTCGAAGGCGAAGGAAATCGTCGTGTCGTCTTCCAGCGCGTACCCGAGTCCATGGGCGAAGCGAGGCACGGCCTTCGCCAACGCCGCTAGTTGCGATTCGCTGGGACGACGTCGAATCTTGACGTAGCCGCGCTCGCCACGAACGTCAAAGCGAACGTAATTCGAGAAGAAGTGGTCGAATTCCTCGACGGCCTCTTCGATTGAGGTACAGATCCGAACGAGACACATGTCGTGTTCGTCGATGTAGTGATCGGCGATGATCGCGTTGTCGACGAAACTCATCCACTGATTCCAAAACGTTCCATTCGGCGTATCGAGCAGCACGACCGGAGCCGGTGACGTCTTGCCCGTATGGAGCAGGGTCAGGACTTCGAAGGTCTCGTCCATAGTGCCCAGACCGCCGGGGAAAATTGCGAACGCGTTCGAAGGCCGCGTCATGGCGACCTTTCGAGTGAAGAAATACTGCATCGCCACGAGCATGGTTTCGGCGTCAATGTAGGGATTGGAGAACTGTTCGAAGGGCAGTTCGATGTTGACGCCGAGCGTGTGCTCACGCCCGGCACCTTTCGCGGAGGCTTCCATGATCCCGGGTCCGGCACCCGAGATGATCATCCAACCGCGTTCGGCCATGGCCGCCCCGAATTCACGGGCCATCTCGTAGAGGGGGTGCGCGATCTCCGTGCGCGCCGAGCCGAAGACGGCCAGTTTGGGGACGTCGCGCCACTGGGAGAACAACGTCGACGCCTCGGTCAACTCATTGAGCGCCTGTACCGCGACGCGCAAATCTCCAAGGTCATTGTCAACCATTGCCAGTTCCACGAAGCGCACGAGCAGCGCGCGCAGGACCTCGACGCGCTCGTCGTTGAGCGCGGAGTCGCGCCGCAACTCGTCGAGGAACCCTTCGATCAATTCATCCATGGCTACAACGTCTGATAGAGGGTGCTGCGCTGAACCAGGGGTCGTCCCAACGGTTCGACGAGGTCGCGGAGCGTGTCGACGTCCATCTCTTGGCCGTGGCTCGCGCCGGCCGCTCGCGAGATGTTCTCGTCCATCAGGGTGCCGCCCACGTCGTTCGCTCCCGCGTCGAGAATGCGGCGCGAACCTTCCACGCCCATCTTCACCCAGCTCACCTGAATGTTGTCAATCAGTGTCGCGTAGTGGAGTCGCGCGACCGAGTGCATCAGGACGGCTTCGCGAAAGGTCGGTCCTCGTCGAGCGCGGCCCTGCAGAAAGATCGGCGTCGCCATGTGCACGAAGGGGAGCGGCACGAACTCAGTGAACCCACCGGTCTCGAGCTGCAACTCTCTCGTGCGAAGAAGATGGGTCGCCCAGCTGTCGACGCCTTCGACGGCGCCGAACATGATTGTGATGTTCGAGCGCAGGCCCACGCTGTGGGCGGCGCGGTGTACTTCCAGCCACTGATCGGAGTTGATCTTGTCGGGACATAAGACCTTGCGAACCTCGTCATCGAGGATCTCGGCGGCCGTTCCCGGCAGCGTCTTCAAGCCGGCGTCCTTGAGCCGCGTCAGGTACGTCACCAGGTCCTGTTCGGAGCGGCGCGCCCCTTCGAAGACCTCGAGCGCACTGAAGGCGTGAATGTGGATCCTCGGAGATCCCGCCCGAACCGCGGCGACGACGTCGATGTAGTAGTCACCGTCGAACTTGGGATGGATGCCGCCCTGGAGGCACACTTCCGTCGCGCCCTTCGCCTCGGCTTCGCGAACGCGCTCACTGATCTCATCCAGGGTGAGTAGGTAGGGATCACCGCGCAGGTTCAGTGAGAGAGGGCCCTTGGAGAAGGCGCAGAACCGACACTTAAAGGTGCAAACATTGGTGTAGTTGATGTTGCGGTTGATCACGAAGGTGACGCCGTCACCAACGAGGTCACGACGAACGCTGTCGGCGCGCTCCACGACGGCATTGAAGTCGGCACCCCGGGCCTGAAAGAGCGTGGTCAACTCTTCGCGGTCGAACGCGTAACCCGGCTCGTAGCGCTCGAGGAGTGACGACACCGCGCTGGTGCGCGAGCGCGTGTTCGGAGGAGCCGGCGGCGTGACGTCTGATCCCGAGGCCCAGACGTCATTGCGCGCTAAGAACATCGAATCGGCGTGCGCGAGGACGTAGGGACGAACCTTTTCATCGAGGTAGCCACTCTTCGGGCCGATGAACTCGGGATACACGGTGAGCCGCGGCTCGAGATTGAAGCCGCGCGCGTCACATTCATCGCCCAGGACCGCTAACGCGGGCCAGGCTCGCTCGGGATTGACGTGGTCGGCCGTCACTGGTGAGATGCCGCCGAAGTCGTCGATGCCAAATTCGAGAAGCCGCGTGGGGTCGACGCTCAAGTTCGGCGGCGCCTGCAGATGAATCGACGCCGGCAGAATCAATCGTGCGACGCAGATCGTCCAGTGGAACTCCTCGTCGCTCGCGGCCGGTTCGTTGGCCATCGCAGTTCGGGGTTTCGGCAAAAAATTCTGAATGATCACTTCTTGGACGTGACCGAACTCCTCGTGCGAGGCGGCAATCGCCTGGAGCGTCGCGATTCGCTCCTCGCGCGTTTCACCGATGCCGACCAACAGTCCGGTGGTGAAGGGAATCTTCAGTTCCCCGGCGAAGCGCAGCGTGTCGAGTCGACGCTGCGGATCCTTGTCGGGGGCCAATCGGTGCGCCGCGAGGTCGGCGAGAGCCTCAAGCATCATTCCCTGCGAGGCCGACACCGTACGAAGTTGCGCGAGTTCATGACGATAAAGTGCTCCCGCATTGGCGTGCGGGAGTAGTCCCGTGCTCTCGAGCACCATCTGTGCGGCGTTGGCGACGTAGTCGACCGTCGACTCGTACCCGCGTGCGGCAAGCCATCGCGCGGCCTCGTCGTAACGAAGTTCGGGCCGTTCACCCAGGGTGAAGAGGGCTTCGGTACAACCGGCGTCACGCCCGGCTTGGGCGACTTGCATTACCTCGTCGAGTCCCATGTAGGGCGAGGCCACGTGCGCCGGCGCTTGGGCGAACGTGCAGTATCCGCAGCGGTCCCGACAGAGCTTCGTCAGTGGAATGAAGACCTTGGGGGAGTAGGTGACGACGTAGCCGTTCGCGGCCCGCGCTACCGCGAACGCGGCGCTCGCGAGTTCCTCGAGCGGTGTGACGAGGAGTTCAGAGTAAGTAGCGGACCCCCGCAACGACGTCATTGCGACATCCTAGGGCGCGACCTTCATGAACTGAACCGGAGCGTTGTCATCAACGATCACTAGCCATGAGCCTGCATTTTCTCTTTCACGGTCGCGAGGAGTTCTTCGTAGGAGGCGACGAACGCGGTCACGCCGTCGATTTCCAGTTTCTCGGTAACGGCCGCCAATGAGACGTTCTCGGGCAACTCCTCGAGCTTGGCGGCCGCTTCTTTGACACTCTCGTCGCTGCGCAGTTCGGAAGAGGCGAAATTGCCGTGGTCCAGCGTGGCCGTCAATGTGGCGTCCGGCATCGTGTTGACGGTCTCGTCGGCGACGAGGGTGTCGACGTAGAGCAGGTCGAAGTACGTCGGATTCTTCGCGGAGGTCGACGCCCACAGCGGTCGTTGCACCTGCGCCCCGGCATCGAAGAGCGCGACCGCGCGATCACTCGCCATCCGTCGGCGAAAGAGTTGGTAGGCGCCCGCCACTTGCGCGTTCGCCGTCGTGCCGCGACGGGGGTCGCCCTCGGGCAACAGTGCGTCAACGGCGACGTCCACTCGCGAGACGAAGAATGACGCGACGCTCCCAATCGTGCTCACGTCACTGCGACGCGTTAACGCCAGTTCCAATCCTTCCATCCAGGCGGTGATGACTTCGTTGTATCGATCGAGTGAGAAAATCAGCGTGACGTTCACGTTGATGCCCGCGCCCAGGACTTCGGTAATCGCCGGCAGACCCTCTTTGGTTCCCGGGATCTTGATCATCACGTTCTTTCGACCCACTTCAGCCGCGAGCCGCTTGGCGGCCGTCACCGTCGCTACGGTGTCGCGCGCCAGACGTGGCGAAACCTCCAGTGAGACGAATCCGTCGCAGTAGCGACGTTCTTTCGCGGCAAATACGCTGCACGATGACGTGTGTACGGAATCCAACACGTCACAGGCGTCGCGAACATCTCTCACCGCGAGTTCTTCGAAGAGCACTTCAACGTCAACGCCGGATTTGCCTTCGAGCATCTCGTCGTAGGCCGACGACGTGGCGAGGGTCTTCGCGAAGATTGAAGGATTGGAGGTGACGCCGCGCACGCCCTTGGCTACCATTCCGGCCAGCGTGCCGTCGTTCAGCCAGTCGCGTCGAATGTTGTCGATCCAGGGACTCTGCCCGTACTCGACGAAGAGTTCATCCAGTTTGGTCATTGTGCGTCTCCTAGAGCCTCGTGAACGTGCGCCACCAACGTCGCGGCATTGATATTGAAATAGTCCATGACGTAGCTGCCGGGGGCCGACATTCCGAAGGAGTCGATGCCGATCGCCTGGTCCACGTACTTCGTCCACCCTAGGGTCGCCCCGGCTTCCATCGACACCGACGGCGTGCTGCGACGCAGCACCGTGTTTCGATAGTCGCTCGGTTGGGCGTCAAAGCATCGCCAGCACGGCAGGGCCACGACCCTCGTCTTCACGCCCTGGGCGCTGAGTTCATCGTTCGCGTCGAGACAGTGTCCGACTTCAGAACCGGTGCCGACGAGCGTGAAGACGGCGTCGGCGTCTTCACGGATGACGTAGCCGCCTCGTCGAGCATTCTCCTTCGAAGTCTTGGCGTCCGCTTCGTTGAAGACTGGCATGTCCTGACGCGAGAGCACCATTGCGGTCGTCACCGGCTCACTCGCCGTTAAGAACTGCTCGACAAGGTCGAGTGTCTCATTCGCGTCCGAAGGACGCACGACGTGCAGGTGCGGCATGGCGCGAAGGGCCATCAAGTGTTCGACCGGTTCGTGGGTCGGTCCGTCTTCGCCGACGCCGACCGAATCGTGCGTGTAGACGAACATCACTCCAGCCTCGCTGAGAGACGCGAGTCGAATGGCCGGGCGGGCGTAGTCACTGAAGACGAAGAACGTCGATCCGAGCGGTCGAAATCCACCGTGGAGGGCCTGGCCCGTCAGGTTGGCACTCATGGCGAATTCACGAATGCCGTAGTGAAATTGACGGCCACCGGGGTTGGCCGCACTTTGAATCGACAAAGCCGACAACGTCATTCCCGTGTTGTCGGTGAGGTCGGCCGAGCCGGCGGTGAGCCCCGGTGTCTGGACCGCGAAACAGTCCATGGCTCGCTGCATGGCCTTTCGGGTCGCGACCTGGGCGCCCGCGGCGAACAGTTCCGGTGACGTGATCACGGTCGCGGCGCCGTTGTTGTACAGCTGTTCGAGTAACTTCGCGCCCTGGGCCCCGGCCGAGGACACGCGGGCCTCCCACGCCAGTCGCGCGTCACGTTGGGCGTGCAACGATTCGACCAGCTGGCCCGGCAAGTCGGGATCGAAGTTGAAGGCCACGTCCGCCACGCCGAGGATCGCCTTGGCTTCGGAGATGACCGCGGGCTTGAAGGGGTTGCCGTGCGCCTCTCGGGTGTCCATCATCTCAGGCGAGGGAAAGGCGATATGCGAACGAACGACGATCAACGTGGGTCGCGACGTCTCGGCGATCGCTTGGCGCATGGCGTCTTCGAGCACGTCGAGGTCGTTGGCTCTTTCGCCGACGTTGATGACCTGCCAGCCGTAGGCCGAGAAGCGCGCCTCGGTGTCGTCGTGGAACGCGAGTTCCGTCGCGCCGTCGATCGTGATGTGGTTGTTGTCGTAGAAGATCGTCAAGTGGTCGAGTCCGAGTGAGCCCGCGAGTGACGCCGCCTCATGACTGATTCCTTCCTCGAGGCATCCGTCACCGGCGATGACCCACGTGCGGTGATCGACGAGATCGTTGCCATAGTCACTGCGCAGGATCCGCTCGGCGATGGCCATGCCGACGCCGTTGGCGATGCCCTGACCGAGCGGCCCGGTCGTCACTTCAACCGTGGGGGCGACGCCGCGCTCGGGGTGTCCGGGCGTGCGCGAATGGGGCTGGCGAAAGGCGCGCAAATCGTCGGGCGTCATGTCGTAGCCAAACTCGTGGGCGAGGGCGTACTGCAAGATGCAGGCGTGACCGTTGCTCATAATGAAGCGGTCGCGGTCACTCCAGCCGGGGTCCGTCGGGTCGTGACGCATGACGCGTCCCCACAACGTGACGCCGAGTGGCGCGAGGGCCATGGCGGTGCCGCTATGGCCCGAGTTAGCGGCCGCCGGAGCGTCCATGGCCACCGCGGAGATCTCGCGAATGACCTTGCCTTCTCGTTCGGTGGCGCCAGGAAAGAGGGTGTCGGTCATGGTTATGAGAGTAGTGAATCCGGTCACGTGCTAGTGCGAAGGACTCAGGGATAGCCTTTGGCGATGGCCCTCCAGATTCCGCCGAACTGTGATCTCACGCTCGGCCTGACGTGCGTGGAGAAAGGCGCTGACGCCCGCACGGTCTGGCGAATGCGCGTCGACGAACGCTTTCTCAATCCGGCCGGAATCGTCCAGGGTGGATTCCTCTCTGCGATGATGGATTCGGCGATGGGCGCCTCAGCGGTACTGAGCGTGAAGGACCGAAAGGTCTACGTCGCCAACACTGAAATGAAGTCGTCGTTCCTTCGACCGGCGCGTAACGGCGACGTACTGACGTGCACCGCGAGTGTCTTGAAGCCCGGCACCGTCGTGGCGTTCCTCCAGGCGCGAATACTCGACGAGCAGGGCAATCTCGTGTCGACCGCGAGTTCCACCTACCTGATCAAAGAACGTGGTGAGTAGGCTGAGGGCGTGAAAAAGTCCACGTGGCGCAAGTTCATGCGGGGTAACTCGGTCCAGCGCGACCTCGACGAAATCAAGACCTTGGCCCTTCGCTACATCAAAGAAGAGACCATCCAGCCGATCAAAGAGATGGGCCGCTTCGTTCTCTGGGGCGCCCTTGGCAGCCTGCTGGTGGGCTTCGGCTACCTCTTCTTGCTCTTCGGGGCGCTGCGATTCTTGCAGGACCAGTTCAAAGTCCTTGACGGCACGCTGTCCTGGATTCCGTATCTGATTGTCGTGGCGTTGGCGGCGCTGGTCATTGCACTGACCCTGTGGCGAATAATCAGCGGCACCGCCAAGCGACGGCTGAAGGACACGAAGTGAGGGAGCAGTCGGCGACCCGCCAAGAGCTCGAGGCGTCGATCCGCGCGCTCTTGCCGAGCGAAGCGGAGATTGACGACTTGACGCCGTCGAAGAACTCGACCGCGTCGATGGCCGGCGTCGGGGGCATCATGACCGGCTACGTCTGGGGCCGTTACCGGGGCCACCAGGTGCGCAAGAGGCGCGAGTCTTGATTCTGAAGCGGGTCTTCGGTTTCGCGACGGCGAGCGCGCTCGCCAAGGCGTGGGAGAAGAAGTCCAAGACGTGGCTCGCACTCGCCGGGGTTCTCGTGCTCTTTCAACTCCTGGTCTCGCGCGCCTCGCGCAAGCCCACTCCTAAAAAATCGGCCAAATGAGCGCCGCCGTCCTGAAACTGGGCGAGCGCGTGATGCTCATCGACGCCAAGGACCGTCACTACCTGATCACGCTTCGCGAGGGCGCCGAGTTTCATACTCACGCCGGCATCGTCCAACACAACGACATCATCGGCGTTCTGGAAGGTTCGCTCATTCGAGGCAGTACCGAGCGAAGCTTTCTGGCCCTGCGACCGACGCTTTCCGACGTCGTGTTGAAGATGCCACGCGGCGCTCAGGTGATCTATCCCAAAGACCTCGGGACAATACTCATGCAGGCCGACGTGGGGCCGGGTATGCGCGTGCTCGAAGCCGGCGTCGGCTCGGGTGCTCTTTCGATGACGTTGTTGCGCGCGGGCGCGATCATCACGGGTTACGAGATCCGCGAGGACTTTGCGCAACAGGCCACGAAGAACGTGCACGACATGCTCGGCACCGACGTCGCCTACGACGTCCAGATCCGTGACGTGACGATGGGCATCGACGAGACCGACCTCGACCGGATCATCTTGGACATGCCCGAACCGTGGGACGTAGTGAAGCACGCCGAGGGAGCACTGCGAGCCGGTGGGATTCTCTTGGCCTATTTACCGACGATCAATCAAACGCAGTTGCTGCGCGAGACGCTGCGTCATCATTCCTTCGGTCTCGAAGAGACGGTCGAGATACTGCGACGAACGTGGCACATTGACGGGCGCTCCGTACGTCCGGATCACCGAATGGTCGCGCACACCGGTTTCATTACGAGCGCGCGCCGTTTGGTGAAGCGCGTCGAGGATATCTAGTCGTTTTCGATGAAGATGCACTCACCGGGGCACTCTTCGGAGGCCTCAGTGACGGCGTCTTCCATACCGGCCGGTACGACGGCAATTCCTTCGGCGCCGCCCGGTGCGCTCTTCACGTCAGCACCCTCTTTCACGTAGGCCAGGCCGTCGTCGAGCAGGGTGAACACGTCGAGGCAGATCTCCTCGCAGAGACCGTCTCCGGTGCACAAGTCCTGGTCAATCCAAACCTTCATTTCATGGCCCTCCGTGGCGCGATGTGTCTTGTAACTCTAGCGGGCGACTCAGAATGCCCGTGACTTTCACTGGCGTGCCGTGCTCACCTAGGGTGACGTTATGGACCGTTCCGCGCCCTTTGGCAGTGACGACATTCCAGAGAACGACGACCAGATCGTCGTCAGTTCTCCACGCGACTCAACCATGAGTGACGTCGAACAGGCCAGCCGTCGTATCGAGATGCTCGAAGAGAAACTGCTCGAGGCTCGAGGGGCGCTCGCCCAGAGCAGGTCCAACAACGAAAAACTGGCCATCACAATCCAACAGACGCGTGATCAGATCGCTGCCCTGCGTGACGAGGTCGAAAAGCTGACGCAACCGCCGGCGGTCTACGGCACGTTCATCGACTTCAACGAGGACGGCACCGTCGACATCTTCGCCTCCGGTCGCAAGATGCGCGTGGCGTTGCACCCGGGCCTCGATCCCGGCCAGATCGATCGTGGCAACGAGGTCGTGCTGAATGAGTCCTTCACGGTCATCGGGGTTCGCGAGAGCGACGGACAGGGCGAGGTGGTCACCGTCAAAGAGGTTCTCGACGATCGCCGCGTCCTGGTCTACGGGCGCGCTGATGAGGAGCGCGTGGTGGAGCTCGCCGACTCGCTGCGACAGATGAAACTGCGCAGTGGCGACGCGCTCCTGCTCGACACGCGCTCGAACCTGCTCGTTGAAAAACTGCTGCGCCAAGAGGCCGAAGAACTCATTCTCGAAGAGGTTCCCGACATCACGTACGCCGACGTCGGGGGACTGGACAGCCAGATCGAGGCAATCACCGACGCCGTCGAACTGCCGTACCTGCACCGGGCGTTGTTCAACGACTACGACTTGCCCGCGCCGAAGGGAATCTTGCTCTACGGTCCGCCGGGCTGCGGCAAGACCCTGATCGCCAAGGCCGTGGCGAACTCACTCTCCCAGAAGGTCGCCGAGCTGACGGGCAATCGCAACGTGCGTTCGTACTTCCTCAACATCAAGGGCCCGGAGCTCCTCAACAAGTACGTCGGGGAGACCGAGCGTCAGATCCGCGTGGTCTTCCAGCGCGCCCGTGAAAAGGCCGAGGAGGGCGTGCCGGTCATCATCTTCTTTGACGAGATGGACTCGCTCTTTCGCACTCGCGGCACCGGCATCAGTTCGGACATGGAGTCGACGATCGTCCCGCAACTGCTGGCCGAGATCGACGGCGTCGAGTCCCTACGCGACGTCATCGTCATCGGCGCCACGAACCGCGAAGACCTGATCGACCCGGCCATCCTTCGCCCGGGGCGCCTGGACGTGAAGATCAAGATCGAACGACCCGACGCCGACGCCGCCTCACAGATCTTCCAGCGCTACCTGCACGGGGGCCTTCCGATCGACGAGGCGTCGATACGCGAACTCGGGGGGGGAGACCGGGCCAAGGCCATCCAGGTCATGATCGAAGAGACCGTCGCGGACATGTACCGCGTGACCGACGAGAACCGGTTCCTCGAAGTGACGTATCAGGGTGGCGACAAAGAGATGTTGTACTTCAAGGACTTCGCGAGCGGCGCCATGATCGAGAACGTCGTTCGTCGGGCCAAGAAGCTCGCGGTGAAGCGCGAGATCGCCGACAAGGGTCGCGGACTACGCGCCGAGGACCTCATCGAATCGATTCGACAGGAGTACCGCGAGAACGAGGATCTTCCAAACACGACGAACCCGGACGACTGGGCGCGGGTGTCGGGAAAGAAGGGCGAGCGGATCATCTTCATCCGCACCCTCGTGAATCGCGAAGAGACCGACGTCCTCGGCGGTCGCTCAATCCAACACGTCGGCACCGGCCAGTACCTCTAGGACCATGTCCGTCGCGAAGGTCCTCGGAATCGAGACAGAGTACGGCATCGCGGGAGGTCCCGACGCCGATCAGATCGTCGCGTCGAGCATCATCGTCAATGCCTACGCCCAAGAAGGTCGAACCCGAATCAATTGGGACTTCGAAGGTGAGACGCCCGACATGGACGCACGCGGCCTGCCCGATCTGACCTCCTTCGCTCCAATCGTCGAAACGCACCTCGCCAACACGGTTCTCACGAACGGGGCCCGCCTTTACGTCGATCACGCGCACCCCGAATACTCCTCACCGGAGTGCCGCACGCCGCTCGAGGCGACGCTCTATGACGTCGCCGGCGAAGAGGTCATGCGGCGCGCTCTCCTGGTCGCCAACGAGATGATCGAACCGCATCAGGCGATCACGCTCTACAAGAACAACTCCGACAGCAAAGGCAACTCCTACGGCACCCACGAGAACTACCTCGTGAGCCGCGACGTCGAGTTCAACCACATCGTGCGCGCAATGGTGCCGCACTTCGTCTCTCGTCAGATCATCGTCGGCGCCGGCAAGGTAGGCGCGGAGACCGAAGTCGGCCAGGAGAGCGATCCCTTCTTCCAATTGAGTTCGCGCGCCGAATTCTTCGAAGAGGTCGTGGGCCTCGAGACGACGCTGAAACGACCGATCATCAACACCCGCGATGAACCGCACGCCGACGCGGAGCGATTCCGGCGACTCCACGTCATCATTGGTGACGCCAACATGAGCCAGGTCGCGACATTCGTCAAGCTTGGCTCGACCGCGTTGCTGCTCGCCGCGCTGGAGGACTCCGGTCTCGCAGCGTTCCCCGCGATGCCGCGTCAGCCCGTGGGCGCCGTTCGAAGCTTCGCGCTCGACCCGAGCCTCACGTACGCGGTGCTCTGTGAAGACGACCGCGAACGCACCGCGTGGGACTTCCAGAACGAACTCTGGCACCTCGCCAATGACCACGTGGAGCGAAAGGGCGCCGACGCGGTGGCTCCGCCCGACCAGGTTCAAATGGTCCTCACCGAGTGGCGAGAGATGCTCGACGGCGTGCGCGATGACCCCGACACGGTGGCCGACCGGATCGATTGGGTGGCCAAACTACGGATTGTTCGAGGCTTTCAGGAACGTCATTCCCTTCCAGATGGCGACGCGCGCCTCCACGCGATCGATCTGCAGTACCACGACCTGCGCCCCGAACGATCGCTCGCCCGGCGCGTCGGGCTTCGCGCGCTGCATCCGGAGGACGAAGTTCGTGAAGCCGTTCACAATCCGCCGGAAGGGACGCGGGCCTATTTCCGCGGTCAGTGCGTCGCCCGGTACCCGGGCGAGATCGTGGCCGCGAATTGGGATTCGGTCGTCTTCGATCTGGGCGAAGGACCGTTGCAACGTGTACCAATGCTCGATCCCTTGAGGGGTACACGAGTTCTCACTGAAGAGTTGCTAGAAACAAGTGCGACGGCACAAGCGCTTCTCGAAGCACTAGACAGGTAGAACAGACGTATGACAGAACAAGAGCGAATCCAAAAACAACGCACTGAACGAGCGAGAGAATCAACGCCGCCCGTGTCGGTTGACGCGACCAAGGGCGACCAGTTAAAGGCCGACCTGGATGACTTGCTCGACGAGATCGACGAAGTGCTGGAAGAGAACGCCGAGGAGTTCGTTCGCAACTACGTCCAAAAGGGCGGCGAGTAGATGGGTCTACCGCTGTTCAGCGCCTCGGACGATCCGGGGCCCTCGTTCTTCCACTTCGCCCAGTCGACCGGGCTGACGCCGCCGGTCTCGAACGCGAGCGCCACCTCGGCGCACGCCACGACCATCATCGCCGTGCGCTACGACGGCGGCGTCGTGATGGTGGGCGACCGCCAAGCGACGGGTAACTACATCGCCAGTCGCGACGTCCGCAAGATCGAGGCGGCCGACCGGTTCACGGCGATCGCAATCTCCGGCACGGCCGCGCGAGGCATCGAGTTCATTCGCATGGCGCAGTTGTCCTTCGAGCACTACGAGAAGATGACCGACACCGCCCTCAGCCTCGAAGGCAAGGCCAACTACCTCTCGCCGATCATTCAGCGCAACAACCTCTCGTCGCCACTTCTGGTGCTGCCGCTGCTGGCCGGGTGGGACACCACTCTCCAGGTCGGACGAATCTTCGAATACGACGGCGCGGGCGGTTGTTACGAGCGATTCGACTTCTCCACGATCGGCTCGGGCACCCCCTTCGCCGAAGGAACATTGCGACTCGGATTCAACGCCGACCTGGACCGCGACGCCGCCATCGAACTCGGCGCGCTGGCGATCTACGAGGCGGGCGACAACGACCCGAGCACGGGGGGACCAGACTTCGTGCGAAACCTCTTTCCGATGATCGTCACGATCTCTCGTGAGGGATTTCAAGAGCTCGAGCACGAGGACGTCGCGCAACGATTCCGCGTCATCAACGAGCGTCGCACCCAGAGCGGCGGCGTCGCCGGGGGCTCCCTGCGATGAGCAGCTACTTTTACGTCGCCCCCGAACAACTCATTCGCGATCGCGCCGAATTCGCTCAGAAGGGGATTGCGAGGGGCCGATCGATCGTGGGCGCCATCTTCGACAACGGCGTCGTCTTGGTGGCGGAGAATCCCTCCGCGTCGCTCTTCAAGATCTCTGAGATCTACGACCGCATTGCCTTCGCCGGCGTGGGCAAGTACAACGAGTTCGACCGTCTCCGAGAGGCGGGCATCCGCTGGGCCGATTCGACCGGTTTCACCTACTCGCGTGGTGACGTCGACGTCCGGGCCCTGGCGAACTACTACGCCCAACACCTCGGCGACATGTTCACGGAGGGCCAAAAGCCGCTCGAGGTCGAGATTCTCGTCGCGCAGTTGGGCAACACGACGCGCCCGACGAAGCTCTACCGCGTCGCCTACGAGGGCACGATCTCCGACGAGCCGCGCTTCGCGGTCTTGGGCGGAGACGCGGAGACGATCAAGGCCCGTTTCGCCGCCTCCGAAGACACACTCGAAAGCTTGACGCTCACGCTGAAGAACGCCGTTGGAGCGCTCGCCGGACCAGATCGGATCATCGAGGTCGGCGATCTCGAAGTCGGGATCCTCGAGGACCGCGGAAACCGCCGCACGTTCAGCCGCCTCAACGACGACCAAGTCAGTGAGCTCCTTCGCTGAGGGTTCAGCAAGGGTGACGACATGCTGCGACGCATCTACGGCATAGAGACGGAATACGGAATCACCTTCTCCCTACGTGGTCAGCGACGACTCAGCCCCGACGAGGTCAGCCGATTCCTCTTCCGCAAGGTGGTCGCGTGGGGACGATCGAGCAACGTCTTCTTGGAGAACGGCAGCCGCCTCTATCTCGACGTCGGTTCTCACCCGGAGTACGCGACCGCGGAATGCGACACCCTCGTTGACGCGGTTGCCCAGGACAAGGCGGGGGAGTCGATTCTTCGCGAACTCGTCGAGTACGCACAAGGCCAACTGAGTGACGAAGGAATTCGCGGCGACATTTTCCTCTTTAAGAACAACACCGACTCGACCGGCAACTCCTACGGCTGTCACGAGAATTACTGCATCGAGCGCATTGACGACTTGAGCCGCCTTGAACAGGTCTTCATCCCGTACCTCATCAGTCGCCAGATCTTCACCGGCGCCGGCAAGGTCGTCACCAACGCCAAGGGCACGGCCTATTCGATGAGCCAGCGCGCCGAACACATTTGGGAAGCGATCTCATCAGCGACCACGCGCAGCCGTCCGATCATCAACACCCGCGACGAACCCCACGCTGATCCCGAGAAGTATCGGCGACTCCACGTCATCGTCGGTGACTCCAACATGAGCGAATTCGCCACGTATCTCAAACTCGGCACCGCCGCCGTCGTACTCGCCATGATCGAAGACCGCAACACGGTTCTTCGCGACTACAACATGGTTTCGCCCATCAACGCGCTACGCGACATCTCCTACGACCTGTGGAGCAAGGAGCCGGTGAAGTTGGCCAACGGTCGTGACCTGACGGCCCTCGAGATCCAAGACGATCTGTGCGAACGAGCCGAACAGTTCTTGCAGGGTCATCCACTTCCGGCCGATCAGGTGCACGCCGTGCAGCTGTGGCGAGAAGTGATCGAGCAGTATCGCAACGATCCCATGGGGCTGGCGGACCGCGTCGACTGGATCGCCAAGCTGCAGATCATCGAAAGAGAGCGCGAGCGCAGCGGCGTCGAACTCAGTGATCCCAAGATCGCGCTCATCGACCTGCTGTATCACGACACCAGTTTTGAACGCGGTCTCTACTATCGGCGTCAAGCCCGCGGGCACCTTCGTCGAATAGTGAGCGATGAAGAGATCGCCACGGCTACGCACACGCCCCCGCCGACGACACGCGCGCACATGCGGGGCACCTTCATCAAAGCCGCGAAGGAGTGGCGTCGCGACTACACCGTGGACTGGGTCCACTTGAAGTTGAACGATGAGATGCAGCGCACGGTGTTGCTCAAGGATCCCTTCAAGAGCACCGACGAGCGATTCCAGAAACTCCTGCTCTCCTTAGAGCGCCACGGTTGAGCGACTAATCTTGACAAGTGTCTGACTCGACCCCCCAAGATTCCACGGGCCTATTGACGTCCGAGGCACCGTCGGATCCGACGCCTCCCGCGAAACAATCAAAACCTCGGCGGCGCGTACTGATTGAGTGGACCGCGATCATCGTCATCGCGGTCCTGGTTTCGTTCTTAATGCGCACCTACGCGTTCCAGACCTTCTTCATCCCTTCGGCTTCGATGGAGCCGACCTTACAAATCGGTGATCGCATCATCGTGAATAAGTTGGCCATCACCTGGGGCACGATTCACGTTGGTGACATCGTCGTGTTCAAAGCTCCGCCAGGCGCAGCCGCGTTATGTCAAGAAACCGAACCCGTCATCGACTTCGTGAAGCGAGTCATCGGTGTACCCGGTGACTCGCTCAAGTCCAAGGGCAACACGATCTACGTCAATAACCAGCCGTTGGATGAGACGTGGACCCACACCGAGCCGCTCGGTACGGCCATCACGCCCATCACGTTGAAGGCTAATCAGTACTTCATGATGGGCGATTATCACTCGAATTCGTGCGACAGTCGCGTGTGGGGGACCGTGCCGCGCTCGGACATCATCGGCAAGGCCTTCGTGCGGATCTGGCCACTTTCCCGCATCGGATTTCTTTAGATACCGACCTACAATGGTCTGATGTTCCTTAGTCCCGTCAAGATCATGGTGATTGTGGCCGTCGTCTTGCTCTTGCTGGGTCCCGACAAGTTGCCCGAAGTGGCGCATCGTCTCGGTTCGAGTTGGCGGGCGCTCAAGCGTCTTCAGGAGCGGGTCGAGAGCGAAGTCCGTGAGGTCATTCCCGACCTGCCCAGCACCGGTGACATCGCGCGAATCGTACGAAGTCCGATCAACCTGCTGAATCAACTCTCCGATCAGGTCGACGCGAAAGAGGCCGCTGAGGTGAGGAAGAACGCGCCACCTGCGCCGCCCGAGACTGTGGTGGCGCCACTCATCACCCCGCCGAGTCGGCCGGTCGCTGCGCGAACAGAAAATTCGACCGTGCCACCTGATCCGTCGCTGAACTAGGTCAAGTGTCTCGATTCAGTAAAGCCCAGTCCGGCATGACGCTGGCCGAACACCTCGCCGAGGTACGTCACCGCTTCCTCGTCTCGGCGATCACCGTGTCGCTCTTCGGCGTTGTCGCCTTCATTTTCTATCCGCAGATACTGCACGTGCTCCAAGAGCCGTACTGCGCCGCTCGCGACGTGGCCCACAAGGGCTGTACCTTCCTGGTCACGAATCCGTTGGATGGACTGACGTTGCGCATAAAGATCGGTTTCTTCGGCGGGCTGCTCTTCGCCTCCCCGGTCCTCTTCTGGCAGCTGTGGCGTTTCATCACGCCGGGACTCAAGGCCCGCGAGCGCCGCTACATCATCCCGTTCGTCTCGGCCTCATTGCTGTTCTTCATCTCGGGAATGACGGTCGCCTACTTCAGCTTTGGTCACGCCATTCAATTCCTCGAATCCATTGGTGGCAAGTCACTCTTGACCGAGTACAACCCCAATCAGTACCTGACGCTGTTCTTGTTGATGATGTTCATCTTCGGCGTGACCTTTGAATTCCCCGTGGTGCTCGTCGCGTTGGAGATGGCCAACATCGTCACCCCCGCGCAACTGCTGCATTATTGGCGCTATACGCTGATCGCCATCACCGTCGCCTCGGGAGTCTTCACGCCGAGTGGCGACCCGCTCTCGATGCTGGCCCTGGCGCTACCGCTCACGGTGTTTTACTTCATCGCTATCGGCGTCGGTAAGTTGTTGAAGAAGTGACCGACGGCGATTACCGCGGTCGATTCCTGAACAGCCTCGCCTTCGGACTCGATCGATTCCAGGTAGAGGCGATCGACGCGGTCGACGAGCACGTCAACGTATTGGTGAGTGCGCCGACCGGTTCGGGCAAGACCCTCATCGCCAATTACGCCATCGGTCGCATCTTCGAGCGTGGGGAACGAGCCTTTTACACCACGCCACTGAAGGCGCTCTCCAATCAGAAATACGGCGAACTCTGCGCCCTCTACGGCGAGCGCCGCGTCGGTCTGCTCACCGGTGACGTGTCGATCAACGCCAGCGCCGACGTCGTGGTCATGACGACCGAAGTCCTACGCAACATGCTGCTGACCGAATCGCACCAACTCAACACGCTGGGCCTCGTGGTGCTCGACGAGGTTCACTACTTGCAGGATCCTTTTCGCGGCGGCGTATGGGAAGAGGTCATCATCCTCACGCCCGCCGCCGTACGCTTCGTCGCTCTTTCCGCGACGATTGGCAACGCGAATTTCATCGGGGAGTGGTTCGCCGAAGTGCGCGGAGCGACCGCGATCATCGTGGAGAACGAGCGTCCAATCCAATTGCACAACCATTTGGCGGTGATGCGCCGAGGTCAGGCGGCCGTCGAAATCGTCGACCTGCTCGACGGCGAGCGGCTCTCGGACGAGGCGCGTCGCATCGACAATCTCATGAAGGCGACCAGAAAGTTTCGACCGGGTCCGAAGTGGAAGGGGCCCAAGTCCAGTGCGCCACCGCCGCCGTTTCGTGCCCCGCGACGAAGTGAGCTCCTTCACGCCCTCGAGCGTGAGGACCTACTGCCGGTCATCGTGTTCATCTTCTCTCGAGCGGCGTGTGACGACGCGGCTCACCAGTGTCGACGTGACGGACTCATGTTCACCACGCCCGAGGAGCGGCGCGACATCGAGGCCATTGCCCAGTCGCGGCTCGTCGACTTCTCCGACGAC
Organism: Acidimicrobiaceae bacterium; assembly: GCA_003133685.1. Taxonomy (GTDB): domain Bacteria; phylum Actinomycetota; class Acidimicrobiia; order Acidimicrobiales; family RAAP-2; genus RAAP-2. Next base: position 95,432 of record PKYQ01000031.1, read on the forward strand.
GATTTAAAAGCCCTCGAGTACGCCGACTTCATTGACTGTCTGCGACGAGGTCTCGCGATGCACCACGCCGGGATGGTGCCCGCCTTTCGCGAAATCGTCGAAACCTGTTTTGAGTTGAATCTGCTCGCGGTCGTCTTCGCCACCGAAACGCTCGCGTTGGGCGTCAACATGCCGGCGCGCTCGGTGGCGTTGGAGCGATTCTCGAAGTACTCCGACGCCGGTCGCAAGTTTCTCACCAGCGCGGAGTTCTCACAGATGACGGGTCGCGCCGGTCGACGAGGACTCGACGACGAGGGCCACGCGATCGTCTGTTTCGCGACCGACGTCGCACTCGTGGACGTGGGACGAGTCGCGCTCGCGCCGCCGTCCGATCTGCACTCGTCGTTTCGACCGACGTACAACTTCACCGCCAATCTGATCAATCACTTCGATTACGAGACGGCGCTCGAAGTCGTGCAGCGTTCCTTCGCGCAGTTCGAGACCGATCATCGACCGACGGGCAACAAACGGCCGCTCGGCGACCAGATGGTCGCGCGCCATCACGTCCTCGAAGAGCTCGGCTACGCCCAGGGTTGGCACCTCACCACACAAGGTCAGCTCCTGCGTTCGATCTATCACGATTGTGATCTCCTCATCGCCGAGTCGATCACCGCCGGTGTCTTCGAGGGACTTGAGCCGGCCCAGTTGGCCGGTCTGTTGTCCTGCTTCGTCTTCGAATCCAAACGAGCCGGTCGTCCCGCCAACGCCTCGCGACAGGTGACCACGAAGAAGAAGCGCAACCTGCACGACCGACTCGGTCAACAGCGCCGGGGCGATCTGAACGACCGACTGTCCGAAATCGCTCTCACAGCGGCGGCCATCCAAGAGATCGAGAACCGCTTCAAGGTGCCGAGCGCGAAGGAGCCGGACGGCAAATTCGCCACGACCATCGCGGCCTGGGCTCGGGGCGCGTCGCTCGGCACCGTGCTGGACCTCGCCGACGTCGAGATTGGTCAGACGTCACCCGGAGACTTCGTGCGAAACGCCAAACAGGTAGCCGATCTCTGCGAACAACTGGCCCGGATGAGCGACCTCACTTCGGTCGCCGAGATCGCCGCCCAGGCCCGTGACGCGGTCCTTCGCAGTGTCGTGGCGGGCTATTCGAGCGTCCACCCCCGGGCCTGATTTCGCCTCTAGCCTCGATATTCCATGCACGCCTACTTCGCCGAAGAGTTCACCGACGCCGAAGTCGCCATCCTGCGTCGCTATTTCACCAACCTCGAAGGCCCGGTCTTCGCGCTGGTCAATCTGCCCGAAGTCGTGAAGGGAGCGTTGTTCGCACGCTATTCGAGGTCCTCCAAGAGCCTGCGTCGACTGTTCTTGGATGAATTCGTCGGCGACCTCGATCTGTCGGGCGACGCCTCGATCGACGCGACCGTCGGGCTCGAGCGCGCCGACGAGCTCTACCAGAGGATCTTCGTCGAATACGGCGACGACTCGGTGGCCCAGTTGGGTGGCGTACACCTGGCGTGTGAACAGGCGAGCAACATACTCACCAAAGTCCTCGAGTGGGGGCGCCTCATGAGCTACCTCGAACAGTCCACGCGCTATCTCGGCTACGACCGGCGCTTTACCAATGGCCACTACCGCTTTTATCGTGACCACGAACTGCTCGAGTCGCGCTTCGGCGCACGCTACGTCGGTGAGATGGATCGCATGTTCGATACCTACGCCGAACTGTTGCCGATTCTGACGGAGTGGTTGACAAAGAAGTTCCCGAAGACGCCGGAGGATACTGACTTCGTCTACCGCCAGGCCATTCGCGCGAAGGCGCTCGACGCGACGCGGGGCCTGTTACCGGCGAGCGCCCTCTCCAATCTCGGTATCTACGCCTCCGGTCAGGCCTACGAATCTCTACTTCTACACATGCGCGCGCACCCGCTTCTCGAGGTCCGTCTCTACGGACAGCTCATGTTCGATGAACTCGTGAAAGTGATTCCCTCGTTTTTGAAACGAGTCAACGTGCCCGAGCGCGGCGTCGCGTGGTCGACCTACATGTCCGAGACCAAGAGCGCCACGCGAGATCTCGTCGCGTCGATGTGGGAATCGGTCGTCGAGGACGAACCGGCTGAACAGGTGCGACTCGTCGCATTCGATCCCGACGGTGAGACGAGAGTGCTCGAAGCGATCGTCTTTGGCAACTCGACGATCTCGCACGACGAGTCGGAAAAACGCGTGGCGTCGATGTCGGCGCGTGAGCGCGAATCGTTGATGGCCGCGTACGTCGGGGAACGCAAGAATCGCCGTCACCGTCCGGGACGGGCCTTTGAGCGCACGGACTACCGCTTTGAACTCGTGACCGATTACGGCGCGTTCCGTGACCTCCAACGCCATCGACTCCTCACGATCGAATGGCAGCCCCTCACGGCCGACCTGGGCTACGACGTTCCCGACGTCATCGAAGAGGCTGGCCTGGCTGATCGCTACGAGGAGTCGCTCCGTCACTCCGCCGAGCTCTACTACGACCTACGCCGTGAGTTCCCGGAACAGGCGCAGTACGCCGTGGCCCTGGCCTTTCGCATCCGCTACGTCATGCAGATGAACGCCCGCGAGGCGATGCACCTCATTGAACTTCGATCGAGTCCTCAGGGCCACCCGAGCTACCGGCGCGTTGCCCAGGAGATGGCCCGACTGGTGCGAGCGGTCGCCGGTCACGAGTTAATCGCCGACGCCATGAAATACGTCGATTTCTCCGACACCGATCTCGAACGACTCGAAGCGGAGCGCGCCGCGGAGCGAAATCGCCTTAAACGGTAGTTTTTCTCATCCTTAGGCATTGTTTATGCCATTTGGGGTCACTCCGGGTCCAAAAGGCTCTACAATGCCAGCGCTATAGAAGAGGGATTTATGTCTAGTGACACCAATACAGATGAAGTATTCGAAGAAGAGGAGCTCGCCGACGGCTTCGACGAAGCGACCATTGGCGAGGAGGACCTCGAAGACGTAGAGGATGCAGACGTCGAGGATGGTGAAGACGTCGAAGACGTCGAGGTTGAGGACGTGGTTGAGGTTGAGGACGTCGCAGAAGTCGAAGATGAGGACGTGGTGCCCGAGGTCGTCGTGGTCGAAGATGACGACGTGGTCGACGACGCTGACATCGAATTGGCACTTGACGAGGTACTTGCTGAGACCATCCGGCGCACCTCCACGCCCGAAGATGACGAAGAGGCACCCGGCGAAGTCGACACCCTGGTTGACCCGGCCGAAACCATTCTGCCCAAGCAGGATGACGAATTTCGTTGTTCGTTGTGTCGCCTATTGAAGAAGACGAGCCAGCTCTCGGACCGAGCCAGCATGCTCTGTCGTGACTGTGTGTGAGCACTCGACGGTCGCGGCTCCGTCCATCACGTAGAAGTTGACGTGCAGGTCCTTCGGGCGAGTTCCACGTCGGACGAACTTCGTGATCTCTGGGAGCACGCGTTAAAACGACTCACCAGTCATCGTGGTGGTCCCGAGCTCTACAACACGATCCGCCGTGAGGTTGACAACGATGCGTTACTTGAGGACGTCGTCGAGCAAGGAGCTTTGTGGACCATCGGCAACGAGGAGAGACTTATCGGTTTCGCGCTCGTCCGTGACGAGGTAGTGGAAGGTGTCTTCGTTCACCACGACGAACGTCGACAACACGTCGCGACGACGTTGCTGCAGGCTCTGGCGGCGGGGGAGCACCCACCGAAAGATGGCTTGGCCCTGCCGGGGGATCGGGGGATGAAGTCCCTTTACGAGTCCCTCGGTTGGAAGGCCCGTCTCCTTACGATGCGCGGCGAGTAGGCGGACGACGCGTCGTCGGACGGCGCGTGATTCGTGTCGGCGGCGGCGGCGGCGGGACCTTCATGCCGAGCAGTTTCGCGAACTCGGGAATCGCGCCCGCGTTGTGAATGGCGACTGCCTTGCACGACTCATCATTCGGAATGCCCAGGGGCTTCACGTTTCGACGAATGGAGGTGTCGATGGTCAACGCGACGATCTCATTCCAGAGTGTCGGATCGGCTTCGGCGTTGAGGGCCTCGGAAGTAATGGCGACGACCCTGACCGCCGTGTCAGCGCTGACACGCGTTGACATGTCCGGTGGGCGAGCGACGAGCGCGAGTGCCTCTTTCACGTTCTTCGACTCAATCGCCGATTCGAGTTTTGCGTTCCACTGCGTTCGCAAGTGCTCTAGTCGCGCGGTCAGCGATACTTGAAGTTCCTTCAGTTGCGCGCGAGCCTCTTCGTCCAAGGACACGGTCTTCGCCGAGGTGACGACCGCACGAAGGTCGCGAAGTCGTAGTTCGCGTCCCGCGCCGATGGCGCCCGCGGCACGGTCCTTCCACAGAGCGAGGTTGGTCTTGCCCAGGAGATTCTCGGCGATGCGGTCAATCGTGACGGCGTCGATCGTCGGGCGATCCTGCGCAGTGGCGTTCTTGTTTTGTTCGGCGACCGCGGCACGAACCGACGGCATGCCGCCCCGCAACAGTTGTTCGGCGACGGGAAGTTGCTCGGGCGAAAGCGTTGCCAGCAGCGAATTACGGTGCGTCGTCGTCATTGGTGGCTGAACGGGCCCGACGGGGCGTTCGGGCCGGGGCGGTCGTGCGCCGCGTGCCGGGCGATCGGTGCGCGGTCCGCGTGCCGGTCGCTCACCGGGAGTTGACGACGACGCCTCCCGATCGACGGGATTTCTGGGCGGACGCTTGGTCCGCTCCGGGCGCGCCGATGACTCTCGAGTCTCAGTGCCTTCGGTTTTGGCCGAACCACTCTCGCGACGACCGAGTCCAGTCTCACGGCGTCCGGAACTCGGCTCACGACGACCGGGACCGCCCTCACGTCGACTGGGGCCGCCCTCACGGCGAGTGTCGGCTCCTTCGCGACGCGAGCCTCCGCGGCCCTTGGGCGCGTACGTCACGACAACGTCCGGGCCAGTCTTCACGGTTGGAATGAGTTCGAGGCGCTCATTGCGCGGGTCTACCGGTGAGGCCGTCTTGGGCGCCATCACCGAAAGAATCTCGATGCCTTCCATGTACTGTTCGACGTCGGCTCGATAGACATTGCCAACGACCGGTCCGCCGGGCACCAGCGAAGAATTGAGAACACCCTTGGGCAACTTGGCACCTGCGGCGCGCCACGTCGCCACGTCGCCGTTCAGACTCGTGATTTCAATCTCGATACGACGCGACATAGGGTCTCTAATCTAGCCGACCATCGATAAACAAACATTTCGAGCGCATTTAGGTGCTTTTTAGATTGAGTGCCTAGCATGTTCGCATGAATGATCTTCCCGGCTACGGCGCCGAACCGACGCCGAGTGAGGTTATCGAGACCGAAACTGTCACGTCGAGCAGTCCACCTCGAATTGACGCAACTGGCGCGAAAGCCATCAACGATGTTCCTTCTGCGTCGTTCGAGAGTTCCGCTCAGGCTCTCGACGTCGTGCCGCTCTCGTCGCAGCCTTCAGTGCGACCAGCGAAGCGTTCTCTCTGGTCAACGAGGGTGTCCTTACTGTTGGTCGCGGCGTTGGTGGGCGGTTTGGCCGGTCACTACGCGTCAACGTCGAACTCCGGACCCGGGGGAGTGACCATCGATGCGGTCACCAACAAACCGGGCGCCGGCTATCTCCCCGGTGGAATGAGTATTCCGAAGCTGATCAATAAGGCGTTGCCCTCCATCGTGTCAATTGACGTGAAAGGTCAGGGCGGTGAGGATCAAGGCACGGGAATGGTCATAAACAAGGATGGGCTCGTCATCACAAATAATCACGTGATTGCGGCCGCCGTCAACGGCGGAACGATTACGGTCACCCGCACCGGATCGACCAAAGCGCTGCCCGCAACACTCATTGGAACCAATCCAATTGATGACGTGGCCCTCATTCGGATCAACAACATGTCGGGCCTGAAACCGGTGACCTTTGGCAACTCGAATGATCTCGTCGTTGGCGACGCTGTCGTTGCAATTGGCAACGCGCTCGGACTCGCGGCGGGCACGCCGACCGTCACCTCGGGAATTGTTTCAGCGCTCGGTCGCACCGTTACGGCAGGTTCTACTTCCTCGAGCGAGACCCTCAACAACATGATTCAGACCGACGCCGCTATCAACCCCGGCAACTCCGGTGGTCCGTTACTCGATTCGAGCGGTGACGTTATCGGCATGAATACCGCCGTCGCCGGAACGCTGCCCGACGGGACGAGCGCGCAGAACATCGGCTTCGCCATACCCGACGCCACGATCGAGTCGCTCCTGAAGCAGCTCGAAGCCGGTGAGAGTGTCGTCAATCACGGTGCCTTCATTGGGGTGGAGATCACGTCGATGACGCCGTCGTTGCAACAGGAATACGGATTCACGGTCTCCACAGGCGCCGTGGTCATGAGCGTTATCTCGGGGACGGGAGCAGCGGCCGCCGGCGTGAAGCAAGGTGACGTCATCGTCGGAATCAACAAGTCGTCGATTGGCAGTTCGCAAGACGTCGGTAGTGTCGTTTCGGCTCTGCGACCCGGCGACGTCATAACGCTGCATGTGGTGCGTGGAAAGCGCCACCTGACGATCAGCGTCACCCTGGGCACACAGCCCAAGAGTTAAGCCAGGGTCGCGATGCCGCCGTCGACGGGAAGAATGACGCCGGTGATGTAACTCGCGGCTGGTGACGCCAGAAAAATCGCCGCGCCCGCAATATCGGACGGTTGACCGATGCGCTTCATCGGGGCCGCCTTGGCGATCTCGTCGCCGAGCTCCTCGAGGGTGGAACGCATCATCTTCGAAGGGAACGGCCCCGGCGCAATCGCGTTCACCGTGATCTTCGGCGCCAAACTCTTGGCGAGGTGTCGCGTCAGTTGGTGGACGGCGGCTTTGGAAGCCGAGTACGCAAACGTGTCCATCGTCGGGACGTGGATGCCGTCGATTGAGCCAATGTTGATCACCCGCGACGGACTCTCAGCCGTGCCCTTGGCGTCGAGCAGCGGGCGCAAGAATTTCGTCACGTGAAAGACGGCCTTCACGTTGAGCGCGAGGACTCGCTCCCAGGCCTTCTCGTCGTAGTCGTCCATGGGCGCGCCCCAGGTCGCGCCGGCGTTGTTGACGAGGACGTCGAGATGGTCTTCGCGTGCGGCGATCTCGTTGGCGAGACGTTGGCATTCGACTTCGGTGGAGAGGTCGGCCGGTAGGGAAGTGCACGATCCAGTTTCGGAAAGCTCCTTGGCCAGCGCGTCACAGACGTCGGCCTTGCGAGAAGAGATGTACACCTTGGCACCAGCTTCGACGAAACCTCGCGCAATCATCTCGCCGATACCGCGACTTCCGCCGGTCACCAGTACGACCTTGCCATTCACGTCAAAGAGAGAACTCATCTGCGCAGTGTAAACCACCACCTATCGGGTTTCGGAGGGTCACGTACTGGCGGGAAGGGAGAGCGACGCGAGGACGGGGGAGTTCTGGGTGCATCGTGTGGGCGATCACGAGCGCCTCGTCGGCGTCAAAGACCTCAACCATCACTTGAGACATGCCCTTGAGAGGGTCTCACCAGAGGAATCGAAACTTGAACGGACCCCGAGGTCCTCGATTAGTTGAGAACGCGAAGGTTCGTCACGGCGACACCGACGACGTCGGTCTGAGGACCGAGCACGTACTGCGCGTGAATCGCCCACACGCCGTTGTCCGGGAAGTTAAAGGCGCACTCGGCCTGACTCTGATTGATCCACTGGAAGTGGCAGACAATGCTCGAGTCGTTCGTGCTCGTCGGTGCTATCGCGAACATTCTGACGAGTCCCGTCGCGTCGCCAGGCAAAACGTCGACGATGACGTTGAAGGAACCATTTGAAACTGACGCGGGCGCGCTGTTGTCGCTGTAATCAAACGAGAGCAACACCTTGCCAGAAGAACTGTCGGCCGCCGCCGGAATCACAATCATCCCCATACTGGTTGCCAGGAACAGAGCAACACAAAGTAGCCGACGCATACCGAGGAGTATAACAGCGAATTCTCACTGTAACGCCGATAATGTACGTTATGTAAAGTTACGTTCTAATTCGCAGTCACACAGAATTCAGCGCTGTCAAACACCTCGTAATCAGCCAACAGTAATCCCCCCCAAAGTAGTTTCGTAGTACTGATGCCCTCTCACATCACCCTCTCCCCAAAACAATTAGGCCTCGCCGTGCTGATCGTGGCACTCGGCGGCGCCGTTGGAACGTTGATTCGAGACTTGTTGTTGAAGATGAATGTGTACGCCGTGCCTCGAGGNNTGGTGTCTACGTCGCGACCGACCTCCTGCGACACCGCCTCAAGCATCACGACCCGGCCGATCCAATGCGTCTGGTACTCGTTACCGGGTTCTTGGGGGGGCTCACGTCCTACTCGGGCCTCTTCGTCGATTTTGCCGCCATCTGGCACCTCTCCATAGGCGGCTGTCTTTTAGTGGCCATAGGGGCCATTGCAGCGGGCCTTTTTGCGGGCGTGCTCGGGTTGGGTCGACATCGGCGCCGAGCATGACACTTTTACTCGTTTCTGTCGCTGGAGCTCTTGGCTGCGTGGTTCGATATCTGTTCGAGTATTTTGCCAGACGAAGTCACCCGACTAGTCGACCTTGGGCAACAGTCGCTGCGAATGCACTAGGAACCGGCATCGCCGGCTACGCCGCATATCGTATAGTTGGAACAAGCGACGCACATATTCGTGCAATTGTGTTGACTGGATTTTGCGGGGGATTGACTACCTTCTCTTCCGCTCTTGCAGTTCCAGTTATTCTCCAGCGCGAACATCACTGGGGCTATGCGGCGGCACTTGTCACTACTACCCCACTGCTTTGTTCTGGGATGTTCGTCTTGGGCATGTCACTAGCCCACTGACGTCTCCGATCACCGGCGAACACTCCCCTACTCTTGCCTCACCTCACTGCGTGCGGGTTCACGTCGGCCCACCGCCGCTTATGTCCTGGAACCAGACAGGCCCACCGCCGCTAACTATTCAATTTGCAATGAACCGTCCGCTAGATGTCCCCGTACAGGCTCTCAATGAAAGCATTAGATGACTGCTTTTGGCCTCTCGGC
>PKYQ01000016.1 GCA_003133685.1 Acidimicrobiaceae bacterium
GAGAGATTGGCAACTCATCTGGGTCTGGCCGCGAAGGAGATAGGGCAGGTTGGTGGAGGTCGGAACAAGACCACCGGCATCATCGACATCGCGATGGCGCAAAGTCTCGCTCGACGCGAGGATCTTGACGAGATGTCGAGCCGTTATGGCCTGGTCGTCGTTGACGAATGCCATCACGTCCCAGCCGTGACGTTCGAGCGATGTGTCAAGCAGATCCGCGCCCGACGCTGGCTCGGTCTAACCGCTACGCCTTACCGGCGCGATGGACTCCAGGGCCTGATCAACATGTATTGCGGGCCGATTCGCCACCGGATGGATGAGAAGGTTGACGCAGAGAACGACTTCAGCCGAGAACTCATTGTGCACCAGACGAATCTTGAAGTGAGCGATGACCTCACGCACATCCAGGAGCTATTTCGCGCACTGGTGGATGACGAGGACCGAACGAAGGCAATCTGCGACGACGTGGTCGCCGCAGCTGCAAATGGCAGGAACTGTCTCGTTTTGACGCAGTGGACTGAGCATCTCTCGTCGGTCGTCNNAAGAAGGCTCGTGCCAAGGTCATGGCGGACCTGGACGACGCGTCCAAGCGAGGCGGGCTCGTCCTCGCGGCGACCGGCAGCTTCCTTGGCGAAGGGTTTGATTGTCCGCCGCTCGATACGGTATTCATGGCCTTCCCAATCGCCTTTCGAGGAAGAGTTGTCCAGTACGTTGGCCGGATTTTGCGACCCTTGGATGGAAAGTCATCCGTTGAAGTCCACGATTACGTCGACGCTAAGAGCCCAGTGCTCGCACGGATGCACCGAAAGAGACTNNGCGAACCATCGGTTGGGCCAACCAGTCGAATTTGGAAGCGAAGTCTGGTGTCGCCTCTCTTCGGTTTGGTCGAACGGTGTTCTCGAGTGAAACGTGACGGGTTTGCTGAAGCTCAATCATCTCCAAGGCGGGGTCGTCGCTCGTGTTCCAGTGTTGTAGAAATCGGAGGCCTAAAGTGAGGCCTGTAGCCGTGCGCGACGTATTACAGAACCAAAGCAGGGGTGGTTTGCCAAAAGGCGAGCAATTCGAAAATCTTCGACTTTCCTTCCAAGGCACCGCGACCGTTGGGGTCCACGAGCGTGAACGTTCAGATTCATAAAGTGGGCCGCCCGGGTCTCGATCCCGGCACCTTGGGATTAAAAGTCCCCTGCTCTTCCCGATGAGCTAGCGGCCCGAAGCTTGGTGGTGTGCCATCGCATTGAGTGAGCGGAGTGATTCCTTTCTCGCCCTTCAACGATAAACACGCCATTGATTCTTGGCCCAAGGGAGCCTACTAACTCTTCCAAAGTGAACGAGAATTCTGAGAAAGTCGACGCACTTGAAAACGTTTCATACAAAATCTGCCTTTCCGTCCGATCAGTTCCGAAGGATCACGACCATGGCGAGACCGTTGAGCCGCGCAGCCGGACTCGCCATGGGTGCGGTTGTCGCTCTGGCGCTCATCCTGGTGGCCTCTGTTCGCCGTTGGCGCCGCGAACTCGCCCTCCTCAAGACATTCGGTTTTGTTCGCCGGCAGCTCGCGGCGGCCGTGGCGTGGCAGTCGAGTATTGCCCTACTCAATGGCGGGGTGATTGGCAACGTCCTCGGATGCGTCCTTTGGATCCTCTTCTCCTACGAGATCGACGAGGTGCGCGCGGCGAGTGTGCCGGGACTCGTCAATGTCCTTATCGTCGTCGGCACGCTCGTTCTCGCCAACGTCGTCGCGACGGTCCCGGGACGGATGGCGGCTGGCACGTCGAGCGCATTGGTATGGCGCCAGGAGTTAGGTCGAGCCGGCGTAGCGGCCAGGTAGTTTGGAGCTATGCCTGAGTTCGCCAACGAGAGTGTCAGCGCCATCGAATCGTCGTTGAACGACGTTGACCGCGCGCTCGAACGACTTCGAAACGGGACGTATCGAACGTGCCAGGTGTGCCAGACGCCGATCGAAGAGAGCGTGCTCGTGGCGAGTCCACTGCTCGCGAACTGTCCGGCTCACCCCGAACTCGCCTAGCGATTCGAAAAAAATCACGGTGGCTGAAGCCACCGTGATTTTTCGCTCTTGGACCTACTTCTTCGTGGCCCAGAAGATCTCGGCGATGGCGTCGATCTCGCTCAAGAGACGGTCGGCGACGTTGACGTCGTTGGTCTTCTTCGCTTCGCCGGCGCTCTTGGTCGCCATCCAGAAGAGGTCGTGCAGGTTCGGGTAGGCCTTCAAGTGATCGACCTTGAAGTAGTCGGTCCACAACACCCAGAGGTGGTGCTTCACGAGTTCGGCGCGCTCTTCTTTGATGAACGTCGCGCGAATCTTGAAGTCCTCATCACTCGACGCGTTGTACTTCTCCATGCAGCCCTTCACTGATTGCGCTTCGATCTTGGCTTGCGCCGGGTCGTAGACACCACAGGGCAGGTCGCAGTGCGCGGACGCGACGAGCGGCTTCGTCGAAGCGTCCAGTAGTGCGTTAATACGTGTCAGAAGCGTCATAGCTTCACCTTTCGATTGTTGTTCGTTGTGGCGTCAGCACAAACCCTATTTCCAAACGAAGGTTAGTCACGGCCCTCGTCTATCGTTCACTGAAATGGAACCGCTCCTGGAGTTCTTTCTTAGACGCGTGACCGTCGAGGGTTCGTCCATGGCGCCGACGTATCTCCCGGGCGAACGACTTACGGCGTTGCGACGTTGGCGGCCGGTCCGAACCGGTGACGTAGTGGTGGTTCGGGACCCGCGCGACGCCAATCGATGGCTGTTGAAGCGCTGCGTCGGGCGTGTCGGTCGACGCTTGGACTTGCGAGGCGATAACGCCGCGGCCTCGACGGACTCCCGAGATTTTGGGCTCGTCGATGCTCGCGACGTGGCCTACATCGTGCTTTCGCAGTCGAGCACCTAGGGGATTCCCCCGTTGAATCAGGGCTAACGCCGGTAGGATGCCCCCGTGGCTCGACTCGCGGTGCTCTCGTATCACACGTCGCCTCTGGCCCAGCCCGGAACGGGCGACGGCGGGGGCATGAACGTCTACGTCCGCGAACTCTCGAGCGCCCTGGCCCGTCTCGGGCACGACGTGGACGTCTATACCCGTCGCGACAACACCCAGGTGCGCGACACGGTGCACGTGGAGCCCGGTTTTCGCGTCCACTACGTCACGGCCGGCCCGGCCGCCGCGCTCGATCGCGAGGGCCTAACGAATCACGTCGCGGAGTTCACCGACTCGGTCGCGACGCTCTTTCGCTGTCACGGGACCCCCGACGCCATCCACGCGAACTACTGGCTGAGTGGTCTGGCCGGTCACCGGCTCAAGCACGAACTGAGTATCCCGCTCATCATGACCTTCCACACGCTCGAGCGCGTGAAGGCCGAACTCTACGAAGGCGAATCCGAGGACCGGGCCTTCCAGGAGGCGGCGATCTTCGCCTGCGCCGACGCCGTCCTCGCCAGTTGTGCGGTTGAGGCCGAACAGTTCGTGCGCTTCTACAACGCCGATCCCGCGCGAGTCCACGTCGTGCCCCTCGGCGTCGAACACGCGTTTTTCGCTCCGGGTTACCGACCCCAGGCCCGACGCGCGCTGGGCATCAAAGGGGAGGACTCGATGTTGCTCTTCGTGGGTCGCCTTCAGGCGCTGAAGGGCGTCGACCTGGCCCTCGAGACGTTGATTGAGCTGCGCGCGCGTGGCCGCAACGCCATGTTGGCCATTGTCGGAGGCCCGTCCGGACCGGACGGCCGTGCGACGCTCGCCCTGCTCCATCGTCGGGTCGAGGAGGCGGGCGTGATTGATCACGTGAGTTTCGTCGCCCCCCAGTCCCACCAACTGCTTTCGACCTGGATGCGCGCGTCGGACGTCACGCTCGTGCCGAGCCGTTCCGAGAGCTTCGGACTCGTGGCGTTGGAGTCCTCGGCCTGCGGCACGCCGGTCGTGGCGAGTGACGTCGGTGGCCTCATGACGTTGATCGAGCCTGGAGTCACGGGATTCTTGATCGACGAACGTGACCCCAAGGTCTGGGCCGACGCCGTTGAGGTCACGCTCGATTCACAGAACGCGACGACGATGTCCAACGCCGCGGTCCTGCTCGCTCGGCGCTACACCTGGCGTTCGGCCGCGAAGTCCCTCGCTGACCTGACGGAGGAGTTGGCGCTCTCGGGGCTCGTTCGCTGTTGACGTGACTCGAGCTCCCTTAGGCGACGCGGACTCAGCTCGAGAACTTGATGAGACCGTGTCGACGTGGGCGCAGCAGTGGCACGCGAGTGCACTTTTGGGCGTTGAACACCAACCGCTGCCCGATGTCCGGGGACATTTCCACTGGCTCATTCGCCTGAAGGGTGAAGAAAAAGACGTCATCACCTTGTGGCTGTCGCTGCGACAGCGAACGGTCCACGTCGAAACGGAAGTCACGCCGGCACCGGAGGGGAACCGCGAGACCTTGTATCGCTATTTATTGGTGAAGAACGCGGAATTGCGCGAGTTGCACCTCGCGATCGGACCGGAAGACGGTATCTATCTAATGGCGCAGATTCCGATCCTGGAGCTGACGAAGGAACGACTCGACGAAGTCGTCGGCGCGACGCTCACGTACGTCGAGGAGATTTATCCGACCGCGATGACGATAGGTCTCTCGTCGCTCTATCGCCGTCGAAGGAAGTCCTCGTGACAACCTTGTAGCGTTCAATCGTGGCGTATAAGTTAATCATTGTTGGCGGTGGGCGTATGGGCTCGGCCCTCGCCGAAGGACTGGTGGACGCGAAGTGGTGTCCCACGAGCGAACTGGCGGTCGTCGAGACCTCCGTGGAGCAGCGCGACGCTCTCGTTCTCCGTCTCCCGGGCGTCGCGATCATCGCGTCCCTCGAGATCGAGCACGTCGACGAGGCCAGCGGGGTCGTGGTCTGCGTCAAGCCCGAGCACGCCGAGGCCGTCACGAGATTGGCGGGCGCGATGGGCGCCATGCGATTGTTGTCCGTCGTCGCCGGTCTGTCGACGGCGCGCATCGAAGCGACGCTGCCGTCGCCCATTGCCGTGATTCGTTCGATGCCCAACACTCCAGTGCTGGTGCGTAAGGGCGTGAGCGCAATCGCCGGTGGCGCGCACGTGACCAAGGAAGACTTGGACTGGGCCGAATCGATCCTGGGCGCCGTCGGCACGGTCGTTCGCGTGACCGAACGCAACATCGACGCCGTGACCGGACTCTCGGGGCCGATGCCGGCGTACCTGTACCTGGTGATCGAGGCATTGATCGAGGCCGGTGTGCACCAGGGCCTCTCGCGCGACGTCGCCCACCAGCTCGTCGTTGGGACCTTCGAAGGTTCAGCTGCGCTCCTGACGTCAACGGGCGAGACGCCCGAAGAGCTTCGCCATCAAGTGACGTCCCCGGGTGGCACGACCGCCGCGGGACTGCGCACGCTGGAAAGTCGCGCGGTTCGTTCGGCGTTCATCGACGCCGTGGCCGCCGCCGCGGATCGCAGTCGACAAATGGGTCGCTGAGGGTCCAAGGAGCGTAACGACATGGCGACCCCGCGTCTTCGACCGAGGAAACTCTCCGAACCGACCATCGCGCGTCTGCCGGTGTACCAACGCATCGCCGAGAGTTGGACGTCGCACGGTCTCAATCGCATTGACTCCCAACAGATCGGGGAACTGGCGGGCGTCACCGCGACGACCGTGCGACGCGACCTCGCGGGGCTCGGATCCTTCGGCACTCGAGGTGCCGGCTACGACGTCCGGGTCCTCAACGAGCGCATCGCCGAGGCGCTGGGTCACGACCGTCAGTACGACGTGATCGTCGTCGGTATCGGCAACCTTGGTCGCGCGCTGGTGAATTCGACGAATTTTCTCATCCGCGGTGCGCGACTCGCCGCGCTGTACGACAACGATCCCGACGTCGTGGGCACGAGCATCGTCGGTCACGTGGTGAAGTCACTGGACGAACCGATCGTTCCGGCGACGGTCGCCGTGATTTGCGTACCGCCCGAAGCGGCCCAAGCGGTTGCCGATCGTTTAGTGAGCGCCGGGATCCACGCGCTGCTGAACTTCGCACCGCAAGTCCTCAACGTGCCAATCGGCACCGCCGTGCACTACGTGGACTTCTCCATCGAATTGCAGATTTTGATGTACCACCTCAACAACGGCACGGGACCACTCGGCGGGGGACTCCTGCACTCGCTCGGTATCGCAACGCCAACGCCAACGCCAACGCTAACGCCAACGCCAACGCCAACGCCGATGCGGGGCGCTCTATGAGAGTCGGGGTCATGTCATGGCGCTGATCTCAGTCGGCATCGACCACGAGCACGCCTCACTCGATCTCCTCGAGCGGGCCAGCGTCCCAGAACACGAATGGAGCAAGGTCCTGCGAACCTTGATGAGTCAGCGAAACATCCACGAAGCGGTGTTCGTCTCGACGTGTCTGCGCACCGAGGTCGTCGCGGTCATTGACCGATTTCACGGCGCGATCGAAGAAATCACTCATACCATTGCCGAGGCGACGGGGCTGGCTCCGGGCGAGTTCGCCGATCACCTCACGGTCAACTTCGATCGAGGTGTGGCGACGCACCTCTTCAGTGTCGCGTCCGGACTCAAGTCGGTCGTGCCCGGAGAGTTCGAAGTGCTCGGACAGCTGCGCCGCGCGCTCGAGTTGGCAATTGAAGAACAGACCGCCGGTCCGGAGATCACTGAACTCTTCCAACGCGCCATTGCGTCCGGTCGACGAGTTCGCGTTGAAACACCGATCGCGCGCGGCAGCACGAGTTTCGCGCAGGCGTCGGTCATGATGGCGACCGATGACCTCGGCGTTGACCTCGAGGGCGCCGACGTCGTCATCATTGGCGCCGGTCAGTTGGCCGGTGGCATTGCCCGCACGCTCTTGGAGCGACCGGCGCGCCTTCGCCAAATGACGATCTGCAATCGAACGACCACGCGGAGCGAGCGCCTGCGTGACGAGTTGAACGATTCACGAGTGGCGGCTGGCACGCTCGGGGACGTCACCACGCTTATCACCACGGCGCGATTGGTCGTGGCCGCAGTCGAGGTCTCGTCGCCGGTCATCACTCGAGGAGATCTCGAACAATGTCGAGAGGACGTGCTCTTCGTTGACCTTGGACTACCACGAGCCGTGGCGAGCGACGTCACCGGTCTGGCCAATGTTCGTCGCATCGATATCGGTGATCTTCGCGAGCGGGTCGGCCAGGCGCTGGGTGGTCGCCGCGAAGCCATTGACGACGCGCAGCGAATCGTCGCCGAAGACGTCGAGAAGTACCTGAGCGATCAGCGTGCCCGTGGCGCGTCGGCGATCGTGAGTGAACTGCGCGAATACTTTGACGACGTCGTGGCCGTTGAAATGTCGCGCCGCGACGGCGATCTGGAGGGTCTGACGCTGGAACAACGCGAAAAGGTCGCGTCGATTCTGCGCTCGGTCGTGGCGAAGATCGCTCATCGTCCGACGGTGGTGTTGAAAGAAGCGGCCGGAACCGATCAAGGGACGCGACTGAGCGAGGCCACGCGCACGCTCTTTGATCTATGAGCGAGTTGCGCCTCGCGACCCGTCGCTCGCCGTTGGCACTGGTGCAGGCGTCGTTGGTCCAACGTCGTCTGAGTGAGAGTGGCGTGGCTTCGGTGCTGGTGGCACTCGAGACTCGGGGAGACCGCCAAGTGGACGTGTCGCTCGATCAGATTGGCGCACTAGGTGTGTTCGCCGTCGAAGTACAACGAGCCGTTTTGAACGGCGACGCTGACGTCGCGATACACAGTGCCAAGGACCTGCCGAGCACGACGCCGGAGGGTTTGTCGCTCACCTGCGTGCCGCAACGACTCGACCCCGCCGACGTTCTCATCGGCCGCTCACTCGCGGGTCTCGGACCGGGCGCCACCGTCGCCACCGGTTCGCCGAGGCGACGAGCGCTTTTGCTCGAAAGACGACCTGATCTGCGGGTCTTGGGTCTACGCGGCAATATGGCAACGCGTTTCGCCGTGGCCGGCCACGGCGGCGTCGACGCGGTCGTCGTTGCGGCGGCCGCGCTGGAACGGTTGGGGGAGGGTGATCTGGCGGCCGAACGACTCGACACCGAGTGGTTCGTTCCCCAGGTCGGCCAAGGAGCCCTCGCGCTCGAAGTTCGAGACGACGACGACGTCACGGCCGCGCTGTTGGCACCTCTGAACCTGCGCGACGCAATGACGGCGCTGTTGGCGGAGCGTGCGTTCCTCGCCGAGCTCGGTGCCGGGTGCGCGGTACCGTGCGGCGCGTACGCGAACCTTTCGGGCAACACGATTGCGCTGAGTGGCGTCATGGTGAGCGTCGATGGTTCGCGAAGCGTACGCGCCGTGCTCAACGGCGATGACGCCGACTCGCTGGGGCGTTCGTTGGCGCGTCACCTACGCGACGAAATGGGCGGCGCGGGCCTGGCTGGTTGGCAACGAACGACGTGAACATCGTGGTGACGCGCGAGGACGGAAAGAACGACACGCTGATGGCGTGGCTTCCAACGGGCGTGACGGTCGATGAAGTGCCACTCACGACGACGTTGTACTTTGACCCCGACGACGTGCGCGCCGTTCTAGCGACGTCACCGGCCAACGGAACATTTCGCTCACTGGTCGTGACGAGCGAACGCGGCGCCGACTACGTCGAGATCGCTCTTCACGCGTCGACGTCCGACGTTGAAGTGTTCGTCGTCGGACTGACGACATCGAGCGCGCTGAGCACGCGTGGGATACGAGTGCACGTCCGGGGCGACGGCTCGGCCGACGCGCTCGCGCCACACGTCTCGCGGGGTCCGGTGCTCGTGCTCGGCGCGCAGTCAATGCGCAAAGAACTGATCACGACCTTGCGGGAGAAGGACCTCGAAGTAGAGACGATCGCCTGCTACGAGACAGTTGGCTTATCGTTGGATTCGAGTGACGCGGCGACGGTGCGAAATGCCGATGTCATCTTCATCGGCGCGCCGTCGGCCTGGACGGTTGCGCGCGAGTACGTCAAGAGCGACGCCTGGGTCATCGTCCCGGGCGCGACGACCGGCGCGACGGTGCGGTTCGATCACCCTCGAGTCATTGAAGGCTGGGGACCGCAACTTAAGGCGCGGCTCGCCGAGCTCTCGCACTAGCCGGTAAGGCGACATTCGCACTGTCCTAGGCTGGGTCCGTGTTTCCCACCGAACGTCCCCGCCGGCTTCGGCGCACGTCGGCCCTTCGCCGCCTCGTCGCTGAAACGACTCTCGCCCCGGATGACTTCGTCGCGCCGCTCTTCGTTGCGGAAGGACTGAGCGAGGCACGCGAGATCACGTCACTCCCGGGTCAGTTCCAACACACCGTCGAATCACTGCGTAAAGAGGTCGAGGAGTTGGTCCGCGTCGGCGTGGGCGGCGTCATTCTGTTCGGCGTTCCGTCGACGAAGGACGAGCTCGGCAGTGGCGCGTGGGATCCACAGGGCGTCGCTCAAGTGGCGCTGCGAACGCTGCGCGACGACTTCGGCGACGAATTGGTCCTCATGGCGGACCTCTGTCTCGATGAGTACACCAGTCACGGCCACTGCGGCGTTCTTCGCGGTGACGGCACCGTAGACAATGACGCGACGCTCGAACTCTACGGACGCGTCGCGTTGGCCCAGGCCGACGCCGGGGCGTCGGTCGTCGCCCCGAGCGGCATGATGGACGGCCAAGTCGGCGCAATTCGAAGCGCACTTGACGCGGCGGGATTCGACGAGACGATCATCTTGGCCTACGCGGCGAAGTACGCCAGTGGACTCTACGGACCGTTTCGCGACGCGGTCGGCGTCGAGATCGTCGAGGGCGGCGATCGCAAGGGGTACCAGCAGGATTACCGCAACCGCCGTGAGGCCCTTCGCGAAGCGCGTGGCGACGTGGAGCAGGGCGCGGACATCGTCATGGTCAAGCCCGCGATGTCGTACCTCGACGTGTTGAGTGACCTGCGAGATGAACTCGACGTGCCGCTATGCGCGTATCACGTCAGTGGTGAGTACGCGATGGTGAAGGCCGCCGCCGCCCAAGGTTGGATCGACGGACCGGCCGTCGCGCTCGAACAGTTGACGGCGGTGCGGCGTGCCGGCGCGGACTTCGTCTTGACGTACTTCGCTCGCGAGATCGCCACGGAGCTCGCGCGTTGACCTCACTGAATGAGGCGTGGTTCCAACGAGCCCTACGGGTCCTGCCGGGCGGCGTCGACTCGCCGGTTCGCTCGTTTCGCTCGGTCGGCGGTACGCCCTACACGGTCGCTCGAGGCAGTGGCGCCTACGTCGAAGACGTTGACGGTGCGCGCTACCTCGATTTCGTCCAGTCCTACGGTGCGTCACTCCTCGGCCACGCGCACCCCGACGTCGTGCACGCCCTTCGCGAGGCGGCGGGTGAGGGAACGACCTTCGGCGCGCCGACGCCGGGTGAGGTCTTGCTCGCCGAAGCGATGGTGGCGCGAGTGGCCGGCCTCGAACAGGTACGACTGGTTTCGTCGGGTACCGAGGCGTTGATGAGCGCCGTGCGTCTCGCGCGCGGCCACACGGGTCGCGACAAGATCGTGAAGTTCGACGGCTGCTATCACGGACATTCCGACGCGCTGTTGGTGGCGGGCGGGAGCGGCGTCGCCCAACTGGGGCTGCCCGGGTCGGCCGGGGTCACGAAGGGTGCCGTTGGCGACACGGTCGTCGCCCCCTACAACGAAGTACCGACGCTGGACGTCGACGTCGCGGCGGTGTTGGTCGAGCCGGTGGCCGCCAACATGAATCTCGTCGCTCCCACAAGCGGATTCTTAAAGGGACTTCGGGCCGAATGCAGCCGCGTCGGGGCGCTGCTGATCTTCGACGAAGTGATCACCGGTTTTCGACTCGCCTTCGCTGGCGCGCAAGAGTATTTCGACGTGACGCCCGATCTGTGGTGCTTCGGCAAGGTCATCGGCGGCGGGCTACCCGTGGGCGCGTTCGGCGGTACTCGCGCGATGATGTCCTCGCTCGCGCCGCTGGGCCCGGTGTATCAGGCCGGGACTCTGTCGGGTAATCCACTGGCGACCGCGGCCGGCACGACCGTCTTGAATCTCGTGACGCCGCGCGACTATGCGGACCTCACCGAACGGGTCGCCACGTTCGCGACCAATCTCGAAGGAGCGATCACGGCGGGCGGCCTGTACGGGCGTTGTCCGACGGAGGGACCGTTGATGGGTCTCTTTCTCTCACGAGAACCGTTGGAGGCACCGACGAACTTCGTCGAAGCCAAGGCGCTGTGTGAGAACGGGCTGTACCGGTCGTTTTTCCACGCGATGCTCGAACGCGGCGTCGCGCTTGCGCCCGGTGCCTACGAGATTCTGTTCGTCTCGCTCGCGCACAGCGCTGACGATCTCGCGAGCACCGTCGAAAAAGCCGTTGAGGCCGTGCAGGTTGCCGCGAAATCATGAGTACGCAACTGCGCAGCGAAGGGTGGTCGGTCCGACCGAGTTTCGTACCGCACGGCGCCGTGACGCCCGTCACGCTCCTCGCGGACGAAAGTGCGCTCACGCAGTTGGCGGGCGATCCAACTGTCGCGTGGCAAACGCCGTGGAGCGAACTGACCAACATCCAACTCGTGCGTTTCTCGCGCGGCATGGCGCTCTTCGCGACGGCCGCCGGCGTTCGCTACTGCTGGCGCAACCCCAGCCGAAATGACTTCGAGGCCCTGCGCGCGATGGTGATCGCTCACGGTGGGGTCGTCGCGCGCCATCGCCGCCGCGCCGGTGTCTACAGCGTTGCGGTCATCGTCTTGATCGCGGCACTCGCCGGCGGAATCGGTTCATGGCTCTTTCGGAACTCGTCAGGTTCCAGTGAACTGGCCGACGCACGCCACGTGAACCTGACGTTGAAGGACCTGCCGATCGGCTGGTATCTCGCGCCGGCGACCGAGACGTCGCCATTGGCCGATATCTTTTCAGCGGCGGGGAAGGTCGAGACAATACCGACCAAGCCCGCGAAGAAGAAGAAACAGAACGCGGTGTTGACCGAGATCTTTGGGGACTTCGCGAAGTGCCTCGGCGTCGCGCCCCCGCGTGATCGCGTCTACGGCGCCGCGGGACAACTGCCGGATTACGAGGTGTCGTCCCAGATCTTCGCCTCGGCGACCTACGGCGGAATCGAAGCGGTCTCGGCGTCGCAGTATTACCACACGACCACGATGGTCCATGAGGACACCGCCGAGATGTCGCGCAAGAACTTCGGTAGCTGCTTCGTGACCTCGAACGTGGCGCTCGTTCGCGCGATCAATGGCGCGAAATCTCCCACGGCCAACGCGGGCGTGAACTACCGACCGGCGACGTTCTTGCGCGGTTGGTCGCGCGGTGGCGAAACCGTTCTGTCGCTGCCCAACCAGTCCGGTAGCCCCCATCTCGTGATGGTCGAAATGACGAGCGCTCACTACGAGGTGACGCTCGGTGTGCTCGTCAACGATTGGCCGAAGTCCGAGGCATTCGTCTCGAGCCTGACCAGCACTTTGTTGTCGCGCATCGTGTCGCCGTCGTCCAAGCCGGTCTAGATCTACGGACTGCGCATTTGTCGCGGTGCGTGGAACACCGACTCGGAGAAGTCAGTCTTTCGATTTCTCGCTGTTCAACAACATGGCGTACGCGCGCTCGGGGATGACGTCGGAAAGTCGTAGGAGCGCGCGGTAACCGATTTCGGCCGGACCGTTCTGGTCGTTGCGCATCAGATTCGCCATGATGGCGAGCAGTTCGTTCATCAGTGGTTCGATGCGCAGACCGACCCCGACGCACGCCGACAGAATCTTCGGTTCCGAGATGATCCGGACGAAGGCGCGCGCGACTTTGAAGTAGTCGCCGTACGCCGACTCGAGGCGTTCGTCGTAGAGGCCGAGGAGCGACGAGTCGTTGTGGAGTAGCGCCTCGGCGACCACGGCGGCCGCGATTCGTCCGGTCTCGTAGCCGTAGGCAATACCTTCGCCGTTGAAAGGGTTCACGGTGCCGGCGGCGTCGCCAATCGTCAGCGTGTTGGGACCACTTCGTGGACCGAGGGCGAGGCCCATGGGAAGGCGCCCGCCGGTCGCCGGACCACAACACGACTCGTCACTCAGTCCCCACGCGTCGGCCGTTTGCGCGACGAAGTACTCCTGGAGCTTGGTCGTGTTGACGCCCTTCCACGCACCGCCGGTCGAGAGGAGTCCGACGCCGACGTTGACGCGTCCATCACCGAGCGGGAAGATCCATCCATATCCCGGAACGACGGCGCCCTTGGGGTCACGGATATCAAGGTGCGAGTCAATCCACGGTTCGTCGTGACGATCGCTCGTGTAATACCCGCGTAGCGCCATGCCCATGGGCCACGATTTGTTTCGCACCGTGCCGAGCTCGCGTCCGAGTCGGGAGTTCTGTCCGTCGCCGACCACGAGATAGCGCGCGCGAATCTCGCCCACGACGCCGTCCTGGTCTTTGACGAGCACTCCGGCCGCACCTTTGAGACCGTGGTTCAGGTCGTCCGTTGGCTCCAAGAGCGCGACCGCCTCGACGCCGTTGAGCAGCGTGGTGCCGAGGCTCTCGGCGCGTTGAGCGACCAGACCGTCAAGATTGAATCGGGTGATGGTGTAGCCGTAGCCAGGAAAAATAGGGTGATCGGGCCAGTTCATCTCGAGGGTCGCGCCGAAACCGAAGGCCCGCAGTCCCTTGAACTTGTGGCCGTTGGCCGCGACGGAATCCTCGAGTCCCATCTCCCTCAGCTGGTAGACCGATCGCGGCGTCAGGCCGTCGCCGCAGGTCTTCTCGCGCGGGAATTGTTTCTTCTCGATTAAACATACCGACCACCCAGCGTGGGCCAACCAGTACGCACAGGCCGATCCGCTCGGGCCCGCGCCGACGATTACGACGTCATAGACGTTCGGTTTCGATACGACATCACGCAGGCTCGTCACCGGAACAGCCTATGAGGTTCACGTCGGCGCCCATCGGCCGAAGGGGTGGATTCAGTCTGGTAGAAATGATGTCCGTGGACCAGTACTTACCAATACTGGGGCTCCTGATTCTCGCAGTGCTCTTCGGTGCAGGTTCGCTTGTGATGTCAGCCTTGCTGGCGCCTCGGAAGCGACCCTCGGACGCGAAGTTGGCACCGTACGAGTGCGGGATTGTCCCCGAAGTCGAGCCGCCCCAGCGATTCCCCGTTCGTTTCTATCTGGTCGCGATGATCTTCGTGATCTTCGACATCGAAGTCGTCTTCATGTACCCCTTCGCCGTCGTGTTTCGACAGCTCGGTCTCTTCGGACTCATCGAAGTGCTGGTCTTCTCCTTAACCGTGTTTGGTGCGCTGCTCTTCTTGGTCTCTGAGGGCGCGCTCTCGTGGGGACCGGTGAAGCATCTGGTCGCCGGGATGCCCGCGCGCACCAGTTCTTCGACGATCGTTCGCATCAACTCCGACTCCGATCAGGCGGCCTAAGTGGCCTTAGAAGATCTGCAACACAACTTTCTGACGGGTCCGTTGGAGGACATCGTGCGCTGGGCCCGTCGCGCGTCGGTCTGGCCGGCCTCGTTCGGTCTGGCCTGTTGCGCCATTGAAATGATGGCGACCGGGGGCGCTGACTTCGACATCGCGCGCTACGGCATGGAAGTCTTTCGTAACTCGCCGCGTCAGGCCGACCTGATGATCGTCGCCGGTCGCGTCAGCCAAAAGATGGCGCCGGTCCTTCGCCAGGTCTACGACCAGATGATGGAGCCCAAGTGGGTCATCTCGATGGGCGTGTGCGCGTCGACCGGGGGACTGTTCAACAACTACGCGATCGTCCAAGGTGTCGACCAGATCGTGCCGGTCGACGTCTACGCACCGGGATGCCCGCCGAGCCCCGAGACTCTGATGCACGCAATTCTGACCCTGCACGAACAGATTCGCACCGGCGAGATCCTGAAGCGCCGTCACGAAGGTCGTCCGATTCACCTCGACGGCACTCCGGAACTCTGGACCCCCGAGGTCCCCGTCGCCGTGAGGGTAGGCACACCGAAGTGACCTCCCTGTCTTCCACGGCCCCCCCGGGCGTAGTCACCAGTGACGCACTGGCCGCGGACCTGTGCTGCTTTCCCACGCGTGAGCAGTACGTCGCCCTGGTCGCGTCGTTCCGCGCCGACGGCTTCGAGATGTGCGTCGACCTCTGCGGCGTTGACTATCTCGAACACTTCGATCGGTGGCTGCCCGAAGGGATCGACGCCACCCGCTTCGAGGTCGTCGTCAATCTGCTCAGCCTGTCGAAGAAGGAGCGAGTTCGTCTACGGGTCCAGGCCGGCGACGACGCGCCCGAGGTCGATTCGTTGTTCGCGCTCTACCCCGGGACCGAAGCGATGGAGCGAGAGGCCTTCGACCTCTTCGGCATTCTCTTCACGAACCACCCCGACCTGACGCGCATCTTGATGCCTGAGGACTGGGAAGGTCATCCACTGCGCAAGGACTACGGCGCCGGGCGNNCCGGGGCCGCGATGAGCGATCCGAACGTACGAGCGGCCGATCGCCTCGACCTTCTCACTGCTGAGACCTCCGAGGGCGCCCAGGAACTCCAGCGCCGCGCCACGACGAACGTCGATGAGCTGGGTCGAGAGCTCGGGGCGGTTCTGCGTCTTCCCGGACTGACGCTCGATCCCACGTCGATCGACCATGAGCGTCGCGACGACGAAACCATGATCATCAACATGGGTCCGGCACACCCCTCGACCCACGGAGTCTTACGCCTGATGCTCGAACTCGATGGTGAGTTCGTGCTGCGCACGAAGCCGATTATCGGCTATCTGCACACGGGTATGGAGAAGACCGGTGAGGAGCTGAGTTACATCCAGGGCGGCACCAACGTGACGCGCATGGATTATCTCAGCCCGGTGATCAACGAACTCTGCTACTCGATGGCCGTTGAGAAACTGCTGGACATTGCGATTCCCGATCGTGCGGTGTGGATTCGAATGCTAATGAGCGAATTGAATCGGATCTCGTCGCACCTCGTGTGGATGGCGACCAATGGTATGGACCTTGGTGCGTCGTCGATGATGATTTACGGTCTGCGCGAGCGCGAGTTGATCCTGGCCTTCTTCGAAAAGACGGCGGGGCTGCGACTCAATCTCAACTACGTGCGCCCCGGCGGCGTCGCGGCCGATTTGCCCGACGGCTGGCAGGACGACGTGCTCGTTATTTGCGACACCATTTACGCGCGCACGTTCGAATACGACGAGCTCTTGACCGGCCAGCCAATCTTTCGCAATCGCATGATTGGCGTCGCGCCACTCGCCGCCGAGGAGGCGCTGGCCCTCGGCGTCACCGGACCGCTGCTTCGTTCGACCGGCGTCGCGTGGGACCTGCGTCGTGCGATGCCGTACCTCGCCTACGACCAGGTCGAGTTCGACGTCATCGTCGGCACTTACGGCGACAACTTCGACCGTTACGCCATTCGACTGAACGAGATCCGCGAATCGATTCGCATCGTTCGCCAATGCATCGAGAAGATGCCGAGCGGCGACTACCGCAGTCAGGACCCCAAGGTCACGCCACCACCCCGGGCGCGCATCGGCGAGTCAATGGAGGCGTTGATCCACCACTTCAAACTCTTCACCGAGGGCTTCCACGTGCCCCCCGGCGAGGTCTACTCGGCCGTCGAATCGCCGCGCGGCGAACTCGGCTGTTACATCGTCTCCGACGGAACCGCGAAGCCGTATCGCCTGCACGTGCGCGCGCCCAGTTTCGTCAATCTGCAAGCCGTGTCGTTGTTGATGCGCGGAGGATCGATGTCCGACGCGATCACGGTTATCTCCACGATTGACCCGGTCTTGGGCGAGGTCGATCGTTGAGTCATTTTCGAATCGACATTCGCCAACGGGCCGAAGAAGTACTCGCGCTCTATCCGAGACCGCGCTCGGCCATGCTGCCTCTACTGCACCTCGCCCAAGAGCAAGACGGCTACGTGAGCGACGAGGGGATCGCCGAGGTCGCCGAATTGACCTTGACGACACCAGCCGACGTGCGCGGCACCGCGCTGTTCTACGACATGTTCCATCTCGAACCGGTCGGTCGCTACGTCGTGGGGATTTGCACGAACATCGCCTGCCTGTTGGCCGGCGGTGACGAACTGCTCGCGCACGCCAGCACGTCACTCGATTGTCCGGTCGGCTCCACGTCCAGTGACGGGTTCTTCTCTCTGGAAGAGACTGAATGTCTCGCCGACTGTGACTTCGCGCCATGCGTGCAGGTGAACCACCGCTACGTGCGAACGACCACGCCCGCCGCCTTCGACGCGGTCGTCGCGGAGCTTCGCGCCGGCAGGTTGGATCATGACGTCCCCCAACACGGCACGCTCATTCGCGTTCGGCGCGCTGGGGGACTGCACGCCCCGGGCGCCGAAGTGGCGGCCGAGCGCAGCGCGGCCTCGGCGGCCCGCGAAGCGCGCACGCCTAAGGAGACGAAGTAGTGGCGACCCTGACCGCTCCCCGAATCGTCCTGTCGCGCGCGGGCTACGCCGATTCACATACCCTGACGCGCTACCTCGCGACGGGCGGCTACGACGGACTGCGTAAAGCACTCACGATGTTCCCCGAGGCCGTCGCCAGCGAAGTCGATCAGGCGTCGCTCCTCGGTCGCGGCGGTGCCGGCTTCCCGGCCGGGCGCAAATGGTCGATGCTGCGAAAGGCCCCAATCTCGTATCTCGTGGTGAACGGTGACGAATCCGAGCCGGCCACGTTCAAGGACCATTTACTCCTCGAACGTGACCCGAACCAGTTGGTCGAGGGCGTCATCATCGCGGCCTACGCCCTTCAGGTCTCTTCGGTCTACATCTTCGTGCGCGGGGAGTTCGCGCTCGGTCTCGAACGGGTGCAACAGGCCGTGAATGACGCCTACGAGATAGGGGCACTGGGAAGCAAGATCTTCGGTTCGGACTTCTCCATTGACGTCGTCGTCCACCCTGGCGCCGGCGCCTACATCTGCGGTGAGGAGACCGCGTTGATCGAGGCCCTGGAGGGCAAGCGCGGCTTTCCGCGCATCAAGCCGCCGTTCTTCCCGGCCGTCGCCGGACTTTACGGCGAGCCGACGGTCGTCAACAACGTCGAAACCATGTCGAATCTTCCGTGGATCGTCAACAACGGCGGCGCGGCGTTCGCAGCACTTGGCGGTGGTCGCTCGACCGGTACGCGGTTGTTCGCGCTCGCGGGCCGCGTGAACAATCCCGGCGTCTTCGAAATCGAGATGGTGAAGAACACGTTTCGTGACCTGATCTACGACCCGCAACTCGGCGGCGGCGTGATCGACGACAAGAAGATCAAGGCGATCATCCCCGGCGGAGTTTCGGCGCCGTGGTTCGGTCCCGACCTGCTGGATTTGCCACTCGGCCAAGACGAAGTCGCCGAGAAGGGTTCGATGCTCGGCTCCGGTTCGATCGTTGTAATGGATGAGACGACGTGCGTCGTGCGAGCGGCGTGGCGGATTACCAAGTTTTTCTCGCGCGAGTCGTGCGGACAGTGCACGCCCTGTCGTGAAGGTTCCGGATGGATCGAGCGCGCGATGTACCGCGTAGAACACGGCGGCGGTCGCATGGAAGACATCGACCTCCTGCTCGATCTCTGCGACAACATCGCACCGGGTCTCACCTGGCCGCCCCAGCAGACAACGATCTGTGTGCTGGGCCCGTCCATTCCATCGTCAGTTCACTCGGCAATCAAGATGTTCCGCGACGACTTCGTCGAGCACGTGACCAAGGGCGGGTGTCCTCATGACTGACGTGATCCGCACCACCGTCACGATCACGGTGAACGGTCGGTCGATCGAGGCCACGCCCGGTGAACTCCTCATCGAAGCGGCCGAACGCGCCGGGACCTACGTGCCGCGCTTCTGTTATCACCCACGCATGGAACCGGTCGGGATCTGTCGCATGTGTCTCGTCGAAGTCGACTCACCGCGCGGCGCGACCCTGCAGCCCGCCTGTTACTTGAAGGTCAACGACGGCATGAACGTCGTCACTGACTCCGAAAAGGTCAAGAAGGCCCAGGATGGTGTTCTCGAATTCCTGCTCGCGAATCACCCGCTCGACTGCCCGGTCTGTGACAAGGGCGGTGAGTGTCCGCTGCAGGACCAGACACTGGCGCACGGTTCGGGAGAGACGCGCTTCATCGAGGAGAAGCGTCACTTCGTGAAGCCCGTCGAGATCGGCGCGCTGGTCCTATTAGACCGCGAGCGGTGCATCCAATGCGCGCGCTGCACGAGGTTCGCCGCCGACGTGGCCGGTGACGCCCAGATCGCCTTTGCCGGTCGCGGTGACCTCATCGAGGTGGCGACCTCGCCGACCCAGCCCTTCGACTCGGTCTTCTCGGGCAACACGGTGCAAATCTGCCCGGTCGGCGCGTTGACCGCCAAGCCCTATCGCTTCAACGCGCGACCGTGGGACCTGGAACAAATCGAGAGCACCTGCACGACGTGTGCCGTGGGCTGTCGTGTCGCGGTGCAGTCCTCGGGCAATCGACTGACGCGCGTGTTGGGCGTCGACAGCGAGCCGGTGAATCACGGGTGGCTGTGTGACAAGGGCCGCTTCACGCTGGAATCGATTGACGGCAACGAGGAGTCGACGAACCCGTTGAACGCGTCTACGCGCATCACCGAACCGCTCGTTCGGCGAAACGGCAACCTCGTCGCGGTGAGTTGGGGCGAAGCGCTCGGTGAGGCGGCCGAACTGTTGCGACGGGCCGCGACGACGNNTTGCGCACCGACCACATCGACGCCCAGTACGGCGATGGTCTTAACGCTGCCCTCATCCAGGCGCTCCCGCGCGCGACGATCGACGAGGCCGCGAAGGCTCGCGTCGTCGTGACGTTGACCGGCGACCTTCGCGAAGAACTTCCGATTCTCTTTCTTCGTCTGCGTGAGAGCGCCGTGCGCTACCAGCGTTCGATCGTTGAACTGGCATTCGGCGCCAGCGCCCTGCGCTCGGTCGCGCGCGTCTCGTTGCCGGTTCGACCAGGGGAGGCACATCTCATCGCCCAAGCGCTCGGTGACGGCACGCTCCCTCTGGGCGTCGTCTTCGGTCAGAGCGAACTCAACGATGCACGCGAGCTCATCGGCGACAACGGCGAGGGCGTGGTCTTCGTGATCGGTCGACCGAATCTCGCGGAGTCGGCCGAGGTCATCGAGCACGCCGTACGACTCTTGGCGACGCAGTTCCCACGGGCCACGTTCCTTCCGGCCCTTCGTCGCTCGAACGTGATGGGCGCGCTCGACATGGGACTCGCTCCGAAGCTTCGCCCCGGACGCGGCTATGACACAGAAAGCGTCGGGCGCGACACACTGGCCCAACTGGACGCCATTCGTTCCGGTGAGCAGACCGCGATTCTGATGTTGGGCGGATGCCTGCTCGGCAACGTCCTCGACGTGGTCGGCGCGCGAGAGGCCCTCGACACCGCTGACGTGGTCGTCGTCACCGGTCACGGAGGTGCGTCGCTCGCGTACGCCAACGTCGTGCTGCCGGCCGCAATCCAGCACGAACGCCTTGGCACGGTCACGAACATCGAAGGGCGCGTCACTGCGGTCGCGCCGAAGATCGTCGCCCCCGGTTCGGCGTGGCCTGACGTCGCCATCGCGTCGGAGCTGGCCGAAGAGCTGGGTCAGAGCATTGGACTCACGTCAGTGGAACAGACAGCCAAGACCATTGAAGAGACGACGGGCTATCCGGCGCTGTCGGTCCTCAATGACTCGACGAGCGACGGTGTGGTCATCGGCGACGTGGCGGAGCGTTCCGCGCGTCGTCCGCTCGACCCGATGGCCTTTCCTGGTATTCGATCGACCGAGGCCGTCGGGCTCGGTGCGAACGCAGGGTCGACGGTCCTGGCCGACGTGGCCGCGATGACCTCGACGACGTCGGCGACGCTCACCGACGTGGGCGCCAGCGCGAAGCTCGAGGTCCCGCTCGCCGATGCCTATTCGTTGCGGGTGAATCTCAGCCGGCGACTCTACGACAACGGCGTCGCCGTGCAGGGCTCGCCGTCATTGGCCACACTGAAGGCGGTGAGCGTGCTGCGCCTCAACCACTTCGACCTCGACCGTCTGGGCGTCGTCACCGGCGACGTCGTGGGCGTAAACGGTCCGCGCGGATCCATTCGTCTACCCGTTGCCCTCGATGACGCGGTGCCGCGAGGGGTGACCGAGATCGCCTTCGGCTCACTCGACGCCGACGGTGACGACGTCGTGCGACCGATACTCCACGGTGGCGACGTCATCTCCCAGGTCCGACTGGAGAGCGCATGAACTGGCTCGCGACGGTCGACCCGATCTTCGGCGACCGCGGGCACGTGGGCCTCGCCATCTTCGTGATCGTCCTCGTCAAGTGTCTGGTGGGACTCGGGCTTCTGATGACCTCGGTGATCGTGATGATCTGGTTCGAGCGCAAAGCGATCTCGGACATGCAGAGCCGCATCGGCCCCCAACGATGGGGGCCGTTCGGTCTGCTCCAGACACTGGCCGACGGTTTGAAGTTGTTGTTGAAGGAAGACCTGATTCCTTCCGAGGCCGATCGCACGGTCTTCAAGTTGGCCCCGTTCCTCGTGCTCGTGCCGGCCATCATCACCTTCGGCCTCGTGCCGATCGGCGGGGAGATGACGATCGCCGGTCACAAGGTCTTGCTCCAGGTTGCCAATCCGCCGATGGGCATCTTGTTGTTGCTGGCGATGTCGGGCATCTCGGTCTACGGCGTCATGCTCGCCGGTTGGTCGTCGGGTTCGAAGTACCCGCTGCTCTCGTCGGTTCGCGCGAGCGCCCAGATGATCAGTTACGAAGCGGCGCTCGGCATGACGATCGTGACGGTCGTTCTCGTGACCGGTTCGCTCTCGGTGCACAACATCGTGACCTCGCAGTCCCACGGCATCTGGCACTGGAACTTGATTCGTCTGGGCATCGTGCCGTTCGTCGTCTTCGTCATCGCGATCACCGCGGAGTTGAATCGACCGCCCTTCGACGTCGTTGAAGCCGAGAGTGAATTGGTTGGAGGGTTCCACACGGAGTACTCCTCCTTCCGCTTCGCGATTTTCTTCCTGGCCGAGTACATGAACACGATCACGATGTCGGCGATCATCGTCACGCTCTTCCTCGGGGGACCGGCGGGCTGGGCGCCCAATGTGCCCCACCTGAAATGGCTCTTCCCGATCGCGTGGTTCCTCCTCAAGACGATCGGTTTCGCGTTCTGTTACATCTGGTTCCGGGCGTCGCTGCCGCGTTTCCGTTACGACCAAGTCATGGACCTCGGTTGGAAGCGCTTGATCCCGCTCAGTCTCGGGTGGATGTTGATCGTGGCCGGATTCCTCGTCGCCAAGGGCTGGGGTTTCATGATGGCGGCGGTCGTGCTGGTCGCGTACTCGGTGCTGACGCGGGCCTTCTCGCTCGGTCAGAGCCGTGAGGTCGGCGCCGACTCGGTGTTGCCCATCGTCGGCGGGCGGCCGCTGCCGGGTGAGGTCCTGCGCTCGATGACCGATGAGGAGAGCGACTGATGGCCCGGGCTCTCGACTTCTTCGGCGGATTCAAGTTGACCTTCCAGCACCTCACCCGGCCGACGGTGACGACCAGCTACCCGAAGGCCAAGCGCCCCAAGCAGCCCCGTCAGCACGGACGCCACGTGCTGAACCGCTACGAGGACGGGATGGAGAAGTGCATCGGCTGCGAACTGTGCGCCGGCGTCTGTCCCGTCAACTGCATCTACGTGCGCGGCCTCGACAACCCGCCGGACCACCCGGTCAGCCCGGGCGAGCGCTACGGCTACATCTACGAGATCAACTACTTGCGGTGCATCCACTGTGACCTCTGCGTCGAGGCCTGCCCCACACAGGCGATCACCGAGTCCAAGATGTTCGAGTTCTCCTTCACCAACCGCTCCGACGCGATCTACACGAAGGCCGAACTCCTCGTCGACGACCAGGGCTTCCCGCAGCGCCTGCCGTGGGAGGACTGGCGCGAAGGTGAAGCGGCGATGACCGGCGGTTGGATGCGCGCGACCTCGCCGAACGGCGACGCCGCCTACGAGGGCGTGGTCCAATGGACCGCCGATCTCGGCGCGGGCGTACGCGCCGCCGAAGCCGGCCAGTCCGGGGAGCGTGACGACGAGGCGACCGGTTCCAAGCAGCTTCGAAACATCTTCCCGAAGCACTTCGAGCCCGAGGACGTGCCAATGCAGTTCCGCGGCCTGCGGGGCAAGCTGAACGAGACTCGCGAGAAGATGCCCAAGCGTCAACGAAAGGCGAAGTCGTGATCGCCAGCGTCTTCGTTTATTCGAATGCGAATGTGCTTGTGTTCGCCACCTCGGCGTTGCTCATCCTCGCAGGCGCCATCGGGGTGATCTCGGTGAAGAACCCGGTGCACGCCGCGTTGTGCTTGATCATGACCCTCTTCGGCGTCGCCGTGGCCTTCGTCGCGCAGTCGGCCGACTTCTTAGCCGCGGTGCAGATCATCGTCTACGCCGGGGCCATCGTGGTGCTGTTCTTGTTCGTGATCATGTTCCTCGGCGTCGATCGACGTGAGCACATCCACTTCGAACCGCTCGTCGGCCAGCGCGCCTTTGCCGCGGTCGGCGTCGCGATCACCGTCGGCGGGCTCATCGCCCTGATGGCGCGTTCGCACTGGGTGAGTGGCGCGACCTCGGTCACGACGAAACTCTCCAAGGTCGGCGGGGGCAACGTGAAGGAGCTGGGCACCGCGGTCTTCACGACGTACCTCTTCGCCTTCGAAGCGACCGCGGCGCTGCTGATCATTGCCGTCGTCGGTGCCGTCTTGCTCGCGCGTCGCGAGCGCCCGACCCACGGTGAGGAGAGCGCGTGAACGTCCCCGCCGCGTGGTACCTCATCTTGGCCGCGGGACTCTTCGGTATCGGCGCCTTCGGACTCTTGACTCGGCGCTCAGCGCTCATCATGTTTATGTGCATCGAATTGATGTTGAACGCCGTCAATCTCACCTTCGTCACTTTCTCGAGGACGCTGAACGACATCAGTGGTCAGGCGATTGTTTTCTTCGTGATGGTCGTGGCGGCGGCCGAAGTCACCGTCGGTCTCGGCATCGTGGTCTCGGTCTTTCGCCGGCGTTCGTCGACGTCGGTCGACGAACTCTCTGAGATGAAGGGCTGAGATGGCGACTGTCGCAACCTTGGTCCTTCTCTTGCCGCTGTGCGGGTTTCTTTCAGTCCTGCTCCTCGGTCATTACCTGAGTGAGAAACAAGTGGGCGTCATCGGGACCAGCGTCGTCGCCGCGAGCTTCGTACTGGCGGTCGTCTCGTTCGTGCTGCTGCTGCATCACTCGTCGCGCGAAGTGACGGTCAATCTCTTCTCGTGGATCTCGGTAGGTACCTTGCACGTGCCGGCCGCCTTGCTCGTCGACCCGCTCTCGATCACGATGTGTCTCTTCGTCACGGGGATCTCGGCGCTCATTCACCTGTACTCCATTGGCTACATGCACGGTGAGAGGGATTTCCGGAAGTTCTTCCTCTATATGAATCTCTTCGTCTTCTCGATGTTGTTGCTGGTCCTCGCGAACAACCTGGTGCTCACTTTCGTGGGTTGGGAGGGCGTCGGACTCTGTTCCTACTGGCTCGTGAGTTACTACTTCGATCGCGACTCGGCGGCCTCGGCCGGCAAGAAAGCGTTCATCTACAACCGAGTCGGTGACGTCGGCATGTTGATCGCCATGTTCTTGCTGTTCTCGCGACTGCACACGCTGACCTACCTCGCCATCTTTGAAAGAGCCGGCACGCTGACCCCGACGATCGCCACGTTGGTCGTACTGGCCCTGCTGCTCGCCGCGACGGGCAAGAGTGCACAGATTCCACTGTTTAACTGGTTGCCCGACGCCATGGAGGGTCCGACACCGGTCTCGGCGTTGATTCACGCCGCGACCATGGTGACCGCCGGGGTCTACCTCCTCGTGCGCATGTCGCCGGTCCTCGCGCTTTCGCACTCGGGTCGCCTGACCATCGCTGTCATCGGGGGGGTGACGGCGTTCGTGGCCGCCACTATCGCCACGTCTCAGAAGGACATCAAGAAGGTGCTGGCCTTCTCGACGATCTCCCAAATCGGCTACATGGTCCTCGCCGTTGGCGTCGGCGCCTACGGGGCCGCGATCTTCCTCATGATCAGTCACGCATTCTTCAAAGCGTTGCTCTTCCTCGGATCGGGCTCGGTAATCCACTCGCTCAATGGCGAACAGGACATGCGCAAGATGGGCGGTCTCCAGAAGTACCTGCCCCTCACCTTCCCGACGTTCCTGATCGGATGGTTAGCGATATCGGGAATCCCGCCGTTCGCGGGCTTCTGGTCGAAGGGTGACGTCCTGACGAACGTCTTCGAGCACAACAAGGCGCTGTGGGCCCTTGGCGTCTTGACCGCGATCCTGACCGCGTATTACATGACCCGACTTTTCATCCTCACCTTTCGCGGCACCGAGCGATTCCGCGAGGACACCGAGGGACATGACCCGCACGAATCGCCGTGGGTGATGACGACACCGCTCGTCGTGCTCGCCGCACTGACCGTGCTCGGCGGCATCCTCGACCTGCCCTGGGTTCACCACGATTCACTCGCCGGATTCCTCGCGCCGACGTTTGGCTACGTGGCGGCCGGCGGCCACGCCGACACCGTCGCCCAATACGGGCTCGCGCTGGTCGACATCGCCGCGGCGATCTTCGGACTGCTCGCGGCCTTCTCGATCTGGCGCAACATCACGGAGTCGTCACGTTACGAGTCGTCGTTCCTCGAGCACGTCTGGCATTGGGACGACTTCTATGACGCGACCATCGGCCGACCGTTGACGGACGCGGCCCAATTCGGCGACGACGTCATCGAGCCCGAAGTCATTGACGGTGCCGTCACCGGTCTGGCCGTGAGCGTTCGGCGAAGCGCGGAGGGACTGCGCAAAGTGCAGTCCGGATTCGTGCGCCACTACGCCCTCGCGACCGTCCTCGGTCTCGCGGTCATCATCGTCTATCTCGTGGCGAGGGTCGGCTAGGCATGCACTCTTCGTTGTGGCTCACCCTCCTACTCGTGGTCCCGCTCGCCGGGGCGATCGGCGCGGCGTTGACGCGCAAGGTCGAAGGTCGGGCTTACGTCGTCGCGATCGGCGCCTCGGCCGTCGAGCTCGTCCTCTCACTCGTGGTCGCGTTCCTCTACAACGATCACGTCGCCCGGGCCCAGACGTTCGACTTTGCGACTCGTCACGTGTTGGCGGCGCCCTTCGGCGTGGCCTACGACGTGGCGATCGACGGTATCTCGTTGTTGATGGTCGTCTTAACGGCGCTCACCGTGTTGTTGGCATTGCTCGGCGCGCGCGATCGCCGTCAGGAGCCAGCCTTCGTCGCGTGGATGCTGTTACTCACGTGCTTCACGATGGGCAGCTTCCTCTCGCGCGACCTCCTCGAGTTCTTCATATTCTTCGAATTGACGCTCATCCCGTGCTATTTCATCATCAGTCAATGGGGCGCCAAAGAGCGGGCCAAGGCGGCGCTCAAGTTCTTCATCTACACCTTTACCGGCTCGGCGTTCTTGTTGATCGGCATCTTGTACCTCGCCTTCGCGCACCAGCACCAGATCCCGGGCTCGGCGCTCACTTTCTCCTACAGCGCGCTCTCGGCGACGGCGATGTCCCACGGCACCGCCGTGTGGCTCTTCATCGCCTTCGCCATCGCCTTCGCGGTGAAGGCGCCGATCTGGCCCTTCCACACGTGGTCGCCGATCACCTACGCCGAGGCGCCGACGGCCGGATCGATCGAGATGTCGGCGCTGCTCGCCAAGCTCGGCACCTACGGACTCCTTCGATTCGCGGTCGGACTGTTCCCGCTGGCGTTGGTGAGCATGCGTCCGGTGGTGTTGACGCTCGCCGTGATCGGCATCCTGTACGGCTCGATGCTGGCCTGCACGACGCCGGACCTGAAGCGATTCGTCGCGTATTCGTCGCTCGCCCAGATGGGTTTCATCACCTTGGGCGTCATGTCGGGATCCACGATCGCCACCGTCGGAGCGGTGTTGTTGATGTTCAACCACGGCGTCATCACGATCGGCTTCTTCTTGATCATCGGGTTCATCGAGAAGCGCCGCGGTTCGATACTGATCAGGGACTTCAAAGGACTTCAGGGTCCGGCACCGATCATGGCCGCGCTGTTCACCGTGGTCATGCTGGCCTCGATCGGGCTTCCCGGACTGTCGGGGTTCGTGAGCGAGTACTTGATCCTCATCGGCACCTTCGCCACGCATTCGTGGTGGGCCGTCGTCGCCACCTTCGGCGTGGTCGCCGCCGCGTTGTATCTGCTCTGGGCCTACCAGCGGGTCTTCCACGGTAGG
Source organism: Acidimicrobiaceae bacterium (assembly GCA_003133685.1). Classification (GTDB taxonomy): domain Bacteria; phylum Actinomycetota; class Acidimicrobiia; order Acidimicrobiales; family RAAP-2; genus RAAP-2. The sequence continues at coordinate 27,270 of PKYQ01000016.1, forward strand.
GCCGAGGGAGCCAACGCCGAAATCGCCGACACGACGACGCACGAGCAGTGGGTGCTGGTGCCCGTCATCGTCCTGATCGTCGCGCTCGGTGTCTTCCCGAAGCCGGTGCTCGATCGCATCACGCCGTCGGTCCAGCAACTGATCCACCACGTCGCACCAAACGGGGTGAACAAGTGAAGCTCGTGATCCCCTCGATTCACTACCTGGCGATCCTGCCGGTCCTGATCTTCTTCGGCGCGGCGCTGGCGCTCGTGCTCGCCTCGGCACTGGCGCGCGGCAAGGTGCCGCTCGTCGTCGCGACCTCGACGGTGATCGCCGCCGCCGCGGCGAGCATCGTCGTCAACTACTTCCAGTGGCGCTGCGTCGCCAAGGCCGGCGCCTCGGTCACGATCGCTCACGCGATCGTGCTCGACGACTTCTCGGTCGTCGCCTCGGGTGTGATCGCCCTCAGCGTGATCATGACCGCGTTGGTCGCGCACGACTGGGCGATTCGCGAACGGGTCTCGGGCGTCGAGTTCCACATCCTCGCACTCGCGTCGAGCTCCGGTGCGCTCCTGATGACGCAGGCGAACGACCTCATCGTCATCTTCCTGGGACTCGAGATCCTGTCGATCGGACTGTACGTACTGGTCGCTTTCGACCGTCACCGCTCCAAGTCCTCCGAGGCCGCGCTGAAGTACTTCTTGCTCGGCGGTTTCGCCTCGGCGATCTTCATCTACGGCGCGGCCCTGGTCTACGGCGCGACCGGCTCGACGAACCTGTCGACGATCTCGTACTTCTTGGGTTCGAACGTGCTGCTCCACCCCGGCCTCCTCTACGCCGGAGGCGCCTTGTTGCTCGTCGGCTTCGCCTTCAAGATCGCCGCCGTGCCGTTCCACCTCTGGTCGCCCGACGTCTATGAGGGTGCGCCCACGCCGGTGACCGGACTCATGGCCTCGATCGTGAAGGTCGGCGCGTTCGCGGCATTGATCCGGGTCCTCATCTCGGCCCTCGGCACCCAACTCGATACGTGGCGACCGATCCTGTGGATTCTCATCGTGCTCACGACGCTGGTCGGCGCGTCGCTCGCGGTCGTGCAGCGCAACGTGAAGCGGATGCTCGCGTACTCCTCGATCAACCACGCCGGGTTCATCCTGCTCGGCGTGTGGGCCGGTACGATTCGGGGCACTGCGGCGACGCTCTTCTACGTCATCACCTACGCGCCCATCGTCGTCGCGACGTTCGCGATCGTGACGCTGATCGGCGGCGTCGGCGACGATCAGCACTCGATCGAGCGCTACCAGGGCTTGGCGCGACGACAACCGTGGCTCGGCGCCGCACTCGCGGTACTGCTGCTCAGTCAACTCGGCGCGCCGCTGACGACCGGCTTCTACGCGAAGTTCGCGGTGCTGGCCTCGGTCGTGGACGCTGGTGGGGGAGCGCTGGCGCTGATCGCGTTGATCAGTGCCGCGATCGCCGCCTTCTTCTACCTTCGCTGGGCGATGGCGCTGTACTCTGACGACGGCCCCGAAGGGACCCGCGTCGTGGTGCCACGTTCGACGGCCGTCGTCATTGCCTTCGGGGTGCTGGTCACGCTGGTCTTCGGCATTTGGCCCGGACCGCTCGTGACACTGGCCCAACACGCGACGGTCCTCTTCACGCCGTGAGGCGTATCGCAATCGCGACGAGCCTCAGCGACGACGTCAACCTCGATCCCGACGCCGAACTACTTCTCGTCGCACTCGCCGATGTTGGTCTCGAGGGCTCGATGTGCGTCTGGAACGACCATTCCGTCAAGTGGGAGGACTTCGATCTCACCGTCATCCGCTCGACGTGGGACTACACGCGGGTCCGCGACGAGTACCTCGCGTGGGCTCGAGGAATCGAGCGACTCCTCAACCCCTATCCGATCATCGAGTACTCGACGGACAAGCACTATCTCCGCGACCTGGCGATCCGTTCGCACCGAATCGTGCCGACGACGTTCTGTGACGTGGGCGAGGAACCCGTCTTCCCCAACAGCGGATTCGTCGTCAAGCCGACCGTCGGGGCCGGTTCAATCGACGCCGACAAATACGACCGCGACGACCGCGAGCGTGCGCTCGCGCACGTGCGACGCTTGCACGCCAGCGGTCGTGACGCGATGATCCAGCCCTACGTCGAGTCGATCGATGACGACGGGGAGCTCGCCTTAGTGTTCATCGACGGCAACTTCTCCCACGCCATGACCAAGGGCGCGATGCTCACCACGGCCGCGGATGATCGCGACGCGCTCTTTCGCCGCGAGCAGATGTCGGTGGCCAGCGCCGAGTCTGACGCCGTGACCTTCGCCGAGGCCGTGCTCGACGAGCAAGAGTTCCGCGGGATCCTCTACGCCCGCGTCGACCTCGTCAAGGTGTCCGAAGGTTGGGCGATCATGGAACTCGAACTGGTCGAACCGTCGCTCTTCCTCGCCTACGACGAGCGCGCACCGCGCCGACTAGCCGAAGCTATCCGGGCACGGCTCGACTGATCGTTGTCGCCGTCGTGCGGTTGATTACGGTTGGTCCTTGGCCGTCGACTTGAGGGTCATCGCTCCGGTAGATCCCCGGACAATCGGCGTCACGTCAAATTCGTAACAAAGTGGATCGGCGAAGCCAAGACCGAGCGGTCGCGTCACGAATGTTCCGGCCAAACCGATTCTTATTTCTTCGAACGCGGGACAAGTGCCGGTATTAGGACCGTCGACCCAATTGAGCGTGGAGGACGCCGTGCCCGTCTTCGCGGGCAGCGAAATGATCGGTGGCACGAAAGCCTTCTGGGCGGCGGCGCTGGGGTAGATACCCGTGGACCAGTTCACGCCGCCGGCCCACGCCATTTCTACGTCCGCCGCGGCCAAGTGCGAACCGGGCTGAGACGAGTGGTACATCCCCACCAGATTTTTTGGGGCCTTCCCACTCAGCAGGTTCGCCTTGATTTCAAGGTAACCACGGAGTGCGCAGACATGGTTCGTCACATTCTTGAACGTGACTATTTCGACTCCGTGATGAAGTCCGTCACCGTTCGTTGCCGAAATCTCGAGCGACGAAATCTGGCACCTCGAGATTGTGCTGGCGCTGGCCGAGGAAGTGACGAGCGGGCCGACTGAGATGGGCGTCACCGCACCAACGATGGCCACAAATGATGTGAGGAGCGCGAGACTCCTAAGGGCTCGAATTTTGCTCACCTCGTCATTATGCCCTTCGTCATCCCATTTGTCGTGAGGGCTTCGAGATGACAGAAGCGTTGTGCGACGAAAGAATTCAGAAACTCGCTACGTCGGACAACTCTTGGACAAACGCTGACGACTCGGGTGAACCCGAAGTAGACCGTGTTCATGGTCCGAAAATCCCTGCAACAGCGATCGCGTCGCACGGCAATCCTGGGTGTCACCTTGACGGTCATTGGTCTGGCTCTGATCGCGGCACCGGTCGCCTCTAGCGCGACGACTCGATCAAGTCCCTCCACGATGAGGGCGTCGGCCGGGGTCGTCGGTCCCGACCTTCCGGGCACGAACTGCCCGGCCTTCCCGGCGGACAACGTGTGGAACACGCCCATCTCGACGTTGCCGGTCGACGCCAACAGTGCGACGTGGCTCGCGTCGATGTCGTCGGCGACAACGTACTTGCACCCGGACTACGGTCCCTCGGGCGACCCGCACGCGCCCTACGGCATCCCGTGGACGGTGGTTCGTAAGAACACCGTGTTCACGCACGTGACGTTCCAGTACGCCTCGGAGAGTAACCGACGGGCGTACCCACTGACGGCGTCGACCCCCATCGAAGGGGGATTGGACCGCCACGCGTTGATGGTCGATCCGTACCGATCGGCGTCCTCGGCGCCGTGCACGCTCTTCGAGACCTACGACACCTACTTCCACACGTCCGGTCGATTGACGGCCGGTTCGGGCGCCACGTGGAACTTACGATCGAACGCGCTACGCCCGGCCGGCTTCACCTCCGCCGACGCCGCCGGCCTGGCGATCCTGCCCGGTCTCGTCAACTACAACGAGGTGGCCTCGCACGTGATGGATCACGCAATCCGCTTCACCGCTGACTGCACGCAGGAGTCGTATCTCTGGCCCGCGCGCCACGAGGCTGGTCAGAATAATTCCTCGTGTCCCCCAATGGGCGCGCGGTTCCGACTGAACGCGTCCTTCACCCTGCCGGTGTCACAATGTTCGGCCTTCTGTCAAACGGTGCTTACGACGATGAAGACCTACGGATTGATCCTCGCTGACAACGGCAGCAATTGGTATTTCCAAGGAACGGCCGACACGCGCTGGACTAACACCGAAGTCGACCAACTCAAGGCCATTCCGGCCAACCAATTGGCGGCGGTCGACGAATCGTGCCTGATGATCAGCGCGAATTCCGGCCAGGCACTGCAGCCAACAAGTGCTGGCTTTCAGACAAAGTGTGGATCGCCTACCGGGACTTCAGGAAACTAGACACGTCGCGTGTCTCTCGATGACGAGGGGACCATCGAAGACGAGGACCGCGCCGACCAATCCGCCCGAATGATTGCGGTAATGGATGACGACCGAGTTGACACTGGGATAGAGGTCTTCGTAGGTGACCGACCCCTGGTGGTGTCACCGGGGTGGCCTACTCTGGGTTTCAAATCATCGTTTGAACACACGAGGAGATCACCGTGACCACGCTGAAGGATCGCCCGAATACCGCGTTGCTCGTCATTGACGTTCAGAATGGCGTGGTGTCAAACGCCCACGACCGTGATGGCGTGATTGCGAATATCAATACCCTGGTCGACAAGGCACGCAACGAAGAGGTGCCCGTCATTTGGGTGCAACACTCCAGTGAAGAGCTGCCAATCGACAGCGAGCCATGGCAGTACGTGGCGGAGTTGGAGAGAATCGAGTCTGAACCGCTCGTTCCCAAGTTGTACGGCGACTCGTTCGAGGACACGAATCTCGAAGATTTGCTCGCCGAGCGTGGCGTCGGGCGAATCGTGATCACGGGTGCCCAGACCGACGCGTGTATTCGCTCGACAATGCACGGTGGCTTCACCCGTGGGTACGACGTGACGTTGGTCGCCGACGCGCACACCACTGAAGACCTCAGCGAGTATGGCGCGCCAACGCCCGACAAGGTCATCGCGCACACGAATCTCTATTGGGAGTATCAAGAGGCACCGGGACGCCGAGGCGGATCAGTTCCCACGGCCGACGTAAATTTCCAAGCGGACATCGAAGATTGATACCTCGTCGCGAACTTCTCCAAGTGACGTCACGGGTCGAAAGGTAACTCGACTATGTACGCCGGACTCGATGCGTGGCCCGAACCGCCAGTCGACGGTGACGACGCCGCAACCCTGATTGGATCGCTCGAACGACAGCGAGCGACGTTCGCGTGGAAAGCGGGAGGACTCGATGCCGCCGGTCTTCAACGATCCGTGGGCACGTCCAGCGTCACTTTGGGGGGTCTACTCAAGCACCTGGCGCTCGTCGAAGATCACTATTTCTCGGTACGGCTCTTTGACAGAGAGCCGGCGCCGCCATTCAATGCCATCGATTGGGAATCCAATCCCAGTTGGGACTGGACGTGGACGCCCGGTGACACTCCCGAAATTCTGTACGCACTTTGGCAGAGCAACGTCGATAAGTCGAGGCGTTCGATCGCACAAGCACTCGCCGATGGCGGATTGGATCAATCGATGGCCCAGAAGTGGCCCGACGGACGAGCGCCAAGTTTGCGACGGACGTTCGTGGATCTCATCGAGGAGTACGCGCGCCACGTGGGTCACGCCGACCTCATTCGTGAGTCAATCGATGGCCTTGTTGGCGAGGATCCGCCGGGCATTCACGATCAGTAGACCGAAACATCTCATTTCACGCTTGATGTCGCCGCTGGCATTGCCCTTCGAACGACAATCGAACGTCACTCGCCTCGCCGATCACCATTCATCTAGGCCATCGCAATCAAGTTCGGTGCAGAGCCGGTGACGCCACTCCTCGTTGAGGACCACGAGGAGTTACTGGCGAACGGGGTAACCACTCGGCGGCGGCCAGCGACCCACGCCATCGAAGTGACGGGCGTCGATGACTACGACGGCGGGGCGAAGAACTCCAACGCGATGTTGTCGGGGTCTCGAAAGGAAAGCCCGGAACCGTAGCCGGCGTCGACGATGCCACCGTGGGCGATGCCGAGTTCATTGAGTCGGTCCACCCACTGTGACAATTCGTCGCGGTTCGCGCACTGGAACGCCAAGTGATCGAGACCGATACGCCGTTCGTTGAACGCTGAGTCATCGACGAGGTCTGGAAATTGGTGAAGTCCAACCATGGTCTGACCTCCGACCAGCCACACGACGTGTCGAAACGGTCCCGTGTCTTCATCAACCAAGGGCGCGGCGTCGAACAGTTGCTGGTACCACGGCACACTCCGATCCAAATCGTTCACCGTCAATGCGACGTGGGTGATAGTCGGAAAATTGGGCATCGGCGTCCCTTCGATTGCAGTTGGAGCCTTACTCTATCTATCGAGTCGCGAACGTGCGTGGCCCCCGCGTGCGTGACCGCCCGATTGATCTTCGACGGTTCTCGACGCGAGACAGTGACCCACCGCTCTAGTGAAGTACTCGGTCGTCGACTTTCTTGGCCGCCGCCAAAATTTCTTCGGGAACGACCGTCCCTGGTCGATTTGACGGGTCGCTCACCAGGAAACGGCCAAGGACTGGAAGTTCCGTCAGCGACTCCGCGCGCAACACCGCAGCGGCGACGGGCACGAAGCTTTCTGCCGCGGGATACACGAGGTAACGGGGAAGCCACGTGGGGTCGTACTTGGCGTTGAACGTCCACAGCGATTCGATCGGGAAGATTCCCGACAGCCGTTTGAGGGCCCATCGCTCTACGCGCGTGATCGTCCCTTCTCCGCGCTCGCTGTCCAGGACCGATCGGAACGCCGCGAAGTTCAAACTGAGTCCGCGCGCTCCGGTGTCGCGCAGGTGCTCAATGGTTGAACACAGCGCGAAGTCGATCAATCCGTTGGGGTGGTCTCCGGGATCACGGCGCATGAGATCAAGGGAATAGCCGTTGATCGCGGGCGACGGCACGAACTGACAGACCGCGACCGGTTTGCCGTCAGGCCCGTGCACGATGGTGAGTAGCAATCCCTTGTCCTTGGGATTGAAAAGTCGACCCAACATCATGGAGAAGCCACGTTCGGCCTCGCCCCGTCGCAGCATCGTGATCAATTCGAGGATGTCGGTGACGCGACTCGGGTCGATGTTCGCGGGGTCGAGGAACTCGACCGTGTAGCCATGACGAGCGAGTCGCGTCGTCGCTTGTCGAAGACCCTTCATCTTGCCTCCGGCCAGGCTGAACGTGGCACAGTCCACGATCGCTTCGTCACCGATGTAGAGGTGGTGGAGTCCGGCCGCGCCGTAGATCGGGAGCCACTCCCCGCTGGCGCCGATGACGCCGATCGTCCAGCCGCGGCCTTCGGCGTACGCGCGAAAGGCACTGAACGCTTCGGAGCGCTCCGCTTCGGGCCCGATGGGATCGGGCGACACTAACGCGACGCCGCCGTAGACGGCGTAGGCAACGAGCGAGTCGCGGAAGAAGAAGAACTGTTTATCGTCGCGTAGGGAGAAGTAATCGAGTGTTCCTCGGCCGTGTCGGCGCACGATCTCTCTCGCGCGCAACTCGGCCAGACGTCGCTCGGCGCCGCGGCCGGTCATCGACAAGCGTCGATCAACGACCGGTCGCGTCAAGAGATACAGCGCCGACACAAAGAGCGTCACGCCGACGGCGAGGAGCGAGGGATCGACGAAGTCGGACGCGGTGTCGGGCAGCGCAATGTTGTTCACTCCGACAAAGCGTTCGATGCACGCCATGAAGACGACCCCGAAGGCGGGGAGGTGGTGTCGTCCGGAGGAGACTTCGATACCAATCGTGGCGGCGATGACCGAGACCAGCGCGATCAGTCCGAGCCGCGGCATCGACGCACGCGCACTGGAACGGTCAGTCGACGCCTGGAAATAACGTCGTTGCAAGACCAAAAGCGTCAGAATCGAACCGGCGATGAGCGACGCGACGACGGTGCCGCCTCGCAGTACGTGGGCGAAGACGGTGATCGCCAGCACGACGCACGCCACGAACCAGGCTCGGCGTTGTCCGCGTCGTATCCCCCGGGCCATCATGATCATCGCGATGCCGGCCACGGCGGTGAAGGCAGCCGCGGACTGCGCCACGCCGAGGGGGAAGATCGTTTGGACCTCGTGGAGACGACTGCGCAGCGGTGGCGTCGCGGTGACGATGACGTTGACGAGTCCGTCGAGGACGACAAGTCCGCTCGCCGTGCGACGCACCGTTCGCTGACGTCGTTGCTCTTTGAGACGCTCGAGTGTCACGGGGAAAGGGCTGCCGGTCGGCCACGAACCAACCGTCGACGTGGCGCCCGAGGGCGCCGGTTGCACGTAGGTATGCGCGACGATCTGTTCGAGGAGTCGCGCGCGCGCGCGGCGCGTCTCGCCCGCGTACAGTCGAACCTGCACCGTGCTGGCCGCCTCGATCTCGACGATTCCGAGACGGTCCACCGAGGTGAAGACCGGCGGCAGACCGAAGCGGCCCCGCCGTTCGACGACCACCGTGCGCGACGGCCCGGGAGCGGCGCAGACGCCGCGGTCGAGGAACGCGAGCGCCGGTCGCGGTGCACCGCCAACGACGGCCCCAGCACCTCCGCGTTCGGCGTTTCGGCGCGCGAACTCCAGCGCGTCGACGTCGTCCACCAGCGTGAGGGCGAGCGGCTCGCTCAGTTCCGTTGGTGCCGCCCGACGGGCATCGCGGTCGAATCGTCGCCGAACAATGAGTCCGGCACTGCAGACCACGACCGCCTCAACGACCGCCAGTATCAAGAGATTGAGTACCAGGTTGTCCCAGAAGCTGCCGGTACTGGGCGTGCGAACAGGAATGTGGTGATGAGTGAAGTGATAAATGATCGCGTTCAGCGACGCGAGCACGTCAAACAAGAACAGCGCGATCGCCGGGAACCAGACCCAGCCGCCGAGCCGGCGGTACAGCACGCGCGACGCGACGAACCGAGGGAGCGCGTGCGGGTCTTCGAGTCGATGCGCATCGGCGCGGTCATCGACGTCGGCGCGCATCGTGTCGATGGTGCAGGTGCCGGCCGCGACCGCCAGGTCGCGTACACCATTGGCCGTGGCGACGTGAAGGATCAGATCGCTCGCGAAAGCGACGCCGAGTTGCTCGAGTCGTTCGCGCGCGTCGTGGTTCTGATTCAGTTCGTGGTCATCGCTTCCGGGTAGCACGATAAAACGGTGTCGAACATTCGTGGTGAAGGCGATGATTTGGTCGCGCAGCGTAGGCAGCGCCGCCAACGTCGCGTCGATGAACTTGACGAGGTCCGAGGTGGGCTCGGGATGAAAGAAGTTGCCCGCGACGACCACCACGGCCGCGTCGTCGATGTCGCCCAAAAGGCTGATGAACTCTTGCACGGGACGACAGTTCACGTTGGTGGTGGGTGAGAGTGAGAGGTCGCTCACCACGTAAACGTGATGGCCGAAAGGAATTGGCAGCGTTCGACGCTCGGTACAACCCACGGCATCCAGTCTCGCAGAGAACGCCCGAGAAAACCCTTTAGCCTGTTTTCACGATGAGTTCGGACTACCGGCGAGAAAACTGGCATTGGCGTGAGGGTTCGTCGGGAACCGGACCGGCGGTCATTTTCGACATCGACGGCGTGCTGGCCGACGCGGCCGGTCGCCAGCACTATCTCGATTGGGGCGATTGGAAAAGGTTCTTCGACGCGTGCGGCGACGACCCGATCATCGAAGAGATCGAGCGATTGCTCGAGCTCTTGGACTCGACACTGAAGGTCGTGCTCTTGACGGGTCGTCCCCGCCGGGTCCAGCCCCATACGGTCGGCTGGCTCGAGCGCTACGGCCTGCGCTGGGACCTGCTCATCATGCGTGAATACGGGGACTACTCGGGCGTGGACGAGTTCAAGCGCGGCGCGTTGCGCGACCTCATAAAGGAGGGCTTCGACATCCGACTGGCGCTCGACGACGACCCGAAGAACCACGCCATGTACGTGAGCGAGGGCGTGCCCTGCATCTACATCCACTCGGGTTACTATCTCTGAGTTGTTCAGCGATAGCTGAAGTGCAACATTTCGAGGGCGTCGCGACCGGCCCGGCGTCCGGAACCGATGCTCGCCGGGATACCCACGCCGTCGTAGGCGTTTCCACACAAGGTCACGCCGAGCGGTGCGGCGGCGGCCCGAGCGTCGCTCACCATGGTCTCGTGCCCGACGTAGTACTGCGGCAGACCGTCGGGCCAGCGCTCCACGTGCGCGTCGTTCGGTGTGCCGAACGCGCCCAGGATGACTTTCAGTTCCGCGCTGACTCGCGCGATGAGTAGTTCGTCACTCATCTCGCTCCAACGAAGGTCGTCGATGCGTCCGACGTGCGCCCGTAGTAAGACGTCGTCATCGCGTCGCAAGTGGGGCCACTTGCGATCGAGAAACGTGACGGCCGTGATCATCAAAGAGCCGTCGCCCGACCACGGCGTGCCGAGCGGCACGAGTATCCCGGTACCGTTCGCGCTCAACTGGATCGCACTCCGCGCAATGCTGAACGTGATCATTGCGGCACCGGCGCTTCGCACGGCGCCGAGTCGCGCCAACGCCGGGTCGTACGCACCGAGAAGGCGAGCGGTGACGGGCGCCGGTGTCGCCATCACGACCGAGTCGGCGGGAGTGGTGGTGGCGTGCGTGTCGACCTCCCAGGGATAGTTGCTCGAAGGCGTACGTCGAAGTGCCGTGACCGCGACGCCCGTTCGTAGCACGACACCGCGATCGCGAAGCCGCCGAGCGACTTCGATGGGGAGTGATCCGACACCGGCGAGGAGGGAATAGAACGTCGGACCGGTGTTCGTGGTCGTCGCCGACGGTCCCGGTGCGACGGGACCACTGGCGCGCATCGCGCGCATCAGCGAGCCACCCTTGCGCGCCGCCTCCAACAACGCGGGGAATACCGACTTGGCCGAGAGGTCATCGATGCGACCGGCCTGGATGCCCCCGAGCATCGGTTCGACAAATTGGTAACAGAGTTCTCGACCGAGCTTGGTTCGCACGATGTCCCCGATCGTCGCGTCGTCTCCGACCTTCATGCGAACGGGGGCGTGTTCGTCTCTTCGCGCGTCAAGACGCGCACGCCACGACAGACCTCGAACGTTCTTCAACTGACCTGATGAGGTCGGTATTCCAAGCGCGAGTCCCGTGGGCAGTTCGTCGAGAGCGCCGCGCAACCAGATCGACGCGCCACTCGCGTCGATCGATTCGAGTTGATCGCTGCAGCCGAGTTCACGAACGAGGTCGACCGCTTCGGGTCGTCGTGCGAGAAAGCCGTCGGCGCCGAGATCGATCGTTCGATCGGCGAAGTGGGTCGTCGTGAGTGATCCACCGACGACGGTCCCGTCTTCGATGAGTTCGATTCGCGGTGTCCGGTCATTCGGTCCGTCGGCGCCGCCGGAGAGCTCCCACGCGGCACTCAGTCCACTGATGCCGCCGCCCACGACGACGATCGACTCGCGACTCACGAGACGTGTTCCAGGACGACATCAGCCAACAACGCCATAAACCCCGCGTCGTCGTTCAGTGACGCTGTTCGGACCAGTTTCAGCCCCACCTCTCGAGCCACGCCCTGGGCTTCGACGTCGATATCGAAGAGCACCTCGAGGTGGTCACTCACGAATCCAATCGGACAGGACACGACGTCGGTCACGCCGAGCGCACGCTTGTCGCGCAGGACTCGCAAGATGTCAGGACCGATCCACGGATCGGGTGTGCGCCCGGCCGACTGCCACGCCACGTCCCAGTGCGCGACGCCGGCCAATGCGGCCGCGCGCTGCGCGCTGTCGCGCAACTGTTCGGGGTACGTATCGCCGGTCGCGAGGATCTTCTCGGGCAGCGAGTGAGCCGAGAAGATCACTTCGGTCGTGTCGCGGCGTTCGACCGGGATGTTCGACAGGGCGTCATTGACACGAGCGGCGATGATCTCGAGGAATCCCGGGAACGCCCACCAGGCGCCGGTCTCGACGAAATTGACACGGTCCCCGAGCGCCGCTCTGGCGCGTGACATGTACTGGTCGGTCGACATCGACGACGAGTGCGGTGCGAGGACCAGGCCCACGACGACGTCGAAACCCTCCGTGCGAAACGATTCGGCGGTCGTCTCGAGGAGCGGCGGTTCATACTTAGAGCCGAAGCGCACGTCAAAACCTCCGGGAGCGCGCTGCTCGAGCGCGGTGGCGATGCCCGCCACTTGATCGGCGCTGCGCCGGGCCAATGGCGAAGTGCCGCCTATGGCGTCGTAACGACGCTGAAGATCGGCGAGTTGCTCGGGCGTGGGTGCTCGCCCGTGGCGAATTCTGGTGTAGTACGCCTCGACGTCACTCGGTGTCGTTGGCGTGCCGTAGGCCATGACGAGCACGCCCGTCGTCACTGCACACCCGCCATTCCCTCGTCGTGAACGACGCGAACGACCGCTTCGAGCGTCGAGGGATCGGTGGAGGGCAAGACGCCGTGGCCTAGGTTGAAGATGTGGCCTGCGTCGCGCCCGGCGCGCGCGAGCACTTCGCGCGCGCCCTGCACGGCGACGTCGATCCCGCCGAGACAACGCGCCGGATCGAGGTTGCCCTGGACCGGGCGACCGCCGACGCGACGGCGCCCCTCGTCTAAGTCCACGTGCCAATCGATCCCCATCACCGAACTGTTCGCCGAACCCATGAGGTCCAGTAGTTCGCCCGTGCCGACACCGAAGAGAATGGTAGGAACGCCCAGATCGGCAATGCGCGCGAGCACCCGCTCGCTCGCGGGCAGCGCGAATCGGCGGTACTCGTCACGCGTCAGCGCCCCCGCCCAAGAGTCGAAGAGTTGCACCGCGCGAGCGCCGTGGGCGACCTGGGCACGAAGGAAGGTGACGGTGATGTCCGAGAGTCGCTCGAGGAGGAGGTCAAAGAGCAGCGGTTCGGTGTGCATCAGGGTCTTGATCAGCGCGAACTCTCTGGTGGGACCGCCTTCAACCAAGTAACTGGCCACCGTGAACGGCGCACCGGCAAATCCGATGAGCGGCGTGTCGGTCGCTTCCAGTTCCTTCAGTACCAGATCGACCGTCTCGGTGACGTGGGCGATGTCGACGTCGGTCAAATCGCGAAGGCGTTCTAAGTCCGCGGCGTTCGTGAAGGGCTTGGCGATCACGGGGCCTCGACCAGGCACGACGTCGACGCCGAAGCCAATGGCGTGATACGGCACGATGATGTCACTAAAGAGGATGGCGGCGTCGACCCCGTAGCGACGAACGGGCTGCATCGTGACCTCACAGGCGAGCGCCGGATCGGCGATGGCGTCCAGGATGGATCCGGTGCCGCGCAACTCTCGGTACTCGGGAAGCGACCTGCCGGCCTGGCGCATGAACCACACCGGGACGTGCGTGACGCTCTCACCGCGACAGGCCCGAAGGAAAACTGGCTCGCTCACTTCACTCCTTCTGATCCATTTCAATCTACGTGCACCGGCTCGCGGGTCAGTTTGAAATGGCGTTACCTAGTTGCCCTAGACTTGAAATTTGTCAATTTTGAGAAAAGAAAAGAGGACCTGATGGCCCACGAGCGTGAGATCAAAGAGGAACAGCTCTTCCTCGATCTCGCCCTTACGGCCCTTGATCACATGCGCGATGAGGCCCGGTCGCTTCGCGACAGTGCGGCCGTGGCGAACATGCGTGGCGCGGGCGACCTCGTCGAGCGCGATGTCGTCATGGGTACGGCGCTGCATCGACTCGATCAACTTGCGATCGGCGACCAACCACTCTTCTTCGGTCGAATCGATTACGCGCCTGATGAATCGGGTCGCGCCGACGAATACCACGTTGGGCGACTGGCCGTCTCGGACGAGGAGTTGAATCCACTTGTGATCGACTGGCGCGCGCCGGTCGCCGAGGCGTTCTACCGCGCGACCGGCGTCGAGCCGCTCGGCCTGGCGCGACGACGCCACGTTGCCATGCACGGCCACGACGTGACGAGCGTCGAGGACGAATACTTCGCCGACGCCAACGGTGAGCTCGCGTTGCCCGAGGATGACGTGCGCGCGGCGACCGAAGAGGGTCTCGTCGATGGTGGCCTCGCGCTGGGCGGTCCGGGGGCGCTGCTCGCGGCGTTGGGTCGTGCGCGCACGGGGCGCATGGGTGACATCGTCGCCACCATCCAGGGCGAGCAGGACCGCATCATTCGAAATCCGCTGGCGGGCGTCTTGTTGGTGCAAGGCGGTCCGGGAACCGGCAAGACCGCCGTGGCGCTGCACCGCGCGGCGTACCTGCTCTTCACGCATCGCGCGACGCTTGAACGACAAGGCGTACTCGTCGTCGGACCGAACCCTCTCTTCTTGAACTACATCGAGAACGTGCTGCCGTCGCTGGGTGAGTCGGGCGTGACGCTCTCCACGATCTCCGGTCTCGTCACCAACGTCGAGATTCGGGGACGAGACGCGGAACCGGTCGACGAGTTGAAGGGCGACCTTCGCATGGCGCGACTCCTCGCTCGCGCCCTGCGCACGCGCCAGCGTGCGCTGAAAGATGACGTCGAGATCCCCATCGGTCGCGCGATCGTCGTGTTGAAGGCGCGATACACCCAAGAGACGGTCGAGCGGGCCCGACGTCGTCCGGGTAATCACAATCAACGTCGTTCGGCCGTCGGTCGCGAACTGGCGAACCGATTGGCGAACGAGTACTACGAACGCTTCGTGCGTGAGGGCATTGACGAGGTCAACGCCGTTGGCGAATTGGCCGATCTCATTCGCGTCACACCGCAGTTCAAGTGGGCGCTCGAGCGCATTTGGCCGCGACTCTCCGGTCAAGAACTCCTCCACGACCTCTTCGGCGCACCAGCCTTGTTGCGCGCGGCCGGACAGGGTTTCGTGAGCGACGAGGAGTTGTCGCTTTTGAACCGGGCCCGGTCGGGTTCGATTGACGAGGTCCGTTGGACGAAGGCCGACGCCGCCTTGATCGATGAGGCTCGCGTTTTGCTCGGACCACTACGCCGTCCTCGCCCCGTCATCAAACCGGGCGACAACGGCATTCTGGAGGGGATCGATCTCGATGCCTACGCCGGTGACGTGCGCGCTGCAGCCCTCAGAGAGGCCCAACGCAACGCTCCGGTCCTGAGCAACGAACTCGACGAAGCGGAATTCGTCACCTACGGACACATCGTGATCGACGAAGCCCAGGACCTCTCGCCGATGGAACTTCGGGTTTTGAAGCGCCGTGATTTGACCGGTTCCATGACCATTGTCGGCGACATGGGCCAGGCCACCACGGCCTCATCGTCCGCGTCGTGGAACGCCGTGCTCGAGGTCCTCGAACCGCGGCGTGAGCCAACGCGCGTTGATCTGACCGTCAGTTACCGCACGCCCGAAGAGGTCCTCGACTTCGCCGCGCCCACGTTGAAGGCGGCGGCGCCGGACCTCACGCCGCCACGTCCGGTTCGTCGAGCCGGACATTCACCCAGCGTGGATCAGGTGAGCCGCGAAGAGTTCGTGGCGACGCTCGTCGACGTCACTAACCGAGAGGTCGACGCCGTCGCACCCGGACGCGTCGCGGTCATCGTGACGGGCGAGCGGGTCGACGAGATCGTGACGATCCTGCGTTCGAAAGGGCTCGACGCCATTGATCCTCGCGACCAGGAATCCAAGGGGCTGGGAGCCGACCTCATCGTGCTCTCGGCCGAAGGCGCGAACGGCCTGGAATTCGACGGAGTCGTCGTTATCGAACCGGGTCAGATTGCCAGTCGCGGCGCCCGGGGCGGCACGTTCATCACGGCGCGAGGTCTGCGCACATTGTACGTCGCGATGACGCGACCGACCCGACGGCTCGCGATCGTGGCCGTTGAGCCACTCCCCGAGACATTGCGCTGAGCCAAATCGGCCGCGTTGTCGCACCGGTGTCTCAATTTCCGCTAGAAATGTAGCCGTGAGTCAGGCGATTTCCCCCAATAGCCTGGCGAAGCAAGGGAAGATCGTCCACGATCGTCCGCCGATGCTGGCCATTGGCGTGATGATTTGGCTCGGCAGCGAGCTGATGTTCTTCTCGGGACTCTTCGCCGCATTGTTTACCATTCGCGCCCATCTGGCGTCGTGGCCTCCCGTCGGCACTCACCTCGACGTCTTGCAGTCGGGCGTCTTCACGATTGTCTTGATCGCCTCGTCCTTCACGATGCAGCGCGCCGTGTGGCTCATCGAAAATCGCCGTCGTTCCGAGGCCCGTACCTGGGTGATCGCCACGATGATCATGGGCACGCTGTTCGTGTCAAACCAGGCCTACGAGTGGACGCATCTCGCGACGCGTTGGTACACCAACTCCTACGGCTCCATCTTCTTCATCACCACCGGCCTCCACGGTCTGCACGTGATCTTGGGACTCGTTGCCATGGCGTTCCTGCTCTATCGCATGCGCGGCACCGAAGGCGACCCCGGTGAGTTGTCCACGTTCCAGGGCGTGAGTTATTACTGGCACTTCGTCGACGTCGTATGGATCGGGCTGTACTCGGCCCTGTTCTTGCTGAAGTAGGAGATGGCGTGACGTCACCCTTCTTCAAGCGCTGCGCCGCACTATCGATCGTCAGTCTCGTCGCCCTCGGCCCCGTGCTGCTCTTCGTGGGCGGCGCGCAGGCCTCGTACAAGAGAACGCTGTACCAGACCACGCGAAAGAACGCCGGCACGCCCAACTCGACGATGGTGAAGAAGAACAGCGACGGCGTCATCATCGCCTACGGCAACTCCTCGATCACCTATCGGGCGCCGTCGACCGCCTTGGTCACACTGGGCGACGCGCTCTTCCAGCAGAATTGCGCGTCGTGTCACGGTGCTGAGGCGAACGGCGTGCCGGCGAACGGTACCGCCGGCGCCTTTCCCGACCTCGTCGGTCTCGGACCGGCGACGATCAACTTCTGGGTCGACTCGGGGCGCATGCCCGCGGCGAACCCCCGTTCCATCGAGGCCAACCGGCGCGTCCCGCGTCTGACGCACGACCAGGCCCTCGCGGTGTCGGCGTGGGTGAATTCGCTCTCGCCGAGTTTTCCACTTATTCCCTATCCGCACCTGAAGAACGCGAACGTCGCCGACGGCGCCGCGCTCTTCGCGCTCAACTGCGCGTCGTGTCACACCATTGAAGGCGACGGCGACGCGCTCGCCATGAGCACGTTCTCGCCGTCGCTGCGCAAGATTCCCTCGATCGAAGTCGCCGAGGCGATCCGCACGGGCCCCGGCAACATGCCGCGCTTCACCGGCAACCTCAGTGACGCGCAGGTCAATGACATCGTGAAGTTCGTGACGACCGAGATCCAACACCCGAACAACCCGGGCGGTTTCGGTCTGGGTGGCCTCGGACCGGTCGCCGAAGGTTTCGTCGGGCTGGCCTTCGGTGTGGGCGTCCTCGCCCTCGTCGGATTCTGGGTGGGAGAGCGCGATGACTGACGAACACCGCACGCCGGTCTCGCTGTCGGGTCTGCCCGCGAACGATCCGCACCTGCAGCCCGCGGCTCGCAATCCCCAGCTGGTCGAACGCGTCATCAGTGTCTGCTTCATCGTCGGCACGCTCTGCATCGCCGGCTTCGGCGCGTGCTACTGGATTGACGCTCAGGCGTGGAAGCTAGGCGCCACGCTCGGTGGCGGACTCTTGTTCCTCGGCATCGGCATCGTCGCCTGGGGCAAGTACCTCATGCCGCGCGGTCCGTTCGTCGAAGAGCGCCACACGCTCGCGAACTCCGAAGCCGATCGCCAAGCATTCGCGGCCGCCATCGTCGAACGAGGCGGTGGCGTCGTCCAACGTCGCAAACTGCTCGGCAAACTGCTCGGTGGGGGAATGGGCATCTTCGGCATCGTGGCGATGTTCCCTTTACTGCGCAGCCTCGGACCGTTGCCGAAGACGACGATGCAGCACACTGACTGGCGCTCCGGCTCTTACGTCGTCGATCAGTCCGGTCGCCGCGTGCAGGTGGGCGACCTCGCCGTGGGATCGATCGAGACCGTCTTTCCCGAGGGCACCGAGAACTCGGACCGCGGCCAAGCCGTCGACCAGACGGTGTTGATTCGGGTCTCCAACGAGGCGTTCACGACGATGAAGGGTCGCGAGACCTGGGCGCCGCACGGCTACGTCGCCTACTCGAAGGTCTGTACGCACCTCGGGTGTCCGGTCGGTCTCTACGAGCAAGAATTGCAACTGCTCGTCTGCCCGTGTCACCAGTCGATGTTCAACGTGACGAATGGCGCCGTGCCGCAGTTTGGACCGGCACCGCGACCACTGCCGCAGCTGCCGCTCTACGTCGACTCCTCGGGGTACCTGCGTAGCCAGAGCGGCTACCACGAGGCCGTCGGTCCGGGATTCTGGGAGCGCTCGTGAGCGACGTCATTGACACCAAACGCGCGAAGAAGCAGGCTCTCGGCCCCTACGGCCGCGTCGGCCAGACACTGGACGAACTCGACGACCGCTTGGGCCTGGCGCGCGGCGGACGCACGTTCATGGACAAGATATTCCCGGACCACTGGTCGTTCATGCTCGGTGAGATTGCGCTCTATTCGTTCCTGATCCTGATGGTGACCGGTGTCTTCTTGACGCTGTATTTCATCCCGAGTTCGGCCATCGTGACCTATCACGGTAGCTACGCGCCGCTCGATGGTCAGAAGATGACCCAGGCATTCGCCTCGACGGTCAATCTCTCCTTCGCCGTTCGCGGTGGTCTCTTGATGCGACAGATGCACCACTGGGCCTGTGACATCTTCGTCGGTGCCATTGTCATCCACATGGCGCGCGTGTTCTTCACGGGAGCCTTCCGCAAGCCCCGCGAGCTGAACTGGATCGTCGGTTCGACGCTATTGATCCTGGCGATCGTGAACGGTTTCCTCGGCTACTCGCTGCCCGACGACTTGGTCTCAGGGACCGGCATCCGCATCGCGTACTCGATCATCCTGTCGGTCCCGTTGGTCGGCACCTACCTGGCGTTCTTCATCTTCGGCGGCAACTTCCCGGGCACGGCGATCATTCCGCGCTTCTTCATCCTGCACTGCTTGATCGTGCCGCTCATCATCATCGGACTCGTGAGTGTGCACCTCTTCTTGCTCGTGCGTCAGAAGCACACGCAGTTCCCCGGCAACGGACGCACCGAGAAGAACGTCGTCGGTTCACCGATGTTCCCCGTCTTCATGGCCAAGACGACCGGTTTCTTGTTCATCGTCGGCGGCATCACGGCGCTGCTCGGCGCCTTCGCTCAGGTCAACCCGATCTGGCAGTTCGGACCGTACGACGCGGCGAGGATCTCCTACGCCGTGCAACCCGATTGGTACATGGGATTCCTCGACGGCGCGCTTCGAATATGGCCGTCGTGGTCGTTCCATAGTTGGGGCTACACGATTCCCTTCGAGGTGCTAATTCCCGCCGTCGTGCTGCCGGGACTGATCTTCAACCTGGTCTTCGTCTGGCCGATGTTGGAGCGCAAGTTCACGAAGGACAACGAGATTCACCACCTGCTCGATCGTCCGAGCAACCGACCCAAGCGCACCGCCGCCGGCGTCACGATGCTCAGTTTCTTGGGCATGCTCTTCATCGCCAGCTCCACCGACGTGCTCGCGAAGTTCTTTAACCTGTCGCTCAACACCGTGCTCGTCTCGATGCGTTACTTGACGGTCATCGTGCCGATCTTGGCGTATCCGATCACGTATCGCATCTGCCACGAGATCCAAGCCCTGCACGGCGGCGGTCGACGAAAGACGCCGAACGTCGTCACGCGCTCGTCCGAAGGTGAATACTCCGCGACGCCCTCGCCGCGCTACGTCGACGACGTCCCGAGCCACCTCGAAGCGACGCCGGTGCCGACGTACATCCACGAAGATCCCGAAGAGTCGGGCGACGGTGGCGTGCGCGTCGTCGATCGGTGATCGAGTCGCGAACCACGTTCTGACCTCGCTTCAGCACTCCCGTCGCGCGAGCGACAACGTGCACCAACGCGGTCCCCACATTTGCCACAATCGTTGAATTCGGTGGCGTTTGCGTAAGTCCTCGTCGCAAGGGATATGCGTAACATGGGCAACGTGGCGATTACGAGAGATCCCAATTGGCCTTCGGCCGCCACGCTGCTGAGGGAACGACCCGTAGAGGGTCGGCGCAATGTCGGCCTGATCGGCATCTCGACCTACGCGACGTCGGTCACCGAACGCTCCTCGACGAGCACGCCTTCGGCCATTCGCGCCGCACTGGAGCGCTATTCCACCTGGTCGTTCAGCGAAGCGATCGATATCGCCGAAACCGTGGGACTCGTGGATTTCGGTGACGTCGACTCTCCCGACACCGAGGGCGGCGCCGCGCGCGTGGCGGCGGCGCTGTCGGGGTGGGCCCCGAGCATTGCGCTGCGTCTCATCCTCGGCGGCGACAACGCGGCGACCTGGCTCGCGCTTCGCGCCCTGAGCGGCGGCGACTATTCGAACTTCGGTCTGGTGACCCTCGACGCGCACCTCGATATGCGTGACGGCGTGTCGAACGGTTCACCGGTGCGCCAACTCCTCGAAGACGGGCTCGACGGTCATCACGTCGTCCAGGTCGGACTCGCGGACTTCTCGAACTCGCCGGCGTACGCGCGTCGCGCCCACGACGCGGGCGTCACGGTGATTTCACGCGACGTCTTGCACCACGAGCCGGTCGAGGAGGCCGCCCGTCGAGCTGTCGCGATCGCCGGGGCCGGGGGACGTCACGTCTACGTCGATATCGACATGGACGCCGCGGACCTGATGGCGGTGCCGGCCTGTCCCGCGGCGGCACCCGGTGGGCTGAGCGCTGACGAGATGCGCCGATTCGTTCGGGCCATTTCCGTCCAGCACGGCGTGGTGGCGATCGATATCACCGAGATCGACGTAGAACGAGACAGCGCGGACCACCGAACGGTTCGTCTCGCCGCGCTGCTGGTGCTCGAGACGCTCGCGGGCGTGCGAAGGAGACTGCAATGGCCGTAGAAATCGGTGTCGGGCCGCTCACGCGCGCGCAGTTGGTGTCGGTCGCCCGAAGCTTCGAAACGGTCACGATCAGCGACGACGTCGTGGCCCGCTTGGAACGACAACGCAGAGCGATCGACGCGCTCGTCGAGAGCGGCACGCCGGTCTACGGACTCTCGACCGGCTTCGGTTCGCTCGCGACAACGTTCATCTCGCCCGAGGAGCGACGAGATCTTCAGCGCTCCTTAATCCGTTCGCACGCCGCGGGGGTCGGAGCCGAGGTCGAAACCGAGGTCGTGCGCGCGATGATGGTCTCGCGACTCACCAATCTGTGCAGCGGCGTCTCGGGCGTTCGCCCCTCGACCGCCGAGGCCTACGCCGCTCTCATAAATGCGGGCATCACGCCCATAGTGCACGAGTTCGGGTCGCTCGGTTGCTCGGGTGACCTCGCGCCGCTGGCGCACGTGGCGCTCGCGTTGATGGGTGAGGGTGACGTGCGCGACCGCGGCGGCCAGCGCCTGGCTGCGGCCGAGGCCCTGCGCGCGAACGGCCTCACGCCGATCGTCCTCGCCGAAAAGGAAGGACTGGCGCTCATCAACGGCACCGACGGGATGCTCGGACAACTGATCCTGGCGCTCGATGACGGAATGGCGCTGATGGAACTCGTGGACGTCGCGGCCGCGATGTCGATCCAGGCGTTGCGCGGGACCGACCAGGTCTTCCTCGCCGAGATCCACGCGCTGCGCCCTCACGCCGGACAGTTGGTGAGCGCGGCCAACCTCTTGGCCCTTCTGGCCGACTCGGTCATCGTCAGTTCGCACCTGGAGGACCCGACGCAGGTGCAAGACGCGTACTCGTTGCGCTGCGCGCCGCAGGTTCACGGCGCCGCGCGAGATACGTTCGGCTTCGCCACGCACGTGGCCGACGTCGAACTGGCGTCGGGAATCGACAATCCGTCGGTACTGGCTGACGGAACGCTCGCGTCCAACGGGAACTTCCACGGTGCGCCGGTCGGGTACGCGCTCGATTTCCTCGCGATCGCGGTCGCCGACGTCGCCTCGATGTCGGAGCGACGCACGGACCGCATGCTCGACGTGTCGCGCAGTTTCGGACTCCCGCCGTTCCTCGCCGGACAGGCCGGGGTCGACTCGGGACTGATGATCGCGCAGTACGCGCAGGCGGCGTTGGTCTCGGAGATGAAACGACTGGCGACGCCGGCGAGCGTGGACTCGATTCCGTCCTCGGGCATGCAAGAGGACCACGTGTCAATGGGATGGCACGCCGCGCGAAAGCTCCGCAAGTCCTTGGAAGCCTTCGCCGACGTGATCGCCATCGAGTTGCTCACGGCCGCGCGCGCGCTCGCGATTCGAGAACCACTCACCGCGTCACCGTCGACCGCCGCCGTGAGCCGTCGCGTCAACGCCGTTTCCGGCGGTCCGGGTCACGATCGATGGCTCTCTCCGGAGATCGCGGCGGTGGGCGAGCTCGTGCGCAGTGGCGAACTGTTGGACATCGCGCGTCGCCACGTGGCACTGTCGTAGTGGTGAAGGGCGACTGACATGGAAGGCGCGCGACCAGTTCGAGCGGCCCGGGGCACGACGTTGTCGACGTTGGGCTGGCCCCAGGAGGGTGCGCTGCGCATGCTCCAGAACAACCTCGACCCCGAAGTCGCCGAACGACCGGACGACCTCGTCGTTTACGGCGGCACGGGCCGTGCGGCACGAGACTGGCGCAGTTTTGACGCGCTCGTGCGCACGTTGCAAACCCTCAAGGGCGACGAGACGATGCTGGTGCAATCGGGAAGGCCGGTCGGCGTCTTCTCGACGCACGAGTGGGCGCCGCGAGTACTCATCGCGAACTCGAATCTCGTCGGTGATTGGGCCACGTGGCCGGAGTTCCGTCGACTCGAAGCCCTGGGTCTCACGATGTACGGACAGATGACCGCCGGTTCGTGGATCTACATCGGCACGCAGGGGATCCTTCAGGGTACCTACGAGACCTTCTCGGCGGTCGCCGATCGGCACTTCGGCGGCACGCTGCGCGGCACCCTGACCTTGACGGGCGGCTGCGGTGGGATGGGCGGCGCGCAACCCCTCGCCGTCACCATGAACGACGGGGTCTGTCTCTGCGTCGACGTCGACCCGTCACGGTTGCAACGACGAGTCGACCAGCGCTACCTCGACGAGTGGACGGCCGACCTCGACGAGGCGCTCGCGCGCGTCGAAGGGGCCAAGAGATCGAACGTCGCACGCAGCGTCGGACTCGTCGGCAACGCCGCGACGATGTTCGCCGAACTCCTTCGCCGCGGCGTCGAAGTGGACATCGTGACCGACCAGACGTCGGCGCACGACCCACTCAGCTATCTGCCCGAGGGGATCGATCTCGCCGACTGGCGCGACTACGCCGAGAAGAAGCCCGAGGAGTTCACCGACCGCGCCCGTCAATCGATGGCGAAACAGGTCGAGGCGATGGTCGGCTTCCAGGACCGCGGCGCCGAGGTCTTCGACTACGGCAATTCGATCCGCGGCGAGGCCCAACTCGGCGGCTACGAGCGCGCGTTCTCGTTCCCCGGCTTCGTGCCCGAGTATCTGCGACCGCTCTTTTGTGAAGGCAAGGGACCGTTTCGGTGGGCCGCGTTGTCGGGCGATCCCGAGGACATCGCGCGAACCGACCAGGCGGTCCTCGACCTCTTCCCGGAGAACGACGCCCTACGACGCTGGATCACGAAGGCTCAAAACCGCGTCGCCTTCCAGGGGCTGCCGGCGCGGATCTGCTGGCTCGGCTACGGCGAACGCGACAAGGCCGGGCTCGCGTTCAACGACCTCGTCGCGTCGGGCGAGGTGCGAGCGCCGATCGTCATTGGCCGTGATCACCTCGACAGTGGTTCGGTCGCGTCGCCCTATCGCGAGACCGAATCGATGCTCGATGGCTCCGACGCCATCGCCGACTGGCCGCTCCTCAACGCGATGCTCAACACGGCGTCGGGCGCGACGTGGGTATCGATTCATCACGGCGGCGGCGTCGGGATCGGTCGCTCGATTCACGCCGGACAGGTCTGCGTCGCCGATGGGACCGAACTCTCAGCTCAGAAGCTGGCCAAGGTCCTGACGAACGATCCCGGTACGGGCGTCATTCGCCACGTCGACGCCGGCTACGAGATCGCCGAGCAGACGGCCGAAGAGCGGGGCGTTCGCATTCCGATGCGCGAGGGGTAATGACGACACGGGTCATCAAGAACATCGGTGAGCTGACGACGAATGATCCGACCGTTGGCACCGGTGCCACGGGTCGACTCCACGACGCCGCGATGGTGATCGACGACGCGCACGTTCTCTGGGTGGGGCCCAACGCGCAGGCGCCGGCCGCGGACGAGATGATCGACGCGCAGGAGTCGGCGGTCATTCCCGGTTTCGTCGACTCACATACCCATCTGGTCTTCGCCGGCGAACGCTCCGGTGAGTTCGAAGCGCGCATGAGCGGCACCCCGTACGACGGAGGCGGAATTTCGAACACCGTCGCGTCGACGCGAGCGGCGTCGAGCGACGAACTTCGACGCTCGACCGAAAAACGTCTTCGGGAACTTCGCGGCGGGGGAGCCACGACGGTCGAGATCAAATCCGGCTACGCACTTAACGTCGAAGGCGAGTCGCGTTTGATCGATATCGCGAATGAGTTCAGTGATGAGGTGACGTTCCTGGGCGCCCACGTCGTGCCCGAGGAGTACGCGAGGGACCGTGAAGGCTACGTGGACCTCGTGCGAGGATCGATGCTGGCAACCTGTGCACCGAAGTCAAAGTGGGCTGACGTATTTTGCGACCAGGGCGCTTTCGACGTCGACGAGTCGCGCGCGATTCTGACGGCCGCGAAGTCAGCGGGGCTGCAACTGCGAGTACACGGGAATCAGCTCGGAACCACCGGTGGCGTCGCCCTCGCGGTTGCAATGGACGCCGCGAGCGTGGATCACTGCACGTTCCTCAGTGACGACGACGTCGACCAACTCTGTGCGTCCCAGACCGTCGCGACGCTCCTTCCGGGAGCGGATTTCTCGACGCGCGCGGACTACTCGTCGGCCCGACGGCTGCGCGACCGTGGTGCGATCGTCGCCCTGGCGACGGACTGCAACCCCGGCACGTCGTACGTGACGAGCATGCCCTTCGTGCTGGCGATCGCCGTGCGCGACATGCGCATGGATTTTGACGACGCGCTCTGGTCGGCGACGCGCGGGGGAGCGGCGGCGCTCCGTCGCGACGACGTGGGTCACCTGGGAGTGGGCGCACGCGCCGACGTCGTGATCCTCGACGCGCCGCGCGCCGTGCACCTCGCGTACCGACCGGGTACGTCGATCGTGCGGCGGGTGATCGTCGCCGAGGGGAATTGGTCGTCGGCGTCGTGGTCTTCTCGGGCTCACGGAACGATCGACGATGCCTGAATCGTCAATCGCCGTTCGTCCAATCGCGCAGCATGATTGGGACCGCGTCTTCGAGATCTTTCGCGCCGTCGTCGCCGAAGGCGAGACGTACGCCTATCGTGAGAATCTCACGTCCGATGCGGCCCGTTCGTTATGGATCGAAGGACCTCCGGGAGAGACCGTCGTGGCCCTGCGCGACGGCGTCATCCAGGGTACCGCCAAGTTCGGACCCAATCGACCGGCCCGCGGTTCCCACGTATCGACGGCCAGCTTCATGGTCAGCGCCGAAGCGCGAGGTTCGGGCGTCGGGCGAGCGATGTGCGAGTACGTCATCGCGAGGGCGAGGGTACAGGGCTACGCCGCGATGCAGTTCAACGCGGTGGTTTCGACGAATATCCACGCCATCGAGCTGTATCGAAAACTAGGTTTCGTCACCATCGGCACGGTCCCCGAAGCGTTTGATCACGCGACCCTGGGACGTGTCGGTCTCGACATCATGTATCTGCCACTCTGACCGGTTCGCCGTGGCCCGGGCGCCATCGCGAGCACGGTCAAGAATCATCACCCCGTAAAGTGGATTTATGAGCACCCCCATTGCCCCTACGGACCTGCCGACCACGCTCGGAACACTGCGCGCGTCGAACTACCAACCCAAATCGGTTCGCGAGGAGATTCGCGCCAATCTAGAGCAGCGCCTGGCTGACGGTCTACCGCTCACTTCGGACGTCCTCGGATACGAAGACACCGTGTTGCCCCAACTCGAGACGGCGTTGTTGGCGGGGCACGACATCATCTTGTTGGGTGAGCGAGGACAGGCCAAGACCCGGATGATTCGCTCGCTCGTCGAACTCCTGGACGAGTGGTTGCCGATCGTCGAGGGATCAGAGATCCGTGACGACCCGTTCGCTCCGATTTCGGCCTACGCCATTGAACTGGTTGCCCAGAAGGGCGAGGACACGCCGGTCGCGTGGATTCATCGTTCGCAGCGCTTCGCGGAGAAATTGGCGTCGCCCGATACCTCAATGGCCGACCTCATTGGCGAGGTTGACCCGATCAAGGTCGCCGGCGGGCTGTTCCTTGATGATCCGAAGGCCCTCTCGTACGGACTGGTGCCCAAGTCCAACCGTGGCATCTTTGCCATGAATGAACTGCCCGACCTCGCCGAGCGGATCCAGGTCGGACTGCTCAACGTGTTGGAGGAACGCGACGTACAGATCCGCGGCCACCTCGTGCGCCTGGACCTTGACGTCATGGTGGTCGCCACGGCGAACCCCGAGGACTACACCAACCGAGGTCGCCTTATCACGCCATTGAAGGACCGCTTCGGTTCACAGATCCGCACCCACTACCCGTACGAATTGACGACCGAGATCGCCATTATGCATCAAGAGGCCAGGTTGCCGATGGCCCCGGTTCCGATCACGGTTCCCTGGTTCATCGACGACATCGTCGCGCGCGTCAGTCACGTCGCGCGCAAGAGTCACGTAATCAGCCAGAGTTCGGGCGTGTCGGTTCGTCTGTCGATCGCGAACTACGAGATCGTCGTCGCGAACGCGCTGCGCCGGACGCTACGCACGAAAGACGGCTCCGTCGTGCCGCGCGTGAGTGACCTGAGCGCCATGGTGCAATCGACCCAGGGCAAGATCGAGTTCGACACGATGGACGACAGTGACTCGGACCAGGTCATCGCGGCGCTGGTCTCCTTGGCGGTTCGTCAGTGCTTCGCTGAGCACGTGTTGCTCGAAGAGGGACCCGCCATCGTCGAGGCCTTCAACACCGAAGCGTTGGTGCACACCGGTGACGACCTGCCCGACCGCGATTACCTCGCGGTCCTGGCCGCGATGCCCTCGCTCGACGCGCCGGCGCGACGTATCGCGGGACCGAGCGCGAACGACGGCGAACTCGCCTCGGCGGTCGAATTCGTCCTCGAAGGTCTCTACCTCACCAAACGGCTGGCGAAAGACGCCTCGGGCGCGAGGGCGCTCTATCGCTCGAGGAACCGTTAGTGCCCGTTCGCTACGGCTACCGTCGCCTCGGCGATGACGATGACTTCAACGATCTGGACGTCGAAGAGATGCTGCGGATGTTGGCCGATGACTTCATGGAGAACGGCGACCTGGAAGAGGCGATGGACCGACTGCTTCGCGAGGGCTACACGACGGCTGACGGTGAACGCATTGAGGGACTTCGTGACCTGCTCGAACAGGCGAGGGCGAAGCGTCGTGAACTCGAACAGCAGGCCGACCCCGACGGCGAAATGCAGCGCTACCGCGATTGGTTGAACGACATCGAAACGACGGAGGACGCCGAACTCGATGACCTGCTCGCCGAGGCCGAGGCCTCCGACGACGAACGACGCAAAGAGGTCACGCGCGACCTGGTCGATCAGAACAAGATGCAACGGGACCTGATGAGTGACCGCATCGGTGAGCGCCTCGGTGACTATCAGAACTACGAGTTCGTTTCCAGCGAAGCCCGGGAGCAGTTCGAGCAACTGATGGCCGAGTTGGAACGAGACGTTCTCAACACGTACTTCGAGAAGAGCAAGGAGATGATGGGTCGACCGGACCCGGAGGAACTGGCGCGCACGCGCGACATGATGGACGCGCTCTCCACGATGATCGAACAGGATCGACGCGGCGAGGATCTCGATCCGACCTTCGATGATTTCATGGAGAAGTTCGGTGACTTCTTTCCCGGCGCCGAGAGTCTCGAGGACGTCGTGCGCATGATGGCCGAACGCGCCGCGGCGGCCGAGGCGATGTTCAACTCGCTCTCACCCGATCAGCAGAGTGAGTTGCGTTCGATGTTCGCCGGGATGATGGAGAACATGGAGCTGAACTTCTCGCTGAACCGATTGGTGTCGAACCTGCGCATGGCGACGCCCGACATCGACTGGAACCGCGCGCACCGGATGCGCGGCGACGACGGTTCGCCCTTCGCCGACGCGGCCTCGATTGCGGAACAGTTGGGTCAATTGAAGGGATTGGAGGAGTTCCTCGGCCAGGCCAGCGCCGCCCAGGGGTTGCCCGAGGTCGACGTCGAGGCCGTTCGGCGCAACCTCGGCGATGACGCGGCGCGCCACGTCGTGCGTTTGCAAAAGGCCCTGCAGGGGCTCAAGGATCAGGGCTTCGTCGATCGTCAGGGTCGTCAACTCCACCTCACGCCCAAGGGAGTTCGCCAAATCGGCCAACAGGCCCTGCGCGACCTCTTCACCCAGTTGCGCGATTCGCCGACACTCGGCATGCACCGTGTCGCGAGCGTGTCGCGTGGGGGAGACCGCGAGGAGACGTCCAAACCCTGGCAGCCCGGTGAGCCGTTCGCGTTGAACCTTCCGAAGACCCTGCGCAACGCCGTCCTACGTCAGGGCCCGGGCACACCCGTGAAGCTGCACGCCGATGACTTCGAGGTCGAGGAGTTCGAGTCGACGCGCCGCTCGGCCACGGTCTTCGCCATCGACCTCTCACTCTCAATGGCGATGCGCAGCAATCTGGTCCCGGCGAAGAAGATGGTGCTCGCCCTCACGTCACTGATTCGATCGAAGTTCCCGCGCGACTTCGTCGCGGTCGTCGGCTTCGGCGAGACGGCCCAGGAACTCAAGATCGAAGACGTTCCAGCGCTCACCATCGACTACGCCTACGGCACCAACCTCCAGCACGCCCTGGCCCTCAGCCGTCACCTCATGCGCAATGAACGCGGCGAGCGTCAGATCGTGGTCGTTACCGACGGCGAACCGACGGCCCACTTGCTCGACAACGGCGAGCCCTTCTTCGCGTGGCCGCCGGTGCGCGAGACCCTGGAAAAGACGATGGCCGAAGTCCTTCGCTGCACTAAGGCCGATATCACCATCAATACCTTCGCTCTGGACATCGAGCGAAGCCAGTTTCCGTTCGTGGAACAGATCGCCAAGGTCAACGGAGGAAGGCTCTTCTACACCGACGTCGACGATCTCGGTTCGTACGCACTCGACGACTTTGTGAAGCACCGCCGCGCCGGCTAAACCACTTATACACCTTGATCAGGTAATTACACATTTCCATTTGCTTTTTGTCACGTTTACCGTCACAATGACATGGTTGTAATTACATGGGTGGCGAAAACCACTGGGGGAAGGAATCAACCGTGGAAATCGTGGAATTGATGAGCGGCATGGAAGATCGCGGATGGCAAGCACGGGCGAACTGCATGGGCGTCGACCCTGATCTCTTCTTTCCCGAGCGCGGCGCGTCGACTCGAGAAGCCAAGGAGGTCTGTCGCGGCTGCGTGGCGCGTGAGGACTGCCTCGAGTACGCCCTCGACAACGGTGAGAAGTTCGGCATCTGGGGCGGCATGAGCGAGCGAGAGCGTCGCCGACTGCGTCGTGCGCGCGCTATTGAGCGTCGCGCCCAGGCCAGCTGAGTTACAGACGACTCTCAATCGTCTGATCTTCACTCAATCCGAGTTGGGCCCATCGCCGTCGGTCGACGGCGTCGAGTACTGCGAACGGCACGAGTCCCACGAGCTCGGCGCGAACTATCTCGCCCCCTTCGGGTAGTCGCGCCGCCACTTCGTCGTAGACGACCGACGGGCCAATGACCATCGGGTCGATCAGATTACAACTGACCTGCGTGAACTCGCCCGCGCGAAAGGCGAGCGAGCGAACTTCACTTCGTCGAACCGCTTTGGCGAGTGCGCGGGTCTCATCTCTGGAGACGTCGGAGAGCCAGATATTCCACGCGACCAGAATCGGTCGTGCGCCCACGGCGACGGCACCGAGCTTCGGTGACGCCGAGGTCGCTCCGAAGTCGGGGGAAAGACCGTCGAATGCGCGCCGGCGCACGTCGGGAAGCGTTCGGATGACGCCGTCAACTGGTCCGTAGAGGAACGTCGGGACCCCGAAGGTTTCGCTGATCCATTGGGCTGTACGGTCGCGCAGTTCCAACGCTCGGGCTGGTTCTACCGGCGCCAACGCCACGAAGGGCACGACGTCGACGACGCCAAATCTCGGGTGGACGCCTTCGTGGAGGCGTAGGTCCAGGGCGTCATATGACGCGCTGATGAGCGCGTGAACGTCCCGGCTCAGTGGCTCAGGATCGTTGATGAGGGTGAAGACCGAGCGATTGTGGAACTCGTCGGCGTGCAGGTCGCGCAGCGAAGGACCGCCCGCCGCGCGTAAATCGCTTAGGAGTTCGAGGTTACGGCCCTCGGAGATATTGATGACACACTCGAGCACGCGAGTGACGTACTACGAAGCGTCAGAGTTGAATACGCGACGACGACGACGCTCGCGAAGGATGCGACGACGCTCGCGTTCTGAGCAGCCGCCCCAGATGCCGTGGTCTACGTGATTCTCGAGTGCGTACTCGAGGCACTGGCTCGCCACGGGACAGGTGGCGCAGATTCGTTGCGCAATGATCACCCCGACGCCATCTCGCGGGAAGAATGTTCCCGCTGGGTATTCGCGGCACTTACCGTCTGCCATCCATTCGGTAGTCATGCTCACCCCCTAGGCGGTCTCTCTATCTCACAGTAGCGACACTTTATGTGACAAACCGATAACGAAAGGCTCATTTGTTCACAAGCCGATGGTTACCATACTCCTCACAGACTGCTGTAAGCCCTTTCAAAGACAAGGACTCGAAGAACCGCCCAGATTCAGTCATTAGACTGGCTTTCCGAATGAATTGCCACACCTAAAGGAGCACCGTGAGCCAGGTCCCAACCCCGGAGACCACCGAAGTCGTCGACCCGGTCGGTCACGTTCAGGTCATCTACCTCGGGCCCGTCGCGCCTCACTGGGAGTGCCGCATGGTCTTCGGCGACGAAGAGCAGATCCAGGCGTTCGTCGACCGCGTGGACGCCCGGTTGCGCTTCTTGCCACCCCACGACCCGCAGTTCCGACGCAACCGCGAACGCGTGAACCGCGACGCCGAACGAGAGAACCTGCTCGTCGAGTGGAACCTCGGGTACGAAGAAGAGAGTTAGGCGAGGGGCGAGTTCGTCACTCGCTCGTACCACGTGTTCGGGTCCGTAAGTTCGGCCGCACTCGGTAGACCGTCCACGCGAAGTAGTGCGTCAAAGACTCGCAGCGAGTGTTCCTTCGAAAGCGTGTCGACGAACGCCGCCGCCTGATCGTGATGTTCACCTTGCGTTGAGATTCCAAAGAGTGCCGCGGCGGCGTCTTCACCACGCGCGTCACTGCGACGGTGTCGTTGGTAGGCCTCGACGAGCGCGGGACGCGGTCCGAGAATCGCCTCGGTGATCTGGTGGGCGGCCGATTCGAAAAAGGCCAGGAGCACACTCGCCGCCGCATTGATCGCGCGCGTGGCGTCAGTCTCTTCGGGCATCTCGATACCGTCGAGCAGCGATTCGGGGTTCTCCATGATTCCCGCGATGTCGTCGGGATTGATCATCGATTGCAGGCGTGAGAGCAGGTCGCCCTGGGCCTTCGTGGACTCGTGCACCGTGTCAATCAAGAGCGCGCGTAGGGCGTCGCCGGTCCCGGGCTGGGTCAGAACCAATGACGCGAGGAACTCCAGCGCGAGGGCGAAGACGTAGACCTCGTCGTGTTCGAGCGACCAGGATTCGGCGAAGTTCGCGAGGTTGTTCACGACGATCTGGCGTTCGGCGTCAATGCGGGGCAGGGGCAGCGCGGCGAGTGACCACGCGCGCTCAGAGAAGTGACCGGCGACCGAGCCGATCTGGAATCCCGAGAACAGGGGACCGAGCGTCGCGGCCATCTGGGCCATCATCTGGTTCTCACCGAGGTCGAGACTTTCGCCGATGGCGGCGCCGCTCGAGACCATCGGTTCTATGAGCGGACGCCACTGGGTGAGGGCCGCGATCGTGAGTGCGGAGCGGTTGACCGCGACCACCGACGCGTCGATCGAGACGCCGAGCAGCGAGTCCACGTGACGCGCGACGAGCGGCGCGAGTTCCTCGATTCGTTGGCGCTCGATCGGCCGTGGATTGGGGTCGCTGTCGTCGCCTCGAGCGATGTTCAAGGCCAACTGCG
This sequence comes from Acidimicrobiaceae bacterium, assembly GCA_003133685.1. Lineage (GTDB taxonomy): Bacteria > Actinomycetota > Acidimicrobiia > Acidimicrobiales > RAAP-2 > RAAP-2. The sequence continues at coordinate 59,677 of PKYQ01000016.1, forward strand.
TCGCGGTCGTGAACCAGGCGTCCGGTCCTTGCTGGCCGAGCATGGAGAAAATGTCGCCGAACATGCCGCCGAAGGGATTGTCACTCATAGTGACATTTTAGAGCGCGCAGGCGAGCGTCATGTCGGTGTGGTGAACGGTGGTGTTGCGCACGAACGTGACGTGGGCCACGCTGAAGGCCGGTGTCAGGTACAGCGCGGTGTCGAGGGCGTCGAAGGTCTCGGTCGCCCTGCCGTTCAACGCCGTGATGACGTCGCCCTTCTTCAGCTGCCACTGCGCTGGGCTTTTGGGAATGACACGAGAGACCGTCACGCCGCCGCCTTGCGCGGTCAAACCGACGATGCCGAGGCTCGCGTGACAGCCGCGACCGGTCGCGACGATGTAGGCGATGCGCGCGACGAACTGGGCCGAGTACCAGCGGTGGTCCGTGGAGAGAACCGCGACGACCTGGCCGCCCTGATTGACGGCAATGGCGTCGACGAAGCTATTGAGATTGGCGTCGGATTTCGTCGAGAGATAACTGATGACGCCGGTCGCGTCGCTCTCGGGATCGCCGAGAATCGTGTTCGCCCACGCGTACTGCGGCGGCTTCGTCGAACTGTTCAAGATGGGCGACACCGCGACGACCCATTTGCTCGCGGGCAACGGCGCGAAGCTCAATGCGCGAATGTGGCGACCGAGGCGCACGATCGAAAAGCCCATCACCTGGTCACGTCCGACCCAGTGCACGGGAAAGTTGACGTCATCCGGCGTCGAACCGGTGATGAGCGCGTTGGAAGGTATCTGCGTGGTGGTGACGGCGAGATTGTGGGGCAGCACCATGGCGGCGACGACGTCGACGTGGCCCGGCGTCGAGATCGAGAGGTCTACCGTCTCGGCCGCGGCTGTTCGAGAGTTCGACGGAAGTTGGTTGAGCGATTGGGCCAGGTGCGGCGTCGCGGGGGGATCACTCGATTGTGTGAGGTACAAACCGGCCGATCCGACAACCAGCGCGACCGCCATGAGAGCGGCCACGGCGCGGGCCGCGGGCGACTTAATCGGCCAGATCTGATGGGTCCGGAGCTTCTCGAAACTCGGCAATTCACTCGGGTGAACCCACTCGCGCTCGCCCGTCGGCGGCGGCTTTGCGTGCGCGCGTCGACGACGCCACCAATCCGCTCGTCCCCGACTCTCCACTCATTGAAGGCTAGTTACCACCAGTAGGCGTATTGGGTCGCCCTAACATCGTTAACCATGGCATTAGACGTCGCGCTCGACATCGGCACCTCGAACACGCGTCTCGCCACCACTGATCGAGGAATCGTTTTTGACGAACCGACGATGGTCGCGATCGATACCAACTCCGGGCGCGTCATCGAGCTCGGCCACGGTGCGCTCGACATGGTCGCGCGCACCCCGCGCCACGTGGTCGTCTTTCGACCACTCGCCCAAGGAGCCACGGTCGACTTTGACGTGACTTCACGCCTCATCGCCGGCCTGTTTGACCGAGCCGGTGTCTCGAAGATGAGTCGGGCCCGCGTTGTCATGAGCGTGCCCTCGCTGGCGACGTCGATCGAGCGACGGGCCCTGCGTCAGGCGGCTATCCAAGCGGGCGCGCGCGAGGCGACGTTGATCGAAGCGCCCATCGCGGCGGCGATCGGAATGGGACTACCGGTTCAGGACCCGATCGGTTCGGCCGTGACGGTGCTCGGTGCCGGAGCGAGCGAGGCCGCGATCATCTCACTCGGTGGCATCGTCACGGGCAGTGCTCGACGACTGGGCGGCAACGACCTCGACGCCGCGATCGCGACGTCACTTCGGATTCAACTCGGCGTCGTCGTCGCGCCGGCGGTGATCGAAAGCTTGAAGTTCGCTCTCGCTTCCGCGCTCGGACGAACGAAGGGCCGTTCGGAAGTCGTGCTGGCACGAACAGTCGACCGTGGTGACCTCGTCGAGATTGACGTCGACGCCGATCTCGTGAACGCGGCCGTCTTAGAGGTCGTCACGACCACGGTGCGCATGATTCAAGAGTGTCTCGGGGACGCGCCGCCGGACCTTTCCCAAGACGTCAGTGCTCGAGGACTGACGTTGGCGGGAGCTCACGCGCAGTTGAGTGATTTCGCCGAACTCATAGCCACGCACACCGGCGTCGCGGTCTCCGTCGCCGAGGAGCCGAACACGGTCGTCATTCGTGGACTTCGACTCTGTCTCGAAGAGATGTCCTCGCTGCACTCGCTCTATCGTGACGCCGATCGTTAATCGTCGTCACGACCGAGTTGGTTGACGGCCGCTCGAACCTGCCAGTCACGATCTTCGCTCGCGCGCGCGAGTGCTTCGTCGATGTCGGGTCCCTCGAAGTTCGACAGTGCGACGATGGCACGTCGTCGCACTGGTGGTTTGTCATCGAGCGCGCCAAGGATCGCCGGACGAGCCCGGTCGTCACCAATGGCACCAAGCGCCGCGATTGCGGATTCGCGACACCGCGCGTCCTCGTGACTCGTCGCAATGACGCACAGCTTCTCGACGGCCCCAACGAAGAGGTGCTCACCGAGCGCGAAGACGGCACCGTCAACGACGAGCGCGTCGTCATCATCGAGACAGCGCAGCAGCGCTTCGAAGATGTGCTCGTCGTCCAATTCCGCGTGAGCGATCTGATTCAATGCCTCACGTCGAACGTCGACGTCCACGTCGCTCAGGGCGCGCAGCCAGTCATCGGGGGTGACGAGGTTCTGGCGAACCATTCCACGAAGCGCCAGGATCCGATGTCGAGGGATCGGGCTTTGCGTGTTGGCGCGCAGGACATTGGCAAAGTCGTCACCTAATGCGAAGCCGGCCCGCAATAGTGATTCGTCAATGCTCTCCGCTAGCGTTGATTCATCACCTTGCATGAACCCATCTCACCACCTGACAAGCGGCGTCGGAGATCAATCGCGATTCTCGTCGTTCTCGTACTGATCCTCGCGGCCATTGTCACGCTGGACAAGTGGCCCATCAACGAGTACGCCATAACCCCGGGCGACGCGACGCCGGTGGCGCCGCTGGTGAAGATCATGGGAGTGGCCAGCGAAACGCACCCGGGCAAGATCATGCTCACCGACGTCTATCTTTCGTCGTTGAACCGGTGGCAGTGGTTGATCATGCACTTCGAGCGACACGTCCAATTCGTCTCCTCGAACGAACTCGTCGACCCGGGCGTGCCGACCGACGAACTCCAAGCCCAGGGTTATTTGGAGATGAGTGACTCGAAGCAGGCCGCCCAAGTCGCCGCATTTGACGCGCTCGGTTGGAAGACGCCCGCGACGGCGACGGGGGCGATCGTGAACTCGGTCGTCGCGCCGTCGCCCGCGCGCAGCGCCGGCATTCGGGTCGCCGACGAGATCGTCGGCGTGAATGGCACGAGCGTTGGTTCGGCCTGTTCTCTCATCGCCGCGATGCATTCGATTGCGGCCGGTTCCTCGGTCCATCTGTCCATCAAGCGCGCGCGGATTTCAAAAAAAGGTGCGATCTCGTATCGGAAGGCTTCGACCGTTACTCTCAAGAGCGCGAAGCCCCCGCAGGGCATTGGATCCGCGGGCTGTGCGGGGGTGAGCGGCGCCGGATCGTCGTATCTCGGTGTTGCGATTGAAGACGGCAACTCGTACCGGTTGCCCGCGCAGGTCAGTATTAATACCGCGAACATCGGGGGACCGTCAGCGGGGCTCGCGATGACGCTCACGTTGATCGACAAAATGAGCCGCCAGTCCATCTCCGGAAACCAACCGATCGCCGCGACCGGCACGATTGACGTCTTTGGCAACGTGGGCGACGTCGGCGGCGTCGCCGAGAAAACTGTCGCGGTCCAGCGCGCGGGCGCGAGATACTTCTTCGTTCCCCAGGTCGAAGTCGCCACGGCCAAAGCGGCCGCACAACCGGGCCTCAAAATCATCGGCGTGACGACCCTGGCCCAGGCGTTGCGCGACCTTCGAGCACTCGGCGGAGCCGCCCCGCAACCACTTACGCCGCCCCATTAAGCCATTTTTCATAAGGCCGACGCCGTAGTCTGGAAGGAATGGACGATCGCCGAATTCTCTCAAGCACGCGCCAATCGTCAGCTGAGATTGCCCGAATGAACTTCACCACCTTGAGAAAAGGTGGCTACGACCCCAACGAGGTTCGAATCCAGTTGGAGTCGATTGCGCGCGAAATGGGCCACCTCGAGGCTCGAATTCGCGAGCTCCAGGATCAGTTGAGCGAGGCCCAGCGCCGGGCCGCCAATCCGACATTCGACGAAGCCACGCTCGCCGGCGCCCTGGGAGCCCAGAGCGCGGCGATCTTGCGCTCGGCCCACGAAGAGGCCGGACGAGTGACCGCCGAGGCGCAAGAACGAAGCACCCAGGTCTTCACCGAGAGCCAACAGCGCAGTTCGGCCCATCTCATCGAAGCCCAGGAGCGGGCCGCGGCACTGATCGCCGAGGCTGAGAGCACGGCCGGTCAGATCGACCACGACGCGCGTCTGGCCGCGGAGCGACTGGTGGAGTCGGCCAAGGTGAACGGCGAAGCACTCGTCGAAGGAGCTCGCGAACAGGGCCGCGCGATCGTCGAACAGTCCTACGACGCTCGCAAGGCGGTTCTGAACGACCTCGCGGTGAAGCGCAAGGCGTTGCAGATCCAGATCGAACAGTTGCGCGCCGCGCGTGACGTCTTAGCCACGTTCGTCACGTCAGTACAAGATCAGGTCGAGGGAGTGCTCTCGGGAATCAACAACTCCGACGAAGTCGCTCGCAACGCGGCCCTCGAAGCCCTGCGACTTCGACCGAACGTGCCCGAGCCAACCGAAGAGGAAGTCCTCGCGGGTACACCGCTGCGCCAGGTCGCCGAACCGCAGCTACAAGAGGTCACCGAGACGTCGAGCGAGGCGAGACCACGGGCGCGCCGGGCGCCCAAAGAAGAGGTCGCGGTCGTTGCCGACGTGACGGAAGTCTCGATGATCGACGACGATGGTTCGGGCACCGACGTCGTGAATGAGATCTTCGCGCGCCTTCGAAAGGCGACGCTCGAGGAGCGTGGTGCGGCTCCGGTGCCGAAGAGGGCGGCGCCCGCGGCGCCCAAGGCAGTCACCGCGACCGGCGAACTGTTCGAACGTCGCGACGCGGCGCTCGCCGAGTCCCTCGCGGCGCTGACGCGAAAGGTGAAGCGCGCCCTGCAAGACGACCAGAACATCATGCTCGAACGCCTGCGCGACGTGAAAGCCATGATCACGACGGAGCTCGAAGACGAACACGAGCAGCGCTCGCGCTACGCCGACGCCGCGATCGACGCCCTCTCGGACGCCGCCGCCGCCGGTGTGCAGTTCGCGAAGGACGAGGCCGGTGTCAGTGGGGGCGAGGTTGAGAGTGCGGCGTTGAAGGACTGCGCCGCCGACCTGGCCGTGACGATCGTGTTGGCGCTGCGAAAGAGAATCCTCACCGACGGCAGTGGCGACGGCCCCGACCGAGCGAACGCCGCCTACAAGGAGTGGCGCGGGGCGCGTGTCGAACGACTGTGCACCGACGCGGCGCGTCGGGCCTTCGAGATCGGCGTGGTGGCAGCGTCACAGGGCCGCCACGTCCGATTCTTCGTCGCGCCAAATGACGCGCCGTGCGACGCCTGCGCAATGGATGCGGCGTCGGGAGAACGGCCCGCCGGTCAGAACTTCCCGAGCGGCTCGGCCTTCCCACCGCTGCACGCCGGTTGCGCCTGCGCCGTTATTCCAGTTTGAAAAACCACCTAGGCTGATTGCGTGCGTAGTCCGACTGATATCCCGCCACGGGCGAGACGGCTTGGTCGGTTCTCTCGAAGATTCTGGTTCGGCCTCGCCTTCGTCGTCATCCTCATCGGATTCTTATCGCTGCGCAATCTTGCGGTCCTCTGGACCGACCAAATGTGGTTCTCCTCGGTCGGCCTCGGCAAGGTCTTCTCGACGCTCCTGATGGTGAAGGTCGGGCTCGGCCTGACCTTCGGCGCCATTTTCTTCTTCATCATGTGGGGCAATCTGCTCCTTACGGACCGTTTCGGGGCGCGCGACCTCTCCTTTGACCCCGAGGACGAGATCGTTCGACGGTTCCAGAACGTGGTTCGCCCGTACGCCAAGCGCATTTACGCGGCGATCGCGCTCGTCATGGGTCTGATCGCCGGACTGAACGCCACCGGCCAGTGGAACAAGTACTTGCTCTTCGCCAACAGTCAGCCCTTCCACGTCAAGGACGGGCTCTTCCATAAGGATCTGAGTTTCTACGTCTTCACGTTGCCTTTCGTGTCCTTCGTCGTGACCTGGCTCTTGGTGTCACTCATCATCGCCTTGATCGTCACAACCGGATTTCACTACCTGAACGGCGGGATACGCGCGACGAGGGTGACGCCGAGGGTCTCGCCACGAGTGAAGGCGCACCTCTCACTCATCGGCGCCGGCATCGCGCTCATGAAAGCGGTGGGCTATGTCATCGCTAAATGGGAGTTAGTCAATTCGAACAACGGCTTCGTGTCGGGCGCCGGTTACACCGACGTTCACGCGCGGATGCCCGCCCTGACGATTCTGTTCTTCCTCTCGATGGCGGCGGCGCTGATCCTGCTCGCGAACGTTCGCATGCGCGGATGGTCGTTGCCGGCCGTTGCCGTTGGACTGTGGCTCTTCGTGGCGATCGTGATCGGTGTGCTGTATCCGACGATCTTGCAGGCCCTCAAAGTCAGTCCCAACCAGGACTCGCTCGAGGCGCCGTATATCCAGCGCAACATCGAAGCGACGCGCGCCGCCTTCGGACTTGACAAGGTGCAGTACTCCAACTTCGCGGGCTCGACGACTATCTCGAAGTCCACCATCACTGCTGATACGGCAACGCTCAACAACATTCGACTATGGGACCCGGCGTCCAACATCGCGCTCGCGACGGTGACTCGTCGCCAATCGATTCACGCGTACTACACGTTCTCGACGCTCGGCGTGGACCGCTATTTCATCAACGGCAAGCTCACGCCGGTCTTGATTGGCGCGCGTCAACTCAACACTGCGAACCTGCCCTCGCAGTCCTGGGTCAACCAGCACCTGCAGTACACGCACGGTATTGGTGCCGCGGTCTTGCCGGCGAACGCCGTTGACTACACCACGGGCAATCCCAACTTCGTCGTTTCGAACGTCCCGCCGCAGTCCACGAATGGCATGCCGGTACTCACCCAGCCGGACATCTACTTCGGCATCCACGACCCCGGTTGGGTCGTCGCCGATACGAAGCAGCCCGAACTTGACTACCAGGTGAACTCAGGCAAGAACGCCGGTCAACCGGTGGAGACCCACTACGCCAGCACCGGTGGTGTGCCGGTCGGCAGCATCTTCAGCCGTATGGCTTTGGCGCTACGACTCGGCGACTTCAACTTCCTGATCTCGAATCAGATCAACTCCAAGAGCCGCGTTCTTTTCGTGCGCGACGTCCAGCAAATGGCCCAGAAGGCCGCGCCGTTCCTCACCTTCGACTCCAACCCTTACGCCGTGATCGCCAACGGCAACGTGCAGTACGTCCTCGACGGCTACACCACGACCGATCAGTACCCCTACAGCGAAAACGCATCGAACCTCAACGTCAACCAGGGCGGACTGCCCGGCAGCTTCAATTACGTTCGCAACGCCGTCAAGGTCGTCGTCAACGCCTACACCGGCGCGATGACGTTCTACGCGAATAACCCGAACGACCCGATCTTGAAGGCGTACCGTGCCGCTTTCCCCACGATGTTTCACCCCATGAGCCAGATGCCCGAGGCGATTCGCACGCACCTGCGCTACCCCGCGAACATCTTCTCGATCCAGGCGGCCACCCTCGCCAAGTACCACATCTCGACGGCCAGCGCCTTCTTCGCGGCGTCGGACCGTTGGGAGATCTCACCGTCCACCGGGTCGGGTTCCCCGGCGCAGTCACTGGCGCTCACGACCGTGACCAACAACGCGGGCAATGTCGTCTCGACGGCGCTCGCGCCCATGAATCCGACGTACCAGGTCGGATCCCTGCCCGAGGCGAACCACCAACAGCTCCTCGAGAACATCGCCTTCGTGCCGGCCGGAAATTCGGCGACCGTCCAGAGCCTCACGGCGTTCATGGTGGCGACCAGTGATCCCTCGGACTACGGTCAGATCCACGTGTACATCACGCCACGCGGCCAGTCCGTGACCGGACCGGTGCAGGCCGACTCCGAGATTCAGCAGAATTCCGCCACATCCAGAGAGATCACCTTGCTAAACACCAGCGGCGGCGGCTCAAGCGTGCTGCTCGGCAACAACATCATGGTGCCGTTGGACCAGAGCGTGCTCTATATTCGCCCGCTCTACCTGACGAGTACGTCGAACCCGCTGCCGCAGTTGAAATTCGTCATCGCGGTCTTCAACCAAGACGTAGCCATCGAGCCGACGCTTTCCCAGGCGCTTTCCTCGGTCTTCGGCGGAAACTTCTCGGGCGGCAGCACTCCTCCCCCAAAGACCGGAAGCGGCGGCTCCACGAAGGCCGGTCAAGCCGCCACGGTCTATCTCAAACAAGCGGCGGCGGACTACACGCAGGGCCAAAAGGATCTGACCAATGGCAATCTCGGCGCGTATCAGAATGAGTTCAATGCCATGAACGCTCAGTTGGCGTTGGCCCAGGCGGCCCTGGCCAAGAAGTAGCGCAGTGATACGGCCCTCTATGGCCGAGATCAAAAACTGAGAGATTGCGAGAAAATGATGGCGGTGACGTCCAAAATCTCTCGACCCACGCAATACCCTCGGGTTGATAAACGCCGAACAGCATTCCTTGGGGGCATCGATGCACCACAGTTCCTACGCCAAAAACTCGTTTCACGCCCTTCTTGTTCGCCGGGGACTCGGTGCCTTCGTGGTCCGGGCGGCCAACGAGAACGGCGCTGGCGCTACGTCGAACGAACTCTCCGCGACTTTGGATTAACGACGTCAACTCTTCTCAGACGAGACGTGCGCAGCTGGATAAAGTGGTCACGCAATCTTGACGATTCTGAAGTGTTCGTCCGCAGCGTAGGGAGAGCTAATTCGCTCAGACGTATCGTCGATATAATGGACTCTGCATCGCGGGGTGGAGCAGTCTGGTAGCTCGTCGGGCTCATAACCCGAAGGTCGCAAGTTCAAATCTTGCCCCCGCCACCAAGTAGTACATAAACGAAGTCGAAGGCCCGGGGAAATCCTGGGCCTTCGTTCTGTTCGGGTGGCCCTCCGCAGGTGCGCCCGCACCCCTTATTCCATAAACCCCTTTGCAACTGCACGTGCTGCACACGTGCACTCCCCAACGGATTCATCCTTCTCAGACGCGTGGCGTGTGCACGGGCCGTGCATCCGGCGCTTTGAAGCATCAATGGAGTCTGATAAATGCTTCGATCGACAGGTCCAAAGGAGGCCCGCACGGTCACTCCGACCCCATGACGGAGTTGTCCACGATGCACGAACCCACCTGTCTCGCCCAAGACCAGGCGGCTGCCGCATGCGGCAGGTCCAAGGACATCATCCGGCGCTAGCAGCAAGCGCCACTTGCTTAACTCACGCCAGTGACCCGATGACACTGTCGAGGTCTCCGTTAGCGACCTCGTTGTGGCTCGTCAGGAGCTCGAAGTAGTCGAGTCTCGCCACGATGCAGTGCGCACCGCGCTCCAGTGGGCCGATTGAGAGCGACTTGGTAAGGGTAGAGCCGAATGGGTCGAGTGGACGAGGAGGATGCCGGGTTATCCCGCTCATCCGCGACCGACTGCGTAAGGATGGCATCGAAACAGTGTCCTGCTGAATGGTTGAACGGGTGTTTGGTGAATTTCATTCTTCCTGACTTAGGTACCGTTTCCGCAGATGGCAGCCGGTCAGAAGGCTAGTTTCGCGGTCAATCGAGGCTAGGACCGCACGCGCGGATATGGCGTGATAAATTCCGCTGCAACGCACGTTCGAGATCCAAACGGCGACCGAAGGAACTTCCATGAATAGGCCCATTAGCGCATTGCTTTCCTTGTGTCTCCTGACGAGTGCGGTCGCCGTCTTCGATGCGGGAGTGTCTGGCGCATCGAACCAGCCACACGCGCTGGTTGCAGCCTGCTCTATGGACCACAGCACGGCCCAGATTTGCCCAGTTCAGTTCACGGCAAGGGCTGGGAGATCTCAGATGCTGACAGTCGCGACGTACGAGGATTTATCGAACTGCAACTTTGCACCTCCAAGTTCCTATCCCGGACTTAACGGGCAGTACACCGTCGCCAAGGTTTCGATTAACTGGGGAGATGGTTCGGCCGTCACGGGAGGCGTCGCGCACGTCGGAACAACGTGCGCCGGGACGAGCGCGACCAGCGAGACGGGCCAGATCGAGAAGATCACGGGCGTGCACCGCTACCGCCGCGCCGGCATATTCCACCTCAAAGTCTCGATCATCTGGGTTCGCGGCGCGGGGAACACCTACCAGAACTGCGCAAGCGTGACGGGCGGCACGGTGCGCAACCTCCTCTCGAACTGTATTGCCTTCAACGCTCCTGTAGGGTCCGTAGGAGTCGTGAGGCGCTGAGTTCAGCTTTCGAATCCAATTGCCAACTGCGTTTAGGCGGAACACAGAGGTGGAGGCTCCAAGGTGCGGCGGCGGCGATGAATATGGTCTGGTATTAGCCTAGAGTTCCCAACGCCTGCCACCGTGGAGTTCCTCTGGTTTGGTGGAGGATGTGGTTGCAATTGGCACCGGACGATCCACCGAGCGATCACGTACAGAACGAGGTGGAAACTCCTCTAGCCCGGAGTGCCATGAGTGAATTTCGGGGTTTTTAGGTTTTACACTTCTTTTGTACCCGTGAGTGGTGCGAGCCGTAAGGCGAGAGCGGTACAGCACGTGCGCTGCGATGAGATTTGTTGAGCGTGATGATTTGATCAATGTGGCTAGATTTCAAGCAAAGTGGCGTAGCAACCGATTCGTGAGTGAGTCGTAGATCGACTATGAGAAGGGCAGCGGCAAAAGCATCTGTCGGGCTCATAACCCGAAGGTCGCAAGTTCAAATCTTGCCCCCGCCACGAAGAGAAGCGCAGAAAAACCGGTGCGACAGCACCGGCTTTTCTGCGCTAAGTCTGGCCTCGGTCACGTTTTGGGTCACGGTGATGGTTGTACGCCCATACCGGGCTCTTGCGGTATTTGCGGGTGAGCGTCTCGTTGCTTGTCATTGCACGACGATCGAGTCGGGCAGGCTGAAGTTGGGTTTGCCGGCGTAACGCAGGTCAAAGGTTCTCGAAGTCGGCGAACCGGCTCCTCAGATTTCTTCGGACTACATCAATCGCACTGGTTACAGTTCGCCCGACATTAGATACCGGCGACATGGAAGTGTGTGCGGAAGTTTTTTGGAGGTGAGGGCCAGTTGACGTCGTAGTCGAACGCCCATGAGAAGTGCAATAATGACCTCATGGGCATCAACCCTGGTAAAGATCGACAGTTCGGCGGCTGTTTCTTGCGCTTTGACCCAGTACGCGGCAGTACCTGACGTCCGTGGAACGTCAGGTGGAGGACGACGCGATTGGGCGGATCGATGCTCTGGTTTCGTTAGCTCGCAGCGCTCGCGAGGACAATGTCGATGAAGTTCTTCGTACGGTCGTCGAAACAGTCCACTCGGCTGCGGGCTTTGAAATTGTGGTATTCAACAAGTACCAACCCGGGTGGGACGACTATGAGGTCGTGTTGGTGATCGGACCACCGGATGCGCAAGCGCTCATGCACACCAGGGAAAGTCGCGAGATGTTTGAAGAGCAACTGGTGAGTAGTCAGTATGAAATACACCCAGGGATTTACTTTGTTCCGAGATCAGCCGAGGTGTGGAGCAATCTTGATAACTACGTGATTCCATCTCCGAATCGACGCACTATTCCAGGTGGATGGGATTCGGAGGACGCGCTTTTCGTCCAACTCCGCAATTCAAAGGGCGAGCCACTCGGGATCTTGTCGATCGACGAACCACGATCGGGCAAAATGCCGGACTCGAGTGAACTCCGCATGTTGCGCGCAATCTGTTCGCACGCCGAACAGTCGCTCGAGAATGCCCAAGACAGCGCTCAAGCCGAGCGAGTTCAAAACCGAATGACGCAACTCCTTGGAGCGTCGAAGCGTTTATCCGAATGCCAATCTCACCGTGAGGTTCTTGTTACTGCGTGTGAAGCGCTGGTTCCACGTCTCGGTTTTGAACGCGCGGCTATCTATTTTGGGGACGGGGATAGCTCACTACCGCTCGCGATAGCGAACTTCGACGAGGTAGCGATCGCTAAAACGCTTGAGCTCCCGGTCTTCGAACTATTTCGTGATCACACTCGTGAAGTGGGAGGCTGTTGGTTGGTACCCGCGCAAACCGTTCACGGATCAGCGGACAGTGAGTTTCGGTCGAGACGCAATGGAGCTGGGAGATTTGGTTGGTCCGATGACGTTCTGCTCGCGCCTGTATTCGACGGAGATGGTGTGCCTCGACTGGTCTTCGCGATAGAGGACCCGATCGATCATCTTCGACCCACAGAAATTGAACGCGAACTCGTCCGGCTGTTGATCGAACAGACAGACGCCGCACTTGAACGAGTAACGTTTCGAACTCGCCTTGAACATCTTGCTGATCATGATTCGTCGACGGGACTGCTCAATCGTCGAGCTCTCAGTAGCATCCCGCGCGAAGGACCGGCAACGGCAGCTCTGATGATTTGCGATCTTGATCACTTCAAAGCTGTGAACGACACGTACGGTCACGAAGTCGGAGATGCCGTTATCTGTCGTTTTGCCGATCTTCTTAGGTCGCTATCGCGAGAGCAAGATTTCGCGGTTCGTTTGGGGGGCGACGAGTTCATGATGTTTTTGCCGGGGACAAACTTACAGCAGGCCCAATCGGTGGCTGAAAGACTGCGTGTCGCGATGTCTCCGTTGATGTCCCCACTGGTGTCTTCGGAAGTCACTGTGTCGATCGGGCTCACGCAGATTGATCCAAGTGAACACCTCACCGACGCAATGCGTCGCGCTGATAGCGCACTCTACGCGGCGAAGAAGAACGGGCGCAATCAAATCGCATCCAACTAAAACTCGGAGCAGACCAATTTTCCTCAATCCGCTGCGTCAAATGTGAAACGTTAAGTGGCGTGGGAGCCGTTAGGGATTCGATGGCGCCAGCTGGCTAAGGCAAAATATGCAGCGGTGACAAGACCCATACTGAGCTCCGTAATCCACACAGCACTAAATTGCGGAAGGCGACTGACAGCCGCAGCGGCAAGAGGTTTGGAACAGATTGTTCCAGTTTTCCCTCCCGCCGGGGTGTCAATCCAAGATTTACAAACTCGGGCGAACGGCTGAGACCTCCAATAGATTGTGCCCCAAAAAGAATCGCCCTCGTTCTTCCAAACTTGTGCGAGTAAACCAAATCCGACGGGATCGCCGCGATGTTCCTTACGCGCGCAATGGGTTCGTTTCGATCTGTGCCCAAGTGATTACGGAAGCGGCCCACCGTAAAAACTTCGTCGCCGATACCAGTTCCTTCGCGGATGATTGCCTCGTCTGTCGCCACTCCCGTTGCGAGTCCCCAAGCGCCGTAGTCATTTCCAAGAGAGCGGTCCAGGGTCCAGGTCATGTGGATCAGTTCAACGGGGTCCGGCCACCATGGCAAAACCCTTGCACGGTCGTTGCACCCGTTTTGCACGATTGGTTTTGACCGAGAGTGAAAAGTGGGGGCATTCAGACGGATCGGTAAGTTCAATGCGGCGTCGTTCGGCGCCTTATGATTGCAACTTTTTGGGGGAAACAAACGGGTGTGGTATAGCGACTGTCCATCATCGCGGGGTGGAGCAGTCTGGTAGTTGGTCGGGCTCATAACCCGAAGGTCGCAAGTTCAAATCTTGCCCCCGTCACCAATAGAAGTGCAGATCAGGGCCGGTGCGAAAGCATCGGCCCTTTTGCTTTGCCGAGGGCCATGGTCACAGTTTGGTCACGACCAGAGTTGGCTGATGACGAAGGACCGCGATTTCGACGTCCTTCTCATCTGGTCTTGGACCTGGACACACGGTGATTCACATGACGCGATGCGCCCCGGGAGAAGGGAGCGCCCCGAAGATCCGCGGTGGCGTGAAGCCATCGGACGCAAATGCGGCTGTCACGGAACGCTCAATCGTGCGCTGATCCTCGGAGCGGATCAGCGCAATCACGCAGCCACCGAAGCCCCCACCGATCATGCGGGCGCCGAAAGCGCCCGCATGTGTCGCGGTATCGACGGCGAGGTCCAACTCTGCACAGGAGACTTCGAAGTCATCTTTCAGGGATTGGTGTCCAGCGGAGAGAATTGGTCCAACTTCAATGAAGCGCTTTGATCTCAAGAGCGCCGCGACGCTCAAGACGCGCTCGTTTTCAGTGATGACGTGGCGAGCTCGACGGCGCACGACGTCATCGGGAATCTTGTCGAGATCAGCGAGCGTCGCATCTCTGAGTGCTTTGACCCCGATGGCTTTCGCTGCGAGCTCACAGGCTGATCGCCGATCGCCATAGGCGGAGGTCGCAAGTTGGTGGTGCACTTGCGTGTCGATAACAAGGAGTTCAAGTCCTGCTGCCGAGAGGTCAAAGTTAACCTGTTCGATCTCGCCGCTGCGCGTGTCAAATTCGATCGCGTGACCTGCGGTGCAACAGAGAGACGCTGTTTGATCCATGATCCCTGAAGCGACACCGACATACGCATTCTCTGCTCGTTGGCACAAGAGAGCCAGGTCTTGCAGGGATATTGTCGATGCGAAGAGATCGCGGAGCGCAAGACCGAGGGCACACTCCAGTGCGGCCGATGAGGACAGGCCTGCTCCAATCGGCACGTTGCTCTCGATGAAGACGTCCACACCACCTATGGCATGGCCCGCCTCCGTCATCGCCCATACGACGCCGAATGCGTAACTCGACCACGATGCCGTGTTCCCGGGTGTGAGGTTGCAAATTCGAGATGACGCTATGGGGGTCGTGGTGGCGGGGGCACCTGAGGACGAAACTCGAATGACATCGTCGTGGCGACGAGCGACTGCCGCGGTCGTTACGGCTTCGATGGCCATTGGTAAAACGAAGCCGTCGTTGTAGTCGGTGAACTCCCCGATAATGTTCAGGCGCCCTGGAGCGGCCCAGATGCCTTCTGGGTCGTGTCCAAAGGCTTCGAAGAAGCCCCTGGTCATGCTCCTCGTTCTTGGGCGAAACGCCACGCGTCTTCGACCATTGTGGTCACGTCTGGATACTCTGGGATCCAGCCGAGGTGGGTTCTCGCTCGCTCGTTCGAAGCTACGAGTACGGCAGGATCGCCGGCGCGCCGGGGACCAATCTCGGTCGGCAGTGGGTGTCCGGTGACGTTGCGTACGGCCTCTGCGACCTCTTGAACGGAGAAGCCCGAGCCGTTGCCGAGGTTCACGATGTCGTGGTATCCAACCTCTAGAGCTGCCATCGCACGTACGTGCGCATTCGCGATATCGAGGACATGGATGTAGTCGCGTACGCAGGTGCCGTCCGGAGTGGGAAAGTCATCACCAAAGATCGTGAGCGACGCTCGTTTGCCCAGGGCCACCTCGAGGGCGATTGGGATGAGGTGTGTTTCCTGGCGGTGTCGTTCTCCGTAGGGGCCGTAGGCACCTGCAACGTTGAAGTAACGGAGGCTGATTGCAGCAAATTCGCCCGCGTGTGTTCTTCGCGAAAGGTCATTGTCAATGGCGAGCTTGGAGCTTCCATACGGATTCACCGGTGCCGTCTTGGTCTCCTCAGTGATGATCGCGACGTCTGGTTCTCCATAGACGGCAGCGGTAGAGGAGACGATGATCTTGTTAACTCCAAGGGTCTGCATGGCATTGCAGAGGCGAGCCGTCCCAAGGACGTTGTTCTCCTCGTATCGGGCGGGGTGCTCGACGGACTCTCCGACGAGTGAAAATGCCGCAAGATGGACTACTGCCTCAAAGCCGGCACCGTCGATGACGCGTGCGGCGTCGTGGATTCGACCCTGTACGAAACGCGCTCCCGCCGGCACCGCGTCGCGATGGCCCTCTGACAGATCGTCAAGCACCGTGACGTGGTGCCCCTCTTCAAGAAGGCGAGCGGCGACGACTGAGCCGATGTAGCCGGCGCCTCCGGTGACGAGTAGTCGCATCAGGCTGATCGCAGTCGCTCGGCGGCAGACTCTGGAACAACATCAGAGATGAAGGCGTCCATCCCAGACTCTGATCCGGCGAGAAACTTGAGTTTGTCGGCTGTCCTGCGGATCGAGAACATCTCGAGGTGCAGTGCGAACTCCTCTTCAGTGCCAGATGGTGCCTGGTGCCATCCAGAGATGTAGGGCAACGGGATACCAAACAGCGCATCAAAGCGCCGAAAGAGGTCAAGGTAGAGCGAGCAGAACTCAGTCTTTGCCGCGTCACTGAGTGCGGTGAGGTTCGGGACCCGTATCGTTGGATAGAGATGGACTTCGAACGGCCACTTGGCCGCGTGCGGGACAAAAGCCGTCCAGTGCTCCCCGGCGATGACCACTCTGGTGCCATCGTCTTGTTCGTTTGCGAGAACCTCATCGAAGAGATTTTTTCCGGTAGCTAGCGCGTGACGCCGGACTGCGGCAAGTACGCGGGTGGTGCGCGGTGTGATGTAGGGATAGCCGTATATCTGACCGTGTGGGTGCTGTTCGGTGACGCCGATCTCTGGACCGCGGTTTTCAAAGCAGTAGATCTGGGCAATGCCTTCGTGCCCGGTGAGTGCAGCGGTGCGGTCGACCCAAGCATCGAGGATGAGTCGAACTCGATCTGGGGAGAGCGCGCCAAACGAGCTGTTGTGGTCCGAGGTGAAGCAGATCACCTCGCAGCGACCTACCGCAGGGAGGGTTTCGTCGTTTCCAATACCGGCCCTTGGAGCTGTGGCACCAGCGCCCGAAAACGACGGGAACCGGTTCTCGAAGACGACAACGTCGTAGTCGGCTTCGGGAATCTCTGAGAGGTTGTGTTCACTTGAAGGACAGAAGGGGCAAGCTTCGTCCGTTGGCAGGTAGATCCTGTCCTGGCGATGTGAGGCGATCGTGACCCACGTCTCGGTGAGCAGGTCGTAGCGGAGTTCGGATTGGTGGTGCACGCTCGGGAGGTCTCGTGTGTCATGCGCGGTCCTGGGTGGTCTGGCGTCTTCGTCGAAGTAGATGAGATCGCGGCCATCAGCGAGAGTGGTGGTGGTCTTTCTCACTGGACTCGAGCCCCCTGTTATTGTCGATTCAGACCTCAGAGTTTGATCTGCCTTCATTCTACGGCGGTCGATATGACCAAGAAGGAGTCGTTCCTCTTCGACGTGTGACGTCATGAGGTAGCAGCAGTGCAGAAGCGTGGAAGCATCACCAGAGTACGGACAAGCACGCTATGAAGAGCGAAGAGGTGGGAGTATCGCGACGCGATCAGATTCGAATCCATCGAACCCTGAGTTCTCCAATCTCTCTGATGAGGACCGCTGCTCGTGTGGCGCGATCCATCACGTCGCTGTTGGTACCGTTGTCATCGACCATACGGCGATTGACCAGCTCGTTGCCTACGGACTGAGCCACAGATGGTCCAAGCCGTGTGTCGTGATGGATGCCAATACAGAAGAAGTGCTCGGCGCTAGCGTCATCACCGCGCTCAGCCATGCAGGGATGCGACCCGAGCGGTTCTGTTTTCCAGAGCGCCACGGACTGCTCGCCGATGAGACGAGTGTGAGTCGTTTGGAGACGATGCTCAAACCGTCCTCAGCAGATGCGGTGGTCGCAGTGGGCTCGGGAGTGATTACGGACATCACGCGCTTTGTCACGCATCTGCTCGGGCGTGACTTCGTCAGTGTTCCAACCGCGGCCTCGATGGATGGCTACGCCTCAAGCGTCGCGGCGATGGAGTTTGGTGGCATGAAGACGACGTCGTCTGCTGTCGCTCCGAGTGCGATCTTCGCTGACCCGTACGTCATTGCCATGGCGCCTCGGGACATGACCCGTGCAGGCATCGGAGACCTTCTTGGCAAGGCGTCAGCGCATGTGGACTGGCGTCTCTCACACGGTCTCTGGGGTGAAGAACTCTGTGACGTGGTCGAACGACGAGTTGCTGAGCCACTCGTAGACGTCGCGACGCACGTACGTGAGATCCTTGAGCAGTCACCTGAGGGAGTAACGCAGCTGCTTCGGGGTCTTGTTGAGTCGGGCATCGCCATGGCGATGATGGGAACTTCGCGACCCGCGAGCGGATGTGAACACCACGCATCGCATTTTTGGGATCTTCTGGCCTCAATGGGTCGTCACCAACACGCCCCCCACGGACTTCAGGTTGGTTACGCAACTCATTTTGCACTTCGCCTTCAAGAGTGGGCACTCGGCGGGAGTGCCGTAGCTCCGTCGCTCCCGTTGCCAATAGGGCCAGAGGGTGATGAGGCACGTTCATGGTTTGTAGGTCATGAGACCGAGGTTGAGGCAGTTATGGACGAAAAGCGAGCGTTTGTGGCCGCACATAGCGATGCGTGGCCGACGAGTTCGTCACGGTGGGAGTTGGTTCGGGCAGGTACCGCGAAGGCGAGGAGCATCGCTCCGCTTGTCGCAGGCGCGCTGCTCACCGCAGAGATCCCGACAACTCCGGGCTTTTTGGACCTTGACGTCGCAACGCTCTCGGCGACGTTCCGATTCGCGAACCGCATTCGGGCTCGCTACACCGTGATTGATTTCTTAGAGGGACAGGGACTGCTCAACGAGGCCGTTGCGTCGGTCATGGCCGAGATCTCTGCCTAGCAATGTTGGCACCACAGAGGGGGCTGGTCGCTCAGTCGCCTTGTCCGTAGTAGGCGCCAGGGCCGTGCTTTCTGGTGAAGTGCCGATCGACGATCACCGAAGCCAGTGGTTGAATGTCGGGGCGAAGCGCCACACTCAAAAACGCCATGTGGGCAATTGCTTCGAGTGTGACCGCGCGCTCAAGCGCTTGGTTGGCATCCTTGCCCCAGGTGAATGGGCCATGGCCCGGGACGAGTGCCGCGGGAAGGTCTTCGATGCCGTGTTCATCGATGACTTCCTTTAGTGCAACGCCGGTATTGAGTTCGTAGGCGTTCGCCACCTCTTCGGCAGTGAGGTGGCGCGACAGTGGCACCGGACCTGGGAAGAAGTCCGCGTGCGTAGTTCCGAGGATGGGAATCTCGCGTTCGGCCTGAGCCCAAGAAGTCGCCCACGTGGAGTGGGTGTGAATCACGCCGCCGATCTCGGAGAATGAGCGATAGAGCTCAAGGTGCGTCGGCGTGTCAGTTGAGGGCCTGCGCTCACCTTCTACGATCTCACCGTTGAGGGTAAGGACGACGATGTCATCGATCCCCATGGTGTCGTAGGCCACACCACTCGCTTTGATCGCGATGAGACCTGCCTCCCGGTCGATCCCGCTCGCGTTGCCCCATGTCAAGGTAACCAGATTGTGTCGGACTAAGGCGAGGTTTGCAGCAAGAACTTCCTCCCGAAGACCTTCGCGGTACCGTACGGGAGAGGGCATCGGCTAGATCTCGACGAATTCGATATCGAGCAGTTCGGCGAGGATACGCCAGCGCTCGACGTGGTCGCCAAGATTGAGACAGAAGTGATGTGTTCCGCCGTTTCGGAGCCATGCCGTGAGGTAGTGGCGCATGCCAGAGTCTGGACGGAAGTGGAAGTACGGCATCTGGACGAGGGGCAGCTCGGGAGTGTCGAGGATCTCTCCGCGGGCGACAGCGAGACGGTAGTGCTCGCCCTCGAGTGCGATCAACGTCGCTGTCGTGGCAGTACCGGGCTCCGCGGAGAACACCGTCGTCGGAGGATTATCGAGGCCACCTATGCCGAGCGGTCGATCGACAAGTCGGATGGGGCGGTCGGAACGGGCGATGCGCCAGTTGCCTTCACCCATATGACTGATGAGTACCGAGTCGAGTTCGTAGTCCATTGCGTACATCTCGCTGAAGTGTGCATCGCCAATTAGGGTGTGGCTCGCGCAGATGAGTGTCGCGGCGTTGGTGTCGCCCTCGGCGCCGTAGCCGTAGCCATCGGCCATCATGTTCGAGGCGGCAAGTAGCGGAAGTTGTTTGAATCGCCCATCTTTTCCGACGGGCTCAAAGTGTACGGCGAGGCCGTGATAGTTGCCTTCGGCGATGATCTCTCTGAGAGCGATCTCGAAGCGGATCGCGTACTCGTGACTCTCAGGTTTTAAGTTCGGATCCATTTCGAACTGCACGGCGTGCTGTGAGCGCATCACTTCGACGGCCGCGGGTTCGACGAGCTGCATGTGCCCAAAGACATCACCCAGGTTCTCGTTGATGATCGTCGGTCCAATCTTTCTCAGCAGCGCCGCTGCGTCATACAACACGTCTTCCATGCCGTTCATCGGATATCCAAAGAGGGCGATCTTGGTGTGCTTGAGCTTGGTTACGGTCTGCGCGGCACGCGCCCATGACTCGAATGCCGCCAGAAACTCCGGCGAGCGCCACTCTTCAGTGATGACGGAGTACGGGAGTCCGGCGCGCAGCATGGCGTTGGACTGGTCCTGAGCTCCATGGATACCTTGGTTGTAGGTGAGGTCGTCCATCGTCCATTGCGCGGTGACGACCGGCTCGGGCTGAATATTGGCCAGCAGCAACGGGAGTGGATTTTGTTGAAGAGCACGGAGAGTACGCATCGCCGGTCCGTAGGTCAGCATCACGATCATTATGCCGTCGAGGTCCTTGGTGTTGAGGTCTCGAACGATCTCTTCGATGTCATCGCGGTTTCGTGCAGGTCGGGTGAAGATGACATCGGCGGCGGGAGAGAGCTGTTCGCAGAGGGCCTTTGAAAACTCTGCTTGATGTTCGGTGATGCGAGGAATCATCTCGTCGTAGAGCTCTTGCATGATGCCGAGCATGCCGATGCGGGGTCGCTCACTCTCCACGATTGCGTCTCCCTTCATTGACCGTGCCGTGCGGCCGCGGTTGTTCTCTAATCAACCTAGTTCTGCCTCAGAGGACGGCGAATTCAAGAACTGGGCGCAACGACCTCGACGAACGTTGAGTGACCTGCGACCCCGCAACCGGGGACGTAGGGGTGGCGGCGTACCAGGGTGAGATACTCGTCTACGCAGACCACTGACCAGGTGGATGCCTGTTGAGGGTTCTCAACAGCGAATCCCTGACTCTCCGTGATCTTCCGACCGCTGGTCACGCTTCCTCGAAAACTCCGGGCGATCAGTTTTTGCAGGCTGGAGTTCCGCCCGGAAACAGATAGCGGTATCTGGAGACAACGCTGTAGCCGACAGCAGCCGGCCAGCTCACGGGCGGAACGAGCAAGAGTCGTCCGACGAGCCCCCAGACCGAACCCACCAAGACGAGGGATCTTGCAACTGCCGCGTGACCTCGCGATCGCTGTCCGTCTTCAACCCACCATGCAGCCCGTTTCACGTCGTCGGTGCTAAGTCCGAGTGATTGTAAGTCGGCCTCACTGAGCCACTGGCATGGCACCGCTTCAGCCGTATGCGGCTCTTTCCACTTTTTCGTGATCCACGTTGCCCAAGAGGAGCACACGCCGCAGTTGCCGTCGTAAATCAGGAGCGCGCGATTGGTGCTGTACACGTTCTCAACCTATCGGCGACTATGCCTCAGTGATCGAAGTCATTCGTCGAATGCGCTTCAGGTTGTGAAGCCACTCGACGTGTTCTGTTCCCAACGTGTCATGAAGGCCGCGATAGACCGAGTAGATCTCGTCGTAGATGGGCTGATTCATTGCTATTGGTTCGTAGCGACGTGCCGTGGCCGGTCGGAGCGCGGTGACTGCCTGGAAGATGTCGTCGAAGCCGCCGCGGTCTGCTCCAGCGGCAAGAGCTC
>PKYQ01000025.1 GCA_003133685.1 Acidimicrobiaceae bacterium
GGTTTCACCGCTGGCAGATGTCGGCAAACGGGTACGCCCGTGAGCGGGCTGTGACTCGAAGACGTTCTTCGTTGGCTCCTCGGTGTCGGCGTCAATACGCACAGGGTCACAGGTCCAAGACGATATGGACCCGCACGCTCGAAGTGGGCCTTTCGGCCCGGCGCGTCGGGCATCAATCACCACAACTTGGACAGTTCTCCTGCGACGACTTCAGAACCATCGATAGCGACCGTCGAGGGCGACGAAGGGTTTTGCTGGCTCTTGCCGGCAGCGGGAATTTCCACGAGGTTCGAGCGGACCGATTCACTCAAGAATCGCGATGGCTGGGCCCAGGAGTGATCATCACGGACTCGATGATGGTGGTAGCGCAGAGGTACGTAGATGGCGAGATTCCTCCGTGCCCGCGTGATCGCGACATAGAAGAGACGGCGCTCTTCCTCAAGCCCTTCGGGCGACCCCAACGACATGTCCGAGGGAAAGTTGCCGTCGGCGGCATGGATGACATGAACCGCGTCGAACTCGAGACCCTTCGCTGAGTGGACGGTCGAGAGGACNNCCGCGCACGCCAGCACGAGTGCCCCGAGATCTTCGAGCCGCGGTACCGCGTCGTCATACGACGATGAAATGAGCGGCACGATCGCTCGGCGAATCCGCTCCGCATGCACCTCCACCGGCTCCAACTCCTTCTCGCACAAGGCGTCGGCGAGATCACGTGACATTTCTCCAACCTCGCTCGGTAACACATCGACGACGCCCGACCATCGCCGCTGGATCTCGCCGTGGGACATGGGGATCTTCCCGTCCATGTCTCGGAGCGCGTTGATGGCCCGCCGCGCCTTGGCGGGACCTACCCCGGGCAGGAGCTGTAGGAGTCGGAACCACGCCATCTCATCACGAGGATTGTCAGCGAGTCGAAAGGCCGCGAGCAGGTCTTTGACGTGCGCAGCTTCGAGGTAGCGCAGACCCCCGTACTTGACGAAGGGGATCCGTCGCCGGGCGAGCTCAATCTCGAGGTCGGCACTATGGTGCGCCGCTCGAAACAACACCGCCTGCTTCTGCAGGGCAATGCCTTGTTCATAGAACTCAAGGACGCGGTCGGCGACGGATTCTGACTGGTCGCGTTCGTCAGCGCAGTGGACGAGCAATGGCTGGCTCGCGCCGGTGACTGGGACCTCTTCGCGAAGAACTGAGGAGAACCCCTCGGGTGCGTCGGCGGCGATGGCGTTGGCCACCCCAAGGATCGCGCCCGACGAGCGGTAGTTGACGTCCAGGGTGATAGTGGTGAGGCCGTTGAAGTAGCGCTCGGCATCGAGCAAGAACCTCGCCGTCGCACCACGAAAACCATAGATGGCCTGCGCGTCATCGCCGACAATGGTCAGCCGAGGATCCATTCGGCGCAGCCCGACGAGCACGTCTAACTGCAGGAGGTTCACGTCCTGGAACTCGTCGACCAGAATGTGGTCGTAGGCCGCGCCGAGCTCTTCACCCAAAGCTTCATCCTGCGCGGCCACCCGCCAGTACAAGAGCAGGTCGTCGAAATCCAGCAGTCCGAGTGAGCGCTTTCGGGCCACGAAGGCCGTGAAGAGCGAAGCGACCTCGTCAAAGCTCTCGACGCACCATGGCGTGTTCTCGCGCATGACGTCGGCGAGCGGCATGCCAGTGTTCACGGTGCGCGAATAAAGCGCGCCGAGGGTCGCCTTCTTCGGCAGTCGCCGCCCCCTGCTCAGTATTCCCATTTCGCCGCGAACCAGGTCCATCAGGTCGGCGGCGTCGCCGCGATCCAGGACACCGAAACCTGCCGGCAGACCAACGGCAGCATGGTGGCGGCGAAGCGTGTGGTGGGCGACTGAGTGAAAGGTCCCGCCCGAGACCCTGCGTCCTTGGTCGGCACCTCGAAGTGCGCGAACACGGCTCACTATCTCGCGCGCCGAGCGGCGGGTGAAGGTCAGGAGCAGAATTCGTTCCGGCGCGACGCCGCGCTCGAGAAGGATTTCGACCCTGGCCGTGAGCGTGGTCGTCTTCCCAGTTCCAGGTCCCGCGATGACTCGGAGGGGCCCGTCCCCAAAGGTGGCGGCCTCTCGTTGTCTCGCGTTGAGTTCTCGTTGAGAAGCGAACATATGTTCGACTCTATAGTCGGGGTATTACAGCGGCGGCGTCCAAGGGCACTTTTGGCGCCTTTCACTTTCCCCGAATATCGACATGCCGTTGAACAATCTCTGGAAAGTGACGTGCCATCGGCCGCAATCGCGAACGAAACTGACATTCACAAGGAAGCAGTGCGGGCGTCACACACAGCCGACCCTAGGCGGCGGTGGCTGGCCCCTGCCGAGCAAAGGAGATCATTGCTGTTGGCGTTTCTCATTGCGACGGCGCTCGTGATGCGAGCAAATTAAGTGCGCTCAGTCGCGATGGGTATCGCAGGCTCGGGTGTGGACGCCGACGTGGTCGCGGAGTGAAAGTCCTTGGATCGGACGAGGCACGCGGCGGCGACTGCACCGAACCCCACGAGGATTGCGCCGATGACGAAGATCGTGCGCAGCCCCGAGACGAAGGCGACGCGAGCCGCGTCAGCAATCTTTGTTTGGCCGTGGGCGGCTGCCTTGATGCCCGCAGAGGAGATGACGCGGCCGAGCGCGGCGGCGTGCGCGCCGACACTTGCCGACATCGAAGTCGTAATTCGCTGCTGGAACACGGCGCCGAGCGCAGCGACCCCCGTCGCCAGCCCGCCGATTCGGAACGTGTTGCTGAGACCCGACGCCATGCCGCTGCGTTCCGGTGGGACGACGCCAAGACCGACGCGCGCGATGGCGGGATTGGCAATGCCGATGCCAAGGCCGGAGAGCACCATCCCCGGGATGAGGACAGTCCACCCAGAGCTGGGTCCCACCGCGAGCAACGCAGCGATGCCAGCAGCAGATATCGCGATGCCGCCACCGAGGACGACGCCGGGCGGAAGTTTGCTTATGGGGGAGCGGAAGATGAATGGTACGGCGAAGGTGAGCACCGTCATCGGCAAGAGGCGCAGGCCACCGCCGAGCGGAGAGTAACCGAGGTCGTTTTGCAGGTACAAGGTGAGATAGGGCATTAGTGCGAACATTCCGCCGCCGATTGCGAAGGTGCCGAGCGAGACGCCGCTGAAGCCGGGTTTGCGAAAGAGCGAGAGGTCGAACATTGGCCGGCTCTGGTGGAGTTCGATGAAGACGAAGGCGAGAAAGGCAGCCACTGAGCCGCAGAACATCGCCACAATTGGCCCGCTCGACCAGCCGAGAGAGTTGCCCCGGATGAGGCCGAGCTCAAGCAGAAGCATCCCCGCAGAGAAACTGACGAGGCCGAGACCGTCGAGGCGATTCGCGCCGGGGTCCTTCTGATTGCGCATCTTCGTCGAGGCGAGCCAAATGGCAACGACGCCGATGGGCACATTCACGATGAAAATCCAACGCCAGCCGATGCCGCTCGTCAGCACCCCGCCGACGAGAGGTCCGATCGCTACCGCGCCGCCAACGGTTGCGCCCCACGCCGCAATCGCCTTGCCGCGCGCCGGGCCGTGGAAATCCTGGGCGATGAGGGCGAGACCAGTCGCGAACATCGCTGCGCCGCCGACGCCTTGAAGGGCGCGCGACCAGATGAGCATATTGATCGACTGGGCGAGCCCGCAGAGCAGTGACGACGCCGTGAACACCGTAAGCCCGGCGATGAAGACATGCTTTCGTCCGAAGCGGTCTGAGATCGAACCCCAGGTGAGGATGAGCGCGGCCAGGCTGAGCGCGTAAGCGTCGATCACCCATTGCAGGTCGGTGAACGAGGCGCTGAGATGCCGTTGGATCGTCGGCAGAGCGACCTGCACGATCGTCACGTCGACGAGCAGCATGAAGGTGCCCGCGCAGACCGCGATCAGCGTCCACCGGTTGCGCGAAGCGCTCACGGACGGCGGGACAATTGGAGTGGCAGCAGCGGTCATCACGCGTGTCCTATCAGCCTAAATAGTCGAAGCAACAAGTCAGTCGTACACGCATTGACTTGATGTGTCGAATGAATGATGTTAACTCCTCCGGCGGATAACTCCGCGTCGAACGGACAGTTGCAAAGGTGGTCGATTTGCACGGATCATCGCGATCGTTAGCCGATGTGAATTCTATTGAACCGGGGAACGAGTGCTGTGGAATCCCAAAGTCGATTCAAGGAGGTAAGCCATGCATGGGCTCGCTCGTCCACGTCCTCTTGCAATATCCAACGGACCCTTGTTTCTTAGAATGGGCAACCAGAGACGGGCGATTCAGATGGTTACTTGTTGCGGTCCCGTGAGTTGTTCGGCGCCGGCTGCGAAGGGCCAGATTGCAGCGCACGGCGTTCCTGGAGTGAATGTTCCGGCGGAGTTAGAGTTCAAATTAAGCCGAAATTTAGGGGCACGATGGGAACCACTGAGCGGATGTTCGATCAAACGGGGACCGCGAAGTCGGTCGTCGCGGAGGATCGCGAGGCGGCGGGCGGAGCCCGAGTCCAATTCGCGAGGCGCATCGCCAACTTGGGCACCGAAACCGCTTTTGCGCTGTCGGCCGAAGCGGCCACTTTTGCGGCCCAGGGTCATCACATCTATCCGTTCCATCTAGGCGACTTGAACATTCCGACACCGCTCAATGTGGTCGAGGCGTCGTTCAAGGCGATCAAAGACGGCAAGACTGGCTATTGTCCGAATGCTGGTATTCCCGCCTTGAGGGACGCTCTCGCAGCCGACGTGAGCGCTTCGCACGACCTCGACTATACGGCGGACAATGTTGCGATTCAGCCAGGAGGCAAGCCCGTCATCGGCAAGTTCATGCTGGCCCTCATGGATCCGGGCGACGAGGTCCTCTACCCGAACCCCGGTTATCCCATCTACGAGTCGCAGATTGAGTTCCACGGTGGCGTCGCCGTTCCCTACGGTTACGTCGAGGGAGAGCACGGTTTTGAAATTGACCTTGGCGCGCTCGAGGAAGCCATCACGCCGCGAACGCGCATTCTCATATTGAACGACCTGCAGAATCCCCTCGGCGCCGAGTGCTCTACGCAAGAGTTTGCGCGCCTCGCCGATCTCGTTGAGCGAAACGACCTCATGGTCCTTTGCGATGAGGCGTACTTTGACATCCGTTACTCAGGTCGAAGCACTTCTTTCGCCTCTCTGGAAGGCATGGCTGAGCGCTGCGTCATTCTCTATACCTTCTCTAAGAAATTCGCCATGACGGGTTGGCGATTGGGCGCGGCGATCGGGCCGCGCAAGGTCATCGACGTCATTACCAAGCTCAACGTCAATGACGAGTCTTGTTCCAACCACTTCATTCAGTACGGCGCCCTTGAGGGGCTTACGGGCGACCAATCCGGACCTCGTCATATCTTGTCGGTCTTGCGGGAGCGGCGCGACACGGCAATCGCGCACTTGAACGAGACACTCGGCATCCGCTGTTATGAGCCGAATGCCACGTTCTACCTTTTTCCGAACGTCACCGAAGCGATGCGGCTGAAGGGATTCACCGACGTTGAGGATTTTCGACGCGCGATACTCCACGCGACCGGTGTCTCGGTGTGTTCGCGCGTACATTTTGGTCGGCCCCAACCAGGAGAGAGCGAGCACTTCGTGCGTTTCGCCTACTCGGGCATCGATACCGCGCAGATCGCCGAAGGGCTCGGGCATTTGCAGGCCTATCTCGCCGGTGATCAGAGCCATGTCTAGACGGGCGGTCTGGGTTCCTGCGAAGGACGCAATGCCATCTGAAGACGGACCGCTCGCGCCAAATGAACTCGCCGCTTTTGAGACCCTCGATCTGTTCTATCGCACCTTGTGCGCCATGCTCTACAACTACGTACCGACGTCGGGGCATCCGGGCGGCTCGATCTCGTCGGGGCGCCAGGTGGCCGGCATCCTGTTCGACAACCTCGATTACGACCTCGGCGCGCCCGACCGTGAAGATGCCGACATCTTGTCGTACGCGGCCGGTCACAAGGCGATGGGCCTGTACGCGATGTGGGCCCTGCGTGACGAGATCGCGCGTCTGGCGGCGCCTGAGCTTCTGGCGGACGACGACCGGCACCGCTTGCGTCTCGAGGACCTGCTCGGCTTTCGCCGCAACCCCACTACTGCCACGCCGCTCTTTGTTGCCCTGCACGCCCGGGCGTTGGATGGTCACCCCACACCCGCCACGCCCTTCGTGCGTCTCGCCACTGGTGCCTCGGGTGTCGGCATGGCGAGTTCCATCGGCCTGGCCATCGCCGCGCGCGATCGCTACGGACAAGACTGTCCGCGTATTCACATCGCCGAAGGCGAGGGCGGGCTCACGCCGGGTCGCGTAAGTGAAGCCCTGGCCGCCGCCGGCACGGCCTCGCTTTCCAACGTCGTGGCGCACATCGACTACAACCAGGCTTCGATTGACAGTGACCACGTCTGCCGCGAAGGCGACGTTCCCGGTGACTACGTGCAGTGGGAACCGGGGGAACTCTTTCAGCTGCACGACTGGAACGTTGTGCAGGTCGCCGACGGCCACGACTTTCAACAGGTTGTGGCTGCTCAGCGATACGCCGTCGCCATCGGCAACGGCCAGCCCACGGCGGTCATTTACCGCACGCGTAAGGGTTGGAAGTACGGTCTCGAGGGCCGGGCCTCACACGGCGCGGGACACAAGCTCTGCTCCGCTGGTTTCTACCAGGCAATGGGCGAGCTCTTCGACGGTACAGGGGAGTCCGTGCCGACCTGCGATCCCGCCGATCCTCGCTGCGCCGGGCCCGCTGGTGACCAGGTTCGCGAGGAGTGCTTCTGGGAGGCGTTGGAAGTTTGGCGTCGCCGTCTGGAAAAGGAGATGGCGGCTGTTCAGGTGTTGGCCGCAAGGCTCACTTCGGCACGCGATCGTCTCGAACGCCATGGTCGCGCCGCGCGCCCGGCGGCGCCGCGCGTTGCGGCCGTCTTCGAGTTCGCCGCCCGCGCGCGAACCGAGACGCCCGACGAACTTCGGCTCGCACCTGGCACGAAGACGACGCTGCGTGAGACCCTCGGACGGTCGTTGCGGCTCCTCAACAAGGTGTCTGGCGGCTCCCTGCTCACTGCTTCAGCCGACCTGCTCGGCTCGACCAGTGTGGCAACCATCGCAGAAGACTTTGCCCCGGGTTACTGGAACGCCGCGACAAACCCTGACGCCCGACTGTTGTCCATCGGTGGCATCTGCGAGGACGCCATCGCCGGAGTGCTCTCCGGTGTCTCGGCCTACGGTCACGCCATTGGCGTGGGTTCCTCCTACGGAGCGTTCATGGCACCCCTCGGCCATATCGCAGCTCGGCTGCACGTTATCGGTGCCCAGGCGAGGCCGGTCGGCGGCGAACCCTGCATGCCGCTCATCCTGATCTGCGGCCACGTCGGACTGGCGACGGGCGAGGACGGCCCCACCCACGCAGACCCGCAGGCGTTGCAACTGCTCCAGGAGAACTTCCCCGTCGGGACGGCGGTCACTCTCACGCCCTGGGAGCCACAGGAGATCTGGCCTCTACTGGCAACCTCTCTCGCTCAGCGGCCCACATTCATTGCCCCATTCGTTACCCGACCCGAGGAGACGGTGCTCGATCGCCAAGCCCTCGGTCTCGCGGCGCCCGAGGCAGCGGCGACTGGTGTCTACTTGCTGAGGTGCCCTCGTGGGGCCGGCGACGTGACGATCGTGCTGCAGGAGAGTGCTGTGACGTACGCCTTCGTGACCGTGGCTCTGCCCCTGCTCGAGAGAGAAGGCATCGACCCCAGGGTGTACTACGTGGCCAGCGCGGAACTTTTCGACTCGTTGTCGCCCGAGCGCCGCCACTCGCTTTTCCCCGAGGCGCACGCGCTTGAGGCCATCGGGATCACCGGCTTCACGTTGTCGACGATGTATCGCTGGGTGCGTTCTGACGCCGGTCGCGAGGCGACGCTGCATCCCTATCGCCATGGTCACTATCTCGGAAGCGGCCAGGGTCAAGCGGTGCTCGCCGAAGCTGGCCTCGATGGCGTCAGTCAATTCCTGGCCATCAAGAAGTACTTGAACGATGTAAGGGCACCCGTTGTTCTGACATATTGAGCGACACCATCTTTCACGCTCGGTCGCTGCACTGACCGGTGGTCGAATTGGACGATCGATTGCGTCGAATCGCACAATGATCCGTCTTCGGTGATTTGTCAAAAGAGGTCGTCATGATGATGAGATCGAAGACTTCATCTGGGTAAGACAGATGTTCCGCGACTCCCGTACCGAAGCGCACTCGCGACCCGTCATTTGCATGAATCGCCGCCTCGATCATGCCGGGAGCAGGGTCGATACCGACAAGATCATCCGTATCCGGACATCTCTCAGCCAATTGGCGCTGGAGGTAGCCAGTGCCGCATCCGATATCCAGGATGTGCTTCGGCTTCGGTGCACAGGCAATGGCGATGTCCGCCGATCGATCGGCGATGCGGCGGTGCAAGTTTCCTCGCCAACCTCCCTCATACCCATCAGAGCGATCGTCGTACTGCCGGACATCTCGATCACGAGGCACGTTCAGATTCTGCTTCCTGAGCAGTGCGCGGATCCAGCATTTGATAAGGGCTCAAACTTTGTTCGCCAAGGCCATACCCGTTTTCTATTGACATTCCAGAATGATCTGAGATAATAGATCCAGTCTTTGTTGGATTTCTTGGTTCGAGGTTTGTCCGGTTAGGACCACTAAATTTCGCTGTGAGGAATCGGTTCCTGACACAAATGTCTGCTTTCTCACCTGAAGCATGAGCAACTTGGTGAGCAGTTCGAAGTGTGGTTTCAGATCGGCGGCCCGACGCGACTGCCACTTCACATTGGCGGTTGGGTACTGGAGACAGCGCGGTACCATTCGCCGAACACCCGTGGAGACGTTCTGGCGCCGCCTCGGATAACCTTCGCGACATGGAAGGCTCAGTCGTACCGCGATTGCGTCAGGTGGTTCTTGATGCGACCAACCCCCGCGCCAGCGCCGAATTCTGGCGGCAATTGCTCGGGCTCGTCTACCGAGAAGGACACGAGTTTCCGGGTCTTCATGAGGACGATCCGGCAGGACGAGATTGGCTTAATCTCCTGACCCCCTCCGGCCGTCCTTGTCTTGCCTTTCAGCGGGTTGATGAACTGCCGAGGTCAACTTGGCCCGGTAGCGGTGTGCCGCAACAACTACATCTGGATCTCATAGTGGATGATCTTGAAGAACTCAATGCCGTGCACTCGCGGATTATCGCACTGGGTGGCGAGATGCAATTCGACCGTTCGGACGACGTTGAAGAGCCTCTTCGCGTTTACGTCGATCCCGATGGGCATCCATTCTGCATCTTTGTTGTCTCAAAGGGGCTGAGCTTGTTCGTGTCGGAGGCCCGACGTGACTCTCAGAATGCACAGGAGAATTAACTGGCTCGGTAACTCATGAACCTAAAGCCCTAGTGCGAACGCCTTCGCGCGTGACGAAGAACTTCCGTAGGTGTCATCAGAGGTCGAGATTTGCCTTTCGGCCGCGCCGATCGAGGAGTGACGTTGAGAGTTGGGCGTGCGTTGGGCATCGGGATACAGACTATTGAGAATTACTTGGAATACTTTTTATCAATGAATCGCCCTAAGTGGGGGGAGCGGACGCGCTCAACTTAAGTAGCGAGTCTGTAACAGACACGGGGAGCGCCGACGCATTTCCGCGACGCTAACTCGATCCGAAAGGATAATGGGCCGATGGCATTGGATGCTGTACTAGGGGCGACATCGACCATCTCAGTCCTGGCGTTAGCTGTTTTGGCGGTGCTGTTGCGGAAGCGTACTTCGTCGAAGCGTCAATTGGCTCTAACGGCCACCTTCGAGATCGCTGTTGCCAACGTCGCCGTTCGACTTGCGTGCGCAGAAAGCCGTGACCTGCTGTCACAAGAACTGGTGGATGGGGTCGTAGGACTCGCCGCGAGTCCCTCGAGCTGGACAGCATTCATGGTGTTGCAGGACAATGCACCATTCCTCATGGCAGTTGCGGGTCCGGCTCCGATTGAAGCCGGAGCGCGTGCCAACGCCGCACTTGTTGCAGATTGGAATTGGCAGTTTCGCGTCAAAGCTCCGGGCCCTGAGCGGCCACCGTCAGGGCACCTAGTGATCCCCGTGCGTGTCAGCGGCGAAATATGGGGAGCATTGGTCGTTGGCCCCTCTGAAGCAGGTTCGGATGCTCTCTTTAAGGCATTCCTACGTCTGTGTCGTCAGACGGAGGACGCGCTTCACAGGTTCGAATCGGCACAAGCCCGCATGGATCGCAACGAGCGAAAGTTCAGTTCCCTGGTACGAAACTCCTGCGATTCAATGACGCTGCTCGGTCGCGACGGCGCAATCCTCTATCAGAGCGCCGGCGGCAGGTCGGTGCTCGGACTCGAAGCGAACGGACTGCTCGGCCAGACATTTGTACCACTGACGCATCCCGAAGACGCTGCACATACTCGGGACAAATTTATCGAGGTGTTGCACGGTGCGCCAGGCGCAAGCGTTCATTTGGAATCTCGTCTCCGGCACGCCGATGGCAGCTGGCGACTTCTCGAGACGATTTTGACGAACATGTTGGATGATCCCGACGTTCGCGCCGTTGTTTCCAATAGTCGCGACATTACGGAGCGCCGAGCCCTCGAGCAGCAACTGAGCCATCAGGCCTTTCACGACTCCCTCACCGGCCTCGCTAATCGGGCGCTCTTTCTCGACCGCGTGACCCACGCACTCGATCGCGCCAACCGTCATGCGAGCCCCGTGGCTGTTCTCTTCGTGGACGTTGACGATTTTAAGACCGTCAACGACAGTCTCGGCCATCACTACGGCGATGACGTGCTCATCGTCGTAGCGCAGCTACTTAAGCACTCAGTTCGTCCCGGCGACACCGTGGCTCGCCTCGGGGGAGATGAGTTCGCAGTGTTACTTGACACTGGTCAGATGCCCCAAGCAGCCGAGGTTGTCGCTCGCCGTATCGCATCGGCGCTCTTTGATCCGATCGAAATCGGCGGCGAAAACATATCAGTGCGAGCGAGTGTTGGAATCGCCTTAGGTCAAGCACCGGCGGACCAACCAGGTGAATTAATGCGCGACGCGGATCTCGCCATGTACATGGCGAAACGCAATGGAAAGGGCCGATTTGAGGTGTTTCGGCCGGAGATGCACGAAGAGGCCGTGCGCCGGTTAGAGACTGCGGCCGATTTGCGACGAGGCATCGCCGACTCGCAGTTCGAAGTTTATTACCAACCCATAATCGACACACGCGATGCCGCCATTATTGGTGCCGAAGCGCTTGTTCGCTGGCACCATCCGACTCGTGGATTGGTGAGTCCGGGGGAATTCATCTCGAGCGCCGAGTCCACTGGTCTTATTGTGCCGCTTGGCAAGTGGGTCCTCGGCGATTCCTGCCGTCAGGTTCAGGCTTGGCGGCGGGCCGGCCTTGTCGATGACAACTTCTATATAAGCGTCAATCTTTCGGCCCGCCAGCTCCAGGACGCGTCGCTCCTGGATGATGTCTCAGAGGCACTTGAGACCTCAGGCCTGCCTGCGGCGATGGTTGTTCTCGAGGTTACCGAGAGCGTGATTATCAATGATCTCGTCAACGCGCGTTCTCGTTTGGCAGCGCTCAAGCTTCTCGGCTTTCGGCTCGCTGTCGATGATTTCGGGACCGGCTATTCATCACTCAGCCAGTTACGGAATTTCCCCATGGATATTGTCAAGATCGACAAGTCGTTTGTCGATCAGATCACGTTGGACCACCACGGTACCGCCATGGTGCGTGGGGTCATCGACCTGTGCGGCGCGCTCGGGCTAACGACGATTGCCGAAGGCGTCGAACACGTAGAGCAACTTGTCTTACTTCACCAGTCCGGGTGCGACAATGTGCAAGGCTACCTCTTCGCTCAGCCCATGCCCGGTGCGGAGTTTGCCCAGTTCCTTCGAGATTCACCTAAGGTTCCGATCTCGTTGAGTGGATTCGCTGCGTGGTCGGGATCCGATGACGGGCAGCCACGAGCGCCAAAAGGAGATCGGCGTTGCACTCCCGCACCCTCGCCCGCCCGGGCATCCAAGTCAGTCCATACGCTCTCGGCGCTCTAGCGTTCGGCGCGATGGGCAACCTCGACCACCACGAATCAGCCAAACGAGTTGCTCTGAAAGGTTTGAAAGCCGTCCGCGAAGGTCCACCAAGAGATGTTCGATGCACCTCCGAAACATCCTCACTCGTGATCAACCAAGGAGATACGAGTGTGGCAGGCGCTTAGAAGAATGTGACATCTGGGCGCATCCATCTCGGATTACCAGGTGGTGGCACGATCATCGATGATGGCCAATGAAACAGGCGTAACTATCAAGAGTGCCGCCGGTTCGACGACAACCGTGATTATGAGGGGAATGATTCGCTAGGGTTCGACGGCTGTAAGTGTCGCGACTCGAGGGGCGAGTGCTGGGCCCCCGACTCTGGCGCTGGCGGGCGCGCCCTGGCGGCCAGGGCGAAGACAGCAACGACGCAGCACCACAGGGCGCTGCCGACGGCGAGGTGCACGTCGGCGATTCCGGCGCGACCGCCATCGAGTGCGGTGAGCGCCCCGGCGAGGACCTGCAGCGCGAGCAACACCAGCGTGGCGTACGCCAGGTTGCGCTCGACGGCATCGGTGGTCTTGTGGCGCACCAGACCCACGACGAAGGCCACCATGAGGACGGATCCGATGAGGACCATCGAGCGGTGTGCGAGCTGCAGGGACACGAGGCCCATCGCGGCCGGGCTCGAGAAGCAGGCCGGCCACGACGTGCACGCCGACTGGGCTCCTCCGTTCACCACGATCGAGCCGGAGATGAAGACCAGGTAGAGCGCGACCACGGCCGACCAGGCGAGCCGTCCGGGCCCGCGCGTCAGCGACCACGAGCGCTCCGGCGAGACGAACGCCGCGACGGCGCTCACCGTCACGATGCCCAGGAAGAACGTCGCGACCAACAGATGCAGTGCCACGGTGACGGGGGCGTTGTTGGAGAGCACCGTGATGGCCCCGAGCACGATCTGGACCACGAGGACGCCCACCGACACCAGCGCCGGAATGAACACGTGGTGCGCCAGTCGGCCCGCGCGCCACGTCGCCACGAAGAGCGCGATGATGAGCACGGTGACCAATGTGGCGAGGTAGCGGTGCGACTGTTCCATCAGTGGGTGAAAGGTCGAGAGGGGGCCGGCCTGGCTCGAGCAGAGCGGCCAGTCCTTGCAGCCCATTCCCGAGTTCGTCACCCGCACGGTGCTGCCCAGCACGATCAGGCCGTACGTCGTTACGAACGTCAGGACGGAGAGCACTCGAATCAGTCGCATTGGATCAACACTGCGCGCGTCCTTACGCTTGAGTTCCGTCATTGTTTTCTTCCATTCTCTGGGGCCCGAGCGGGCAGAAAGATCGCGACCACCGCCGAAGCGACCGCGGCGATCACCGCGCCGACCGAGACGGCAAAGACCATCCCGTTGATGAACGACCGGCGTGCCGAGGCGGCGAGTTGGGCTCCGAGCACTCCACCCACGTGGTGGGCGAGCCCGAGGGCACCGCCGAGCGAGCCCACGGTCGTGCGAACGACCGACGAAGGGACCACGACGTGGCGGAGCAACAGTCGCATGTCGACCTGGTAGCGCGTGCTGAGCAAGCTCCCGAGCACGGCGACCCCGAGCGCGCTGCCGATCTGCAACGCGGTGCCGTTGGTCGCCGAGCCGATTCCGGCAAGCTCTACCGGCACGGAGCCCATGACCGACTC
Source organism: Acidimicrobiaceae bacterium (assembly GCA_003133685.1). Taxonomy (GTDB): domain Bacteria; phylum Actinomycetota; class Acidimicrobiia; order Acidimicrobiales; family RAAP-2; genus RAAP-2. Next base: position 13,749 of record PKYQ01000025.1, read on the forward strand.
GGTACACGGGGCGATCGCGAGCCCCGTGCCGATGCCGAGCAGGAAGAAGGCCGGCAGCACGGTTGCGTACGTGGAATGGATCGTGACCGTCGAAAGCAGCGCCAGGCCCAGTGTGATCAGGGCCATGCCGCAAAAGACCACGACCTTGGTCCCGACGACGCGCACCGCGAAGCTCGAGAGTGACGCCACCACGAGGAGCACGGCGGCGATCGGAGCGATGCGCAGCCCGGTCTGCAGGGCCGTGTAGCCGAGGCAGAACTGGAGGTACTGGGTGAGCAGGAAGAGCGCGCCCGACAGGGCGAACAGGACCAGACCAAGACCCGCCACGGCCACCGAGAATCGTCTTGATCCGAAGAACGAGAGCTCGAGCAGTGGATGTTTCGTGTGTCGCTCCCACATCACGAAGGTGAAGGTGATCACCACGGCGCCCGCGATCGCCGCGATGATCGTTGGGGAGGCCCAGCCCCACACGGGAGCCTCGATGATCCCCCATAGCAACAGAGCGACGCCCATGAGCGAGCATCCTGCACCGACGACGTCGGGCCGTTTGGCGTTCGCATTGAGCGAGTTGGGCACGATCACCAGCGCGGCCACGCACGCCGCGGCGGCGATGGGCACGTTGATCAAGAACACCGAGCCCCACCAGTAGTGGGTGAGCAGCCACCCTCCCACCACCGGGCCGATGGCCAGCCCCAGACCGCTCGTGCCCGACCACAGGCCAATGGCCCGGGCCCGGTCGACCGGCTCGGTGAAGACGTTGGTCAGGATCGAGAGTGTCGAGGGCATGATCGCCGCGGCGCCGATGCCCATGAAGGCCCTCGCCGCGATCAACTGGTCGGGACTCCTCGAGAAGGCTGATGTGGCCGAGCCGACGGCGAAGATAACCAGCCCGCCGATAAAGACCCACTTGCGTCCCAGGTGGTCGCCGAGGGAACCCGAGATCAGCAGCAGCCCCGCGAAGACCATCGTGTAGGAGTCCACGACCCATTGGAGCTGGCTCGACGTCGCGTGCAAGGTCCTCACGATCGTGGGCAGGGCTACGTTGAGGATCGTGCCGTCCAGATTTGTGATGAGCAACGTCAGGCACAGTACGGCCAGCACGAGGAATCGCCGCGAGCCGGGTTCGGTGTCGAAGGCCTCCCCGCCGTCCGCGCCCAGTCTCGGGCGGGCCAACTCCAACGGCACTTTGGACTTCACGTGTTTCCCGGCGCCGGGCGCCCCGCAGGAGGTCGACGTCCTTTGGGTGGGCGAAGGTCAACGTCGTGCATGCGCTCCCTCGAGGACGGTCCAACTTGCAACAGGCGACACAGTTTCGCCCACGGTAATGCACTAGGGATCTCTCGCTCCTAGGGTAGGAAGTCCCAAAACGACGGGTCGAGCGACCAACTCCCACGATCCTCACCGTCGGGCAGCGCCCCTCACGGCGCTGGATGCTCGCGAGTCGGTCAAAAAGTGAGGGTTGGAACGAAGTTCAACGGGCGCCAAGACTGATTCCAACTCGGAAACTGGGGACTGACGCGAAGCTAGTGCTTCCCTTATCACTGCGACTCGAGCCGAACTGGCGGGAGGTTCTAGGTCGCGCGCTGGTTGTAACGCACCTGGCACGACGCGCCGTCAGCAAGGGTGATGGTGAAGGTGAATCTTCCGTTGCGAGAATGTGCCGCGGACTTCACCCGCGCGATCAACACGCGGCCGGTGTCGCGCACCACGACGACTCTCGTGCCCGAGTGACTCGTGATAGTCGGCTGGCCGTAGAAGTTAGCTCCGTCGATCGCGAGCGTGACCGTGCGGCCCGCGACGACATAACCCTTCACTACTGCGGCGCTCGGAGGCGGAGGCGGCGCGGGAGGGGTCACGGCGGCGATGAGTGTGAAGGTGAAGGTACCGACGTCGCCCGTCGTATCGCTGACGGTGCCCGTGGCCTTGTAGGTGCCCACGGCGAGGGCGCCGCTCGTCGTGACGAGCCCCGAAGAGCTGACGAGAAGACTCGGTGTACCACGGGTCTGTACGAAGGTCTCGGCGCCGCGATTGGCCCCGACGCTCAATTGCTCGCTGAAGGTTGACGACTTCACGGTCGTGATCGTCGCCGTCGTCGGCAGACGCTGGACGAGCGCTCCGACCTTGAGGGTAAGGGTGAACGTTCCCTTGTCGCCGATTGCGTCGCTCTCGGTTCCGGTCGCGACGTACGTGCCCGCGACGAGCGACCCGCTCGCCGTCACGAGTCCGGTCGGGGTGACGAGGAGATCGGGCGTACCACGGGTCTGGACGTAGGTGACCGCGTCGCTCGCGCCGGTGACGCTGAGTTGGCCGGAGTAGTTCGCCAGCCCGCTCACCTTGACGGCGGCGGTCGTGGCCGAGCTCTGCAGCAAGACGCCGACTTTAGCGGTGATGCTGAAGGTGCCGGTATCGCCGTGGGTATCACTCGTCGTGCCCGTGGCCGTGTAGGTGCCCACGGCGAGGGCGCCGCTCGTCGTGACGAGCCCCGTGGCGCTGACAACGAGATCGGGACTGCCCGTCGTCTGCACGTACGAGACGGTCCCGTCGTTGTTCGTGGTGACGAGCTGATCGTTGAAGGTCGCCGACGCCGCCACCGCCACCGACGTCGCAACCGGGTTGCTGAGCAGGCCGCACACGTAGTCGCCGTCGTAGCCCTCGGAGGGGTACTGAATCATCGCGACACGCGCGCCCGTAAACGAAGTGATGTTGCAGGCAGATTGGGCCGCCGCGAGCGTGGCGAAGCCGGGGATCCACACGGGAATCGACGAGAAGGCCGTACCGGAGTCGCCGGTGATGACCTGCCACTGCGACGACGTGGAATAGATGCCGAGCGACGTGACGCCGATGTTGGTGAACGAGGCGACTTCTCCTTCGAGCATCGTGCGGTCGTACGTTTCATCGGCTGAGGTTCGTCCGTACTCGATGGTCTCCCACGCATTACCGGTCTCGACGTCGAGCCACCACGGCGCCGAAAGGGCGGCGAGTGTTGGGTTGGCGGATCCGTCGTCACCTTCGGCGATCACGGCGTTCTCGAATGATGCTCGCGCCGCGTTCCATCCGTAGTCGTACGAGCACGCCACGGAGTTTGCGCCCGCGCAGACGTCGGGTGTCTGTTGACTGGTGGGCCAGGCCGCCGCGTACGCGGGGCCCGCGTCACCGGTGTTCGCGTAGAAGGCGGGGTTGCCATTGGTGGCGCCCTGAGCCCACGACAGTTCGTTGTCGAGACACTTGTTGACAGTAAAGACGGACCCGTCGTTCACGCCGACAATGCCGAAGCCGGGCGACGAAGGCAACGGATGACCGCACTGGGGAAAGCTGATGTCAAAGCCGATCGAGGTGGCAGGGAGCGTGGGGGACGCGGAAGCGACGCCCACCGTGGCGACAAGTACCACAACAGCCATGACGACTGCGGCCGAGGACTTCGTTAAGTATGCACGCACGGGAGACAAGTCTACGAAGTGACGTCGTCGGCGCGGGCAGCCGGTCAGCGCAACGAGTTCGCGAGTCTCACGCGAACCTGAGAGTTAGGGTGAAGCATGATTGGGGTTGATCTGGTGTTTATTCCTGAATTCCAGCGGCAAGTGGAGGCCGGTGGTACCCACTTCTTACAAAAGGTATTCAATCCATCAGAGTTGGAGAATCAGAATGTTCAACATCTAGCCGGGTTGTGGGCCGCCAAAGAGGCGGTGATCAAGGCGGCGCCCGAGTCCCCTGAGCGGCTGAGAGACGTCGTAATTACCCATGACGCTTCGGGCCGGCCGCACGCGACTATCGAAGCTCAGAACTTTGAGATATCAATTTCCCACCATGGTGAGTACGTCGTTGCGGTGGCCATGGGAGTTGCGCAATGAACTACCGGGATTTCGCTGAGTACGTCGCCAGCTCTGACGAGTTCGCTGATCGTCTCGCCCTGACCAGTCGATCATTCTTGAAGATTGAAAGACTCACGCACCGCGAGTTACGGTCGCGCGCGTACCAGGCGGCGCACTACCTGTCCGCGCAGGGTGTCGTTCAAGGTGACCGAGTCATGGTGGTCGCGGGCAATTCGCCCGAGTGGATTGAACTACTGCTCGGGACGCTGTTGCTCGGAGCGGTTTTAGTGCCCGTCGACGCCGCCAGTTCCCCCCCGACAATTCTGCGTATCGCAGCCGAGACGGCACCCAAGGTTGTCTTTCTGAGCAGGTACCCCCACCCGAACTTCGGCGCGTCATTGAAGACGTTCCATCTCGAAGAGTTCAATGAACTTATTGGCGGCCATTCGACCAGTGCACCGAACAACGAGCTGCGTGACGACTGGCCGGCCTTGATCGTGTTCACCTCCGGCACGACCGCCGATCCTAAGGGGGTGGTACTGACCCAGCGCAACGTGCTCGCCAATATTTCGGGCATCTTGCAGAGGATTGACGTGGGCGACGATTGGCGTCTCCTCTCGGTGCTGCCCCTGTCGCACACGTACGAGCTGACTGGCAGCCTGGCGATCCTGTCACGCGGCGCCAGCATCTTCTACATGCCTCGCGTTACTCCGCTCGCCATCTCCCAAGCCCTCGTGGACTATGAGATCAACACCATGCTCGCAATACCGCAACTGCTTTCTCTGATGCTGGAGCGTATTCAACAGACCGCGCGGGATGAAGGAAAAGCGAGGACGCTTGGGGCTGCCTTGAGGATTGCGGATTTCCTCCCGTTCTCTCTGCGACGGGTTCTCTTCCACGGCGTCCACTCGAGGCTCGGTGGTCACTTGGATCTTGTGGTCACCGGCGGGGCGCCGATACCAATCGATGTGGCAATCGCGTGGGAGAGAATGGGCGTGCGAATGGTCCAGGGTTACGGGCTCACCGAAACGTCGCCGATTCTCACTTGTAACAGTTTGAGCGAACGACGATTCGACTCGCCGGGTCGACCTCTTGACAACGTGCATTTGCGCATCGGCCACGACGGTGAAATTCAGACGAAGGGTCCCAGTGTTTTCGTAGAGTATTGGCACAACCCCGAAGCCACCAGCGAGGCATTTAGCGAGGATGGTTGGTTCCGCACGGGTGACGTCGGTCGCATGAAAGATGGCCGCCTACTCATTCAGGGCCGGCTGAAGTTTGCCATTGTGCGCGGTAGCGGCCTCAAGGTCTTTCCCGAAGACATCGAACTCGTCACCGACCAGGATCTTCGTTTCCAGGACGTTTGCATCGTCGGGGTCAACGACCCCAAGGGCGAATCTGTCGCGGCGGTCGTACTTTCGGATGCGTCCGATCGCGTCATCACCGATGCAATTGGCGAGATCAACGCCCAGCTCGAGTCATTCCAACACATCGATCACTGGCGACGCTGGCCCGACAGCGACTTCCCCCGGACACGCCTGCTCAAGATTGACCGTCGTCAGGTCCAGCTATGGGCCAATTCCACCGAGCATGATCAGTCGACGCCGAAGAGGAACCCCGAGGCAGCGGGCGACTCACTCGTGCACATCATCCGGTTGAGTTTGGACGATCCGAACGCGGTGATCGCCGAATCGGATGCCCTCGGCGATATTGGCCTCGACTCGTTACGAAGACTCACCGTCGTCTCACTGCTGGAGGAGCAACTGGGGGTCTCCATTTCTGATGAGACCGTCACCCCGGCGACCACCGTGGCGCAGTTACGCCAGTTGATCGCTCAGGGGACCTCGGTTGCCGAGGCGAGCAGACCGCCGCTCTGGCCCTACTGGCGATGGGTGCGCTTCATCGGCAGTGGGCTTCGCGAATGCGTGCTGCGAGCCATCATTCGCGTGTGGGTCCGGATCGACGTCGTTGGCGCCGAAGCGCTGGACGGCCTCGTCACGCCGGCAATTTTCATCTTCAATCACAGTGACGACTTTGACGGGCCGGTGGTCTACCAAGCGTTGCCGAGAAGAATCCGCACCCGACTGGCGGTGGCGACAGCCGACGACGTGCTGCGCGATCACAAGGTCCTCGCGCTTATCGTTCGGGTCTGCTTCGCCGGCTTTTCCTTCGCGCGCAGCGAACCGTACATGCCCAGTCTGGAGTACGTGGGCGAGATGATCGACCGGGGCTGGAATGTGCTGATTGCTCCGGAGGGCCGTACCAGCCCGAACGGCCTGCTGCAGCCCTTCAAATCGGGCATCGGCCTGCTGGCGGTGAGCCTGGGCGTTCCGGTGCTTCCGGTGAAGACCGTCGGTCTCGCGGGCACGGTGCCGCTGCACGCAAAGTGGCCCAAGAAACGCAGTGACGTTACCGTACGGATTGGTCAGCCGATGAGTTTTGGCCCTCACGCGAACTATGAGGACGTCACAGAAACCCTGCATCGAGCAATGGAATCTCTCTAGTCCAATTCGCGTTACGCGACAGGGGAGTGACGCCGGGGTTGAGCAACCAGAGCGCCGCAGATTCAGAAAAGTCCGCTAACGCCTCAAGGGTTGCCACGTGAAAGTTCGGTGGGCGACGGCGATGGCGGCCACGATCCAGATTCCCAGTACCACGAACGTTCGCAGGTCGAATCCGGTGCCCCTTTGCAGCGCGAGGGCGGATTGCATGGACTGAGCGAGAGGCTCGAGCGGCAAGTAGTTCGAAGAAGCGACGAGCCAGTGCGGCATCAGATTGGGTGGGAAGAAGACGCCGCTCCCAAAGCTCAAAATGATGGTGACGAATGGCCCCAATGAGGAAGCCATCTCGGGTGTCGTGATGACTCTGGTCAGCGCGAGTGCCACGGCCGTGAAGCAAAAAACGCCGACTACCGCGTAGCAGAGCACCGCCAAAAGTGGTACCAATCGAAGAGGCAGCCCGTAGGCCAGAGACGCGACGGCAATCATGACCACGGTGAGCAGTAGCGAGATCAAGATATTGAAGAGCACTTGGCCCGCGAGATAGGACCCCGGAGGCATGGGTGATCCGCGGAATCGCTTGAGCCACCCCGCCTCGCGCGCGCTCACCGAAGTCACCATGACACCGGTGAAGGTCCCGAGCATGAGCCCGCACGCCGTCAGGCTTCCGGTGTAGAACGCTATCGAGCTGATTTGGCTTCCGGCGATGCCGGTCATCTCTCCTTGGTTCGAGAAGACCCCACTGAGAACGACCAGCAAGCCAACCGGCATCACGAGGCCGAGGACCACGGTGCGCGTGCTGCGTCGAAATGCCCGCAGATGGTAGACGGTCTGTAACAGGGATAGTCGAATGAATCTCATTCGTCGCCATCGGTCGCGCCCAAGAAAACGTCGTTCAACGTGGGTCTGATCACTTCGAGCCCCGCAAGAACGATTCCCGTAGACCGCGACCACGTCAAGAGGTGCAGAAGGACCTCCTGCACGTTGCTTCCCACCGAGGCTGACACGATGTTGTCGCGAAGAAAGAAATCTTCTCCGGCAATCGCACAAAGTGTTGAGAGGTCAACTCCGGTCGGTTGCTCGAAACGAATCGTGGTTACGCCCAGATCGCTTATAAGAGAGGACGATGTCCCCTGCGCCATGATCTGCCCCTTGGCCATGATGGCCAGTCGATCGCAGAGTCGTTGGGCCTCTTCCATGTAGTGGGTCGTGAGAAGAATTGACGTGCCGCCGTCGCGCAGGCCCTCGATTACCGTCCAGAATTCGTGACGAGCTACGGGATCGAACCCCGTCGTGGGCTCGTCGAGAAAGAGCAAGTCCGGTCGTCCAATTATTCCGATTGCCACGTCAACACGGCGCTTCTGGCCTCCGGAAAGGCGACCGAATCGCTCGTCGGCCTTATCCGTCAAGCCAACGAGTTCGAGGGTCTCGGCCACACCTCGAGGATTCGAGAAGAAACTGGCGAAGAGTTTGAGCGTTTCATTGACAGTGTGAATGGGATCGAACTGCGACTCTTGCAGTACGAACCCCACGCGATCTCGCCAGGCTCTTCGGCCTAATCGCGGATCGATACCGAGCACCACCGCGGTCCCTTGGTCGGCCTTCTGAAATCCTTCCAGGATTTCGATGGTGGTGGTCTTGCCCGCTCCGTTCTCGCCCAGGAGGCCAAAAATCTCTCCCCTGCGCACCACGAAACTCACGTCATTTACCGCGACGAACCCGCCAAATCCTTTTTTAATGTTGCTGACTTCGATGATATTCGGCACGATAATGCTCATCATAACGAGCACTCGATTAGCGGCCTCTCGAGGAAAATGCGAACGTCTCGATGTAAAATGTCGGGCGGCGGGGTGTTGGCACGCGCTTCTTCACACCGCAGCTGACCACCATTCTCAATGCTCTTGCGTCAAAGTTTGAAGGGTTGCGCCTCGCTGGATTCGTGCGTGGACTGAACGTTCGAGCGGCAATTGCGACGGCGATACGCATGCCGACACCGGCGATCACCAGTGATCGCTCGAGTCCTTCGAAACACGCCGTACGCAATTTGGATCACGTGATTCTCAATCGAACCACCGCCTTTGACATCGCTCGGTGCGGTGCTCGTCTCGACAGTGTTCTTGGCGGTGTTCACTAGAGATTTGGCTAAACCTATAATCCTGATTGATATAGCCCGCTTTCGACGAATCGATGATGGGACTCTGAGGAGGCACGGATGACGAACACGGAACCAACGAATGGTCCGAGCGAGACCGGTCGGCGCCAGCCACGTACGGTTCGCGTGGAGGTCGCGGGGGACGGCGTGATCACGGCCGTGAATGATCGCGGAGGACGACTACGCGTCGGCACGGGCTGGGAAGGGGAAGGCTTCAACCCGATCGAGCTATTACTGGCGGCGATCGGTGGATGCGCGGCCATCGACTTTGGCGCAGCGCTGGATCGGCGAAGGCATTCGCTCAGTTCGCTGGTCATCGAGGTCAGTGGGCATAAGGCCGAGGATGAACGGATGGAGGAGATCGTGGTTCACTATCTGCTGCCCGAGGGCGCGAACGTTCCCGATGAGGATGTGGAGGTGGCGCGGCGACTCACCGCCGAGGTGCTGTGTACCGTGTCGCGCACCGTCGAGCACGGCTGTCCGGTCGATCACGTGGTGCGAGCCACCTCGGCACGCGTCGTCCACGCCGCGTCGACGCCGGAAGACGAACCCCTTGATGGGGCCGTGGTCGAAGAGTGAGTGTCGTGTATCGAGCAGAGAGAGGAGAGTGATGGCGCCGAGCGATGATTCCGTTCCGTTAGGCCCCGAAGGGCTGTCCCCGAGCGAGGGTCCTGGACTGGCTCGCCACGTGGTTGGTCTTCCCGGTGTCTTGTTTCAATCGGTGACTTTCATGGCGCCGGGCGCGGCCGTGGCCACGTCACTCGCCGTGGGCGCGGGCTACGCCGGTGGTGCCTTGTCGTTGTCGGTCGGGCTGACCCTGGTAGCGGCCGTGTTGGTCGCCGTCTCGATGGGTCAGTTGGCGCGTCACCTGCCTTCGGCGGGCAGTATCTACACCTACCCCGCGCAGGGTCTGCACCCGACGATCGGCTACCTCGTGGGTTGGGGTTACGCGATGATCTCGGGCCTGGTGGGGCCGATCGTCAACCTGCTCATCGGGTATTTCGTCGGCACAATTTTGAATCAGGAGTTCGGGTGGTCTTTCGAGGCAACCTGGATTGGCTTCATGCTGCTCGCGATGTCGTTGACCGCGCTGATTGGCTATCGCGGGGTGCGCTTGAGCACCTGGTTCGGCGTGATTCTTGGTGCCTTTGAGATGGTGGTTTTCATCGCCCTGTCGATCTGGCTCATCGCCCACGCCGCGCCGGGCGGCAACACGCTTCAGGTCTTCACCCTCAAGTTCGCCAACGTGAAGGGCTATCACGGCACCTCGGGCGTCCTCGCGGGTTCGGTCTTTGTCATGCTGGCCTTCGTTGGCTTCGAGGCGGCCGCGCCCCTCGCCGAGGAGGCCCGTGAACCTCGACGCAACGTGCCGCGTGCGGTAATTCTCTCGTGCGTGATCGTCGGAGTTTTCTATCTCTTCACCACCTACGCGGCCTCGGCGTACGTGGGCCCTGCTCACCTGCAGTCCTACGGTGACCTGGGCGGGGGTAGTCCGTGGATCCTTTTCGCGCGAAAGATGTGGGGCCTCGGCTGGGTCGTCGTCTTTCTCGCCGTCGTGAACTCGTTCTTCGCCAACGGCAACTCCGCCCTCGTCGCCTCGACGCGCACCTGGTACGCAATGGGTCGCATAAAACTATTGCCGTCGGCCTTTACGCGCACGCACCGTCGATTCTCTTCACCGGTGGTTGGCATTGCTGTTCAGGCGCTGGCGACCGTGGTGATCGCTCTGCCGCTCGCGCTCGGGTACGGGCCCGTCGACGCCTTTGAATTACTGGCAACGATCCTCTCCGCGGTGATGATTGCGATCTACATAGTTATCAACCTGTCGAGCTTCGGCTACTACTTCCGTCGCCAGCGCGATGAGTTCAACTGGTTTCTGCACTTCGCGATTCCGATCATCAGCTCTTTGATTCTCATCCCGGTACTGGCATCCGCGTTGGGAGTGGGCAGCTCGATCTTCAAGTTCGTGTCGCCGTTGCCGTATCCGATCAGTTTGGCGGGGATCGTGGTGATCGTCTGGTTCGTGATCGGCCTCGCCTATTTAGCTTTTCTCTTGGCGCGACACCCCGAACGGGTGACGGCGATGGGTACGGTCTTCGAGTAGAGCCCTACGGCGACCGGAGCCAGCGAGACATCACGACGTCAGTGCGTGAACCGGGTGTTCGTCACCAAAAAAGTTGGTTCTTGTCGACTGAGGTGACGGTTTCAACGGTGTGGGCCAGCCCGATTCCAGGGGTGTGCGTTGCCCGTGTGGCTCTTCATTCGATCAGTTCGGCGAGGAGTTGCGAAAGGTTCGAAAGCCGTCCGCTAAGTTCGACGGACTGTTGCTGGAGATAACGCGCACGCCGGCGTACGTCCTCTCTTGATGTCAAGGTCCAATCGACGGTTGGATTTGATTGCGCCACCTGCCGCAGTCATGCTTGGACCATGGTCGCCACGAAGCCGCTCGCGGCCTTTCTAGCGAGCGCAGTTGTCATGCTGGGTCTTACGATCGTTTCCGTAGTGGGATTCAGCGTCACCGTCGCATCGGCCACGTCTGTGCCATCGCCGTCATGCCCACCAGTCTCGATGGGCGCACTCAACGCTGCTCCGTCGGTCTCGGGGTCGAAGAAGACCGTAGCCCTGACTTTTGATGACGGTCCCGGCAGGAGTACTCAGGCCATCATCAATATTTTGAAAGCGTTCCACGTTCGCGCCACCTTCTTCAACATCGGATGGGACATCAGCGATTATCCCAAATTGGTGAAGGAGGAGGCCGCCGATGGCTTCCTCCTGGGCGATCACACCAACAGCCACCCGGACATGGTCACGCTCACCAAAGCGGCACAAACCAGTGAGATATATCAGGTCATGGTTCTTCAGCGAAGGCTCACTGGCACCGTGCCGTGCGTCTTTCGCCCGCCCTACGGTGACTACAACGCCACCACGCTTTCCGTCGCCCACCACCACGGCTTGTCGTTGTGGATGTGGAGCGCCTCGGGCGGCGACTGGGAGGCCGATGGTTCAGCTTCCGGCTACTGGATTCATCACATTGAGAGTTCGATCATCGACGGATCAATCGGCCAACGCCATCCCGTGGTGCTGCTGCACAATCAGATGATCGCCATGCCGGCCACGGTCGCCGCACTTCCCGTCATCATCCGATCGTTCGAACGCCGTGGTTTCGTCTTCGTCGATCTGCTCGGCCGCACGGGACCACCGGGAACGTGTGGCAACTCCGCCGCGCCGGTGCCGGCGCCCACGTACGCTGCACTCGACAACGGCACCACCCTCGCCAGTGGCGCCACCAAACTCTCGCCGAATGGACAGTTCGTTCTCACGATGAATGCCGACGGTCAGCTCACGTACTCAGAGGTGGGTGGACCAACACTGTGGTCCACTCCGACGAACGGATCACCCGGCGCGACGGCCAAAGTGGCCAGCGGCGCACTCACCATCACCGCGACTGATGGTCAGACTTTGTGGTCCACTCCCACCGGCGGTCGGATCGCCGATTTGGATCTCGAGTCGAACGGCTCTCTAGCCCTCGTCAGTGGCGCGCTCGTGTTGTGGAGTAGTCACAGCAAACTGACGACGATGCGCTCGGGGAATTATCTCGCGCCCGGATGGTACGTTTCGTCGCCCAACTTACGCTGTCAACTGAGGATGACGCTGACGGGCGCGCTCAAGCTCGTGACGCCTGACCATCAAACGCTCTGGTGGAACAACACGAGGGCCCTGCATGGACATACCATCTTGCAGCCTTCCGGCGACCTCGTGACCGTGAATGCAGCCGGCAATGTCGTGTGGTCGTCCACAACTCCCCACCGCGGCAACGACTATCTTTCCGTGACCAACGCTGGCACCTTGACGCTCGCCGGCACCAGTGGTGTTGTCTTTTGGGCAACCCAGTAGCCACAGAAACGAGTTCATCACTGGACGCTGTTGGACAAGTCCGGTCCCAGCCTGGCCGAGCGTGAGCAGGCGAAGAGACGCGGTCTTGCACCGGTCCGTCTTCACTGGGTGGTGAGGATCCCCAGGAAAAGTAGACACCGGTGAAGAAGGCTTTCGCTTCGTTGGGCAATGCCAATTCGCTGTTGACAAGTGCTCGAATCTCTAAGATCAGAGTCAGTGGAGATTCTGTGTGCTGATTGTGGTTGCTTGGTTGACCGCGGTGTTCGCATCACAGTCTGCGATGATCCGAATTGTTGCTGTCGCAATCTGCCCGTTCGCGACGACTCTTTGTAGCTGCGTCAGTGTTCGTGGCGTTCCCCTGCGAGGCACGCGGGTTAAGCGGTTATCGCTTCGTGACGAAGTGACAGTTCGAAGTTGACCGGACTGACATCGTTGATCTTCGAATCACGCCGCTCGTGGTTATACCAATTCAAATACCATTCAACCCCGGCGCGCAGTTCGTCCATGTCAGTAAAGACGTGACGGTAGAAGTACTCGTGCTTGAAGATCGACCAGAACGACTCGATACTCGCGTGGTCGTAGCAAGTGCCGGTCCGTCCCCACTATCAAAACCCTTCTTCGGAGTCGATCTTTGACATCGAACGAAGTTGTCTCTAATCATCAGCCTGCGCTTCAATGCCTCGTCTTTCGAATTGGCATCCATCACATACCAACTGGGCAGGAAAAGATATGCTTCGCCTGTTCAGGAAGATGTGGGGGCGTCGAATCAATAGTTACTCATTGAATCTTTCTGACGCCTGGCGCGGATTGTTCCAGGTGCTAACTGACGAGATCGTTATCGTCGACGAATATGGTCGGATTCGATATATAGGCGAACAGGTCGGAATCCTGACTGCCTCTACGCCTGATGCGTTCATGGGCCCGAGCGTAGAAGTCCTGGTTCCACTGCGATTCCGAGATGGCCACATCGTCGATCGCTCCCAGTACTCCGGGTCGGCGAGCGTGCGATCGATGGATTACTCCCAGGGTTACTCGTTTCCACGCAAAGAGGAATTAAAATCAAATTGGCCGTCACCCTGTCGCCCGTCACAGTTGACGACACGCCGTGGGTCATCGCAGCGGTTCGCGACAAAAGGCCGGAGGGAACGGCAGAGGACGACGGCACCGAGATCGACTCGGGTATTGTGACCTCCGAGCCCGCTTCCGCCGTGGAGTTATCGGACAGTGAGGAGATTTTTCGCCTCGCGTTCGAGGACAATATGACTCCCATGATCTTCACCGATCTCGAGGACCGTATCGTCACAGCCAACGACGCATTTTGTCTGTTGCTTGGACGCACCAGAGAGGAGATCCTCGGAAATGATTCGAAATCATTCACCCATCCTGATGACGTTGGCATTACCGAAGATGCACACCGCCGCATCACCCGAGGCGATGCAAATCAGGTGCGCTACGTCCAGCGCTATCTGCACAAGGGCGGCCGGCTGATTGTCGTCGAAGTCTCGAAGTCCGCCGCGCGTAACGCTTCAGGCAAGACGCTCTGCTACATCGTCTCGCAGCGCGACGTTACCGATCGGACTCGGCGAGATCACGTTTTGGAACTTCGTACAGAGGTGAACAAACTCGCCATAATCGCCTCCAGTGAGGCAGAATTTATGCAGCAATTGTGCGATGTCCTCGTTAGTAAGGGTGGATACGTGCTCGCATGGATTGGAGTCACTTCCGGCGGTGAGGAGGACGGGGTCGACATCGTCTGCGCAGCGGGTGCTACCGACTACCTCTACGGTGACATGGTGTCCTGGTGGGGATCGAAGGAGAGTGGGCTCGGTCCCACGGGGTTAGCACTGCGAACCTTGGAGAGCCAGGTGGTGAGCGACCTCGCCAACCAGTCGATGTACGGACCCTGGCGCGAGCGAGCGTCCCAATTCGGATTCGGCTCTTCTGTCGCCCTTCCTTTTACTTTTGGAACGCAGAGGTCAGTACTTAATATCTACGCTCGGGACGTTTTTGCGTTCGACAAGATCACGATGATCGGGCTTGAGGAAATTAGATCAGAGACCGAGTTCGCTATCGTTCACGTTCGTTCGATGCAGCAGAACGAAGCGGCCTTGGCGAGGCTTACGCTCGCAAACAATGCCCTAACAGAAACCGAGCAGCGCTTCCGTCTCGCGTTTGAAGACAACATGGCCCCGATGATCTTCACCAATCTCGAGAACCAAGTGGTCGCCGCCAATGACGCTTTCTGTCACATGATCGGATACGACAGAGCAGAGATTCTAGGACGTGGCACCTCACATTTTACTCATCCCGAAGATGTGGAAATTGTTAGCGATCCGCAACGACGTTTGATCTCCGGTGCGGTTGAACAGGTGGGCTTTGTCAAACGCTACATAAGCAAGGATGGTCAAGTAATTGTCATTAGTTCCTTGAAATCCGCAGCGCGAAACTCCGACGGTGAAATTCTCTATTTTGTCAGTTCTCAGCGGAACATCACCGAGGAGCGCGCTCTTGCTGATCAACTCTCGCACCAGGCACTGCACGACCCGCTCACCGGGCTCGCCAACCGGGCACTCTTCGAGGACCGGCTCTCGCAAACGATCGCGAGGATCGAGCGCCAAGGCGGGTTGGGCGCCGTGTTGCTGTTGGATCTCGATGACTTTAAGGGGGTGAACGACACGTACGGTCACCTCATTGGAGACCAGTTGCTCGTAGGAATTGCCCGTCGCCTCGAACTCGTGACTCGCTCCGCGGACACGCTTTGTCGCTTCGGCGGCGACGAGTTTCTCTATCTGGCCGAGGGTCTGACTTCACCGACGCAAGCCGATGAAGTGGCGGCTCGACTTCTCGAAGTACTCACCGAACCGTTTTCGTTCAATGGAATAGATCTCGTGCAGCATGCCAGCATCGGGGTCGTAGTTTGCGACGNNCACTTAGTTTTCAATTCGAGCATGCAACAGAAGGCGATCAGCCGCTTCTCGCTCATTCAGGAGCTTCGCCACGCTCTCCAGGCCGGGGAACTCTCGATGCACTACCAACCCATTGTCGATCTCTCAACAGTCGACGTGGTTGGTTTCGAGGCATTGATGCGCTGGCAGCATCCCGAGCGGGGATCGATCCCCCCCGACGTGTTCATCCCGCTCGCCGAACAGAGCGATCTCATATTGGAACTCGGTTCTTTCGCCATGCGCGAGGCAGTGGCGGCAACACGTTCTTGGGAACCGATTGGCGCTCAAGGCACCCGACCATTTGTCACGGTCAACTTCTCCGCGCACCAGTTTCACAATCCTGGCCTGATATCTATGATTGAGGGAGCGCTCTCGGAAGGTGGGATGTCGCCAGAGCGTCTCATCATCGAAATCACGGAAAGCGTGGCGCTGCTCAATGTCACCGAAACAATTAACACGGTGTCGCNNGACCGATCCTTCGTGAGTCCCGAGCTGGAGAGCGAGCAGAACAGCACGCTGCTCGAGGCGATCGTCTCGCTCGGCCACAAACTTCATACCATCGTGCTCGCCGAGGGTATCGAGACGCAAAAGCAACTTGAGCGCCTACGCAATCTCGACTGTCAGCTCGGCCAGGGTTTCCTCTTCTCACCCGCCGTGCCAGCCAGCGATGTGCAAATCGTGCGTAATAGGTTGGCCGGGAAGTAGTAATCAAGGCATTCCTACTTGCGGTATCAACTGAACCTCCTCGCTACGCAGCGAAAGCCAGGCTCAGGTGTAGCAACATCATTGTGAAAGTTCCAATTTGACTGCAGCGGATGCGGACCCTGCACTCGGTTGCAGGGCTGAAAGTCGGGACTATGCCGTGAGTCAATCGTGATGATTCCAGCGATTGATGCTTCGACTATTGACTGTCGGGCGAACGTGGCACGAGCCCTTCGTTCGTTAGGTCCACGCGTTTTGAGAGTTGCACCGCGGTTTCCGCGGGGAGGACGTTCAAGATGTTCAAGTGCCAGGACAGTTTCGCGCGGGGGCCGCGACGATGATCCGTTTCATTAGGGGATATTGCAAATGTGTCCGGTCGCGGCGTAGATCAATCGATCGCTTCGGCAAGGCGAGCGTCGTACTCGTCAGCGAGTGCGAGCAGCGCCTTTGCCCCGTCGCCGGCAAAGCACGAGCCATGCATCACGGCCAAGTTGTCGGGGGCGAGGCCGGCGAGGTTCCGAATGGTCGGCCCAGTCCGCGGTGTCAGGCATGTGGCCCCAAAGACATCTTCGGCCTGCGAGGCGGGTCCGACGATGTCATCGCTCGTAATGGCGGACGGGTCGCCGAGTTGGGTGAATAGATCGCCGCACAGGAGCGTCTTGGTCGTCTCTTCAAACAACACCCGGGCTTCCCAGCCGTGGGGAACGTGCGGCGTGTCAATGTGGCGTACGCGGTGTTCTCCCAATTCGATGACTTGACCGTCGGCGAGCGGCACTGGCGCACGGTCGGCCAAGTCGTTGAACGACACCATGCACCCCAGAGCCCCGTGGGCCACCTCGGCGAGGGGCGCAGCAGCGAGCAGTTCATTCATGGCGCCGCACTCGTCGGCCTCAAGGTGGCCGAAAGTGATCCAGCGAAGTCGCGCGAGGGGGGTGATCGTGGAAATGGCCGCGGCCACGAGAGGGAACATAGTTCGGGGTCCGGTGTGGAACAGCAAGGGCTCATCGTCGTCGATGAGGTACTGGTTGAATGTGAAGCCGGTGGGTCCGACGCCGGGGACGAAGGTCGAAAGTCGATAGATGCGGTCCGCGACTTCATTGATGCGTGTTTCCATTGCTGTTCTCCTTGGTCGGTTCGCTGTGTTCGATCAGAATGGGACGACGGTGGTGAGCAGACCGGTCGCGGGTACGCGGCCAGCGAGTGTGCGGCAGAATTCGACGGCGTCGATCGATAGGTGTTCTGTCCCGGGTAGGTCGGGCTCGTGGGCGTACGTCCGGCCGGCAGGGCCAGTGAGCTCGAGCACGAATGGCTGGCCATGGCGGCGCGCCCATTCAGCAACAACGTCGGCGATGATGCGAGCATCGTGGTCGGTGTTGAGCTCGAGTGACCGGCCGAGTGCGTGGGATAAGTCGACGCGGTGCATCCAAAGGTCACGTAGATATATGGTGTCAATGAGGTAGCCCATATTCCAAGTTTCGAACACTGGGCCGTCGACAGCGAGTTTCGCATGATGGCGCACGAGCGCGGGTGTGCGCTCGCGTCCACGGACGGTCTTTGGCGCAACGGCCGCGAGACGCTCGACAATCTGCCGAGGACTGAGATCCATCCGCTCGTGTACCTGCACGGCTGACAATGCAGCTTCGAGCGGTCCGCCGTTTTGTTTGCGAAAGCTGCGAGCTCGCCGTAGTTGATGAATGTTCTCACGTAACGACGCGCCCGATTCACATGCGCCAAGCACGTGTTGATACATGGCCCGAACGTCCCAGGCGGGGCAGTCGGTGGCGGCTGACCACGCTCCATCGTCAAGGGATCGCAGCGATGCGAGCGTGTGCTCCAATTCGCGCGCCTGAAGGCTCATCGCCTCTGGATGACTTAACGATTCAATAGTTGCGACTTCGATCATCGTCATGTTGAGATCCCTTTCGTTCGAGCCGGGCGAGATCCGGGTTTTCGCGAGCCACGTTTTGGCTGGCAATGGGCAATGAACATGTTCACCGATTCGTCGATGAGGCGTGTCCAGCGATCCCCTCCGGGGTCGTTAGAGATCTGCTGATCGACAAGACCGATTATCAGTGCGGTCCATATGTCGCAATGGCGCTCTTCGGTGATTCCGTTGAGGACGAGCAGTTCGCGAACGCCCGCCAGTGCACGTACCGCGGGTGCGAACGACTCGGGAGACGGTTCGAAGCCGGGGAGCGTACGTTGGAACAACAGTTGATACCGCGTTGGGGAACTGGTGCAGAACAGTGAAAACCGGTTTGCAATCGCCACGAGTAGTTCGCGTGGGTCGTCGCACTCGTACGGCTCGGCCATTTTTACTTCGAACTCGGTTGCCGCCCGGCCGAACATGGCGTCGTAAATGGCGTTCTTTGAATCAAAATAGGCGTACACCGTTGGCGCCGTTATTCCCGCCCGACCGGCCAAATCTCGTAGCGACAAACCAGCGAGGCCCTCTTCGATCACCAATGACCAGGCGGCATCGATAATTGCCTCGTGAGCGGAGTGTCGGCGGCCTTCTCGCCAATCGGTTTTTGACGGTGTATTGATCATCGTTCGTAATAGTTTCACAATGTTAAAGTATTGTCAAGTACGGTTAAAGGATGGACGTTACGAAAGGGGGCGGCTGAAGGTTGGCCAGGTACTCAAGTCCCAATCCGCTGTCGCTCTGCACGATCCCGAGTGCGTTGTACCGACTGCTAGTGAACCTGGTAGCAACACCAAACCTCCGACGGTTCCGCTACTACTGTTCAACCGAAAGCGGACGCTACCCGTCCCAACCGTAAGAGGATGGATATGTTCGAACCGATAAAGTGCTCGCCAGGTCGACGGTTGCGCGACAAGACGACCGCACTCATCTTGACCGGGATGGTTCTTTTTGGTGCGGTGGTGATGGTCTCCCCGGCCACGGCCAGTGCTGGCGCGGCGTCGAATACCTTCACGTTCAAGGGCGCCTACAGTGGAACGCTCAAACTCACACCCTCATCTTTTAACTGCTCTTTCGGCAAAGCGTACAGTGGCAAGGGGTTCCTGGTGACCCTCTCTCACATGAAGGGGACCATCACGGGCGCGGGGAAGGGTGCGTGGGCTTTTGGGGCCTACCCCTCCAAGAAGGGAACGACGCACGTGGGCGCGGCAAACGTGAAGTCGCTCACCGACGCGTCGTTCCAAAGCAGCGGCTTGATAGTCGTCGCGAGCAATTGCATCACTCCCATCTCACCCCAGGAGTAGCGGTGCCCCGCAGCTCACAGACGAAGCAGTTAATGGTTAATTGACTCGTCTCACTCCGGCCGAAGTGACGCTTTGTGAGTCGCTAGAACCTTGTCGAGGCTCGCGGGGCTGAGAGCGCGGTGGGGGAGATCGGCGGCGGCGGGCCGCATGCCGGCGATCAAGAGGTCGAGGTGGCGTCGCCACGCATCCGGAGCGACGGGAAGCGTTGCTTCGAGGACGCCAAGCAAGGAAAACATTGCGAGTGACAGGTCGGTGCTGGTGAGGTCGTGGCGAATGAGGCCATGCTTCTTCGCGTCGACGAGAAGTCGGGCGATGAGTTGACGGACGGTCTTCACCATTTCATGGTCGGTGTTCCAAAGTCGCCGCAGGTACCCCGCGTGCTCAGCTTGATAGGCGCTGGACGCCTCTAAAAACCTTTCGAGACCGACGCCGTCCGGTGACCTGACGGCGTCGCGGGCCATTTGAATGGTGGTACTGAGGATTTCGCGGATGAGGGCGTCGACGAGTGCTTCCTTGGTGGGAAAGCGCCGGTAGAGCGTACCGATACCGACACCCGCGACACGCGCAATCTCGGTGACACTGGCGTCCATGCCCTGTTCGTTAAATACCTGCACGGCCGCGGTGAGAAGTTGCTGGCGGTGTTGCGCGGCGTCCTTGCGCAGGGGTCGCTCCGCGTTGGTGATCTTGGTCATGAGCAGGTCACTCGGATTCGTCGCCGACGAGCGTGCCACCAGCGACCATGCCGAGTTCGGCGTGGGGCATCGTGGCCTCGGTCATTGACGCGGGCGGGCGCAGCCTTCCGGGAACGAAGAAGGCGGCGATCGTCGCGGCAATCGCGGCGACGGTCAACAGCGCAAAACCGTGGGTGTAGCCAGACTCACGGGGGTACGAACCCGCGCGCATGCCCGAGGTCACGATGCTGCTCATGACCGCTGCGCCAATCGAACCGCCAATGGTACGCACGTTGGCGTTCATGCCACTCGCGACGCCCGTCTGCTCCGGCGGAACCGCCACCACGACGAGGGCCGACATCGACGCGAAGGCGAGACCGAAGCCGATGCCTTCGACGACCATGGCCAGGAGAATCTGCCACTGGGCGGCGTGGGCGAAGGTGAGGAGTGCGAAGGTGATTATGCCGACCAGAAGTCCGGTGACGAGCACGGACTTACTGCCGAAGCGCTTCGAGAGGGGTCCCGACAACATGCCAAAGGCGAACATGAACACGCTCGACGGCAGCAGGATCAGTCCCGAGTGGGTGATACTCACGCCGAAGCCGTAGCCCGCTGAGGTTGGAGTCTGCAGGAACTCGGGCAGGAACGCGAAGACCGCGTACATCCCGACACCGAGCAGCAGCGCCACGAGGTTCGTCGTCCACACGGCGGGAATCCTCATCATGTTCATGTCGATCAAGGGGTGTGCGGAACGTGCTTCGACGACGACCCACACGACGGCGAGGACGACCGCGCCAATCAAGAGACCGATGACACTCGTCGACCCCCAGCCCCACGTTGGCGCCTCGCTGATGCCGAGTATCAGGGCGACGAGCCACGCCGAGAGCAGGACCACGCCCGGCCAGCTGATCTTTCCGAGGGTGCGAACTTGCGACTCCGGAATGACGAGATGCGCGGCGACCACGGTCAAGGCCATCACGATCATCGGAATCCAGAACAGCCAGTGGTAGTCGAGCGCGTCGACGATGGGTCCGGCCAGCACGATGCCGAGTCCGGCGCCCGCCGCGGCCAAGGCCGCGATGACGCCGATGGCGCCCATCACCTTCTCCTTCGGGAACTCGTCGCGGATGAGCCCGAAGGACAGGGGGAGGACACCACCACCGACGCCCTGGATGACTCGCGCCACGATCATCAACGTGATTGAGCTCGCGACCGCGGCTAAGAGAGATCCGACCGTGAGTGCCACCAACGTCATGACGAGCAGTCGTTCCTTGCCGTGCATGTCGCCGAGTCGGCCCATGATGGGCGTGAAGATGGCCGCCGACAATAGGTAGGCGGTGAGTACCCACGTGACGGAGTTCTGCGAGGTATGCAGTCCCGCTCGGATAGTGGGCAGCACCGGAATCACCAATGACTGCAGCAATGCGTAGCCCCCGACCGCGAGGGCCAATACGGCGTACGTGGCCTGATACGGCCTCCGGGACTTCTCTACCGCCATGGCTGACCCCTGATGTCTAAGCGGAGTGATCGCTCCGTATAATGACACTATACGGTGAAACGGAGACAACGCTCCGCTTAAGAATCACCAGTGTTGTGACTCGTCGCGCGCGAGCATTCGCTCAATCACGATCTGATGATTGCTCCAAGAGGATGAGGTGTAGAGCGATCGTTGTCGTGATCGCCGGGCTCTCTTCGATGGGGTTCCGACAAGAAGAAGACATTCGTGGAAGTTGTCGTGGAGAAACAGGGGGACGGCGACCGGCTTTAAAGAGGAGCGGTCTCGCCGAGCGTCCTGATTGCCAGACGAACTAACTCAGATTAATCTCACTCCATGCCGACTACAACAGCCAATGGGATCAGGATTGCGTACGACTCATTCGGCGACCCCGCGTCCCCACCGGTCTTATTGATCATGGGACTCGGCGCGCAGATGACGTTGTGGGATCCAGAGTTCTGCCAAGCGATAGCGGACCGAGGATATTACGTGATTCGATTTGACAATCGCGATATCGGACTGTCCACGTGGTTCGATGACGCCGGCTCAGTCGAACTCAGCGACGTCATGTCCGGCGCCGTCGGTGCGTCCTATTCACTCGCGGACATGGCGGCAGACACGGCTGGTCTCCTCGACGCACTCGGCATAGAATCGGCGCACATCGTCGGCGCCTCGATGGGCGGAATGATCGCCCAAAGCTTCGCAATTGATTACCCGACAAAGACTCGCACTCTCACTTCGATCATGTCGACGACCGGTGACCCGGCGGTTGGTCAACCGTCGCCCGAAGCGCTCGGTGCGTTATTGGCTCCGGCGCCGACTTCGCGCGAAGAGGCGATCGAGCGTGGGGTGTTGCTCTGGAAGGTGATCGGTTCGCCGGGTTACCCCTCTGATGAGTCCCGCACTCGTGAGCGTGCCGCATCGGACTATGACCGTGCATTCCATCCCGCTGGAGTGGTCCGCCAAGTCGCGGCAATCTTCACGCAGCCCGATCGCACCGCGGCCCTGCGATCGGTGAGTGCGCCGACGCTCGTCATCCACGGAGCTGAGGATCCGCTGGTCGATCCGTCGGGGGGCCACGCTACGGCCGACGCGGTCCCCAACGCGAAACTCAAGATCGTGCCTGGCATGGGTCACGATCTTCCCTCCGCGCTGAACAGTGAAATCATCGGCTCGCTCGCGGAGCACTTCGCACGCGTTGATTAGGTGCTCGAACAATTCAAGGTTGCTTCATCAATCGCCCTCGAGGTGCGAACGCGGGTCGAATGCCCTCGGCCAGAGCATTGCCAGTCGCCGGTACCACGATTATGCGTCGACGACGAGCGGGGTCGATATGAACGTTAAATGTGTGCCACCCTGCGCCAAAGAGTCTCAAATTTCGCGACTCGTCACTAATAAATGACTATCGGCACTGCCTTCGACACGAGTCAGGGAATCAAAATAATTTTGCCGTGCGCGTGACCGGCAGCGAGTTGCCGGTGAGCGGCGGCGGCCTCAATCAGCGGGTACGTCGCCGCAATAAACACTCGCAGGGAACCTTCCTCCACTCGTCGAATCAGTTCAAGTCGCGCCGCCGACCGGATCTCGACGCCGGCGTCCGCTCCGGGACCGCCACCGAGTGCCTGTACGCCATTCGAGCTACTTCGAGCAGAAGAAACAATCGTCGCGATCCGTTCGCGGTTCGCGACCAGTGCCACTGAAACGTCGACTGCTTCGTCAGTGCCGACCAGATCGATGGCGGCGGTGACGCCCGTCGGCGCGAGGGCGCGAATTCGCTCGATCAGCCCATCGCCATAGACAACCGGCTCGACGCCCAGACTGCGAAGTCGTTCTTGCTGGCTCTCACTCGCGGTTCCGATCACTCGGACGCCGTCCGCTACCGCAATTTGCACGGCCATCAGGCCAACGCCCCCGGCCGCACCATGCACTAACAACGTGTCTCCAGCGGTCGATTTAGTCGCCCGCAGCGCGTGGATTGCGGTGACGCCCGTCAGCATCAATCCGCTCGCCTCTTCGAAGGACATTGTCGAGGGTTTCGCCAGCACACTGCTGGCCGGGCTCAGAAGACCGCTGGCGTAGGCGCCGGACGCGCTATAGACAATGACTTCGTCTCCAACAGCGATTCGCCCGCTCGGTCCTTCGAGTTCGCCACTAACCTCGGTGACGATTCCCGCAGCCTCAAAGCCAAGTGCGATAGGAAGATTGGATGGGTCGTCACCGTACGCACCGCTATAGAGCTTGTAGTCAACTGGATTGGTTCCCGCCGCGCGAACCTCGATCAGTACCTGGTCGGGTCCTGGATCGTTGAGACTGGACTCGACCACCGAAAGGACTTCTGGTCCGCCGTAGGCGGCCGCGACGACCGAAGTTATCTCCATACGGTGAAGGTTATAGGGAGCGACGCCGCCCGAGCGCAGTCCACCTTCGCGCTTCATGCAGTAATGGTCGCCACGATTGGGCTGAGTCGGCGCGCCGGTACACGCCGGACAATCGTGGAAGAAGGAGTTTGACTCAATCAACCTGGCAGTCGGGACTGTTCGGTGCGTCGCGCTCATAACGAGCACGATCCCGGGGGGAGATCGTCACTCCAGTGCCGCGCACTCGTGACCGTCCAACGGGCGCAGCGCATTGTGCTGACCACGCGAGGGCGCCATGTCGTCACCGCCTTGCGCAGGTGATAGGCCTTCATAGTGTAAATCCATGTTGAATTTTGATGAGGAGTGGTGGCCATGGCGGTTTCGTCGATGCAGAGAATATGTGTAACGGGAGCAAGTGGGAAGGCGGGGCGTTCCGTGGTGCGCGACCTCCTCGAACATGGCTACGACGTCGTGGCGACTGACATTTCATCTTCAAGAAAAGATGTGGAGAACGGTGCCGTCCGTGCGGACTTAACCGATTACGGTCAAACGCTCCAAGTGCTGAAGGACGTCGACGCAGTTGTCCACCTCGCCAACATTCCGGCGCCCGGGATCTACACTCCGGCAGTCACGTTCAACACGAATATGGCAGTGAACTTCAACGTGTTTCACGCTGCCGCGAGTTGCGGCCTGAGCCGCGTGGTGTGGGCTTCAAGTGAGACGACACTCGGATTGCCGTTCACTGAGGGCGCTGGACTTTCGCCTCGGTACGCACCGGTGGACGAGGATCACTACCCAGTACCGACAACGACCTACGCGCTCTCGAAGGTCGCGAGCGAGACAATCGCGGGACACATCTCGCAGTGGTCGGGGATAGCGTTCGTCGCGCTCCGCTTCTCCAACATCATGGATCCAGAGGACTACCGAGCGTTTCCCGCGATGTGGTCGGATCCACACGCTCGCAAGTGGAACTTGTGGGGCTACGTGGATGGTCGCGACGTCGCCGCCGCGTGCCGCCTCTCCCTTACGGCGCCATCCGAGGACATAGCGGGAAGCCCGGGTTTAATCATTGCGGCGGCCGACACGGTCATGAACCGACCGTCGGCGGCGCTCTTTGTCGAGGTGTTCCCCGGAGTCCCACTCACTCGCGAACTGGGAGAGTTTGAGACGTTGCTCGCCATCGACCGGGCTCGCGAAATTATTGGGTACGCACCACGCCACTCTTGGCGCGATCATATTGCGGAGTCCTGACTCGAAAGTGCTGTTGACACCAGAGCGGGCGGGCCGGGAACTCTCCTCGACAGATTTTCGTCCATTTTCCAGGGACGTGGGCTGCGTTGAAGCGAACGGTGGAGTCATAACAACACCACACCGACTAGATCAGTCGTTCACGATCAATTGGTGGCCGAACACAAGGCATTATTCACATCGTGTGGAAGTATTTGGCGATGATCGCTCCGGGATCGCCAATGGTTGCTCGTGAGACGACCTCGCTCCGTGCCTTGGTCGATAGATGACGAAGGACACCGGTCGATCGCGCGGCACTTCTGAGAGCAATGATCCTTCGACCTTCGTATCGCGTCGCCACCTTCTGCGGTGGATCGCGGGAGGAGTTGGCGCGGTGGTCGTGGCTGGCGCCACGGGCCTGGAATTGGTCAGTCACGGAGTCCTTCCGGGTACGCAGGTGCTTGACGAGATCGACGGGGCGTGCTCGTTGCCCGCGCCGAAGTTGTCGTTCGAGTCAGTTGGTCCGAGCGAATCCGGGAGTTTCTTCTCCGCCGCGCGTCACCGTCGCGTGGGGTACACGATCGCCTATCCACCGGCGCATCGACCAGGCGACGCGCTTCCGCTCATTGTGATGCTCCACGGATACGGCCGGAATCACTCGACCGCCCTCGTGGGAATGACACCCGCCCAGGCGATGGCACTTCGCGGCAATGGCGCGGCGCTCACGCCGATGGCCATGGTCACCGTCGACGGTGGCAACGGGTACTGGAATCCCCATCGCGATGATGATCCGATGGCAATGATCGTCGACGGACTCATCCCCTTCTGTCAGCGCAAGGGCCTCGGTGTCGCTCCGGAGAAAATCGGCTTGATGGGAATATCGATGGGCGGCTATGGCGCGCTCGCCATCGCCGAACGATTCCCGGGTCTGGTCTCGGCGGTCGCGGCAATCAGTCCTGCCGTCTGGACGTCGTACGCGCAGGCCCGTGCCGCGAACACCGGAGCCTTCGCGTCAGGGACGGCTTTCGGCAGCGGCGATGTCATCGCGCACGCGAGCTCCCTGCGGGGGATTGCGGTGAGGGTGGCGTCGGGCGTCGACGATCCTTTTCACCCGGGGGTCGAGCAGTTGGTGAGTGCTCTTCCGTCGAGCCGCACGGAGGTTTTCTCCGCGGGCTGTCACACGGATTCGTTTTTTCTGGAACAAGAGCCACTGTCGATTGCGTTTCTCGCTCGTCATCTCACGTGAGTCATCGTCAAAACGAGCATGTCAGTGAGGGACTCGCGACGTATCCGTCACGTCCCGCGTGGTCGCCGGGCCCCTGCAACGGCAAGGGCTTACCTCGATGTCGTGGTTTCACGCGTTGACATAGCCTGCGAGGAGGAGCCGGAAACGACGAGAAGGTGAAGTCGAGATGAGTACGCGAACCATTGAAGACACGGCGCTCGGTGCATGGCGGATGGTGAAGCGAGACGCGTGATGGGCGCATGGTCTCTGATCGACTGATCCATCGAGGCTGACGTTCGACCTCGCAGAGCCCTTTCGTTGGAGTCGCAACCTAGTTGCGACCACAGCTCTCTCTGACCGGTGCTACGTGTTTCAACGAGGGTCCGTTGGCTCCGACGAACATTCGAGCGATCGCCGGACGTTCATTACCCACGACTACGAGGTTGTTGGGGGACACATCTCCTTGGAGCGACCACTGAAGGAAACGGATGGTCACAGCCGTTGCCACACCAAAGGCCGGAGCGTCCGCACCGTCGAACGGAGGGAGGTGATGCGCCGTGAGAAGTTCCAGGAACCATTTGTTCGGTTGTCGAATGGCGTCATAGAGATGCACACCAAAACGGGCGGGATTGCACTGGTCGGCCAGGCTCTGCACGACGAGGAGGTCCGGTCGGCTCGCTTCGTCAGCGTAGGACTGGGCGATATCTTCGGCGCCGGACAAGATGATGACCGATCTATACGAGATCCCCGTGCGCAGACTGGCGTAATTCTCGCCCTGGGGGTCGAGCCCGTGATCGTAGGCCAGCATCCCCACCGCTTGGGCACCGTCGGAGTGACCGGCGAGCGCGATCTCTGACGGATCCACGAGGCCATTAAGTATCGGACAGGTTGACGATTCCACGTTCGACGTTTGAAGAACCTGTTTCGTGACGAAGACGAGATCACCAGGTTCGTTCGCGAGGTCGTCCTCCGTATTCGCTCCGTGTTGGGCCGCGACCTCGAACGCACTCTCGTCCGGAAATATCGGCGCCACGACGACGAATCCGGCTCGCGCCCACGCGTCCAACAGGGCCGCGTACGTATCGGGCGTCACGTCGTAGCCGTGGGCGAAGACGACCATCGGGTAGCCCCCACTTCGCGCGACCGGTAGCGCACCATGCACCTCGGCCGGTTCGCCGGCGTTCTGTTGCGTCGGATACCTGATCTCGGTGACCAACGTGCGGCTGGCGGACAGGACCCGGAACGGCCTCGACGAATAGTTGAGCACCGAGCGCGAGTGATCAACGAAGGTACAGCGAGCGATGCCGACGCCGAATTGCTGAGATGGAACTGCCTGACTGCGGTGGCCCGTCTCGGCGCCAACGGGCGTGACGAGGACCGCCGCGAGAACCAGTACCGCCTCGATTGGAAACACCAGCCGACGCGAGAGGCTGCCGCGGTGTCGGCGCTTGAAACTTCGACCGCACGAGGTCGCATTCATCGATTTCGACCTCGCGTTTTGATTAGTTCAATGTTGGATCTGTCAGCGAACGGCTCAAACACCATTATTCCTCTTCTTTTACGATCCACAATTCATCCGGGCCGGGGCGATTGAAATGGCTCATGGAATGATCTCAATTGGCGCCCCAGCCGTACTATCTGTTGATGAGAGCGCGCGGTAGTTACGACGACGAGACCTCCGATGAGTCTCTTCTCTCGGGCGCGGCGGTTGGCGACGACCGCGCGGTCCTCGCTTTCGTTCGACGTTATCAACGACGACTCTTCGGATTGGCCTTAGGTATTGTCGGCGACCCCGGTATGGCCGAAGACGTCGCCCAGGAAGCGTTCATACGAATTCTGCGCCATGCCGCGGTCTACGACGTTCGGCGCGGATCGGTTGCCACGTGGACGCTCACGATTACCCGCAATCTCGCCATCGACGCGCTGCGGGTTCGACGAGGTATTCCCACGGCCCCGGAGGATCGGGTCTTCCTCTCACTCGTCAGCGATGAGCGTGCTCCCGATGACGCCGCGGCGATGTCGGAATCGGTGACCCAAGCGCACTCCGCATTATCCACTCTGCCAATTGAACAACGTCGAGCGATCGTGCTGGCCGTGATGTACGGGAGGACGGTCGCCGAGGTCGCGATACTCGAAGCCATTCCACTCGGTACGGCGAAGAGTCGAATTCGATTGGGTCTGGCCAAACTTCGCGACGCCGGCGCGATGATGGAGGCCCCATGAGCCGTGTCCCAGAAAGATCAGAAGAGTGCGACGCGATCAGCGACGACCTGATCGAGTTCGCCCTTGGAACCCTTTCGGGTCGAAGCCGTTCATTGGTTCTCGATCACCTGGAGACCTGTGCGCACTGCAATGCGGAGTCCGTGGCTCTGGCCGACGTCGCGGACACTCTTTTGTGGCTCGCCCCTGAAGCCGAACCGCCGTTGGGATTCGAGACGCGCGTGATCGAAAGGTTCCGCGGCAGTGATGCTGAACGTCGAGTCGTTCGACGCCGACGGGTGAGCTCGTTCGCCGTCGCGGCAATGCTCGTCGCGGTACTCGGCGTCGGCGTCGGTGTCGTGGCGACGTCGCAGGGCGGTGCGCATCACCCCTCGGCGACGCAGCGACCCTCGACCGGTCGTCTGACGTTGGACGGACACGTCTTGGGCGAGGTCACCATCTCGTCGGGCAATCCCTCGTGGATGATCATGGACGTCGACACCGGGAAGTTGTCGGGTGTCGTGTGGTGCGAAGTTACCTTCGCGAATGGCCGGAGCGAGACGGTCGGGAAGTTCACGATCTCCCACGGTTACGGTTCCTGGATTGCCCCCATCAAGGCGTCGGGGAGTGACGTACGGTCCGCGCGCATCGTGAACGAGCACGGCACCGTGCTGGCCCAGACAACGTTCACGACGTAACCGACGTGGGCGACGGGATATGACGATCCGTCAGCGACCAAGGATTGCGGCACAGAAGTTGCACCGTAGTGATCCGCTCGAGCACCTCGCCCGTAGTACTGAGCAAGAAAGTAAGTACAGCCGAATGCGACGATTCGTCGATCGGCGTTCCAAGCATTGTGCATCATCAACCGCAAATCGATACCCGAATCCACGAGGAGACTTACGAAATGACACAAGCAGCGAACTACTTCAAATCTCACGGGAACACCAAGGCGCGAATCGCGGCCACGTTCCTCGTCGCCGGCGGCCTGGCGACCACGCTCGGCGTGACGGGTGCGTTGGGTGCCGAGCACAGCCACGCCAAGAGCGTCGTCATCTCGACCTTCAAGAGCGCCAAAGTCGGTACGATCCTCGTCGACGGCAAGACGCTCTACACCTTGAAGCCGAACGCGACGGCCTGCACGTCCACCTGCCACCAGTACTGGATCGAAGTCCTGTTGCCAAAGGGCGTTACGCACGCCACGGCCGGCGCCGGGGTGAGTGCCGTCAAGCTCGGCACCGTGAAAGTCGCCGGTGGTCTTCAAGTCACCTACGGCGGCAAGGCCCTCTTCTGGTTCTTTCAGGACAAGTCGCTCGGACAGGTCAAGGGCAACGTCACCGACACCTGGGGCAAGTGGATCGACGTGGTGCTGGTGAAGCCCGCGGGCAAGCCGACCACGACGACGACCGTCAGCGGCGGCGGCGGTTATTAGTTCAGCGTCGCTTCGACGCCGCGAACGTCGCCCTCTTCATCCAAGAACGTCCGGACGTCCTCGAATCCACACCGTTGGAAGCAGTCCCGAAGTACGTCAGATTGTTCGCCGCCCACCTCCATGAGCAGAGCACCACCGCCGCGAAGAAACCGAGGACTGTCGCGCACCACCCGGCGAAGGATGTCGGCGCCATCGGCGCCGCCGTCATAGGAGAGTGACGACTCGAACACGAAAGTGTCGCGCGCCAAGAGCGACAAGCTGTGTGTCGGGACATACGGCACCACGGCGACGATGACGTCGATCTCGCCCTCGAGATCGCGGGGAATTGGCGCGAAGAGATCGCCTTGGTAGGCCCGCACGCCATTCGACGTCGCACACCTCACGGCGCGATCGTCGAGGTCCGACGCGACGACGCGTGCATCTGGTCGTTCGAAGAGAAGCGTTCTCGCGATGGCCCCAGATCCCGTACAGAGGTCGACGGCGAATCCTCGTTGCGGCAGCCGCGACGCGGCTCGTCGGGCAAGCGGTTCGCTCTGCCATCGAGGTACGTACACACCAGGATCCACACGGATGCTCAATCCGCAGAAAGTGACGAATCCAGTGACCCAGGCGAGGGGCTCGCCTCGCAACCGTCGTTCGAGCAGCGACTCCAGGACGACGTCATCGCCATTCGAACGATGGCAAAGTTCTTGCGACTCTTCGCGCGCCGCAATGAAACCGGCGTCGACCAAGCGCGCCGTGACGTCATCGACAGTGATCACCGCCCGCTCTCGATCGTCGCAAAAGATGTGGTGATGACGTGACGGGGGTCCACGTCACGTCCCGATGGCATTTCAACCGTTCCTTGGCGCGCGCGAGTTTGGATTCACGCCTATTCCACCGTTCGCGCTGCTTTCGTACGCGGCGAGGGCAAATCGAAGTACGTCGAGTGCCTGGTCCGCGCTCCACATCAGTGGACCAATACCGTTTCGCAGTGCGCGCAGCCAATGGCGCCCCGAGTCGCGAAAGCAGCTCGCCCAGTCGTCGTCCAGTGCGTGAAAGGACCGCATCTCCCCATCGAGATAGATCTCAAAACTCGGTTCCTGGATTCCTCGACCGGTACAGCGATTCACCCGGGCGAAGCCTCGGCGTCCGGTGACCTCCCAGCGCTCGTCGTTCGTGTAGTAATCCGAACGAAGGTACATGTCAACGGCCAACGTGATGTCCCACACGCCGCGAACACCGTTTTCGTGTTCCCAGGTCATCGTGGTGGGCGCGTCTACTTCGATGCCGGGAACGACCTCCGTCGAACCGATCCAGGCGCGCACTTCCTTGACCGGTCCGAACAGCCACAGGGCCGTCGAGAGTTTGTGCCAGCCGTCGTCGAAGAGGAGCTGACCTCGACCGTCGCGGGCCTGTTGGAATCGCCACTCGTACGAATCGCCGGGGACGTCCCAGCCGCCGCGTCCGCTCGCCACCATCTTCATGTGATAGCCACTGATCGGTCCAAGCTCACCCGAATCGATGGTCTGTTTCAACTTGATCAGCGGTTCATAGAAGAGGTAGTTCTCCATCACTCGGAGTTGAAGACCCCTTCGATGAGCTTCATCGGCCATCGTCATAGCACTCTCGAGGTCGTTGGCGAAGGGCTTTTGTAGGTTGACGTGCCAGCCTTGGGCCAAACAGGCCATGACGAGCTCTTCGTTGAGCGTCGTCGGGAGCAACAACTCCGCGGCGTCGATCTCGGTGTTACTGGCGATCAGTTCATCGACCGAGACAAAGGCTCGCGCGTGCGGCCACTGAACCTGGCGTTGCGCTCGGCGAAGGTCGCTGGGATCCACGATCGCCACGACCTCGGCGTCGCGATTGTCGACGTAGGCGCGAATGTTG
Source organism: Acidimicrobiaceae bacterium (assembly GCA_003133685.1). Taxonomy (GTDB): domain Bacteria; phylum Actinomycetota; class Acidimicrobiia; order Acidimicrobiales; family RAAP-2; genus RAAP-2. Next base: position 45,452 of record PKYQ01000025.1, read on the forward strand.
AGGTCATAGACACGTCCGAGACCGATGATGGCGCTGCGCACGGGACGTTCAATCCGAATGAAAGTATCGAACGAGTCGCTCTGGGCCATGGCAAATCGTAGTTGTTGAGGTTTTGCGAGGTTCCGAACAGGTGGTATCCGAGTCTTCTATGGTTTCGTCGTCGGTAGTGTGAACTCGTGACCGACGAGAGAGCGCCGTCGCGGAGTCGTCAAACCTTTTGGATGATCGTCCGGTACGCCGTCGGGGTCGGTCTCGGCGCCTTCATCTTGTTGTTGCTCGTTGGCCAGCGTGGTGAGTTCTCCGGTGCGCTTCATCATTTGGACCATCTCAATTACGCCTGGGCATCGGGCGCGGTGCTCGCTGAGGTGTTGTCGATCGTGGGATACGGCTTCCTCCAGCAAAAGGTCCTGCAGTGGAGTGGCGCTGCGATTTCCTTGCGGTCGCTCACGCTCGTCTCGCTCGCCAACAACGCCATCGCCTACTCCGTGCCCGGAGAACCGGCGGTGTCGAGCGCGTATCGGTATCGGTTCTTTCGACGTCACGGTGCGAGCGGGGCCAGCGCCGGATGGACGATCCTGACGATATTGATCGCCCAGGCGCTCGGTATGTCACTCCTACTGCTGATCGGCGTGCTCGTCGCGTTGACCGGCCACACGGGGGTGCAAGCGAGAGGGACGGTCATCGTCGGTCTCTTCGTGGTCGTCATCGCGGGCGCGTTTCTGGTGCGTCGCGACCTGCTGCTGCGTTTCTTGGGACGGGTCGTGCGACTCTTCCGGCGTGTCACCGGTCACCCCCGTGGCGACGTCATGAAACGTATCGAGTCCACGTTGCAGAGGATGCACGAGATTCCACTCTCGAGCGGTGCCGCGATGGGGCTCGTGATCATGGCCACGGCGCTCTGGCTCATGGACTTCGTGATACTGCTGTGCTGTTTCGGCGCGGTTCACGCGCCAATCCCGTGGAGTGGCGTGTTGCTCGCGTTCGGCGTGTCTCAAATAGTTACGTCACTGCCGCTCATCCCGGGTGGCCTGGGCATCGTCGAGGGCAGTCTGGCCGTGATTCTCGTCGCCTACGGTGCTAAAAAGGTTCCCGCGTTGGCCGTCGTACTCGTGTATCGATTGCTGACGTTCTGGTTGGTGATCATCGTCGGATGGGTCAGTATCGGCGTCATTGAGTGGCGCGTTCGCCGGAGTGTCGATGGGGTTCCGGGTGATCGGACCGCGGTGACGGCGACCGAAATCTGAGGCGGGGACCCCGTTCGCCGCGACGCGAGCATTTCCCCAAATAGGGTGGAGCCATGCGTGTGGCGAACTCCTTGTTGGACCTCATCGGCGAGACACCCCTCGTGCGATTCAATCGGCTCGAAACGCCCAACGGCGTCGAGGTACTGGTGAAGTTGGAATCGATGAATCCCGGTGGGAGCTCGAAGGATCGACCGGCGCTCACGATGATCGACGCCGCCGAACGCGACGGACTCTTGAAGCCCGGCGGCGTCATTGTCGAACCGACCAGCGGGAACACCGGCGTCGGGTTGGCGATTGTCGCGGCGCAGCGCGGTTACCGGTGCATTTTCGTGATGAGCGACAAGATGGCCGTGGAGAAGGTTCGACTCCTCGAGGCCTACGGCGCCGAAGTGATCGTCTGTCCTACCGCGGTCGCCCCCGACGACCCCGATTCGTACTACTCAACCGCCGAACGACTGACCCGAGAGACGCCGGGTGCGTTCCGACCCGATCAGTACTCGAATCCCGCGAACCCGTACGCGCACTACACGACGACGGGGCCCGAGATCTGGCGCGACACCGACGGCACGGTGACGCACTTCGTCGCCGGGGCCGGCACCGGGGGCACCATCTGTGGGGTGGCGAAGTACCTCAAGGAACAGAATCCCGCGATCCGAATCGTGGCCGCCGATCCCGAAGGTTCGGTCTATTCCGGCGGCGAAGGTCGTCCGTATCTGACCGAAGGGGTGGGTGAGGACTTCTGGCCCGCGAACTACGACCCGAGCCTCGTTGACGAAGTCATCGCGGTGAGTGACGCCGATGCATTTGATATGGCGCGACGCGTAACCCACGAAGAGGGGATGCTCATCGGCGGCTCGGGCGGGACCGCGGTCGTGGCGGCCCTTCGCGTCGCGCGTACAGCGCCCGCGGGGTCGTGCGTCGTGGTACTCGTACCCGATACGGGGCGCGGGTACATCTCCAAAATCTTCAACGACGACTGGATGCGCGGCTACGGCTTCTTGACGACCGAGAGCGGTCCGACGGCCGGTGACATCCTCGACGTCAAGGGGGCGAACGCGACGGACCTGATTCTGGCGACGACCGATCAGAGTGTGCGCGAGGTGACCGGCCTCATGCGCGAGCGCGGCGTCTCTCAGGTCGTCATCGCAGTCACCGACGAGTTGCCGCTCGCGGCCAAAGAGGTCGTCGGTACGGCCATCGAACTGGACCTCATGGAGCTGGGATTCAAGGATCCCTCGATGCTCGATCGACCGATTGAAGCGGTCATGGGTCCGATCCTCGAGACGATCGGCGTGGGCGAGCCGCTCGAATCGGTGACTCGTCGACTGGCGACGACGCCGGCGTTGTTGGTGCTCGCTGACGGGCGACCCCGCGGGGTCATCACCGCCTCGGACGTGCTGCGCTTCCTCTCGAACAACGCACCTGATTCGTAACTGAAGGGACAGTCGTGAAGTTTTCCACCCGGGCCATCCACGCGGGACAAGAGCCGGACCTAGAGACCGGGGCCGTCAACGTGCCGGTCTATCTCACGTCGACCTACGCCCAAGAGTCCGTCGGCGTCGTCAAGTTCGCCGATTACGGTCGAGGCGACAACCCGACGCGCGCTGCGCTCGAAGCGGTCGTGGCGAGCCTGGAAGTTGCGCAGTTCGCGGTGGCCTTCTCGTCGGGTCTCTCGGCGACGGACGCGATGTTGCGCACGTTGTCGCCGGGCGACCGAGTGATGCTCTCGGCCGACGCCTACGGCGGCACGTATCGCATGCTGACCAAGATCTTTAGCCCGTGGGGGATCGGGACCGACGTCGTCGACCTCTCGGACATCGATGCCGTCGCGTTGTCGTGGCGCGACGGAACGAAACTCGTGTGGGTCGAGACACCGAGCAATCCCTGGTTGCGAATATCCGACATCGCGGCCCTGGCTGAGGTGAGTCATCGTCGCGGTGCCACGTTGGTGGTCGACAATACGTTCGCCACGCCGTATCTGCAGACGCCCCTCACGCTCGGTGCCGACGTGGTCATGCATTCGACCACGAAGTACCTCGGCGGGCACTCCGACGCCATCGGCGGAATGTTGGTCACGAATGACGCTGAACTCGCCGCGCGTTTGAAGTTCCTCCAGTACGCCGTCGGAGCCATTCCCGGTCCACTGGACTGCTACTTGATCATGCGCGGGATCCGAACGCTCGCCGTGCGCATGGACCGTCATCAGGAGAACGCGGCCACGGTGGCTGAAATGCTCGTCGGTCACGAAAAGATCGAGCGGGTCTGGTACCCGGGCTTAGAGACCCACCCGAATCACAAAGTCGCGCTCGATCAGATGCGGGGATTCGGCGGGATGGTCAGCGTTGAGGTGAAAGGTGGCGGCGCGCGCGCGAAGGCGTTCGTGGAGAAGACCAAGGTCTTCACCCTGGCGGAGTCGCTGGGCGGCGTCGAGAGCCTGATCGAAATACCGGCGCAGATGACGCACCTGTCAACTAGTGGCTCATTGTTGGAGATCCCGGACAACATCGTTCGATTGAGCGTCGGCATCGAAGACGCCGACGACTTACTGGAGGATCTCAAGCAGGCCCTGTCTTAAACGAACGTCAACCCTTCACGTCCGCGGCCGGTCCGACCCACTCGAGCTGAACGCCTGAGGGCGTACGTACCTGCTTGATCGATGAGCGCAGTGAGCGTGAAACCGTGAGTGCAGCGCTGCCCGCAACGTTCAGCGCGTTCCAACCGTGTTGGCCTAGTACGACCGCGTAGGTCAAGAACGTGTTCGCGCCAATCGTGACCTTGACCGCCATGACGTCACAGCCGCCCGCCGGATTGGTGAAACCGGACTTGACGCCCACGACGTTGGCCACGCCGATATACGGCGTGTAGGAAACGACGACGCCGTTGTAGGGGAGTGCCACGTGCGTGAGCGCAACGATCTGATCCACGATCGGCTCGTTGGTCATGAGAGTGACGGCCAGCGTCGCTTGATCGCCGGCGGTCGACTGGTCTCCGGGCAAGATGCCGGTCAGGTCGACGTAGTGCGTTCGCGACAGCCCCATCTTTCGTGCGTCGATGTTCATCATCCGCACGAAGGTGGCCGGACTCCAGCCGATCATGCTCTGGAGCAACTGTGAATAGTCGCCGGCCGAGTGCACCAGTAGTCCGCGCAGCAGTGTCCCTTCACAGATCCTCTCACCCAGCGCAATGCGGGCGTTCGACTGACCAGTGGCGACGTCGTAGTCGTACAGCGCGACGTCGTGCGCGTTGACGACGAGACAGGGCCCGCGTTGTTGAAAGGTCAGCGGTAGTTCATGCAGCACAACCCAGACCGTCATCATCTTGGTCAAGCTCGCGATGGGAACTCGTGGCTGACGCGACGACGTGGCCGACACGCAAAGTCGCGGGATCGCTACCGCCGCGGTATCGTCAATCGGCCAAGCAATCGCCGTTTTCTTCGGAACGGTCGTCGTCGTAGTGCTCGTCGTCGTGGTGGTCGATGTCGTCGTGGAGTTCGTCGTGGTCGTAACCGGAATGGTCGTCGTTGGGACGACCGTCGTCGTTGGGACGATCGTCGTCGTTGATGGCACCGTGGTCGTCGTGGTCGTAACCGGAATGGTCGTAGTGGTCGGCGAAGTGCTGGCCGAACAGGTTGTCGGAACGGTCGTCGTCGTCGTTGTTGTTGCTAGCGCCGGGTCGTTGTGGGCGGACGTCGTCGAGGCGGTCGTCGAGACGACGAGTGTGCTGAGCACGGCAGAAAGGAGCACACAGCGTCGTAACCAATGTGTACGCGGGGCCATCCAGAGAATTTACAGCGCCTCGAGAACCTCGTCGCGAGGCTGATTGCTTTGAAGTGACGTCGACCCTCGAAAGGGCGACTTTTTCGGTGCTCGGGTGACGTACGAACAGTCGGGGACCGCGCGAAGTCAGTGCAACATTGACGATGACCGCGCTCATTCGAGGCACGGACTTCGGTCACTTGAACTTGACCGACTACGCCACGTTCGCCTTGAAGAATCTCCCGGTCCCGTGCGAACCGGAGAGCGGGTCGACGGCCGAGACCTTAAAGACGCTGCACGGCACCTTCGCCTGGACCGGTAGTCCGCTGTTCAACTTCATGGCGGAGTACTACTACTGGTAGAGAATCACCCGGAGGCACTCGGTAACATCGATCGTGCCACTCGAGTTCCGGACTATTCCAACCGGGCTCGGGTGGCATTGATCATTTGTTGAAGCTGCCGTGTCGCCCTTCGCCGGACACGAAACGACGCACGTGTTCGTGCATGTCGGCTCCGAGTGACGTCATTCCGTGAGCGAACTCGATTTCCATGGCCTCAGCTTCGGGGCGACCAATGCCTTCGTACATCGAAAGCCGGTCTTGGCGCATACAGACGTCGGGAAACGAGGCGATCTCTTCGGCCAAATCCAGTGCCGCGGCTCGCACGAAGCCTCGCTCGACGACCCGGTTCACGAGGCCCATGGCGAGCGCCTCGGTCGCGCCGACTGCCCGGCCGGTGAGTATCAGGTCCAGTGCCCTTCCGGCACCGACGATTCGCGGGAGTCGGACCGTTCCGCCGTCGATGAGCGGCACGCCCCATCGTCGACAGAAGACGCCGAGTGTCGCGTCTTCTTCCATGACGCGCAGGTCGCACCACAGCGCGAGTTCCATTCCGCCGGCGACGGCGAACCCGTCGATCGCGGCGATGACCGGCTTGGACAGGATCATCCGTGTCGGCCCCATCGGAGCGTCGCCGTCGCTCGTCACCCGATTGGCGTCGGAGGTGCCGATGGCCAGCAGGTCAGCCCCGGCACAGAACGTGCCGCCCTCGCCGGCCAGGACCGCGACCTTGGCGTTGTCACTCTCTTCAAACGTGCGAAACGCTTCGGCCAGGGCGTTGGCGACCGCTCCGTTGACGGCGTTTCGAACTTCGGGTCGATTGATCGCGACCACGAACGTGGTGCCGATCAGTTCCGTGATGACGGGTTCTTGGCTCATGGACCCCAGCCTGTCACGCGACGTTGTCGAGTGCACGCGTCGGGTCACTCCGTGGGGTACTCGTCGACGTTACGCCGGGGGCGGCGATCCGCCCGGGGGAAACCTTCCGGCGCCGGGGCTGAGTGCGGCGACGTGACGGTGGATCTCGTCGAGCAGGTCGGTGGCTAGTTTGACTTGCCTGGTCATTTTGGTGTTTTCATCCAAGAGGGCGCGGATGTCGTCGGTGTTCTTCACCGTGTGCAGCGCGATCTCCGAAGCGATTGAGTCGGTGCGCTTGCGGCGATCAGCAGCGCGGCCGCCTGCACGCCGGCCAACATCGAGAGGAAGAGGTTCAAAAGGATGTACGGGTACGGGTCAAAGGCTTTGTGGTGGATCACACGTTGCAAGAAGTAGGTGTTGCCAGCGGCCCAAAGAATCATGACCCCGAAGAAGCTGAAGACGAAGGGCCACGAGCCCATGATGTTGCGCATGCGATCGGCGGCCCGCTCGCCGAGCGTGAGCTCCTCGCGCGTTCGCACCCCGGGGTGCAGGTGCCAGAACGTGGGCCAGGCGACTTTGCTCATGGTCAAATCATTCCACTGGCCGTGAGCGGATTATGGAATCCCCGGATGGGGGCCCGCGGCGAACGCATCGTCAAATAACCTTGAGGGAGATCGAAACGACCTCGGGACTTCAGGGTCTCCGTCGAAAAGGACAACTTGGAACCATCACCGACGAGTACACCGCTGAGCGAGATGGTGCTCGCGGTGCTTCGGACCCTGGGACTCGACAGCTCGTCAGCGGTCGACTTTTCGGCCGACTCGAATCCGGGCCGAGTCGGCATCGTGCACGGCACGACCGCTGACGTGATCTGGTGTGACGAGTCCGGCCACGAGACCACCTCGACGAGCCAGTTCGCCACGACGCTCAATTTGAGTCCCGTGGCGGGCGATTGGGTGAGCATTCGCGACGGGTACATCGTTGCGGTGTCACCACGAACGACGGAGTTGCGCCGCCCCGGCGCGACGCCCGGCGACGTCCAGGTGCTGGCAGCGAATATTGACGTCGTCCTCGTGGTGCTGCCGATCGATCGAGAGTTGAACGTCCTCATGCTCGAACGGCTTGCGGTTATGGCTTTTGACAGTGGTGCCGTACCGATCATCGTTCTCACCAAGTCTGACGGCTCGCACGTGGTCGATTCGATCGTACGCGAGGCCGAAGAGAACGTTCCCGGCGTCGACGTGATGACCACGAGTTCCCAGAGCGGTCGCGGTATTGAAGAACTGCGATCGACCCTCCATCAGGGGGTCACGGCGGTCATGCTCGGCGCGTCGGGTGCCGGCAAGACGTCACTGCTCAACGCGTTGGAGGGATCACACGAGTTGACCGCGGAGGTGAGCCGCAGTGGCGAAGGACGTCACGCCACCACCACGCGACGGTTGTACCGATTGTCGAGTGGGGGAGTCTTGCTCGACATCCCCGGAATCCGACTGCTCGACCTCACCATCGGCCAACAAGGTCTCGACGACGCCTTCGCGGACATCACCGAACTCGCCAAGAACTGCCGGTTCACGGACTGTTCGCATAGCGGTGACGAGGGATGCGCCGTCGAGGCGGCGGTCGTGAGCGGTGCACTGTCGGCGCGGCGACTCGAAAGCTGGCGCACCATTCGCGACGAGATGATCCAACAAGAGTTGAGTCGAGAGCAAGAAGTCTCCGCGCGAAAGAAGAAGGGTCGTGGCGCGAAACCCAAGCCCGCTCCGTCCTTCGACGACGAGGACTAATGGGACTGGAAAGTCTCGATTATTGCGCGATCGGGTCGGCGATCTCCAGGGCGAGGAGCGGTGCGGAGGCCTTGTTGATCGACTCCTCGTACTCGAGCTCCGGCTGACTGTCGGCGACGACGCCGCCGCCGGCCTGCACGGTGGCGACGCCCCCTCGTAACGACACGGTCCGGATAGTGATCGCGAAGTCTGCGTTACCGGAGAGCGAGAAGTAGCCCACCGCTCCGCCGTAGGGCCCCCGAAAGACCGGTTCGAAATCGTCGATCAGTTCCATCGCCCGGACCTTGGGGGCGCCCGTCAAGGTGCCCGCCGGAAAGAGCGCGTCGAAGGCGTCGAAGGCGTCGAGGCCCTCGTTGAGCTGACCTTCGACGTGCGAGACCAAGTGCATGAGGTGTGAGTAGCGCTCGATGTGGGCGAGTCGATCGACGCGCACCGTCCCCGGAGTCGCGACGCGACCGACGTCGTTGCGCCCGAGGTCGACGAGCATGACGTGCTCGGCGATCTCCTTCTCGTCGTGCAGCAGTTCGTACTCGAGTTCGAGGTCTTCCGCCTCGTTGACGCCGCGAGCTCGCGTACCCGCGATGGGTCGGTAACTGACCAGTCCGTCGTGCACGCGCATCAACATCTCGGGCGACGCACCGACGATCTGAATCTCTCCCGAATCGAGAAGGTACATGTAGGGAGAGGGATTGAGGGCCCGCAACACGCGATAGAGCGTGAGGGGATTGACTGAGCTCGCCCGTTGGAACTGTTGACTCGGCACGACCTGAAAGACGTCGCCAGCGAAGACGTGTTCTCGGGCCCGCTCGACGACGTCGCCGTAGGCCGCGCCGGTGAAATTGGAAAGACTCTTGGCGATTGTTCGAACGTCAATCCGTGCGCGCTGACTCGGTGCCGTCGCCACGAGGCGCTCGGTCGCGGGGTCACTCGCCGGCTCGGGGCCGAGTAGGACCTCGACAATGGCCCGGAGCTGATCGCGGGCGCGATCGAAGACCGCCGCTGCGTCCTCTCCTTCGTCGATCACCGTGTTCACGACGGCGGTGGTCGAGTGCTGCACGTGGTCACAAATCAGGACCGCACCGGGGAACGAGAAGTCGACGTCGGGCCACATGTTGGCGACCGCGTCGCGCGGGAGGCGTTCGAGTCGGCGAACGTAGTCGTAGGTCACGAACCCGACGGCGCCGCCGAAGAAGTCCGGAAGATTGCGAGGCGTGTGCGTGCGATAGCGAGCCAGGATGTGACGAAGCGCGTCCAGTGGCGCGAGCGACGGATCGCCGCCGTCGGTCCCTTCGACGACGGTTGTCCCATCGTGGGTCGTCACCCGCCATCGACGATCGAGTCCGATGAAGGAGTAGCGGCCGGTGGCTTCACCCAGCGCGGCGCTCTCCAGCAGGAAAATCGCTCGGGGACTGAACCTCTGGTACAGCGAGACGGGCGTCTCGCGGTCCAACTGGAGTGTCTCGGAAAGGGGCACCACGTTGAAGCCCTGAGCGATGAGCCCAAGATACGACGCGAGGTCATTCGGCTCCATCGAAGAATGCTAGTTACTGGCTCGGGCCTAGAATTTCCCAATGAGCACCGCGCCGTCAATCCTGGTGGTCGACAACTACGACTCGTTTGTCTACAACCTCGTTCAGTACATGGCCGAGCTCGGCGCCCAGGTGACGGTCCTTCGCAACGACGAGGTGAGCGCCGCACAGGTCGCGGCGATGGCCCCCGATGGCGTGCTGGTGTCACCGGGTCCCGGTCACCCGCGCGACGCGGGCAACTGCGTCGAGATCATTCGATACTGCGGCGAAGAACGTATTCCGATGTTCGGGGTCTGTCTCGGCCACCAGGCACTCGGCGAAGCGTTTGGCGCGACGATTGACCGAGCGCCGGAATTGCTGCACGGGCGTTCGAGCCTCGTCGACCATGGGGGCGAAGGAGTGTTCGCGGGCGTCAGTAATCCGCTCGTGGTCGGTCGCTACCACTCACTGGTCGTTCAAGACGAGGGACTTCCGTCGGAGTTCGCGGTCACGGCGCGCTCGCATGGTCTCATCATGGGCATGCGTCATCGGACGTTGCCGCTCGAAGGGGTGCAGTTCCATCCGGAGTCGGTGCTCACGCAAGACGGATACCGGATGCTGGCGAACTGGCTCGAAGAGTGCGGATCGACCGACGCGAAAGAGAAGGCGACGTCACTGTCGATTCGGATGGACATCGTGCGCGCCGCCCTACCGCAACCAACGCGCTGATCGATATCTATTCGACCAGTGGTGCCTGAAGACCGGTGCGCGGATTGTTCTGGATTCGGTGTCGTGAGGCCTGCACGAAGATGATGAACGCTGCGGGCAGCATCACGAAGCTCGGTATCGCGAGCGGCGGCTGGTGAATCAAGAATCCGTAGACGAGCCACCCAAGTGACGTGAGACACGCGAGGCACCAACTGATGATGGAAACGCCACTGAGGTCCTTCGGTCGAATGACCAACGCCAGTTGCGGAAGGTAGATGATGATGGAGCTCCCGACGGCCACGGTCGACAACACCCAACGCAGGTCGTGAAAAGAACCGGCGAAAGTGGCGAGAATGGTCACTACCGTCACCGTGAGGTAGCCCATGACGCTGCGTGTCATCTTCTCCTGGCTCTGCGCGGCGAGGAAGGCGACGACGAGTGACACGATGATTGCCGGGATGTTCGCCACGACTTCGGCGGTGACGTGAAAGATGATCCCGTAGCAGAACCAGATTTGTGAGACGAAGGCCGACAGGATCCACGTCGCGAGTGACACACCCTTGGCGCCGGTCGTGCGAATGCGATTGGCCTGCGCGAGACATTGAAGGATGGTCAGCGTCGGGGCAATGATCCCGAACGTTCGAGTGATCGTGGAGGCGGCGAGGATCATTGCAGTGCTTCTCTTCTGGTCGGGACTCGCAGTGAACCAATCAAATAACGAGTGTTGCGAGACCAATTCTATCGGTCGACAAAATCCTCACCGCAACTGACTCCCGACACCGAAACGCGTTTCCACGACTTCGCCATCGATGAGTTCGACCTTGTAGGCAGCCGGGCCCGTCGTCGGATCGACCGAGGCGTCAGAGACCACCGTTGTCGCTTCGATTCCTTCGTACCAAATGCCGACGGTGTTATCCGTCGCGTACGCCAGCGGCGCGAGCACCTCACTCTTCATGAGTTGGTGCAGCAGGGGTCGACGCTGTGTCTCGGCGTCGTAGTGGACCCCGTTGGCGTACGGCAAGAAGCCCAGTCCATTGGTGACCGGTTGAAGAATCTGACCGAACGAGTCCGTCGTCCCGCCGAGATGCCAACAGAGGCTGCCCGCCGAGACGCCGCCCAAGATCACGCCCTGTTCCCACGCGCTTCGCATGGCCGTATCGATGTCGTGCAGTCGCCAGAGCGCGAGCAGGTTCGCGACCGAGCCGCCACCGACCCACACGAGGTCGCTGCCACCGAGTCGCTCTTCGGGGTCCGCCGACGGTTGTGGGAAGACCTTGAGTTCAGTGACGTCACAGCCGGCCTCGTTGAACGCTTCGTAGGCGATTGCGTAGTACGTGAGGTTGTCACCCATCGCGGTATTGACGAGACAGACGCGCGGACGAACTTTCTCGGTTGAAGCGAGGGCGTCGATGACCATCGCGCCGAGACGCCAGGACATCTGCACGGGTCCTTCGACGAAACCGCCCGAAGTGGCCAGGATTCTTGGTGTTTTCATCCACTCGTTCTACCTGACGGACGAAGGAACTCCGGCGTCGTCGGCGTTACTCTTTAGTATTCGAACGTCCGTCGATGTTTTCCGAGGAGTCCCATGGCCACGAGTGAAGCCCACATTGATGAACTGATTGACGACCTGGTGGCGTCCTTCCCGCCGAAAGAGACCGAGCCGGTCAAATTCCTGGGCGAGCAGTTTGACCGCGGACTCGCCTGGGTCCATTTTCCGATGGGCGAAGGCGGACTCGGCGGCACGCCGTCTGATCAGTTGTACGCGCTACGCAAGATCTCGAAGTCGGGCGCGCCCTCGGCCGTAGGTCGCAACGTCATTGGCTACGGCATGGTCGCCCCGACGGTCGTGACCCACGGCACCAAGGAGCAGAAGGGTCGCTTCCTTCGTCCACTCTTCACGGGAGAGGAGATCTGGTGCCAGCTCTTCTCAGAGCCGGGCGCCGGTTCCGACGTCGCCGGATTGGCCTGTCGCGCCGAAAAAGACGGCGACGAGTGGATCTTGAACGGACAAAAGGTGTGGACGACGTTGGCCCACGAATCGGCCTTCGGTCTGATCCTCGCGCGTTCGAATCCCGACGTGCCCAAGCACCGCGGCATCACCGCATTCCTCGTCGACATGCGCGCCCCCGGTGTCGAGATTCGACCACTCTTTCAAGCGACCGGCGAGGCCGAGTTCAACGAGTGCTTCTTCGTCGACGCGCGCGTGCCCGATAGCCAACGCCTCGGGGGCGTCGGCGAGGGCTGGGGCGTCTCGATCACGACGTTGATGAACGAGCGCGTGTCGATTGGCGGCACGGTGCCGCCGCGCGGTTCGGGACTCATCGGCGAAGCGCTGAAGATCTGGAAGAAGCACTGGACCGGTCGCCAAGACGCCCACGCGATGGCGGTACGCAGCGAGCTGATGCAGTCCTGGGTTCGCAACGAAGTCGGGCGCCTCACGAACTGGCGCGCGAGTGACCTGCGCAAGGCCGGCACGCCCGGGCCCGAAGGATCGGTCGCGAAGTTGGCCTTCGCCGAGGAGAACCAGAAGACGAGCGAACTCTGCGTGGATCTCATGGGGAGCGAGGGAATGCTATACGGATCGACGTACCCACAGATTCGCCCGACCGAGTCGGCGATGACCGGGGGCGATATGCGCAAGGCCTTCATTCGAATGCGGGCGAACTCCATCGAGGGCGGCACCAGCGAAGTGATGCGCAACATCATCGGCGAACGAGTCCTCGGACTGCCGGGCGAACCTCGAAACGACAAGGACGTCTCGTGGAAGGACGTGCCGCGCAGCTAGCTATTTGTCGCGGAGGTGCTCGGCGAAGAAGGCGAGCGCACGACGTCGGGCATCCATTGCCGCGGCCTCGTTGAACGAGTCGGGACGCGCGTCGCAGTGGAATCCGTGCTTTGCCTCGGGATAGCGCACGATCTCAGTCGTTACCGATGCCACGTCCGTCGCTTCTCGCAGCGCCTCGACTTGCTCGACCGGGATGCTTTGGTCCAGGTCGCCGTAGAGACCGAGCCACGGACACTTGAGGTCGGCGGCGAGTTCCACCAACGGCGGGAGTCCGAATCGACCGGTGGCGACACCACCGCCGTAGAAGCTGGCGGCGGCGCCCACGTTGCCGAGTGTCGCGGCGAAAAACGACACCGTCCCGCCCATGCAGAAACCGACCGCGGCAATGCTCGGCGCGTGAAAACCAAGCGTGGCGAGAAAATCAGTCGTGGCGTTCAGGTCGTTGGTGAGGCCCTGCTTGGTCAGGTTGGCCATAAGGGGCATGGCCGAGGCGAAGTCGTCGTAGGGGATCTCCGGAGATCCGTCACGGTGGAACAGTTGCGGCGCGACGGCGAGGTAACCCTCGTCGGCCAACAGGTCGGCGACGCCGCGAATGTGATCGTTGACGCCGAAGGCTTCCTGCAGGACGATGATGGCCCGCGCGGCGTCGGTCTTTCCTGATGCGTAGATGGGAAATCCGGCGGGCGCCGTCGAGCCGCTCATTCGAAGGAAGGTTCGGCGACGCGCGAGCGCTTGATTTCGTAGAACCCCGGAGTACTGGCGACCATCATCACGCCGTCGAAGAGTCGGCCCGCCGCCTCGCTCTTGGGCGCCGGTGTGACCACGGGTCCGAAAAATGCGATGTCGTTCACGTGGATGACCGGCGTGCCCACGTCGTAACCCACGGGGTCCATGCCTTCGGCGTGACTGGTTCGCAGTCGGGCGTCGAACGAGGTGTCGTCGGCCGCTGCGGCGAGTTCGACTTCGAGGCCGACGTCGGCGAGTGACTTGGCGATGATGTCGTCCCAGTCCTTCTCTTGGCGAACGTGACGGCGCGTTCCCATCGCTGAATAGAGCGGCTCGACGACGCTATTGCCGTGACGCTCTTCAGCGGCGATCAGCACTCGCACTGGTCGATAGGCCGTGGTCAGGAATTCGGTGTACTCCGGTGTGAGTTCACGATTTTCATTCAGTACCGCGAGGCTCATGACGTGGAAACGGAGGTCGAGGTCGCGCACCGCCGCCGCTTCGAGTAACCATCGCGACGTGATCCAGGCCCAGGGGCAGGCCGGGTCCACCCAGAGATCGACTTGCTGGCTCATGTTGTTCCTAGCTCTTGGCGTATTCACTCAACACGGTAATAACCGAATTGGTGATGCCAACCGTCATGGGCAGGTCGAGAAACTCGTCAATCGCGTGCGCGTTGGACTGGGGTCCCATGACACCAGTCGCGACGAACTGCACGTCGGGATAGCGTTTGCCCAAAGAGGCGAGGAAGGGAATCGATCCACCCTCGCCGGTGAAACCGGGCGCGCGACCAAAGGCATCGTTGGAGGCGACGTCGAGTGCCTCGGCGAGCCACGGCGCCAAGGGAGGCGAGTTCCAGCCACTGCCGATTTCCCAGTTCTTCAACGTGACCCGGGCCGAGGACGGTACGTCGCTCGTCAACACCGGAATCAGGGCTTCGCGCGCAGTCTCAGCGTCAACACTGGGCGGCAGTCGAAATGAGAGTTTCGCCGTCGTCGAGGGTCGAAGGACATTGCCGGCAATCTCGGGCACCGGCGCGCCGCCGAGTCCGACGATCGAGAGCGTGGGGTACCACGTCCGGCGAAGAATCCGCTCTTCGGCACTCGCGCCCATCAACTCCACACCTTCTAAGGTCGGGAGTTCGCGCCCGATGACGTCGCCAAACTCCGCAGCGAGCGCCGACGCGGCGCGTACGTCAGCGTCCGGGATCGCGGCGGCCAACTGCGGGACCAAGACCTCGCCGGTGGTGGCGTCTTCGACGCGGTCGAGCAGTTCGCGAAGAATTCGAAAGGACGACGGCACGACACCGCTCGCCGATCCACTGTGCTGACCCTGGGTCAAGACTTCGACTTCGAGGTCGACGTTCACCACACCGCGTAGTGACGTCGTCACCCAAAGTCGGTCGTAGGTGAGAGCTCCCGAGTCGAGACAGATCATCAATTCAACATTGGCGAGGTGGTCCTTGAGATGATCGAGGTAGGCCTCCAAGTCCGGGCTGCCGCTCTCTTCACTGGCTTCGATCAGCAAGACGCAGCGACTGTGCGGAATGTTATTCGCCTCCATGGCTTCGACGGCGAGCAACGCCGAAAATGTGGAGTAGCCGTCGTCGCCGACGCCGCGCGCAAAGAGCCGGTCATCGCGGCGAACCGGTTCGTAGGGCCCGAGACCGTCGGACCAGTTGCCGAGCGGCGGCTGCTTGTCGAGGTGTCCGTAAAGCACGGCCGTGCCGTCGCCCGGGGCGGTGGCCGCGATCGTCACGACGAGCACCGGCGTACGACCTTCGAGACGGTGAATTTCGACTTCGAAATCGGCGAAACGTCGCGCCAGGGCCCAGTCCGAAAGCAGTTCTATCGCCCGATCGATGTGTCCGTGTAGGACCCATTCCGTGTCGAAGCCTGGTGAGAGGCAAGGGATGGTGGCAAAGGTCGTGAGCGTTTCGAGGGCGTCACGTTCGAAGTCAGCGAGGTCAAGTAGTGGCATTCATCGAGGTTACTTCGCCACTTTGGCCCAGTGGACGGCCTCCCAGCAATACCAGGCGACGGAAGTTCGCGCGCCGACGAATCGCTCGCCCGCGACGAGCAGGTCTTTCTCGCTGATCGTCTCATCGAGGCCGTGGAGGAGTGTCCAGCCAACGCGCACGCCGTAGTCACCGATCGGCCAGACGTCCGGACGCGACATCGTGCTGATGAGATACATCTGCGCGGTCCAGGGACCAATGCCGCGCACCGACGCGACGTCGCGAACGATCTCGTCGTCACTCATGCGTCCGTGTCGCGAGAGGTTGACGCGACGGTCGCGTACGTCGTGGGCGAGGTCGACCATGGCTTGTGCTTTGGTGCGATTAATACCGGCGTCGCGAAGCCTCTCGGGGCCGGTCGCGATGATGGTGTGCACGTTCACCACGCCGCCACAGGCGTCAACGACACGTCCGTGAATCGTCGTGGCGGCGCTCGTCGCGAGCAGCTGATGGGTGATCGATCGCACGAGCGAGGGAAAGCGGTTGTCGACGGCGGCCGCGCGACTTCGAAGTGGCGGCGGCCCGGCAAGGGCGATGATCGGCCTGAAGGCCTGGTCGCGTTTGGCGATGAACGCGGCGACCTCTTCGGGCTTTTGATTGGGCACGCAAGAACCCTAGTGAGGGGGTGTCTTGCCGAGATACACGCCGTCGGGCACGTTGGTGGCGTGGCGCACGACGTCGATGAGCAACGCGTGAATGGCTCGCACCGGCGCCGCCGGAAATCCGAATCGACGCATCGCCAACAACACCCGACGCTTGGCGATCTTGTCGATCGGTCGAGCGACGAACTTGTCGCGCAAGTGCCGCGACAGCATGGTCGCCGGAAGGATCGATGGTCCGTAGCCGTCAAAGGTGAGCGACGCGATGGTACGCAGGCCGTCCAGTTCGATAATCGGTTTCAACTCGACGCCTTGGAGACGGCTGGCCTCATCGATCTCTCGACGAATCGGCGTACCGCGAAAGGGTAGGAGAATCTCGTATTCAGCGAGGGTCGCGAACGTCAACGGACCGGGAAGATTGGCGAGCGGATGATCCTTGGCGACGATCAAGACCAGGTCCTCGCTGAAGATGTCGACGCCATTGAGTTCCGGGGCGTTGATCGGCCACGCCACGACGGCCAAATCGAGCTGACCCTTCACCAACTGTGGTTCGATGACTGAGTTGGTGCCCTCCACGATGTGCAGGACGATGTGGGGATAGTTCTCCTTCAACGCCTCGAGGAGTAACGGCACGATCCAGCGTCCGGCCGATCCGATCATGCCGAGTACGACTTGGCCGTGAATCTCGGCGTTCAACTCCGAGACGTCCGAGGCGATGCCACGAAGTTCACCGAGAATTCGACGAGCCCGGTCGACGACAATCTCGCCTGATTCGGTGAGCAGACCATTCGAGCGATTGACCAATTCGGTGCCGAGTTCGGTCTCCAAATGCGCGATCCGGTTCGAGATATTCGACTGGACCGTACCGAGAACCTCCGCGGCGCCGGAGAACGATCCGTGGTCGGCGATCCCAATGAGGGCCTCAAGTTGGCGTATCTCCACGTATCGACTATACAGATAAGAAGTATCTGTTCCATGCTGTTGTGTGATACGGACCCGAACGGCATACTGGTATCAGCCTGCTTTCATCAATACCCCCTGATTGTTGAAGCACTGGTTTTGCAAAAGGGCCAACCACCCCCCGGTTGGCCCTTTTGTGTTTCTCGGGACGTAACGTTGAATTGATGGGAAAATCCTCACCAGTACGTGACCAGGTCGCTTCAGTGGCCGTGCGAACGGTCAACCGACTCTCACGCATAATGGGAAAGGGATCCGGCACGGTGGTGGGCGGTCGTGTGGGCATGAAAATCGCACCCGACTTGGTTTCTTCGCTCGCGCGAGGGCGAATGGTCATTCTCGTCAGCGGCACCAACGGCAAGACGACGACGACGGCGATGGTCGTGGCGGGTTGGGGCGGTGCAGTCACGACCAACGAAACCGGCGCCAACATGCCCGCGGGACACGTCGCGGCACTGGCGGAGTCGAAGGTAGAGCATGTCGCGCTGGAAGTTGACGAGGCGTGGCTCGCCGACACGCTGGCGTCGACGCACCCCAGTGTCGTCGTGCTCTTAAATCTCTCACGCGATCAACTGGACCGCGCCAACGAAGTTCGCCACCTGGCCGAACGGTGGCGCAAAGCTCTCGAGGCGCACCACGATGACAATCTCGTCGTGGTCGCGAACGCGAACGATCCACTGGTCGTCTACGCGGGTGAAGTTCGCGCGAACACCGTGTGGTGTGACGTGCCGACGTCGTGGCTCGCCGACGCCCTCTCGTGTCCTAAGTGCACGCTCGCGATCAGTCATGTCGGGAGTGCGTGGCATTGTGCCTGCGGCTTCGCCAAACCCGTCCAGGTCACCACGACTCTGGGCGACGATCTCGTCATTGACGGGGCTTGCGTGACTTTGGATCTCTCGATGCCTGGCGAATTCAATCGATCGAACGCGGCGATGGCGCTCAGCGCGCTTCGCTGCGTCGACGTCAATCTCGAAGAGGCGGTCCGACGGGTCAACGCCATCCAAAGTGTCGTCGGACGCTTCAGTGTCCGGCGTTGGCACGGTCACGTGCTGCGACTCCTGTTGGCCAAGAATCCTTCGGGCTTCGCCGCGATGATGGCGACGTTGGCGGAGGACGGATCGGACGTGTGGGTGGCGATCAACGCCCGCGTGGCCGACGGACACGACCCGTCGTGGCTGTACGACGTGCCCTTCGAGATGTTGCGGGGACATCGGGTCTACTGCTTCGGCGATCGCCGCCTCGACTTGGCGACGCGTCTTGACTACGGACAGGTTGACTTCGTCGTCGTCGACAATGACGAGTTGGTGCCGACGTCGAAGGAGACCATTTCACTGTTGGCGAACTACACGGCCTTCAGCGACTGGTTGGCGAGGTCCGAACCGTGACGACGTTCTGCGTGCTCTATCCCGATCTCCTGGGAACCTACGGTGACGGCGGCAACGGCCTCGCCGTCACCCAACGCGCCCGACGACGCGGCCTCGACGTCGAGCTCGTCAGCGTGGGGCTGAATGATGAGGTCCCCGACGCCGCGCTCTATCTGCTCGGTGGGGGAGAAGACGGCCCGCAACGCCTCGCCGCGGACCTCCTGCGAAAGTCGTCGTTCGTGTCGCGCGTGCGAGACGGCGCCACCGTTGTGGCGGTCTGTGCCGGTCTCCAGATTCTGGGTTCGACGTTTTGCGTCGAGGGCGATGACGAATACGAAGGACTGGGTCTCGTCGACGTCGTGACCAGTCGCGGCGAACGTCGTTCGGTGGGAGAACTCGCGACTCGGGTCGAGGGCCAACTGCTCGTCGGCTTCGAGAACCACGGCGGTCGGACGACGCTCCACGGCGGCCTCGACGCGCTGGGCATCGTCGTGAAGGGACGCGGCAATGACGGAAAGCTCGACGGCTATCGCACGAAGAACATTTGGGCGACGTACGCGCACGGACCGGTGCTCGCGATGAACCCCTGGTTCTGCGATGAGATCCTGGCTGCGGTGTTCGAAGTCGAGCTGGAGCCACTTGCGAGCGTGGCTGACTTGCTCTATCACGAGCGCTGCCGCGTGCTCAGTGCCTAGAGTCCCTCGACTGGCTTGATGCCGTAGGTGGCGTCGCCGCTCACTTCGCGGCCGAGTTGTTCAACGGCGTCGACGATTCGATTGTTGAAACGGCGGATGTTCTCACCGTCTTCTACCCGCATGGCGTCGCCGAAGATCACGACGACGTGATGACGATGCTGATCGGGGGCCGAGGCGAATTTTGCGGCTTTGGCGTACTTGGGACCCTGGAGCCAGCCCGATTCGTGGATGTACATCGGGATGACGGTCTTCATGGAGCGCTCGGCGAGATACGCCGCGCCGCCCTTGAACTCATGGAGTGCGCCGTCGGGCGAACGACCACCTTCGGGGTAGATGAGCAGATTCCAATTCTCCTGGACCAGATCGAACGCGATCTGTGCGCTGCGACGATTCACCTTGTGCCGGTCAATCGGGATGGCGTTGAAGACCAGCACCGTGCGAAAGGCGCGGCCCGAATCCATGAAGAAGTTGTCCATCGCGGCCGCGACGACCAGGCGCCGACGGATCCTGCTCGGTAACGCGGCGATGACCAGGGGCGTATCCATGTTGCTCGTGTGGTTCGCGACGAAGATGAACGGACCGTTGCCTTCAATCTTCTCCAGTCCGCGAACGTCGATCGTCGAGAGATAGCGCGTGTAGGGGACCAGGAACGTTGAGTGGATCAGATTACGGACGACTCGAATGCCGGGGGAACGACCCCACTTGGTTGAATAGTCCAGTCCGAGTTTTGGCACGGTTCAACGCTTGCGCGGTTTCTGTTTCGGGGTGTAACGCTTCGAAGCGGACGGCGGTGCCACGGGTCCTGGTGGTGGTGCCGATGCCGATCCCGATTCCGATGCCGGTATCACGGTTGATTTGGTGACCGGTGCGCGGCCCTCTTTCTTCGCTTGCGCGATCTCTCTCGCCGCTTTATTCGATCCGGACCACGATGCCTCGCCGTAACGCTGCAGTCGAAAGGCGCGCACGATCAACCACACACCCAAGAAGAGGAAGACGATCCCTTCGATCTGAAGGGCGACGCCCAAGAAACAGGCGAAACATGCAACGCCCGCCCTCTTGCGGCGCAGCGCGAAGAACAAGATGATGAGCGCAATGGCGAAAATGAAGACAAATTGGGTGGCCCAGTGACTTTGGGCATTCTTCAAAACATGTTCGCATTGACCCTTGACCAGGTGGTACAAGGTGGGACAGGTATTGCCTTTGGTGGGTTTTTGCGTGGTGGTCCACGGTGTATTTTTGACCCAAAACATGACGTTGATGAGTGCGACGAGCATCGCGACTCCGGCGGCGTAGAGACTTACTTTGCGTTCAATGCTGTCCATCCCGAAGACAACTTCGCGCGGCACCATGGATGGTCTCCGTCCCTGACGCTGGAACCGAGAGCGTTTGGGCGGTGACACATCGTTGTCTGGCACAGACGAAGGTTACAACGAAGGGCAAAAGCAGGTGACCACGGTGCGAACTAGCATTGCTCCTCCGGGCGCTTAGCTCAGTTGGTTAGAGCGCAGCCTTCACACGGCTGAGGTCGCAGGTTCGAGTCCTGCAGCGCCCACTGCACGCCCACTGCGGCGCCCACGTACGCATACGCGTTCACGGATTGTTGAAAAGAGCGGGGCATGTATTGATTTTGATTCGTTCGTGAGGTGCTGCCTTTATGCAAGGTCGTGAGTCATCTGGTGGTGGAGCAGACCAGAGTTCACTACAAGCCGAAAGTGTGGCCACCTTTCACGTTTCAATACCGAAGTCACGACTCCGGTTTATCTCAGCCTCAGGACCCGATTGACTTTGCTCGGTGCGGAGTGAACGCTCTCGTTCCCTAATGTCAATCAGTTCGGGAAGAGCCTCGCGGTCCTTATCACGATTGGCGAAGGTCTTTGCCGCGATGATGTCGTCAACCGAGGCGACATGAACTACGAAACCGTCACCATGAACAGCTATCGAACGGGAAAGCAATTCTTCAAAAGGTACGGATCGCCCTTCGAAATCCTTCAAATCGGCCAATACGTCAAAGGGTCCTGCGTCGGTCGTCCAGGTCGAGTTCCCGGTCGTCTCGAGCATCGTTCCGTCAACTTTCACCGGCAGCGCTTTCGCTTCCTCGTCGGTCATTCGCGCGACACGCAGTCGCGCGTGGAGTTCTCGGAGGGCCGAGGCGAGTCTCTCAAGATTGGCGCGTTCGCGACGCACTACGCAATCCGCATCCTCGGTTAGACGCGACGCCCCTAGAAATCCTGCGGCCGAACCGCCGACGACCACAAAGTCGACGTCGTTTCGCGTGAGTACCTCAAGCAGTCGGTTGAGATCAAGCGGAGGCCCGCTAGTGGGTAGCGTCACGGGTTGCGGCTTCCAGTACCCGAAGGGCCTCAACCTCTTGAAGCCAGGCCTCAACTGACTCTCTCGAGTCCAGGCGACGCCCATCTAGGAGTACCGTGACGTCGTCCTCCGTGGGGGGTTCCGCGGAATGCATCCGCTCCGCCCATTCGGCAACTGTTGTCGCGCGCTGTCTAATCACGCCTCCATATTAGGAGGCTGTGGCCTGCGATGATGCTGAATGCTGTCGGCCCAGATCGATCGGTGCGGCGCCCTTATGACGTTGAAGGTCGAAAGTCACCGCGTCGTCCATGGGGTGTGTACATCACCGCCTAAGTCGTGGGTAATGTCGAACATCTGCGATGGGGAGGAGCGTCGGGATCGGCATGAACGAGGAAGAACTTCAAACTGACGCTGATCTTCGCCGCCAAATCGAGGAATTGAAGCGAGAAAATGAACGCCTCATCGAGATTCTCGGGTTGAAGTCCTCGAGGAATCTCGAGCGCCCACAAGTCAACCAAAGTGGACCGGTCGAACATGAGGCTCCGCTCTCTCTGGTTGATCGCTCTTCGTCACCAGAGTCGAAGGTTGCACTCTTTCAGTCGCTTTTTGTCGGTCGTGACGATGTTTATGCGCTCCGGTGGGAGAGCGGAAGAACGGGAAAGCATGGATGGTCGCCCGCGGTGCGGGAGGTTTTGCCAACGCTCGATCGACAGGCAAGGAGTATGTGTCATTGACGCCGAGTGTGATCGCTGATCACTTGGCGGGCAAGATTCACGCCGGGCTCTATCCGATGCACGGTGACGACACCTGCCGCCTGGTTGTGTGCGATTTCGACGGGCCGGGCTGGGCGCTCGAGGCGCTCGCCTACTTCGACTCGGCACAGTCGATGGGGGTACCTTCGGCGCTCGAACGTTCGCGCTCGGGCGACGGCGCACACGTGTGGATTTTCTTTCGCGACGCGGTGCCCGCGACGATGGCTCGGCGACTCGGCACGCTGCTCCTTCGTGAGGCGATGAACCTGAGAGGAGAGCTCGACCTCGCGAGCTACGACCGTTTGTTTCCCGCGCAGGACTTCATGCCGAAGGGGTCGTTCGGTAACTTGATCGCGCTACCTCTCCAGAAGGAATGTCGAGATCGCGGAACCACCGTATTTCTTGATCCGAGCACCATGAAACCAATGGGGGATCAGTGGGCCTGTCTGTCGACCCTGCAGCGAATTTCGCGGATTGAAGTCGAGTCGATCCTTGCGACGTCGCCCGAGGTGAGAGCGGGACCCGAAGAAAGAACGTTTCAGCGTCCTCGCGACGTCGCTCCCATCGCAATGCCCGAGACGGTCGCCGGCGTCGCGAAAGCGATGTTGGAGATTGAGCGGTCCGGCCTTCCACCGGCGCTACTCGCGGGACTCAAGCATCTCGCGTCACTGCATAACCCTGCGTTCTATGAGAAGGAGCGGCTCAGGTTCTCCACGTGGGATACACCGAGGATGATCCGTTGTTACGGAGAGAACCTCGAGTCGTTGCTGCTTCCTCGAGGTCTCACCGAGAAAGCAGTCAGTGTTGTCTCGGAGGCGGGCAGCCGATTGGTCATCCACGAGAATCGCTCGGATCCCGAACCAATTGAATTCGCGCCCACTTTCCAGCTTCGAGAAGACCAAGAAGCTGCGCTGCGAGCGCTCCGCGATCACGAACTGGGCGTCCTCGTCGCCCCGCCCGGGTCTGGAAAGACCGTGGTCGCCTGTGCACTCATTGCGCACCACAAACGGCCCACCCTCATCATCGTCGATCGCAAACCACTGGTGGAGCAATGGACTGAGCGACTGGCAACGCACCTGGGCCTCGCCGCAAAGGAGATCGGTCAGATTGGCGGGGGCCGGAACAAGACGACCGGTATCGTCGACGTCGCCATGGCACAGAGCCTTGCTCGACGAGAAGATCTCAACGAGATCTCAGACCGTTACGGGCTCGTGGTTGTCGACGAATGCCACCACGTGCCGGCCGTGACGTTCGAGCGATGTGTCAAACAAATCTGTGTCCGGCGGTGGCTGGGACTCACCGCTACGCCCTACCGGCGCGATGGCCTCCAAGGCCTCATCGCCATGTACTGCGGACCAATTCGCCACCGAATGCACGAAGAGGTGGACATGGAGAACGACTTCCGTCGAGAACTTATTGTGCACCACACCAATCTCGACGTGAGTGACGACGGTGCACACATCCAGGACCTGTTTCGCGCATTGGTGGATGACGAAGCTCGAACCACGGCAATCTGTGAAGACGTAGTCGCCGCAGCCGCCAACGGCAGAAATTGTCTGGTCCTGACGCAGTGGACTGAGCACCTTTCGTCAGTGGTGTCGGTACTTGGTGCGAGGGGAGTAACCCCTCTCGTCCTTCAAGGCGGAATGGGGAAGAAGGCTCGCGCGAAAGTCATGGCGGATCTGGACGCCGCGTCGAAGCAAGGGGGACTGGTGCTTGTCGCGACCGGCAGTTTCCTCGGCGAAGGGTTCGATTGTCCACCGCTCGATACGGTGTTTATGGCCTTTCCGATCGCCTTTCGAGGGAGAGTTGTCCAGTACGTTGGCCGAATCTTGCGACCATTGGACGGCAAATCCTCCGTTGAGGTTCACGATTACGTCGACGCTCAGATCCCGGTGCTAGCAAGTATGCACCGGAAGAGAGTTCCAGGGTACGCCGCTCTCGGATTCGATGTCGGTAAGAATCGCAAGAGTCGAAATACCACGTAGCAACTGGTCAGCGGTCATCATCAGACGAGTGACCTGAGATTCTCATCGATAGTGTGCTCCGTCGCCACTCTGAGGGAAGTTGCCGACTTCGCGATTGAGACAATGGACTGGCGTGCGTCTTCGGCGTTACGCGTCTCCCATGGGTCCTATTTTGCCCCACAAAATGCTCCACAAATCGAGTCGTGTGCAGTTTTGTCGTGTCGATTCGCGTCGTCATCATTCCTGGCCAAGTGGTTTGCGGTCAGCCGTCGTAGTGCGTGAAAAGTAGGCGAGCACTTTACCTGAGCGCGATCGGGACGCCGCTGGCATTTTGGGGCGTGCGCTTAACTGATGAGCAGGCGCCTACCAAATTGAGGCCACTATTTCGTACCGAGACGTGTCCTTGTAGTTGTTCCGAACCCAAGTGGAGTCCGACGGCTGTCTGAGTCCACAATTTGGAAAGGCAAGAGGATTGGAACCCTTGAACCTGCACATATAGATAAAGGTTCGTATTGGCGCAAGTTCGCGGACGACCAACTCACCCCTTTTCAAGAGGTACGTCGCAGCAACTTCGTGCTCGGCGGTCGCTACGTGTCACTGGAAGGGCTCTGAGGACATTTACATATCACCTGATATAATCATTGTCATGGCTTTTTCGACTCAACTCCGTAGCGCCAGGCTTGCGGCACGGCTGACCCAGGCGGCGTTGGCGCATCGTGCGGGGACCAGCCAATCTCGACTTTCGTCGTACGAAAATGGTTCTATTACCCCCAACCCGTCAACCAAGAAGCGGTTGCTTCAAGCAACTCGGCGCTTGCCTTCAGAGATTGTCGATGAGAAGCGCGCCAAGATTATCGAGGTCGCTTCAAAAAATGGACTGGGCAATGTGCGCGTATTCGGATCAGTCGCCCGCCTCGACGACACCTTTGAAAGCGACATCGACTTGCTGGTGACGCCGTCGTCAGAGACTTCGCTGCTAGAGCTCTCCGCATTTCTGCTGGAGGTTAAGGACATCACCGGGCGAGAGGTCGACGTAGTTTCAGATCGCACGGTGCCTCAGGAGTCAGAGATTCTGAGGGAAGCTCTGACACTGTGACGGATAATCAACCACGCGACCCTAAGGAACTTGCGTCAGATGGACGATTCAAACCGCGCATGAATCAAGAGTCTGACGTGACGCTGGAGCAAGACGAGGATCTTGAATTGTCGAGATTCGAAGAGAAGGCGTCGAGGAACCTTCAGAATACGCTCGCGGCGATGCGTTCTTCTCTCGACAAAGGGAAGATACTCGTCGAGATGGGTAGACGGAAATTCGATGAAGACTGGATAGTCCAAGACGCCGCCATCAACACGGTCATTCAACTTGCCGAGGAAGCGAAGCGACTTCCTAGCTCGTTTCGAGAGGAGCGAGATGACATTGCGTGGCATCAATTGATCGGAATGAGAAACATCTTGGCGCACGAATACGCGGACGTTGACATCTCAACCGTCTGGACTGTTCTTCGTGACAAATTTCCGAGTGTCGAACGCAGCGTCTTCCCCGACGATTGATGACGTGGCGAACAATGCGAAGTGGGCCCGCAGACGGGACGATTCGCCAAATTGAGGGGGCCGGTATCGCGTGGTCTTCGTTCGACGTCGAGCGGATACATCTCAGCCTGTCGAACGAGTCCGACGCTCTTTCGGGCCGACCTGCTGGATTTGATCTGGAACACGGCCGCCCTTGAAGGTAACAACTTCTCGCTGGCTGGAGTGGGGGTGCTTCTCGATCGAGCGCGCTTGATGGGGCCAAATCAAATGACCACGCTGGGGCCAAATTGACTTGACATTCCCATCCATGGATGATTCAGAGATTGGATCGCAGTACGAGCCACTCCGAGTGAGTCGATTGTGAGATTGAGATTCGATGTCGTATCGCAAACTCCGAAGGACTGGAAGCGAGATTCTCAGGCTCTCGTGTAGGTGAATTACCATCTCAGCCGTTTACGAGCTACGTCCATCTTGCCCCACAAAATGCTCCACAAATCGCGTCGTGCGCAGTTGTCTCGCGTTGTCTCATGTTGCCATTAGTCCTGGTCAAAGTGGTCTGTCGTCGTGTCGAGTCGTCTGGTGAAAAGCGTATAAACACTTTCACACGGCTGAGGTCGAGGGTTCGAGTCCCCCAGCGCCCACTCCGGAACAGTCACGAACCCAGATCACAAAGGTCGCTGGTACGACCAAGATTGTCGACAAGAATCCAGCTTCCTAAAGGTCGCGGGCGTTGGCGTGCACACGTTCGACGACATCGTCGAGTGAAGGCCGAGGAGCTTCCGGGAAGATCAACTGTGCACACATCTTGTCGTATGACTTTCGCACCGCTTCGAACACCGACGCGGTGAAAATCGAACTAGCGGCAAAACCTTGACTCGGTCGTTTTGGGAGACTTCCATAGAACCGCTCCGTGATCTGCGCGCAGTCACCAAAGATTTCGGGCACATGATCGATGGTGCGCAGGTGCTCCAACGCCGGCGAGCGCTCCTCATCCAATAAGCACCAAATGTCGTAGAAGTGACGGGCCTCTCTCGAACGAACCATAACGTTGCCGTCTTCGATTCGTCGTCCGATCGACGAGACTATGCACAATTTCTCGACGAGAGTTCGCGCCGGGTGCAGCATGGGAACCATGAACGGCGCCAGATCCTCGAACTCCTCGCGCTCTCGGACTTCTCCAAAGGCCGATGCCAGGAGTGCGTGAACCTCTCGCGACTCACTCGGCAAGGGACCTCCGGGCACGCCGTGGTCGACGCGCACCTCCTGGGCTGGAGTTCGCGAAGTAATTGTCGAGAACGCCCGAATAGGGAACAATCGTGATCATCGCGACTCCTTCTTCTGCCTTCGCTCGCCTGGTGTCGATCCCGGTTGTGTTTCGCGCGGTCTGCTCGATCGCGATCATCAGTTCTTCGACGCGAGTGCCGTCGTCGTCACCACTTTGCGGAATGAGAAGTAGGTCGACGTCCTCGGAGAACCTTTGGATCAGGTCGTATCCCTTGGACAAACTCGTCCCGCCCTTCATGATGAACCGCCCGTAGTGTGCGCCGCGAATCTCGCGCAATAGTTGCGTAATCCAGTAGTCCTTCTCGACAACCTGGCTAGGAATCTTGAGCTTCGCAGCTGCAGTAAGGACAGCCTGTCGCAGCTCCCGAGGGTTTTCGCGTAGAAGTCCCATCAGACCGAAGCGAGTTCGCGATCACCAACGACACCGAGCCGGGCAAGCCCATCCCGTACCGCCCTTGACTCGGCGCGCGCAGCCTTCGCAATGGCGGCCGGCCGTAATGAGCCCTGTTCAACGAGAGTCTCTACGCGGCGTCGAGCGGACTCAAGATCGAGTTCGACGACGTCGTCCCACTCCGGCATAACTTCAAGTAAGGCAAACTCTTCGGCACGCAGACGCTGGCGGGCTTGACCACGGCGGCCTGATCGGACAACGAAACGGATCAACAGATCCTCCAGGTCCCGCGGTGCTCCACCAGCGACGGCGATCGTTGTGATGGCAGGCACCTGGCTCGAGAGTCCGAGAGCGTTCGCGGCGCTGAAGGAGGTCAGACCGTAGCTCATCCCCTTGAGAACGTGATTCACGACCTGAGTCGACGAGGGACGTGTCATGCCGAACCGCGACTTCGAACCCCGCCAGTACAAACCTTTGCGCACGCGCCTCAAATCGCCGCCAGCCTCGAGTCGACTCAACGTGCGCTCCACGGCGGTGCGTGAGCCTTCGAAGTCGTCCGCCTCAAAGAAACGATGGCGTGCTTGGCGGACCGTCTCCGTGACCGATTTAGCGACTGAATCTCGAACTTTCATAGTTCCCATCTTAGTCGGCATCGCTCTTGCAATCCAGACAAAATGACTTCTTATGGCACTACGAATATACATCTATTAATCAGGTATTATATTCCCAAAGTGACGGCGCTGCTTCAATCATGAGTTTGATCTCACGTGAGAACCAGACCGGCGAGCAGCAGGTCAATCAGCCGCGATGCGAGTTCCCGCTCGCTCTCGTGCTTGGCGATGAGAGTGATTCCTCCGAGCGCCATCATGACGTCGTTTGCCGGAACGCCCTCGCGCAGCGCTCCGTCTTCGATGCAGGCATCGAGGAGAGCTTGAATCGCATCCCTCAACAGGTCTCGACTATGAGCTCGGAGGCCGTCGCGCGACGCGAGAATTGCGGGCAGCACATCTGTCACGCCGTTCTTATTCAGGATGTAGTCGACGAAGCCCTCCATCCAGACGCGCATTGCTTCGTGCGGCGATAACTCGGCGAGTAGCGCGGGCGCGCTTTCGCACAGGCGCGCGGTTTCGTTTCGATACGTGGCTTCGACCAGGTCATCGCGTGTCGGAAAGCGACGATAGAGAGTGCCGATGCCGACGCCGGCGTTCATGGCGATTGCCTTGAGGGAGGTGTCGGCTCCGTGGCGAGCGAACGCCTGGGCGGCGGCCTCAAGGATGCGATCGTGATTTATTTGCGCGTCAGCGCGCAGAGTGCGCGAGGTGGGAATAGTCATTGTCAGTCTCCTCTTGCAATCGGAGCCGCCTCCGCTTACAGTATAAGAATAAACGGATGCCACTCCACATAACAGTGTAGAGCTCACATAATAAGGAGTCTTTTTATGTCGAATCGAATATCTACCCCCTTCACCGCTGAAACTACGGCGGCTGAAGTCATCGCGGGTATCGATCTCAGCGGAAAACGCGCCATCGTCACCGGGGGATCCTCAGGTATCGGAACTGAGACGGCGCGGGCCCTGACCTCAGCCGGAGCCGAAGTAACGCTGGCCGTCCGCGACATTGAAGCGGGCAATCGCGTGTCTGGGAATATCATTGCGGCCACAGGAAACACGAACGTCCTCGTCGAGAGGCTCGACCTTTCCGACCAAAGGTCCGTTGCGGGTTTCGTCGCCCGATGGTCAGGACCACTCGACATTCTGGTCAACAACGCGGGTATCATGGCGACGCCAGAACTACGCACAAAGGAGGGCTGGGAGCTCCAATTCGCCACCAACCACCTGGGGCACTTCGCTCTCACGACAGGACTGCACGACGTCCTCAAGGTTGCCGGACAGTCTCGAGTCGTCGTCGTTAGTTCGGTCGGCCACGTCAACGGCGAGGTGCTTTTCGACGACCTCGACTTCACACAGCACCCGTACGACGCGTGGGCCGCCTACAGCCAGTCCAAGACAGCGAACATTCTCTTCGCGGTCGAGGCGGCGAGGCGATGGGCCTGCGATGAGATCGCCGTCAACGCGCTCAACCCGGGGCGCATTGCGGACACCAATCTGAGTCGCCACATGGAGACACCACCGGCAACCTTCGATCCGAAGGGCAGCACCGGAGTATCGGTGAAGACCATTGAACAGGGAGCGGCAACATCCGTACTCCTGGCCGCCTCACCACTGGTCGACGGGGTCACCGGGCGATACTTCGAGGACTGCCAGGAAGCTGTCCCCTTCGAGACCGGTGTTCGCCGTGGAGTCACCGAGTACGCGCTGGACCCCGCGAAGGCCGAGCGGCTCTGGCAGGTCTCGATCCACAAGATTGCGGGCGCCCGATGAGTTCAGTACTGGACGGCACAAGCGCTTTCATCACCAGCGGAAGAACCGGCATGGAAATGTCGTGCAGCCGATTCAGCTGAACACGAATTCAGTCTTGGAAGGATAATTGAAGGCCGCGTCCAAAATACGAATTGACCAAGATGGCTAAAAGCGCGGAAGTGGTTCTCCACGCTGTCTCAACTGTGAGGAACCAATCACTTCGCGACGTTGAGTTCGACTTTGGGTCGTTCACGTAACTGCTCTTCGTCCAATCATGGTGTTTCTTTCAGCTGGCTTGATTCAGACCGTCTCACCCGCGAATCTCCTGACTGGTAAGTCTAGCCTTGCTAGTTTACTCTAGCAAGGCTAGACTTGGTATATGCCTCTGGATCCAGATGTCGACGACGTTGCCGCGGCTCTTCAGATGAGCATCGGCTTGTGCATACGACAGCTTCGTCAGTTGCAAGCTGAAGGCGAGCTGAGCTTGTCAGAGGCTTCGGCCCTCAAGCGATTGGATCGAAACGGACTGACCACGGTGACCGAGTTGGCTCAGGCCGAGCAGATCAGCGTGCAGTCGATGGGAACGACGTTGCGGGCGCTCGAGGCGCGTGGATTCGTCAAGCGACGTCCTCATCCGAGCGACGGGCGGCGCGTGGTTCTTGCAATCACCAAATCCGGCACGCGAGTGCTGGGCGACAAGCACAACGCGCGGGCCGAGCAGCTGGCAAAGGTCCTATCGACTGGGTTTAGCCCTTTGGAACGTCGACAGCTGATGATCGCCGCGCCCTTGATTGAGCGGCTGGCGCAAAACCTGTGATCGCTGTGACCGAGCCGGAGCAAACGTCCGGTAAAGAGGACCGCTACCGGAGGGTGGTGCTGGCTACGTGTTGTCTGAGCGTGTTCATGGCGGGTCTCGACGTGACGATTGTCAATGTCGCCTTGCCGTCGATCCAGCACACACTGCACGCGTCGGTGAGTGATCTGCAGTGGACGATTGATGCCTACACCCTCGTTATTGCGTGCCTACTCATGCTGTCGGGCTCGCTCGCGGACCGCTTTGGTCGGCGTCGGGTTTTTCAGATCGGGCTGGCCGCGTTCTCGCTGGGGTCGTTGTTATGTAGCGTGGCTCCGTCGCTCGGGTGGCTGATCGCCTTTCGTGGACTACAGGCCATCGGCGGTTCGATGCTCAACCCGGTGGCGATGTCGATCATCCGAAACGTCTTTGAGGACCCGAAGGAACGCGCGAAGGCGATCGGCATGTGGGGATCCGTCGCCGGACTCAGCCTCGCGAGCGGTCCGGTGATCGGTGGCTTGCTGGTGAGCGGTCTCGGGTGGCGTTCGATTTTCTGGATCAACGTTCCCGTCGGCCTAATTGCGATTGCGCTCACGCAACGATTCGTGCTCGAGTCGCGGGCCGAGCGGCCTCGTCGACTTGATCCTCCCGGTCAGCTGGCGGTCATCGCTCTGCTTGGCTGCCTGACCGCCGGGATCATCGAGGGGCCACGCAGCGGATGGAGTTCGGCACCAATCGTCGCGCTGTTCGGGGTTGCCGCGCTCGCGGCAATCGTGCTGGTCATACTCGAGTCTCGACGCCGTGAGCCGTTGATCGACATGCGATATTTCCGCAGTGTGCCGTTCTCGGGTGCGGCGTTGATTGGGGTCGTCGCGTTGGCGACTCTTGGCGGCTTTCTGTTCCTCAACACGCTGTATCTGCAGGACGTCCGTGGCTACAGCGCGCTGCACGCCGGATTACTCACGATCCCGATGGCGGCAATGCTCGGCGTGTTCTCCACCGTCTCGGGCCGATTGGTAGCCAGCCGCGGACCGAGGCCTGCTCTGATGATGTCCGGAGCGTTGATCGGTGTCGGCGCCGTCATGTTGATCGGCCTTAGCGCTCACACCGCTGTGTGGTATCTGATCGTCGCCTATCTCATTTACGGTGCCGGAGCGGGTCTAGTCAGCGCTCCTATTACCAATACTGCACTTTCGGGCATGCCCCGAGACCAGGCCGGTGTCGCGGGAGCGATTGCCTCCACTTTTCGCCAGACCGGCGCGGCCGTCGGGGTTGCGGTCACCGGTGCGATCGTCGCTTCCAGCTCGGTCGGCTTCGTGCACGCCAGCCACGCGGCGTGGTCGGTGGTCGCCGGCTGTGGGGTCATCGTCGTGCTGCTGGGCATGTTCTCGACCGGACGCTGGGCGCTGGCGACTGCCGAGCGAAACGGCGGGCGCTTGGCCACGACATGAACCGCGCCACCGAAGGACCGCGATGACCAACCGGTTGGCCACGCCGCCCGACATCGCCTCCCGAGTGTGGATCGTCTTGCATGAATTCATCGCCGGACGGGAACGCCAGGTTGGCCTCGACTCATCCCATTCGATCTTCGGCCGCAGACTCCGCAGCCCCGCCAACCGCATCCGCCAAATATAGAAAGAAGAAGCAAGACCATGCCCGCAAACCCCCTCGGCCTCGCACTGCGCAACCGACACGCCGGACACCACACGCTCGTCTGGGCTCGTCCCGACTTTCAAGCGCCTGAGAACTTCACCCTCACCAGCTCGGCCTTCGACCACGGCACCCCCATCCCCGAGCGGCACCGCGGGAGGTTCTTCGGGGCCAACATTTCACCCGCCCTCGCCTGGACAACGCCGCCAGCCGAAACAGCGGAACTCGTGCTCATCGTCCAAGACCCCGACGTCCCCTTCGCGAAACCCGCCACCCATGCGCTCACGCTCGGCATCGACCCTTCGCTAAGCGGCATTCCCGAGAACGGCCTCACCGACCCGAGCCCGATCCCCGGGCTCAAACACGGCAAAGGCCCTTTTGGCCACCGCGGCTGGGCCGGTCCCAAGCCCCCGCGCTCGCACGGGCCACACTCCTACGTCTTCCAACTCTTCGCATTGGACTCCCAGGTCGACCTGCCCGACAAGTTCACCCTCGGCGATGCACTCCACGCCATGGCCGGACATGTCGTCGCACGCGCTCGCCTCGACGGCACCTACGAAATCCAGTAACCGCGCACCAACAGAGAGCGCAAGGGATGACATTGAGTTGATTAGCAGAGCTCTCGTTGGTTTGAAGCTGTTTGATTCATTCGGGACTGTTGACGCTTCATCTTGCCCCACAAAATGCTCCACAAATCGCGTCGCGTGTAGTTTTCTCACGTCGTCTCGCGTTGTCATTGTTCCTCGTCAAGTGCCATGTCGTCGTGTCGCGTCGTCTGGTTGAAAGGTTCTTAACACTTTCACATGGCTGAGGTCGCAGGTTCGAGTCCTGCAGCGCCCACGGATCGTAGTGTTGTTAACGCCCCGGGACCAGGTATAAAGGGTGTCGAACACGAAGCGACGCAACCTCATCCCTATTAGCGCTGCGCTCATCTTGCTCCACAAATCGCGTCGCGTGCAGCGTCAGTGCTCAACCTTAAGTCGGTGTCCCGTTTCCGGGTCCGCTTCAGTGAAGGCGGTGTCGTGGTAGATCGCCTCTCGATGTTAGACACCTTGCTCGTTGAAGTCCCGAGCGCGAGCGCGACATAGCCGCATCTCTCCCGAACATTCGAGAGAACTACAAATGACTCGCATTCGTGCGAACTCGATCAACGACAGCTTGAAGGCTTGGGCAATTCGAGCCCGGAAAGACTAACTCGCCACACATCTTCGCATAGGCCTTCGTAACAACGCCGACGACTTCGGGAGCGAAAGCAACGCTTGAAGCGAAGCCCCCTTCGGGACGCTCGGGCGAGCTTCCGTAGAACCGTTGGGTGATCCGAACACAGTCGTCGTAGAGTAGTTCGACATCACCGTGCTCTTGAAGATACTGGATTGCCGGAGACTTATCTGTGTCCAGCAAGTGCCATAGGTCGTAGTAGTGACGCGCTTCCCTGGAGCGGACCGCATTGTTTCCGCCAGCGATTCTTCGACCGATACCGTCAACTACGCAAAGCTTCTCGACGAGCGTTCGAGTTGGATGGAGCATCATGATCTGACATGGCTGCAGATCCTGCGAAGCGCAGGAAGTCCTGCTGTGCCTGGACGAAATGGTCAACAAGCATGGTAACCAGTTCGCGAGACTCGCAAGGAATGGGACCGCCCGGAACGCCGTGATCGACTCTGATCTGTGGCTGATGCTCTTTGGGGTACTCGGATAGTACCCCTGGATATGGAGCAACAGAGATGGTTGCAACCCCCCCCTCGGCCTTCTCCCTCGTGATCTCAAGTCCCGTCAGGTTGGAGATGGTCCGCTCGACTTGTTCAAGCAGTTGTTCGACGCCGCTCTCCTCGTCCCTCGCTTGAGGAATAAGCAAAAGATCCACGTCTTCAGAGAAACGACTAATCAATCGGTATCCCTTGGAGAGGCTGGTCCCTCCCTTGAGTACGTACTGTCCGTAGTGGTTCACTACTCCAATATCCACACGATCTTTGAAGATACCTGGGAGATTCAGCGCCTGATCATTTCACGCGCCATCTCTGACGTGCGCATCAGGTAGTAGAAGGCGCAATCTAACTGGCTTTGGGATTCACCGCGACTCAAAGTCATCCATAGAACACTCCCTCGGAAATTCCACCTGGGGGCCCTGTTGGACCCATCACTGATTCGTGGGTCAATGGAACGAGCCAAGTCGGTGCAACACGTGCAGGAGAAATGGTGCGCATCCACCGGCGACTCGGCTTTCGAGCCTCCTTGGACCCACAGATAATTTGTGGGTCATCACTGACGTGCTATCAATTTTCAATGGTTGAACTCACCGCCAGCGATCTCGAAGGTGTGCTCTTGGCGGC
The DNA here is from genome assembly GCA_003133685.1 of Acidimicrobiaceae bacterium. Taxonomy (GTDB): domain Bacteria; phylum Actinomycetota; class Acidimicrobiia; order Acidimicrobiales; family RAAP-2; genus RAAP-2. The sequence goes on from PKYQ01000025.1 coordinate 80,159, forward strand.
GCAGTCGGTGAGCATCGCTCAGGACCCCAGTCGGCGAAGATGGTCTGGACTACGCGCCCGGCGTCTCGACGCTAACGCCGATCCGAAGACTCGCCTCGCGAAGGCGCGCGTCGTAAGTGAGCATCACCAAAGAACCGTCGTTGATCGACAGCGCGCTCGCGAGATGAATCGCATCGAGACTCCGGACGTGATCAAGTTCGCTCGCGACGTCGATCACGACGGCGCTGATCGGAATCACATCAATACCCGCAAGCAAGGCTGTGGCAATACCAACCGGCGACGAATCGAGTCGCCGTGTTGCCTGAAGTAGTTCAACTCGAGTCAGCGCGCTAGTAATTTTTGGCAAGTCAACTCGTTCGAGCAGCCAAGCCGAAAGTGCATCGGTCTCGGCCTCCCTACAAACCAGTTTGAATAGCGCGGATGTGTCGAGATAAATCAAAACCGCTCGCTGCGTACCTCATCGAGAATGTGGGCGTTACTCGGCGACCCCACCTTCGCAGGAAGGGGAGTTGGTATTTGAAACGAGCGCTGCGCGGCGATCAGTTGCCCGTCACGGAGCAGTCGTTCGCGCACGGTACGTGCTTCGCCGACCGGGATGAGTTCAGCCACTAACGTCCCGTTGTCAGTGACCTGGATCGTCTCACCCTGGCGTACCTGCTCAATGTAACGGCTGGCGTGTTGGCGGAGTTCACGGATTCCAATGCGTGGCATGTGAAGTAGTGTAGCACGCCACGTGCTACACAAATAGGAGGTCCAGAGTTTCGAAAGTGACCGCGAACAAGACAATGAAAACCAGAAAGATCATCGCGACTCCTCCAAATAGCTATTGAACTTCTCGGCGTCGCCGAGTTCCTCGACGAGCTTTCGGATCAATTCGGGTTCTGTGAATTTCAAGTAGTACCCGCGATTTACATTCCAGAACATGCTCGAAACTCTCGCTAGCCATTAGTTGAAGCTCTTTCCGCACATCGGGCGAGTGATACCTCGTCTTCTTCGTATTTCCCAATTTTCGGTTTGACTCGCGGCTCACAGTGAGAGCTCCTTGAGTTCACTCACCAGACTGCGCAGGCGCCGGGCATCATCAAGCCAGGAGGCGTAGCGTTCATCTTGTTCCTCTGTGAGATTGCGGGTCACCGTTTGTCCGTGGACCGTGCGCGTTCATGTCTGGTGGGGGCTGTGGAGTTTGGATGGTTTGTCGTGACAAGAACAGCCAGGATTCGCGCAGCGTGAGCGCCGCGAGGTGACTCTCAGGCTTTCGTGTATCTGAATTGTCATCTCAGCCGCTTTCAAGCCGAGTTCATCTGCTCCACAAAATGCTCCACAAATCGCGTCGTGCGCAGTTGTCCCACGTCGTCTCGCGTTGTCATTAGTCCTGGTCAAAGTGGTCTGTCGTCGTCTCGAGTCGTCTGGTGAAAAGGGTGTTAACACTTTCACACGGCTGAGGTCGCAGGTTCGAGTCCTGCAGCGCCCACTGCAGCGCTCACTCGGATGTGAGAGCGGTATAGCGTGGGCTGTTAGCCAAGAAGGACGGGGTGTTGGTATGAACCCGCGCTTGGAAGCCGCAGACCACGAGGACATCTTTGTCGCACCACAGCAGGACGTTGCTGCGAGGCGAATCACATAGGGCTTGACAGGCCGATCCCTCTGTGTGATTCCGGGAAGATAAACCAATCTCTCATCCTCTCGCCAATCGAGTAGCCCACGATGCGTGAGGTGTAGATGTCCTCGGGCGAGCAGGGGTTGTGCTTGCCGGTCGCCGCTTGGAATTCAGTGGGCGTTGCAACACCCGTTGACCAACGCAGGAGAAGTCCCCTCGCAGCGAGTTTTAACCTAAAGGAGTGACGCGAAGCAAGGCCACGCCTTCCGAGGGGACGCTCACGCTGATCTTGCCCGCTGCCGATATCGCGCTCACCTGCCCAGTCCAAAGATTTTGGACTTTGTATCCAGAGCTGTCACCGCGAAGCCCGATCGCCGATGCCCTTGTCGTGATGGTCTCGTTCGCGGCACTTAAATCTGTTTTCGTGTCGAAAAGTCCGACGATCCCGTCAGCGCTGGGTTCTACCTTGGCGAACATCTGCGTGTGGTCCACGTCGAAGATCCGTTTTGCGGGAATCGAATCCTGATCCACCTCGATCACTTGCTTGTTCGTCAGTAATTTGAGATCCGTCGGGTCAAGACTGCTTCGAGACCCGTAAGCGTTGGTCACCGCGCTTGTCAGATCAACGCCGAGGACCAACGGCGCTGAGCCAAGCGACCACAGGCTCAACTCACTCTCTTCTGCGTGAAACGACATTCCACTCTTCGTGGTACCGTCGCCAACCCCGATTGAGTCGTAGTCATTGAAACCACCCGGACCGCTAAAGGACTGCCATTTGGCGACGTCGTTGAATCGGTCCTCCCAGTGCGAATAGCTCGTCAGTGGAAAGACACTCAAGCAACCCTTAAAGGTCGCGGTATAACAACTTTTTGGAAGCCCCTCATCTGGACCGTTGATCTCAATGTCGGGGGCGAACTCCCATTGGTTTGAATACAACTTGAGACTCGGGGCAATTTTCACGGTGAAGCTGCCCTCGGTGGTGTCGAGGACCATCGAACGACCGGACTGCTTTATCGCACGTGACCAGGCCTCGATGTCGGGCACATTTTGGTTGGTAATGCCGTCGAGTTTGATGTAGTCCACACCCCACGACGCAAGTTCATCGACGATCGAATCCACGTACGCTTGAGCGCCTGGTGCTTTGTCGTTGATTCTCTCCATACCCGCGCAGTTGTAATTATTCTGCGGGGCCTTCGTGGCAATTTCATCGGCAGTGTACTTAGCACCAAGAATTGGGGTGTTCTTCGCGACGGCTTGTTTTGAGATTCCAGCCGTTTCGTAGATACCGAACTTCAGTCCCAGACTATGCACGTATTTGGCCACGGCCTCGATACCATTTTCTGATCCAGCGTCTGGGAATTCCTTGCTGTTGATAATCCACCGACCGTACTGATCAACGTTGGGGCCCTGCGGTCCAGGACACTGATACCAGTTGTCGTCGATGTTGACGTACTTGTAGCCATCTGCGGCGAGGCCCGTCGTGACTAGTGCTTTCGCCTCCCCCTTGATTCTGGCGGCGCTGAGGCCCATGCGCAGAAAACTCCAACTGCTCCAGCCCATCACCGGCGTTTGGTCAACACCACCGGTCTCCGCTTGGGCGGGCGCACTCGTTGCCACCAACGGTGCAACGGTCATGGCGAGCGTGACCGACAGCACGCAGAAGATTGACACCGACTTGGGGGTGACGTGTTTCACACCGACGACCGCATACGAGTTGAGACTGATGGATCATTTGCTGATTGTTTCAAATTCATACTGCCCCCATGGTCGTCAGTACTGAGCGACAATTTCCCGAATGGTAGCACGACGAATGGTGCCCATAGTCACTGGTTGCGTATCAAACAACCGTGTTCTAATTGCCAAAACTCGCGTCACCTATTGAGGCCCAACCAGTTCCACATAACCCCGGGTTCCGCATAATGAGCATTGCAAAGTTGGTGTGCGACGCCGTCGCAGTGACGATAGGGCACCCAATCGTCGTGGACCAGTACTCCGTGAGGTGTTCGAGAACTCCCACGTCGTCCATGGCCGTGGTGATGTCGATGTGGGTGTCAGGTTTTGTTCCATAGTTCTAGGCCACGCCAAGATTCGTCAACGATGTCAACCAAGGCTTCGTATTCGACCGGCGCGAGGCAACAGGTCGGTTCACGAAAATTCGCGCTCACGACCTCGACCGGCTGTATCTCGGCTTAATCAATGCTGTCGGATTCGCGCCAGCATTTCATTGGTTGCGGATTGCCGGCAAGTCATGGGGACGAGACGGTGTATCCAGGCTTAATTGTTTGGAGCGTGTCGTGCGTTCTAAGAAACTCGAACGTTTGGGACGTTCGGCCCTTTTGCGAACTGCCCGTTACGTGCCTATGGTTGCGTTTATGACGACGCAGAACGTACGTGTGCGAAATTGACGTTATGAGCCATTTCTCTGAGGAGTTGAGAAGCCAACCCGAGTTTTGGCGTCGTGCCGCGCGTCTTGCTCGCGACGGCACCCCGCTACCCGCCGTAGGCGAGAGGGTCGCTCTCATCGGATGCGGAACCTCGTTGTACGTAGCGCAGGCGGTAGCCAGATATCGGGAAGCACAGGGACTCGGAGAGACCGACGCGTTTCCCGCGTCGGAGTTCCCGGCCCATCGCGCTTACGACACACTGGTCGCCGTCTCGCGTTCGGGCACGACGACGGAAGTAGTCCGAGCGGTCGCGTCCGTCTCGCCTCAGACGCGCGTCGTCGTGGTCACTGCCACCGAGGACAGTCCCCTTGCCAGGGCGGCAAGCGATTTAATCCTCCTTTCATTCGCCGACGAAGAGTCGATCGTCCAGACGCGCTTTGCGACGAGCACCTTGGCACTCATCCTCACGTCGCTCGGCTGGGATATCGAGACATCGGCAGAGCAGGCAGTAGCGCAGCTCGCTATCGGGGCACCGCGCGTGGCAGAGGACACCTTGCAGTTCGTTTTCCTCGGTCGAGGGATGGCCGCGGCGATCGCGAGCGAGGCGGCCCTCAAGATGCGCGAGGTGCTCGGTGCCTGGACTGAGGCGTACCCGACGATGGAGTTTCGGCACGGTCCGATCTCCGCGCTCACTGAACGCTCCCTGGTCTGGGTTCTCGACCACGAAGAACCGAGCATCGACGAGCAGATCGAACGCACGGGTGCTCGCCTGTTTCGACCAGAAGGAGATCCGCTGGTGGAGCTCGTACGGATTCACCTCGTCGCCGAACATCTTGCGTCCGTTCGCGGCATCGATGTCGACCGGCCTCGGTTCTTGACGCGCTCGGTCGTCCTCTAGAGGTATCGCGTGATAATTCCGACTGACGCCGTCGGCTGTACAGCGCTGGTGCTCGACATTGGCGGAACAAAGCTCGCCGCCGCGGTGGGAGATACCAATGGAGAACTTCGCCGCGTATGCTTCGCTCCGACATCAGCGTCAGATGGTGGCGTCCGCGTTCTCGAGCGCGCGATCGCGCTCGCACAAGAGGTACTGGTTCAAGAGCGAGAGGCGGGAGGCGACGTTGTGGCACTCGGTGTCTCAACGATGGGCCTTACTCGCACCGACCACGTCGAGCTTGCCCCAAACGTTCCCGGCTGGAGCGGCCTCTCGATTCCCGCGACGCTCGCCGAGGCTTTCACTGATCTCGTAGTGACGGTGGGGAATGACGTCAAGGCAGCCACACTCGCCGAACTCTTCTGGGGGGCCCTGGTCGGCGTCGAGCAGGGCATCTATCTCAATCTTGGAACCGGCGTTGCCGCCGGGCTCGTCGTGGGTGGTCAGCTCGTTGACGGCGCTCACGGTGCCGCCGGCGAGATCGGCTACTGCTTATTGCGGGGCGCCGACGAGCCGCTCATGGCTGCGGACGGCGCCGCACCCGCCGAAGAGGCCCTCGGCGGAAGGGGCGTCGAGAGCCGGGCGCGATCGGTACTCGGTCGCCCGATGAATGTGGCTGAACTTATGGATCTAGCACCGCGAGACGAGCGGGCTCGCCAACTAGCCGATGAGATCTGGGACGGCATCGCGGCGCTCACCGCGAACCTCGCGATCATCTGCGACCCGGAGGTGATCGTCGTTGGCGGCGGCTACGTCCGATCCGGGGACGCCTCGCTCGAGCGTGTCACCAAAATCGTGAACCGCGCCACGCCCTTTCCGCCGGTCGTGACCGTCGGGCACTTCCGGGCCGACGCCTCGCTCTACGGCGCCCTCGCGCTGGCACAACGTGAATCCTTCGATCGCGTCGTTCCTCGTCGTGAAGGCTATGAACGCTGATGGCGACGATCGTGACCGTCACGCCAAACCCCGCAATCGACCGAACCTATCGAGTCCAGCACCTCGACCTCGGCAACTCTCATCGGGTCGAGACCATGCACGCACAGGCAGGAGGAAAGGGGATCAATGTCGCTCGGATCCTCACCTCGTTCGGGTTTCCGGTGATCGCGGCCGCCATCGTCGGTGGCACCAACGGGGACTGGATCGAGCACGAGCTCAGCAACTCTGGTGTCGCGGGACAGTTCGTTACGAGCGGCGGCGACTCGCGCCAAACGATCACGGCGGTGACTAATGGGGGTGATGCCTGGATTGAATTCGACGAGAGTGGATCAGAGGTGGACGCCGGCACCTGGCGTGATTTCCTCAACCTCGTCTCGAGCCTGATGGAGCCGGCCGACGTTGTTGTACTCTCGGGAAGCCTGCCGCCCGGCGTGCCGCTTGATGGATATCGCGAACTCGTTGAGATTGCGCACAACGCCCAGGTGCGGGTCGTCCTCGATACGTCGGGATTACCCCTTCGCGAGGCCCTTGTCGCACGTCCTGACGTCATCAAACCGAACCGCTTCGAACTCGCGGCCATCTCCGAGATGTCCTGCGATTCCGTTGAGAGTGTGCTTGCCGCATGCCGACACCTTCGTGTCCTCGGTGCCCAGGCGATCGTCGCGACACTTGGCGCCGAGGGAATTGTGGTCTTCGGCGACGAGTCCGTTTGGCGTGTGCGGCATCCACAGCGCTCGGGCAATCCGGTCGGTGCTGGTGACGCCACAACTGCGGGAATCGCGGCTGGCTACTTCGAGGGACTAGAGCTCATGGATGCAGTCCGAAGGGGAGCGACGTGGGCGCTGGCGAGCATGGCCAGTCCCTTCGCAGGCCATATCGAGGTTTCCGAGGTCGCCGCGTGCGCCACCGTAATCGAAGTCGAGCGCTTGGACTCACACGAGGATCACGGGCAGTGACGGACTACTTCGTCTTCGCCTTCGACCACCGGAACTCGCTGCGGAACTTGCTGTCGTCACTCGACATCGCACCAAGCGAGCAAACTGCCATTGCAACCTTGGCCAAGAGTCTCGCACTCGAGGGATTGAGCGAGGCGTTGCGGTCGCTCACAGTGAACGAGGTCGGGATGTTGCTCGTCGATGATGAATACGGCTCGGCCGCGATTGCACGGGCGCGTACGCTCGGTGTCCCCACGGTCGTGCCAGTGGAGCGGAGCGGTCAACCGGAGTTCATCTTTGAGCACGGCGAGGACGATTTTTGGGCGAGGTTCGTCGAGACCGGCGCGGACACCGTTAAGGCACTCGTGCGCTACAACCCCGAAGGCGACGCCAGCGCGAACGCTCGAAGCCGGGACCGCCTGGCGAAGCTCGCGGTAGCCGCCGCGAGGGCCGGTACGGATCTGATGCTCGAACTGCTGGTTCCTCCGTCTGCGGCCCAGCTCGAAGTCGCCGGTGGTGTGGTCGAGCGATACGACGAGACCGTTCGAGCCGATCTCGTCCTCGAGGCGATGGCGCAACTCTCCGCCGCGGACATCCGACCTCGGTGGTGGAAGCTCGAGCCCTACCAAGCCGTTGAGCCAGCGCGACGCGTCGCTGCGTATGGCGCTGCGCACGCACGCAGCGGCTGTCTGGTTCTTGGACGGGGTGCTGACCGCGAGCTCGTCGCCGAGTGGGTGGCAACCGCCGCGGGCGTGCCTGGCTACTCGGGCTTTGCGATCGGGCGCACGCTCTGGGTCGAGCCACTGCACGAGTTCCTGCAGCACCGCTGCGACGAACGCGATGTGGCTGCGAAGATGGCGGCGAATTATCTTTACTTCGTAAACGTGTACCGACAACAGAAAGGAAGTTGATATGACGAGAACATACAGGAGGCACGTCGGCGTATTTGCCGTCGTGGCGATGGTGGGCGCGACGCTGGCCGTGGGTGTCGGCAACGCGGCGTCGGCGAAAACGCTTGCAGGTACGACGATCAACGTCGCGATCGCCTACCCCGCGCCCCCGAAGGCAACGCTCGCGAAGTTCACGAAGCAGACCGGTATCAAGGTCAACTGGTCCTATATCCAGTGGGACGACCTGCAGACGAAGATCGCCGCCGCAGCGGAGGCTAATACCTACTTCGCTGATGTCACCGACGTCGACTGGTCAAAGGTCGGTGAGTACTACCAAACGAAGTGGTTCCTGCCGCTCAACAAGTACTTCAGCCCGAAGTCGATTGCCTCGCAGTACCCGCAGCTCAGCTCCTTTGTGCGCAACGGGACCTTGATGGGCATGCCCATGGACGTGTCGCTGCTCGTTACGACAGTCAATAAGGCCGACTTTTCGCGCGCTGGGATCACGACGATGCCAACGACACTCACTAAGTACACGAGCGACCTTCAGCTGATCGCAAAGAAGGGCATCGTTGCGCACCCGCTCGACATTCCCTTCTCCGCTGCCGAAGGGCTCTCAACGTACTGGTACGAGGTCACCGCGGCGATGGGCGGGCAGGTCCTCAGCTCGTCGTACGCCCCGTTGTTCACCTCTAAGTCGTCTCCTGGGTACAAGGCGTTGGCGTGGATGGTCAATGCCTACAAGACAGGCCTCGTGCCGAAGGCCAATCTCGGATACGAGGACTACCAGGGTTTTGAGACCGACATGGCCCACAACCTCACGGCGAGCGTCTTCTCGGATTACGCGGGCGACCTCGGCACGATCTATCAGGTTCCGAGCCAGTCGAAGGTGGTGAGCGACGTCGAGTACATCCCGACGCCCGGCACTACGGGCCTCGCGTCGAACCTCGCCAACCCAGATGGAATCGGCATCCCGGCAAAGGCGAAGCACGTCGCGGCGGCGGTGCAATTCATCAAGTGGATGGAGGAGCCGGCCAACCAGGCCGCGTTCGCTGGAGCTACGGGATCGGCAAACGTCATCAGCACCTTCCCGCTGCCCTCGAACGTCGGAGGTCTCAACCAGCTGGCGGCCTCCGGCAAGGTCCCCGGCGGTGCCGCCCTCGTCAACCTCGTCGAGCACCACTCCCGTTCGGTGTTCCCGGCCGGGGCGCCACCGTGGTACCCGGCCTTTAGCAATGCGGTCTACACCAACATCCACAGCGTCGTCGCGGGAAGCGAGAGCGTCGCGAGCGCCATCTCCGCGATTGCCTCGGAAATCGCGAGTCTGAAGAGCTAGATGCCGATCTTGGGGGCCCTCGCGCCCCGTCGTCTGATGACGACGGGGCGCGAGGTTGAAGAGTTGTCGTGTCGCTAGCGACTCGGTTGCATTCGCCGCGAAAGCCAGGGGGCGCGACGGCCCACCGTCGCCGGGTGGGCCGTTCAGGTCCGCTGCCCTATGTGATGGTCGCGCCGCTCGTGGTCTTCATCGGCGCCCTGGCCATCTACCCGACGGTCCTCACTGTGATCGAGGCGTTCTTTCACAACGACCCGTTGACGCCGCCCAATCACTTCGTCGGCCTCGGTAACTTCCGCGGCATTTTTTCGAACCCGCAAGTCGTGTCGGCATTCGAGAACACCGGCTGGTACGTGCTCTTTGGAGTCGCACTGACCGTTGCGTTCGGCACCTCGATCGCGATATTGCTGCAGAAGAAGTTCCGCGGGCGGGGCATCGTCCTCGCCATCATGATCCTGCCTTGGGCGCTGCCCGGGGTCGTCGAGGGAGTCATCTGGTCGTGGATCTACGACCCGACATTCGGCCTGCTCAATTCTCTCTTGAAGAGCCTGCATTTCCTCTCCCAATACCAGATCTTCGTCGGGACTCGCCAGCTCGAGAGCATCTTTCTGATCTCGCTCGTACAGGTCTGGCAGATCACGCCGCTCGCAGCCTTGCTGATCCTCGCGTCACTCCAGAGCATTCCCGCGGAGCTGTACGAAGCAGCTCGCGTCGACGGCGCGGGCTGGTGGCAGGTGATCAGGAAGGTCACGCTCCCGCTGATCCGGCCGGGACTGGCGATTGCCACCGTGGAGGCGCTCGTGCTATCGATCAACATCTTCGATCAGGTCTACGTGCTGAACGCCGGTGCCACGACTGCTTCGTCGGTCATGAACACCACCTACTTCATCACCTTCCAGAACCTGAACTTCGGTCAGGGATACGCCCTCTCGCTATTGACAACCGTGGTCACGGTTGCTCTTTCGGTCGGTGCCTTGAAGGTCCTCTATAGAAAGGTCGACTTCTAGATGATCCAGAGAATCCGACGATCGGGACGCGCCGTCGGCGTGGGTGTGGTGGTCCTCTGGTCACTCGTGCCGGTGTACTGGGCCCTCAATACGAGCCTGATGACCAACTCCGAGGCTCAGAGCACGCCCGTCCACTTCTTCCCGACTCACCCCGTGTTCGCGAACTACGAGGCCCTCTTCGGCGCTGGCCCGCAGAGCGCCAATGCCGGCGGTGGTATCGGTCGCTCCGTCATCAACATCGCGGTCGAAAGCGCTGGGGCGACGATTCTCACTCTGATCGTGGCGGTACTCGGCGCGTACGCGTTCGCGAGGCTCCGTTTTCGACTAAAGAATTTCCTGTTCTACACCGTGCTGTTGACGCTGACGTTGCCCATTTACGCGAC
>PKYQ01000014.1:0-9205 GCA_003133685.1 Acidimicrobiaceae bacterium
GCCCAGCGATCTCGCTTCTCCAACCCGGATGCTTTGAAGTTGCTCACGCCGTTGCGCGTCGAGAAGGGCGGTCGGCGAATGGTGCTGCGCTATCTCGAGGAGCTGGGCGACAGTCCCGGTGCAGTGCTTTTACAGGAGCAAACGTCACGCCCGACATCGCAAAGTCTGGAGTCACTCGGGTTGAGTGCTCGCGAAGCCGAAGTCACGGCGCGCGCGATCAGCGGAGCCACCAACGCCTCGATCGGTGAAACGATGTACATTTCGTCGGCGACCGTGAAGAAGCACCTAGAGAACGTCTACGCCAAGCTCGGTGTCAAGGGCCGCGGCGAGCTCGCCGCTTTCGTGCACGACGTCCTCGATCGACAACTTCTTTGAGGCCGTGGACGTCCCCACCACCTCGCCCTCGTGCCAGAGCACGCGGGGCGCAAATAGGCCGAACGGCGTATTGCGTGGCGCCATCTCTACGGAGAAGATTGGGCTCTTTGAAGACTAGGTAGCGGGTAGAACATGGCGAAAATCGTTCGGCGCAGTAACGAAGGCGGTCGCATCCAAAGAAGGGTCCGCGTCTTGTTCGGCCTTTCCTTGTCGTGCGGTGTCGCGTTGTCGCTCGGTGCATTTGGGTTAATTGGCACAAGTTCGGCGTCGGCCACACCGGCTAAAACCAACCTCATTACGAACGGCAGCTTCGAATCGCCAACGGTATGCCCAGCGCCGTTCACAACCTACTTCGCGCGCGCGACATCGATCCAAGGATGGACCATCGGCGGAGTGAGCGTCGATGTCATTTGCACCGCCTTTGCCCCCGAGTCGGGTACGCAGTCAGTGGATCTCGACGGCTCACTACCTGATGGTAGTGATGGGAACGCTTCGGGATCGCTCTCGCAGAACGTGCGCACGACGCCGGGTCACAAATACCTCCTGACGTGGTTCATGGCTGGGAATCCCTCGCAGGGATGCGGGCCAGTGACGAAAGTGCTCCACGTATTCTGGGGCGGCAAGATCAAGGAGACTTTGACCTTCAATGTCTCCAATGACAGTGATACCTCCATGGGCTGGGTCGCCAAGCGGTTGGTGGTCGTGGCGAACGCCAGGACATCCGTGATCAAGTTCGCCGACGCGACCGCGACGGGCCCCTGTGGAGCAACCCTCGACAACGTTTCCTTGATCGCTAAATAGGTCTGTTCGAAACTGTCGGGATCACGCGATAACTGAGTTGTTCCAGCGACGAGTGGTTCCGCCAGCTGTCTTCGCAATCCCCACGTGGGTCTGAAGGGCTCGAGCGTCCGAACGGAAGGCAACCGTCAACCGTAGGGGAAGAACTGATTCCGAGGTCATTACGCGGACAAATTCGCCGAACGAAGTCCCCGTGCTCAAGTATGCCGATCATCGGGTCATTTTGTTACGCAACACCGGTGGCGTCCTCACGGGCGGTCGCGTCCGTATCTTCTGGACTCAACCGGGGCGAGCTCGCCGCATTCGTGCACGACGTCCTTGATCGACAACTTCTTTGAGGCCGTGGACGTCCCCACCGCCTCGCCCCTCGTGCCAGTGTTCGCGCGGCGCAAATAGGCCAAACGGCGTATTGCTTGGCGCCATCTCAACGGTGATGATTGGGCTCTTTGAACACTAGTTAGCAAGGGCAAAATATGGCGAAAATAATTCGGCGTAGTGACCAAGGCGGTCGCATCCAAAGAAGCGTCCGCGTCCTGGTCGGCCTTTCCTTGTCGTGCGGTGTCGCGTTGTCGCTAGGTGCATTTGGGTTAATTGGAACAAGTTCGGCGTCGGCCAGTATCCATACCTACGTCATTTCGGCGCTGAAGCCCACCTTCACCGACACCGGCCTCGACATCCCCGCGGGATCGTCAGTAAGCCTCTCGGTCGCAGGGAACGCGACGTGCCACGCAGGGGGCAGTTCCGACTGCCCGATCGGTGATCCCAACGGTGTCTTCATCTGCGCGAAAAACCCCTACTACCCCGGTGAAGGTCCGGGTCCGGCGGGCGCGTCGATTAACTACGATTCGCTCGACGCCAAGATCGCCAAGAACGGTCAACCGTTCGTCGTCGGCACGTCGAAGACGCTCACCGAACCCACCGGCGGTGAGCTCTACCTCGTCTTCAACGATTGCGGATCTTCGGCATACGTCGACAACGCCGGGCAGGACACGGTCACGGTCACGGTCGCCTCAGCCTTTTTGCTCACGAGCGTCACCGGAACAGAAGGTACCCCTCTTACGCTGGTGACGACCGGCGGATCCGGAACTGGTTCGGTGAGCTTCACGACCGTCAACGGTACGGCCACGGGCTGCACGATCACGGGCACCGCGCTCACGGCGTCCACGGCGGGTACTTGCGTCGTGACTGCCTCCCAAGCGGCCGACAGTACCGACCCAGCTGTTTCCACGATTCCGACGACGGTGACCCTGGCAGGGCCAGTGTCGGTCGTCAAGCTCGTGACCACCAGCGTCAGGTTGGCCAAGAACGTCAAAGTACTACCGGTAAAAATCTCGTGCTCCGGATCCAAGTGCACCGGATCGCTGAGTGCCAGTGCGAGTGTGACCGTCAGAAAGAGGAAGGCGGGAAAGACCATCTCAGTGAAGGAGACCATCAACTTCGGAACGGGCAACTACTCGTTGGCCGCTGGAGCGACGGGAACGGTCTCCATCCATCTCACTGCCGCGAGCCTCAGTGACCTGGGCGGATCCACGCGTTCCAAGAGCGTGAGCGTTGAGATCACTGTCAACCTGGGTGAGAAGCACAACACCATTGGAAGAGTTTCGCTTCTCCAGTAGATCCGATGCCCGCCAAGGTCCCAGAATCGGAACCTTGGCGGGCATCTCTATTTATCGTCTCTCCTTGACCGACCATTACCACCGTTCCGGGTCACTGGATTTGGTGCTTCGGGGTTCGCCACGAAGCCCTATGATTCGCCGATCAACCGACGTACGACCATCGTCGCAAGGTAGCCCATCGGCGTCCGACTCGACGCGGTGAATCTGCACCGGCTGAGATTGGGGATTATTGCACGCGCCATCTCGGGTGTGCACATCAGATAACAAAAGCCAAAAGATGGTAGGCCTTGGATCTCTCGTCGGCTAACTGTCGTCCGGCCATATCGGACATCACTATGAAAGGATTCGGTCACCCCACGGACAGGAGCGACCATGTCGACTTATACACACGTACCACACCCCCATACGCTTGAGCGGCTGGAGCACAGGGACAAGCCAGTAAGAACGGCCGAGGTCGCAAACGAGAGAGCATCCAATCGATTCAATGCTTGGTTGGCCGTCAAGATCACGGATGGAGTGGGCACCATGTGGTGCGCCTATGTCTTTGCGATCATTGCCCTAATTGGGTTACCCCCGGCCCTAAAACCTGGTGGCGAAGGTCTCATCGCCTGGATTGCACAAACGTTCCTCCAGCTGGTTTTGCTTTCGATCATTATCGTCGGGCAAAACATTGCGGCTGCCTCGTCAGACAAACGATCTGAGAACACGTACAAGGACGCGGAGGCGATTTTGAGCGAAGCAATAGAAATCCAGAAGCACTTGAAGGCCCAGGACGATGAGTTGATTCAGGTGCTGAAAGAGGCACTCGCGAAACTCCCCCCAACCTGACCAGTCCTTGGTCAGGTCTGCAAACTGGTACTGGCGTTTAGCGCCCGAGAGCCAGTTTGATCCCTCGATTTTTAGCGAGGTGGGAAAGTGGTGAGTAGATTCCAGACGTCCTGACCGGCGGTCACGGCTTATTGTTTCGGTCCGTCGACGTTGGTTTGCAGTTTCGTTGCCATCTGAGTAAGAAAGGAGCGCACAGTTGATGCGGCCACGCGGTGTAACAGAGTCCGGTCTACCTGAGCGCCGAATCTTCCTAACGCAGGTGTGTAGGTAGCGGCTAAGGAGATGCGACACTGGTCGGGACCAAGAGGGGCAAGCTCCAAATCACCTTCAAGCAAAGGGAAAAGAAATTGCCAATCGCTTGGTGTCCAAGTGAGAGATCGCGCCAAGGCGAAGCCTCTCTCGCGAGGTGGCCAGAGAGTGACGTTCACCTCACGGGTCACGATTCCCGCGGCCCACGATGGACCAATCCGCATTTGAAAGATATCTCCGTCCTGCGCGGCGACGGTGGCCAGCGGCGCGAGCCACTGACCATCACCACTAAAGCGCGCGCGAAGTGTCTCGAACGGACTGTCCACGTCGACAAAGTCTTCAATGAAGCAAGGGGTCCGTTTTTTCGCGTCTGATTCAGCCACGTCCCCTTTATCCACACCTAAAGTATTTGTCACGCCTATGGCCGCTTCGTAGGGTACAAAGCCACTTTGTGAAAGTAGGTCGCACGGTTAGGAAAGGTGGGTTCAAAGGGTCAACGCAACACTTGGTGAGTCACTCTTGAGATGACAACTAACCAAGGAGATCCCATTGCGTCCTCAATTTAATAGTGCGATTTTTGCGACTCGCAGAAACATTCGAATCGAAATATGAGGAGATCCCTGATTCGCTCCGATAGCCGCAAAATGATGGACTTCAATTCCAACGGCCAACGCGTCATTAGTTCGAGCGTTCACCTTCGTTGAATATCGTCACTCTCTGCACTGGCAACGTCGCGCGTTCGGTGATGCTCGGCTACATGCTGACGACGCTCGCCGAAAGCTCTGGCGAACAGTGGCACGTTCGCACTGCCGGTACGCACGTGACCGAAGGATCCGCGATGAGCGCCCGAACCCGCGACGCGCTGGTGAAGATTGAAGAACTCGGCGATTACCGTTACGGCGCGCACCGTAGTCATCAATTGAGCGACGCCGACGGCGAGTGGGCCGACGTGATCCTGGCCGCCGAAGCCGACAACGTGAATTTCGTGCGGACCCACTTCTCACGACATTCCAAAAAGGCGGTTCAGCTCGCGCAGTTCGTGCGATTCGCGTCCTTGGACGGTGACTTTGATACGCAGTTGCGTACAGCAACCGCGCATGAGCCGTCGACGGAATTTAACGTCACCGATCCGGCCGGTGGCGACCAGTCGACCTACGACCAATGCGCGCGACAACTGTGGGAACTGGCTCAAGCTTTCGCGTCACTAGTGAACGACGAAGGCGTCGACTAGTCCTGGTGGACCGTGCGCAGTCCGCCCCACGCAAGTGTCGCGCTACGTTCGGCCAGTCGTTCCGCGGCTCCGGCGGCCGGTGGCGGCCAGCCCTTCGACTCTTGTTGTTCCAGCCACACGATCGCGGCGCCTTCGGCGATGCCGACGACGCCGCCGGCCAATTGAAGTCGATGATCTTCGCTCATCGAGGCATCGAAGAAAGGAAACATGAAGGAGATCAGTCCGAGTTCGAGCGCACGGAGCTCTTTGGCGGTGTCGCCTTCGTGCGAATGGATGAAGAGAATTCGAAAGGCGTCGGTTTCGCTGACGACCATTTCGAAGTAGACCCGAAATGCCACTTCAATCTTCGCGCGCGGCGGCTCGGCGGCGCTCACCGCCGCCTCCAAGCAGGCCAGCAGCGTCTCGGCGAGCTGCGCTACGATCTCACGGTAGAGGTCGGTCTTCGAATCGAAGTACTGGTACAGGATCGGCTTCGTGAACCCGGCCTCGCGGGCAATGTCATCCATCGTCGTCGACTGGAATCCCCGTTCCGCGAAGAGCGACTTGGCGACGCTCAAGAGCTGTTCTCGACGTTCCGCGTGTCGGGGTCGGTCGTCTTGGATCACCATATGGCTAGAGGCTAGTTGGCGCTACCGCACGTCCATTGAATCCAAGAGGTCGCTTAGTCGCGTGGGGAGAGTCGTCACGTTGAAGTGCTCAAGGGCGATCGCGAGGTTGTGCTCGTAGAGGTCGTCGTCAGGATTTTCGACGAATGACTTCATCGCGGCAACGTCACCGAGGTCGAAGAAACGGAACCCGAAGTCGCGGAGTTCACTGGCGACCGGATACGGGTAAATCGCCAGCGGACGGCGGTGCGTGACCGATTCCAGGACCGGATTGCCGAAACCTTCCCACGTCGAGGGCATCACGACGAGGTCACACGCCGCGTACGCGTCGTGCACGTCGAATCCCTCGGGCCGTCCGCGTCGCACTTCGACATTGGCGGAACGAATCATTTCCTCGAGCGTGTCCTGGTAGTCGTCCTCGGCCGGTCCGAGCAGCCAGAAGACCGCGTCGAGTGCTTCACACATCGCCAGCGCGCCCTCGACGTTCTTACGGGGGAGTGCCCGCGACGGCATCACGACGAGCGTGCGCGCGTCAATGTCGAGACTGAGACGAGTTGAATCCCGTCGCCCTCTCGGCGGTTCACAGTCGAATGCGTTCATGATGGTCACGGCCTCAATACCGCGCTCGAGGAGTTCCCGACGCGAGAGTTCGTTGATCGTGACGTGGTGCCACAGCGATTCTGTTCGCGGACCTTCGAGGTGAGCGAGAAGGGGTCGTTGCCACGGAAGGTCGTGGTGATGAAAGAGCGCGCGGCGACCTTGCAACACGTGATAGAGGACGTCGCGCGCGTCGAGATTCAAAGGGAGCGACGCGAGGTTTTCGACGATGACGAGGTCGGCGTCGACAAGCGCCTCCTCCAACTTCTGGACCGAGGTCGACGTCGTGGCATTGATCGCCAGACTGGGCATCACGAGGTCGGCGACGCCGTCGCCAGCGACGGTTTGGACGTGGTGACCGAGCGTCGTGAGCGCGGCGATCCACTTGGCCGATTCGATCGCCACGCCGTCGGTCCCCCCGAGTCGAAAGCTGACGACGACGATGCGAGCCATCGCCCAAGGCTAGGCACGACTTTGAGACAGAATTATGACCGGTACTAAGAGGCTGTGTTCTATTTGGCGAGTGCGCTACGAGCCGCGACCGGCACCATAAAGTCGTGGCCTATTCAAAGGAACCGACATTTGGCCAAGTCGATTTCGGACGCCGCGATGGGTGAGCTCGCCCGTCAGATTCTCTACAAGGCCAGATGGCGCGGCGTCGAGGTGCGAATGGCCGACCGGTTCTTCCCGTCGTCCAAAACCTGTTCGGGTTGTGGCGAGGTCAAGAGCGAACTCAGTCTGTCGCAGAGGATCTACTCGTGTGGCTCCTGTGATCTGACAATCGACCGCGACCTCAATGCGGCCATCAACCTGGCACGATGGAGTTCATAAGTGCCAACACTGATCACTCCATCTGCAATCACGCACGCTCTGCTTCTCACTACAGCTTGATTCCTTAAGGATCTGCACCGCGAATCACGCGGGAAGAGCCGATCGCCACCCGCACAACCATCACGGAAACTTGATGAGGGCTCTGGGTCGGAACCGAGTACTCAGACGGACACTCGTCCGGGGAATCGGACGGTGAGCAAGCACCGCTGAGCCGTTTGGTTCAGTTGGTCAAGGCGAACCGGTGGGTCCAAATAGGACACACGCTGTAAGATGCATTTTCGGTGCGGACCTGTGGTCGGTCCCATTTCTGGAGGACTGTCGGTGGCCAAACGAGCACTTATCACGGGTATCACCGGTCAAGACGGCTCCTACCTGGCCGAACTGCTGCTCACGAAGGGCTACGAGGTCATCGGCCTTATCCGACGTAGTTCCACGCTCACGATCGAGCGCATCAGCCATATCCAGGACCAGATAACGCTGGTCTCGGGCGACCTCGTCGACGAGGTCTCGTTGATCAACGTCCTGCGTGACTACCGACCGTCAGAGGTCTACAACCTCGCCGCCCAGAGTTTCGTCCAGACCTCGTGGACCCAGCCGGTGCTCACCGGTGAGATCACCGCGCTCGGCGTCACGAGAATGCTCGACGCCATCCGCATCGTCGACCCGGAGATCCGTGTCTACCAAGCGAGCTCTTCAGAGATGTTCGGCCGAGTACGCGAAGTGCCCCAGAACGAGGACACCGCGTTCTACCCGCGTAGTCCCTACGGCGTCGCGAAGATGTACGGCCACTGGATCACCGTGAACTATCGCGAGAGCTACGACCTATACGCGACATCGGGAATCCTCTTCAACCACGAGTCGCCGCGGCGCGGACTCGAGTTCGTCACGCGAAAGGTCACGCACGGCGCCGCGCGCATCAGGGCCGGCCTCGACAGTTCGTTGCATCTCGGCAATCTGGACGCGCACCGCGACTGGGGCTACGCGGCCGACTACGTGCGCGCGATGTGGGCCATGCTCCAGCGCGACGTCCCCGACGATTACGTCGTGGCGACCGGCCAAACGCATTCGGTACGCGAGCTCTGTGAAGTCGCCTTCAACGCCGCGGGACTCAACTACGAGGACCACGTGGTGATCGATCCAGCGTTCATCCGACCGGCCGAGGTGGACCTCTTGGTCGGCGACGCCACCAAGGCGCACGAGCAGTTGGGCTGGAAGTGCGAAGTCGACTTCTACGGCCTGGTTGAGATGATGGTGGCCGCGGACATCGACGCCCTCGCCCGGTAGTCGTGACCACCATCGAGGGATCAACGGTCCTGCTGCGCGGTGCCGTCTCGATGGCCAGTGGTTTTCCCTTATTGAGTGGCGTGGACCTTCAACTGCACTCGTCGTCACTCACCGTGCTCGTGGGCGCGAACGGTGCGGGTAAGACGAGCCTCTTGCGCCTGCTCGCCGGATTAATCGGACTCAGCGCGGGGGAGGGCTCGGTCCTCGGCTTGGACCTCGCCACCGTCGATCGACGCCAGCTTCGACGTCGCGTCGGTTGGCTCGGCCACGAGGGTTCCTTCTACGACGACCTCACGGTTGCGGAGAACCTCGCTTTCGCCGCGAAAGCGCTCGGTCGACCGGTCGACGGTCTGGCGACGGTGTTGGAGCGCGTCGAGCTCAGTGGTCGTCGCGACATCGTCGCCAAACAACTGTCCGCCGGTCAACGTCGACGACTGGGATTGGCCTGGCTGCTACTTCGGCGCCCGGAACTGTGGTTGCTCGACGAACCCTACGCGTCGCTCGACGACGAAGGCCGCACGTTTTTCGACGCACTGCTCGAAGAAGTCGTCGAGCGCGGTGCCACGGTCGTCGTCAGCGCGCACGATCCCCTGCGCAGCGCGCAACTGCACCCCCGCACGCTGTTGATGGCCGGCGGCCGGATCGTGAGCGAGTCGTGATTCGCGTCGCACTGTTGGTGGCGGGAAAGGACCTGCGCATCGAACGACGAAGTCGTGTGCTGCTCTGGCAGGTCGTCCCCTTTGGCGTGATGGCGCTGTTATTGAGCGGCCTGGCGCTCGGACCGAGCCAGG